>NZ_JAKGSG010000065.1 GCF_021568775.1 Antribacter soli | reverse complement strand
CGAGGGCGCGTCGGCCGCGATCGGGATGATCTGGAAGTAGATGATCGTGTCGCCACACTCGAAGAACCGGTTCTGCGTGTTGCTCGTCAGCTGCGTCTGCACGTTCGACGTGTCCGCAGTTCCGGGGTTGGCCGTGGTGTAGGTGTCGGGGTGCGCAGCCCGGAACCGCGGCTGTTCGATGTCACCAGCGGACGGACCCGGACCTGCGGTGTCGACCAGGATCGTGACCTCGTCGGCCGCGGCCGAAGCAGCGTCCGATGCGGGAGCTTCCGGTACTCCAAGTTCCGCCGCCGCGGGCTCGGACTCGGGCGCGGGCGCCGGCTCGGCGGGTGCAGGCTCCGCAGGCTCGAGCACGACAGGGGCGGGCTCGACGGATGCGGGCTCAGATTCTGCGGCAGCCGGATCCTCGGGTGCCGGTCCGGGAGCCGGGTCGGGCGCCGGCTCAAGTGCCGGCTCAGGAGCCGTCTCCGGTGCGAGCGCTTCGGTGCCCGAAGTGTCGCCGGCGATGGCGGCGTCGGATGCCGGCTCGACGACGCTGCCGTCGTCGGCGAATGCGGTGCTGATCGCCAGTCCACCGGTCGCTGTGGCAAGAGTCGCCGCCAGACATGCGCCCAGCAGCCTCCTGACCCAAGGTGCTGATTCTCGGCGGCGCTCTTGGGCGCGACCGACTCCGGAGTGCCGCATGACATTCTCCTCAGAGAAAGCCAGGGGGTCGGCAGCGCGTCGTTGCCCGGCCGAGGGAAGCCCCCCGGCTCTCACTTCGAGGCTTGCACTCTGCCGCGTGGCGATCACCACCCGAGGGGGGTGAATTGCGCCGCGTGAATGCATTTAATCGGCTTTGAATGCTTTTAGCGAGAATTGAATTGTTCCAATGGTTTCGCCGCCCGGACGGGTGTGCGCGCCGAGGTCGATGCCAACCGGGATCTCGATGTTCGAGGTGGCGCCGCGGGTCGAACGGGACTTTTCTCCAATATCGACACACCGACGACACGCCGGTCGTGACCTGATCGTGACTTTTCCAGGAACCTGCGTTACGGTCTCTCCACCCAGCGGACGATCCGCCGGGGACCCAGGCGGGCGCCGAGCCCTGTCACCGCCCGAGGTCTGCTCTCACCACACATGACAGGGACGGGGGACCCACGTACGTGGACACCACGGTGTCCTTGGGGTGAAGCCGAACAGCAGGTCCGTTCGGCCGGGTCAGTCTCCGACCCGAACCCGACAGCTCACCTCGCAGGCGTCCTGGAGATCTGCCGTGACCTCACGCACCCCCGGGCGCCATCGTGCTGCCCGCAGACCCCTCACCCCCCTCACCCCGTACTCCCGCGCCGCCGCGCGCGGGATCGGCGCGGCCGCCCGCCGGGGCGCCCTCGTCGCAGCCGGTTCCGGCCTCCTCGTCTCGGTGTTCAGCGCCCCGGCCAACGCCGTCACGAGCACCGAGAGCAGCAGGATCCTCAGCACCGTCGACCTCGGAGCACTGACGGAAGAAGCCAGCCAGGCACTGGCGGCCGCCCCCGTCGTGAGCGTCTCCGCGGACGCCCGGTTCACGGTCGAGAGCTCCGCCGTCGTCGTGACCCCGCCGCCTGCGCCGGAGCCGGAGCCCGTCGCCGAGCCGGCAGCCGCGGTCGAGCAGGCCGAGGAGACCACCCAGACCGTCGCCGCCGAGCCCGCCGAGGAGGTCGCCGTACCCGCGTCGGCCGCAGGCTCCACGGTGGTCGCGGTAGCCATGCAGTACCTCGGCGCGCCGTACCTGTGGGGCGGCTCCACGCCCGCCGGGTTCGACTGCTCAGGGTTCACCTCGTACGTCTACGCCCAGGTCGGCATCGACCTGCCGCGCACGTCGTCCGAGCAGCGGTACGCCGGGACGGTCGTCTCACGCGCCGAGGCCCAGCCCGGCGACCTGATCTGGAGCCCCGGCCACATCGCGATCTACGCCGGCGACGGTATGCAGATCGAGGCCCCGGTGCCCGGCGAGACCGTCCGGTACGGAGAGATCTGGCAGTCCAGCCCCGTCTTCATCCGCGTCGGCTGACCGGCTTCTGCATGGTGGCGAGGGCCTCACCTCATGGGTGGGGCCCTCGTCGGCGCTTTTCAACCGGATGAAACTGGTTGCGTGATCGGAAACTTTGCCGATTCGCTTGACTTGCGCCTTGCGCATGTGTCAGCCTCCAAGAGGAAAGAGCCAGGGAGCATCCCTCGCACGGGCGACGAAGCGTTGCCGGCCCCCTGGCTTCCTTGGACAGGGGAGAGCCATGCCACACTCCGGAATCGGTCGCGCCCAGAAACGCCTCCGAGCAACGAGCACCAGGTTTCTGAGCGCCTGCCTGGCGGCGGCTCTCGCCACCGCCGTCGGCGGTCTGACGATGAGTGCCGCATTCGCCGACGACGGCAGCGCTGTCGAACCGCCATCCGACGCGGCCATCACCGGCGAGACCACGGGCACCGAAGCGCCCGCACCGGAGACGGCTCCCGAGCCGGCTCCCGAGACGGCTCCCGAGACGGCTCCCGAAGAGCCGGCTGCCACAGAAGCTGAGCCCGCAACCGTCGAGCCCGCCCCCATCGCGCTCGAACCTGCGGAGCCAGCACCCGCCGAGCCGGCGCCGGCGCAGCCGGTCACGATCCTGGCCGAGACCGCGGGCACCGGTCCGTCCGCCGCTGACATCGGCCAGCCGCTGTTCCGGGCTGCGCACCCCGACACCTACACCACGACGGACACGTCTGGCGCCGACACCTCGAACGTGCTGCCGCAGCTGACGAGCCAGTCGCAGAACCGGTCGTTCCAGCGCGGCGACACGGTCATCTACTTCCAGGTCGTCCCTGTCGACGCCGACGCGCCCGCGGGCGAGTCGACGGTCACGGTCACCACGAGGTTCGACACGAGGTTCGGGAACTCGGACCAGGTCGGCATCACCCAGGTGACGGCTTTCCTGGCGACCGGCGACTCCGGGTACGTCAGTGACGATCAGGAGACCATCGACCCCACGTCAGCCTCCGGGACCTGGTCGGCCGGCGAGATCGAGCTGGCCAGCACGGTCACCGACGTCGAGGCCGGCGAGACGATCGTCATCGAGTACCACGCGACCCTCACCTACGGTGACCCGCCCGGGACCATCACGGGCAACCTCCACGCGGGGAACTACGGCATCCTCGTGTCCCAGAACTCCGGGGCAGGACCGGTGTCGGACGCCGGTCGGGGCGTCCAGACCTTGCCGCTGTTCGCCAACGCGGTCCTGGTCACCGCGGTGCCCGTCAACCCGGCCGTCACCCAGGCGGTCTGTGTGGGCGGTGTGGTCACACCCCCGACCCTGACCCTGGCGCCCAACGGCCTGGGCGTCACCTACTCCGCCAACACCGCCGGCCCTTACCTCGCCGGCCAGACCGCCACGGTCACAGCAACCACCGGCTCCGACTACACCTGGGCCGCGATGCCGACAGGCTGGACGCAAGCGTCCCCGACCGTCGCGACGTTCTCGGTGAGGTTCGACGACGTCCAGTGCGCCGTCGAGCCCACCGACCCCGTCGACCCGGTTGACCCCGTCGACCCCGACCCGGTTGACCCCGTCGACCCCGTCGACCCGGTCGACCCCGTCGACCCCGTTTTCCCGGTCGACCCCGTCGAGCCCGTTTACCCGATCGACCCCGTCGACCCCGTTTACCCGGTCGACCCCGTCGAGCCCGTCTTCCCGATCGACCCCGTCGAGCCCACCGACCCCGTTGACCCGGTCGACCCGGTCGACCCGGTCGACCCGGTCGACAACACCGACAGCACCAACCCCGTCGACGACACCAACGACGCGGGAGAGGTCACGGTCGGGCTGGTCACGCCCACGCTGACCACGACCGGGGGCATCACGTCCACCACCGCGCACGCCGGCCTCAACGCCGCCGGGCAGTCCGTGACGGCCACCGACAAGGGGGTCACGGGCCCGATCCTCCCGGTCACCGGACCCGACGAGACGAGCGCACTGGTCGCCCTGACCACGCTGAGCCTGATCACCGGTCTCGTCCTGACCGTCTGGGCACGCCGGCGCCGCCAGCTCGGCCGTCGCCTTCCCCGTCGCCTGGGCCGCCACCTGGCCTGACACCACTCAGCCGACCACCCACACGGCTGCACACAAAGGAGGGGCCGACCGGAGACACCGGTCGGCCCCTCCCGTTCCCGGCCCTATCGTGGGCGCGTTGCGGAAACGCCGTCGCCGCCCACGAAGGAGTGACATGCCGGACCTGCCCCGTCCGCCGTTCGACCCCGAGCTCGCGGACGTCCTGGAGTTCCTGCCGATGCTGCAGGGCACCCTCAGGCCCGAGGACATCGAGGCGGCCCGGGCCTCGGGCGCGATCCCGCTCCCGGAGAGCTGGACGGAAGGCCGTCCGGTGACGATCGAGGACCGCACGGTCCCCGGGTACGACGGCGGCGAGATCACCGTCAGCGTCCTGCGGCGCACGGACCACGCCGGCGACGGCCCGGCGGTCTGCTGGATCCACGGCGGCGGGATGATCAGCGGCAGCCGCCTGCAGGGTCTCGACGCGATCGTGGACTGGGTCGAGCGGTACGACGCCGTAGCCGTCACCGTCGACTACCGCCTCGCGCCCGAGCACCCCGACCCGGTGCCGGTGGAGGACTGCTACGCGGCCCTCGTCTGGTTCGCCGGGCAGGCCGAGGAGCTCGGCTTCGACCCGGAGCGCCTGATGATCGCGGGCGGCAGCGCGGGCGGTGGCCTGGCCGCGGGCGTCGCGCTGCTGGCACGGGACCGCCGGGGTCCCGCGATCGCCGCCCAGCTCCTGCTCTGTCCCATGCTCGACGACCGCGACGCGACCGTCTCGACACGCCAGATGGACGGGGCCGGCGTGTGGGACCGGGTCAGCAACCGGACCGGCTGGGGTGCCCTGCTGGGCGACCGGTACGGGACCGACGACGTCTCGCCGTACGCCGCGCCGGCGCGCGCGAAGGACCTCTCCGACCTGCCGCCCACGTTCC
Source organism: Antribacter soli (assembly GCF_021568775.1). Taxonomy (GTDB): domain Bacteria; phylum Actinomycetota; class Actinomycetes; order Actinomycetales; family Cellulomonadaceae; genus Antribacter; species Antribacter soli. The sequence continues at coordinate 35,783 of NZ_JAKGSG010000065.1, read as the reverse complement.
TCGACGTCGGCTCGGCCGAGGTGTTCCGCGACGAGATCGTCGCGTACGCCTCGGCGATCTGGGCGGCCGGCGGGGACTGCGAGCTCCACGTGTGGCCGGGCGGCTTTCACGCCTTCGACGGTCTCGTCCCCGGCGCGGCCGTCTCTCGGGCCGCGCGTGCCGCGCGCGAGGCGTGGGTGCAGCGCAGGCTCACCTGACCTTGCTGGACGCCGCACCCCAGCCACCGGCTGCGGTGCGGCGCAGACTGCGGTAGACAAGGGGTCCACGGCCGGTCGCGCAGGGGTGTGCGTCCGGCGGTTCACGTCGCGGCACCACAACTCCAGGGGGAGAACATCATGGCCAGCGTCCGAGGTAGCTCGTTGTCCATCGCACTTCTCACCGCACTGCTGGACCCCGAGGAGGACGGGCTGAAGTCGCCCCTCGTGCAGGACCTCCTCCACGAGGCCCTCGCCAACCGCTCCGATGCGCGAGACGTGATGATCGCGCTGCTCGCCTCGTCCGGCTCGATGCTCAGGCAGATCAGCCACCACAACGAGCAGACGCCGCTCGAGTCGCTGCAGCGCGTGGCGCTGGGGTTCCAGAAGAAGGTCGTAGAGCTGGGCTCCTGAGCACCGAATGGGTTCGCGCGCCGGTTCCGGTTACCGTTGCCGGATGCCCACCGTCGTGCCTTCCGTGACTCGCGCATGATCCGCCGCGCCCTGGCTGCCCTGTTCTGGCGCGTGACCGGCTACCGCCTGCAGGCCGAGCCGTACCCGGAGCCGCCGGCCGTCATCGTCGCCGCGCCGCACACGTCGAACTGGGACTTCGCCTTCTTCCTCGCGATCCTGTGGTCGCTGCGGATGCGCGTCCGCTTCCTCGCCAAGCACACGCTGTTCCGCGGCTTCGCGGGCTCGGTGCTGCGGGCGCTCGGCGGCGTCCCCGTGGACCGGCGCGACCCGGCCGGGCTCGTGGACGACCTGATCCGGCGCTTCCAGGCCGGCGAACGCTTCTACCTCGTCATCACGCCCGAGGGGACGCGCAGCGCCGCGAAGGGCTGGAAGTCGGGGTTCTACCGGATCGCGCGCGAGACGGGCCTGCCCGTCGTGACCGGATATGTCGACAAGGTGACGCGCACGGCCGGCGTCGGCCCCACGATCGAGCTCACGGGCGACGTCCGCGCCGACATGGACAAGTTCCGCGCGTTCTTCGGGCCCAAGAAGGGCCTGCGGCCCGAGTTCACCTCCGTGCCGCACCTCGCGGCGGAGGACGAGCCCGAGGGCTGACGCCCGCGGGGCCCGCCCCTCGCTGTGAGCGGAGTTCGTGCCGCCTCGCGAGGCCGCAACCCGGCACATTCTCCGCCCACAGCGGGCCGGCCCGGGCACAGCGGGCCGGCCCGGTCCGCGTCGGGCCGGCCGCCGTCAGCCGGCCACGTCCTCCGCGGCGCGAAGCACCCGCAGCATGTTCCCGCTCGTGAGCCTCGCCAGGTCCGCGTCGGACCAGCCGCGGTCCGCGAGCGCCGCGAGGAGCCGAGGGTAGCCGGAGACGTCCTCGAGCCCCTCCGGGAGGAAGGACGTGCCGTCGTAGTCCCCGCCGAGGCCCACGTGGTCCGCCCCCGCCACCTCGCGGACGTGCTCCACGTGGGCGACGACGTCGTCCAGCGTCACTCTCGGCATGGGGTGCGCGACGCGCCACCGCTCCAGGAACGGCGTGAACGCCAGGTAGTCGGTGTCGCGGATGCCCTCCGCAGCGGCGGCCGCGGCGCCCTCCGCCTTCCACTGCGCCACCGCGGGCGACACGAACTGCGGCACGAAGGTCACCATGCAGATGCCGCCGTTCGCGCCCAGGGCGGCGAGGACGTCGTCGGGCACGTTGCGAGGTACGTCGCAGACGGCCCGGGCCGACGAGTGCGAGAAGATGACCGGCGCGGACGTGACCCGCAGCGCGTGCCGCATGGTGCCCGCCGACGTGTGCGACAGGTCGACGAGCATCCCTATCCGGTTCATCTCCCGGACCACGTCCTCGCCGAAGGGCGAGAGGCCGCCGAGCACCTCCTCGTCGGTCCCGGAGTCGGCCCACGGCACGTTGTCGTTGTGGGTGAGCGTCAGGTAGCCGACGCCCAGGGCGTGCAGCATGCGCAGGACACCGAGCGACGAGTCGATGGAGTGGCCGCCCTCGGCGCCCATGAGGGACGCGACGCGGCCCGAGGCCCAGGCGGCCTCGACGTCGTCCGCCGTGCGGGCGAGCGTCAGCCGGTCCGGGTAGCGCGTGACCATGCGGTGCACGGCGTCGACCTGCTCCAGCGTGGCGGTCACGGCCGCGCCGCCCGCGAGCGTCGCCGGCACGAACACCGACCAGAACTGCGCCCCGACGCCCCCGGCCCGCAGGCGGGGCAGGTCCGTATGGGTCGACGCGACGGGTCCCGCGATGTCGAGGGCATCGAAGTCGTACGCGACCTGCTGGCGCAGCTCCCACGGCAGGTCGTTGTGCCCGTCCCAGACGGGCGCACCCTCCAGGAGCCGGGCGATCCGCGGCGTCATGCGGGCGACCCTACCGTCCGCCACAGGCTCAGTCGTGGTGCTCGTGCACGACGACGACCGGGCACGGCGCTCCGCGGAGCACCTTGTCCGGCACGCTCCGCAGCAGGCGGCCCAGCATCTGGGAGTGCCGCCTGCCGCCCACGACGACCAGGTCGTCGGGGGCGAGCCCCTGCAGCAGCACCGTCGCGGCGTCGCCCGTGCGGAGCGTGACCGTGGAGGTGACCCGGGGGTGCTTCTCCGCCCAGCGCGTCACCTCGTCACCGATGTCCGTGGCCGCGGCCTCGCGCCAGGCCGCGGTGAAGCCCGACCGGTCCAGGCCGGCCTCCACCCCGAGCGGCTCGAGGACGTGGACGATCTCCAGCCGGCAGCCCCGGCGCTCCGCCTCGGCGAAGGCAAGCTCGAGGACCAGGCCCAGGTCGTCGTCGCGGCTCGCTCCCACGACGACCCGTCGCGGGTCGCCCGTGCTCGCCCCGGCCGGGACGACGGCCACGGGGCCGTGGGCTCCCGCCGCGAGCGCCGAGGACACGGACCCGAGCAGCATGCGGTCGAGCGGCCCGAGCCCGCGCCGGCCGACGACCACCAGGTCGCAGGACCGCGCCTCCTGCGCGAGCACGTGCGGGGCGGACCCCTGGGCGATCCTCGTCTGGACCACCCGGTCGCCGGGCCGAGCGTCGCCCAGCCGCGCCATGGCCCGGTCGATCGCGTACTGCGCGTCCTCGCGGGCGTCGGCCACGGTGAACCCGACCTCCGGGATCACCGGGGACGCCGGCACCGAGTACGCCGACAGGACGGTCAGCCGTGCCCCGTGCCGATCTGCGGTCCGGGCCGCCCAGTCGAGCGCGCGCATCCCTTCCTCGGAGCCGTCCACCCCGACGACGACGCCCCGGTACCAGGTGCAGCTCATCGCTTCCTCCTTCGCTCACCACAAGAGAACCGCGGCGGTGGGCCACCCGGTCAGAGGCGCCCGGCCCCACCGGGCGGGCCGAAGGTCCCGGCCCGCTACGGTGGGATCGGCGGGGTCCCGAGGGCGGAGGTCGGCATGGTGGAACGCGCGAGCGCCCGGATGGACCTCCTCCTGGAGGCCATCGTCAACCTGGGCCGGGGGCTGGAGGTCGAGTCGCTGCTGCACCGCATCGTCACGACGGCGGCCGACCTGGTCGACGCGCGGTACGGCGCACTCGGGGTCCTCGGCGACGACGGCCAGATCGCGCGCTTCCTGACCGTGGGGCTCTCGGAGGACCAGATCCGGCGGATCGGCCCGTACCCGACGGGCCACGGGGTGCTGGGCGAGCTGATCCGCCACCCCGTGCCGCTGCGCCTCCAGGACCTCACGACGCACCCCGCCTCGATCGGCGTGCCCGCCGGGCACCCACCGATGCACTCGTTCGTCGGCGTACCGCTGCGCGTGCACGGCGCGGCCTTCGGCAACCTCTACCTGACGGAGAAGCGGGGCGGCCGCTTCTTCGACGCCGAGGACGAGCGGACGCTCGAGGGGCTCGCGGCGGCCGCCAGCGTCGCCGTGGAGAACGCCCGCCTCTACGACGAGGCGCGGCTGCGGGAACGCTGGGCGCACGGGAACGACGAGATCTCCCGCCGCGTCCTGGCGGGCGCTTCGCCGGAGGAGGTCCTCGATCTGGTCGGCGCGGAGGCGATGCTGGTGGCGGCAGCGGACCTGGCGGCGATCGCCGTGCCCGAGCCCGGCACCGGACGGCTCGTGGTCCGGTCCGCGTGCGGGCTCGGTGCTCAGAGCATGCGCGGGACGACGCTTCCTGCCTCCGGCACCTTCGCCGCGCAGACGTTCGTGTCGGGGCTGCCGATGGTCACGGCCGACGCCGTCGCCGACGACCGCGCCGGGCTCTCCCTCGCCTTCCCCGACGACCTGGGCCCCCTCGTCGTCATGCCCCTCGGCGAGCAGGAACACACCAGGGGCGTGCTCGCCGTGGCCCGGCGCCGCGGCGGCGCACCGTTCGCCCCCGTGGTGGTCGAGGCGCTCAGCGCCTTCGCGGCGCAGGCCGCGCTCGCGCTCGAGCTCGGCGAGCGGCGCACCGACGCCGAGCACCTCGCCGTCCTCCGCGACCGCGAGCGCATCGCCCGCGACCTGCACGACCTGGCCATCCAGCACCTCTACGCCACAGGCCTGTCCCTGCAGGCCCTGGGCCGGAAGGTGGAGGGCGACGCCGGCGCGCGCCTGGCCGCCGCCGTCGACGAGGTCGACGAGACGATCTCGCTGATCCGCACGACGGTCCACCGGCTGCAGCCCGGAGGGGGCGCCCGTCAGGTCGGCCTGCGCTCCCGCGTCATCACCGAGGTCGACCGCGCGGCCCGCTCGCTCGGCTTCACCCCGCACCTGCGGTTCGAGGGGACCGTCGACACGTCCATCCCCGCCGACATCGCGGACCACGTGGTCGCTGTCCTGCGCGAGAGCCTGTCCAACGTCGCGCGGCACGCCGGCGCCACCCGCGTCGACGTGGTCCTCACGGTGTCCGACGACGTCGCGGTCACCGTGGTCGACGACGGAACCGGCCTGCCGGGCCACCTCGAGCACCGGGGCGGGCTGGCGAATCTCGCCGACCGGGCAGGCGAGCTCGACGGAAGCCTCGACGTGGTCCCCGCCCGGGCGGACGGCGCCCGCGGATCCGACCGCGCCGGCGACCGCGGCGTGGGGCCCGGGACCCGGCTGACCTGGCGGGTCCCGCTCCCGGAGGCCTGAGCGTCAGTTGCCCTCGCGCTCCAGCTTCGTCGCCAGCACCGCCGCCTGGACACGCCGCTCCAGCCCCAGCTTGGCGAGGATGCTGGACACGTAGTTCTTGATCGTCTTCTCCGCGAGGAAGAGCTCCTCGCCGATCTGCCGGTTCGTCATGCCCTGCCCCACGAGGGCGAGGATGCGGCGTTCCTGGGTGGTCAGGGACGCCAGCGGGTCGTCGGCCGGGTGCGCGTCGGCCCGGAGGCGCTCCATGACCTGCGCGGCGGCGCGCGGGTCGAGCGTCGAGCCCCCGCTCGCAACGGTCCGCACGGCGTCGACCAGCTCGGTGCCACGCACCTGCTTGAGGACGTATCCGGCGGCGCCGGCGAGGATGGCGTCGTAGAGCGCCTCGTCGTCCGCGAACGACGTGAGCATCAGGCACGCCACGGACGGTATCCGGGAGCGCAGCTCACGGCAGACGGTGACGCCGTCGCCGTCGGGCAGCCGCACGTCCAGGACCACGACGTCCGGCGCGATGGCGGGCACGCGGGCGATCGCCTCGCGTGCCGTGCCCGCCTCGCCGACGATCTCGAGGTCGGGCTCCGAGCCGAGCAGGTCGGCGACGCCCCGGCGAACCACCTCGTGGTCGTCCACGAGGAAGACTCGGACCGGGGCGTCGTTCACGGGGTTCACGCTACTCGGTGGAGAGCGCGGATCACCGCAGGACCGGGTACTTCTTGACCATCGGCAGCTCGGCCCACCAGCGACCGAGGCCCAGGGTGTGGCCGGCGGCCACCGCGGCGAGGCCGACCAGCACGACGGCGTCGATGATGTGCGCGTCGACGAACGGGTTGTTGGCCAGCGGCAGCGATGCGAGCCACATGAGCATCAGGAGGACCACGCCGGCCCCGGCCGCGATCCGCAGGCCGATTCCGAGCGCGAGGGCCGCGCCGATCCCGAGGAGGCCCAGCATGAAGAGCCAGTCGATGAAGGCGTTGCCGGCAAGCCCGGCGAAGAACCCGCCGAACGTGCCCTCGACGTTGCTGAGGTAACCCGTGGTCGGCGAGCCGCCGTTCACCCAGGCGCGCTCGGCCGGCGTGGCCAGGCCCCACCCGAACAGCTTGTCGCCGAACGCCCACAGGAACTCGAAGGCCAGCAGGAGCCGGACTCCGGCGAAGGCGTAGCGTCCGACGGTCTGAGCAGTGACGCCCGCGACCGCGGCGCTCTTCACCTCCCGCGCCTCGACGGTGTGGATGTGGTGGCTTGCGGCGGTCATCATGTCCTCCCAGGGACGAGGGCCGGACCAGCTCCGGCCTCTGGCACCACCGTCTCCCCGCGGGGCGGTCGCAGGTGAGAGGCGGCGGCCCCGTCCCGGACGGGACCAAGGTCCCGTCCTGCCAGGCCCGTCGGCGGCGCCGCACCCCGCGCCGCGGTCAGCCGCGGCCGCGGAGGCGGTCGATCTCGCGCCGCTCCCGCTTCGTGGGGCGTCCCGCCCCGCGGTCGCGCAGCCCGACGGCCTCGCGCTCCACGCGCGTCGGCACCGGCGGGCTGTGGTCCTTGTAGGCCTTGACGGCGAGCGGTGCGCCCACGCGCTTGGGGATCAGCTCGACCACCTCGACGACCCGGTCGCGCAGCGGCTCGCGCCACGTCACGCGGTCGCCGACGGTGACCGTCGTCGCCGGCTTGGCCGCGATCCCGTTGATGCGGACCTTGCCGCTGCGGCACAGGTCGGCGGCGACCGAACGGCTCTTGGTCAGCCGCACCGCCCACAGCCACAGGTCGATCCGCATCCGGCCATTCTCCCCTGACCTGAGACGCCGAGACAGTCGGTCCGCCCGACCATCTCGGCGTCGTGGCCACGACTACGACAGGGTCGTCGTCACCCAGCGGGGATCCGCCCCGGTCACGCGGTGCACGTCGCCCGTCACCTTCACGGTGGCGCGGTCCGACGTCGGCCCCCCGCGTCCCGCGATCGCCCCGGTGCCAGGCTCGTCCAGATCGGCGATGCCCTCTGCGACGACCTGGACCTCGTTGTCGCCGGCACTCGCGCCGGCCCACACCTCGACGTCCCCGGGCTCGACGATCCTGGTCATCGAGCGGTCCGAGAACGCGAAGCGCTGGGTCGGGACCTCGAACGTCACGGTGACGGACTCCCCCGGCGCCAGCTCGACGCGGCGGTAGCCGAGCAGCTGGACGGTCGGGCGGGCGACCGAGCCGAGGACGTCGTGCCCGTAGAGCTGCACGACGTCGGCGCCGGCCACGTCACCCGCGTTCGTCACGCGGACCACGGCACGGAAGGTGCCGCCCGCGACGACCTCGCGGTCCACCGCCACCAGCTCGCGGCCGAAGGTCGTGTACGAGAGCCCGAAGCCGAACGGGCGCAGCGGTGTCGAGTCGGTGGAGGTGACCTCCGACGGGCCGCCGAGGATCGGGCGCAGGTACGAGTACGGCTGCGACCCGGTGGAGCGCGGCAAGGAGACCGGCAGCCGGCCCGACGGGTTGACCCGGCCAGTGAGGACGCCGGCCACGGCGGTGCCACCCTCCTCGCCCGGGAAGAAGGCCTGGACGACCGCGCCGGGCTTGGCGGCGTCGCCGTCCAGCGCCCAGCCGATCGCGTACGGACGACCCGTGAGCAGCACCATCACGACCGGTGTGCCCGTGGCGAGGACCGCCTCGACGAGCTGACGCTGCACGCCGGGCAGCTCGAGCGACTCGCTGTCGTTGCCCTCCCCCACGGTGCCGCGCCCGAAGAGCCCGGCCTGGTCGCCCACGACGACCACCGCCACGTCCGCTGCCTGCGCGGCGGCCACGGCCTGCGGGAACCCGGACGTGTCGTCGCCCTCGACCTCGCACCCCTGCGCGAAGGTGACCACCGCGCCCGGAAGCTCGCCACGCAGCGCCTCGGTGACCGTCGGGATCTCGAAGCCCAGCGGCACCTCGGGATGGTGCGCGAGCACGTGGTTGGCAAACGAGTAGCAGCCCATCAGAGCCTCGGAACGGTCCGCGTTGGGGCCGATCAGGGCGACTCGTGCTCCGGTCCCGGCGCCGAGCGGGAGCACCCCGTCGTTCGACAGCAGGACGACCGACTCCTCCGCCAGGCGGCGGGCGACATCGCGGTGGCTGGGCGAGTCGAGGTCGATCGAGACGGGGGGCGCGCCCTCGAACGCGTCGGCGTCGAGGAGACCCAGCTGCTCCTTCTGCGCCAGGGCACGCAGGACGGCGCGGTCCACGTAGGCCTCGTCGAGCTCGCCTGCGCGGATCTTCTCCGCCAGCGGCGCCAGGTAGGCGTCACCCGACGGCAGCTCGATGTCGACGCCTGCCTCCAGCGCGAGGGCAGCCGCCTGCCCGCGGTCGGCCGCGATCGCGTGCATGACGGTGAGGAAGGCGACGCCGAAGTAGTCGGCGACCACGACGCCGTCGAACCCCCACTCCTCGCGGAGCAGGCCCGTGAGGTACTCCTGGGCGGAGTGCATGGGCACGCCGTCGACGTCGTTGTAGGACGCCATGACCGACCGGGCACGACCGTCCAGCACCGCCATCTCGAACGGCGGGAGGAACACGTCGGCGACCTCGCGCGGACCGGCGGAGACCGGGGCGTGGTTGCGCCCGCCCTTGGAACCGGAGTAGCCGGCGAAGTGCTTGAGCGTGGCGTGCACGCCGGCGTCCTGCAGGCCGCGCACGTAGGAGGTTCCGAGCGTGCCCACCACGTACGGGTCCTCGGCGATGCACTCGTCGACCCGGCCCCAGCGGGGGTCGCGGATGACGTCGAGCACCGGCGCGAGGCCCTGGTGGATGCCGAGCTGCTTCATGGACCCGCCGATGAGGCGCCCCATCTCCTCGACCAGGTCCGGGTCGAACGACGCGCCCCACGCCAGCGGTGTCGGGAACGTCGCGGCCTTCCAGGCGGCAAGGCCGGTGAGGCACTCCTCGTGGACGAGCGCGGGGATGCCCAGGCGCGTCTCACGCTTGAGCCGGCGCTGCTCCTCCCACAACCAGGCCGCCCGCTCGGCCGGGTCGACCGGCCGCGTGCCGTAGACACGCGTGTAGTGGCCGAGTCCGTGAGCGGTGACCTCGGAGAGCTTGCCGGGGTCCTGCCGGCCGGCGACCATCTCGCCCTGCATGGGTGCGACGACGTCGCCGCCCTGGTCGAGCCAGTAGCCGACGATCTGCGCGAGCTTCTCCTCGAGGGTCATCTGCGCGTGCAGTGCCCGCACGCGCTCCGACACCGTGGGCGTCGCGGGCGACGCGACATCAAGATCCGTCATCGGGACCATGTCCTCTCTGTATGAGCTGGGTCAGCCCTTGACGGCGCCCTGGAGACCGTTGACGATCCGCTTCTGCATCGTGAGGAAGAACACGAGCGCGGGAACCATCGCCAGGGTCGTGAAGGCGAAGACACCTGCGATGTCCGAGGAGTGCTCGGACGAGAAGTCGGCGACGCCCAGCGGGAGCGTCTTCATGTCGCCCTGCAGCAGCAGGAGCGGCAGCAGGTAGGCGTTCCACGAGCCGACGAAGGCCAGCACGCCCACGGTCACCAGGCCGGGACCGGACAGCGGGATGAGGATGCGCCAGAAGAAGCCGATCCGGGACGTCCCGTCGAGCATCGCTGCCTCCTCCAGCTCCTTGGGGAGCGCCTGGAGGAAGGGCCGCAGGATGACCACGGTCATCGGGAGGGCGAACGCGGCCTGCGGCAGCGCCACACCCCACCACGTGTTGCCGAGCTGGAGGTCGCGCGTGATCAGGATGAACAGCGGGATGATCGCCACCGTGGCCGGGAACAGCAGGCCGAGGACGAAGACCATGTAGAGGCCCTCGCGCCACCTGAACTGGTAGCGCGCCAGGGGGTACGCGGCCATGACCCCGAAGACGACCACCAGGGCCGTCGTGACGACGGCGATGACCGCCGAGTTGAGCGCGTACTGCCAGAAGGCGGGGTTGGTCAGCACACCCGTGTAGTTGCTCAGGACCCAGGGATCGGGCGGACCGGCGGGGTCCGCGGCGAGCTGCGCGTTGGTGCGGAAGCCGCCCAGCACGCCGTACAGCACGGGGCCGAGCGTCAGCGCCACGACGACGAGGGCGACGGCATAGACGAGCGGGTTCCCGCCCTGGAAGGCGTTGGTCGAGCGCCGACGGCGCCTCTCCCGTGCGGTGGGGGCGATCGACAGGTCGGTCAAGGCGTCGGCGCTCACTTCGTGGCCTTCTTCCGGGTGACGACGGTGTCCTGGTTGTCGCGGCGCAGGACGAAGTACTGGTAGCCGAGCGCCAGGACGAGGGCGACCACGAACAGGACCACCGACGCCGCGGCGGCGATGCCGTAGTTCTGCCGCTTGGTGCCCTCGGTGATGAGGAACGTCGCCATCGTGCTGGTCGCGTTCGCCGGGCCGCCGCCGGTCAGGATCCACACCATGTCGAAGAGCTGGAGCGAGCCGATCATCGACAGGAAGGCCCAGGTCCGCAGCGTGGGTCCGAGCAGCGGGATCGTGATCTTGCGCTGCACCTGCCACCAGGTGGCGCCGTCGATCTGGGCGGCCTCGTAGAGCTCCTCGGGCACGCTCTGCAGGCCGGCGAGGAACAGGATGACGGCGAGACCCAGGTACTTCCACGTCAGCACGACGACGACGGTCAGCAGGGCGTAGTCCGGCGTGCCGAGCCAGCCCTGCGCCGGGCCGCTGAGGCCTACCGCCTGGAGCATCGTGTCGATCACGCCGTACTGCGGCTGCAGCAGCTGGTACCAGACGACGCCGGCGATGACCTCCGCCAGCACGTACGGCACGAAGATGACGGTCCGCAGCAGGCCTTGTCCCCACATCGTGCGGTTGAGCAGCAGGGCGATCGCGAGTCCGAGCGGGAGCTGGATGCCGATGGACAGCACCACGATGACCAGGTTGTGCACCAGGGCGTCGGTGAAGACCTCGTTGGTGAGCACCGAGACGTAGTTCCGCAGGCCCACGAAGTCCACCAGGGGGCCGTAACCCTTCCAGCGGTACACCGAGAACTGGACGGCCTTGACGATGGGCCACACGACGAAGAACAGGAACAGCGCCAGAGCGGGCGTCACGAAGAACGCGATCTCGAGCCCCTTGCGCAGGGAGGCACGGTTTCCGCGGCGTCCGCCGACTCCCGGGGGCGCCGTCCGCGCACCTGCGCGGACGGCGGCCCCGGCAGTCAGGGTGGACGTCGCAGGCGATGCGGGCGCGCCCATGCGGGCGGTCGCTCCGTCTGCCACGTCGACCACTACTCCTTCTCTGCGTCCGCGGCCGCCTGCGTGGCGTCCACGACGTCCTCCGGTGAGGCCTCGCCGGCGAACATCAGCGCGATCGCGTCGTTCATGGCGCCACCGACCGACGCGCCGAACGCCGTGTCGAAGTAGAGCTGCACGTACGGGGCGCTGTCGCGGACGTCGAGCAGCGTGACGAGCGCCGGGTCGGCCACGGAGCCGGTCGCGGCCGGGTTGGTGGGCAGGCCCATGTCGAGCTCGGCGAAGCCGGTCTGCACCTCGTCGGACAGGAGGTAGTTCGCGAACTCGACCGCGATGTCCGGGGCACCCTGGGACACGGCCCACGCGTCACCGCCACCGAGGGCGGCGGCGGCGGCGCCCTCCTGGTCCGGGAACTCGGGGAACGCGAACCAGCCGGTGTCCTCGCCCAGGCCCTGCTCGTCCTCGGTGAGGCCCTGCATCACGCCGGGCTCCCAGTGGCCGGCGAGCTCCATGGCGACCTTGCGGGTGGCGAGGAGGCCGGAGGCCGAGGTGGGGCCGGACTGCGCGGCGGTCGACAGGAAGCCGGGGTTGAACGGCTCCGTGGCGATGATCGCCTCGAGGTCCTCTCCGGCGCGGACGAAGCACTCGTCGGAGAAGTCGAGGCTGGTCACGGCGTCCGTGAGGACGTCCTCCGAGCACTCGCGCAGCGCGGTGTAGTACCAGTAGTGCGCAGCGGGCCACTTGTCGCCCGCACCCACGGAGATGGGGTCGATGCCGGCGGCCTTGAGCTTGCCGACCGCCTCGTCGAACTCGTCGATCGTGGTGGGCGCCGCGGTGATGCCCGCCTGCTCGAACAGCGCCTTGTTGTACCAGAAGCCCACGACGCCGACGGAGAAGGGCAGCGCGTAGGTCTGGCCGTCGACCTGCCAGCCGGCGACGGAGCCACCCAGCTTGGCGATCGTCTCGGCGGAGGCCTCGCTGATGTCCTTGGTGAGGCCGGCCTCGACGTGGTCGGCGAGCTCGCCGCCGCCACGCTCCATGTAGATGTCCGGGATCTGCGCGTCGTCACCGCTCTGGAACGCCGCGTCGAGCTTGGTGCCCATGTCCTCGTGCTGCATGGCGCTGACCTCGATGGTCACGCCCGGGTTCGCAGCCTCGAAGTCGGCCGCCACCTTGTCGTAGTAGTCCTTGCCTGCGCCTGTGTTCGAGTTGTGCCACCAGGTGATCGTGTTCTCGTCACCCGAGGCGCCGGCCGAGCTGCCACAACCGGCAGCCAGCAGCGCGACCGTGGCGCCCAGCGCCAGGGCGCTCGTCGCTTGCTTCATCCTCATCATCGCGGAAACCCCTTGGTCGTCATCGACGGGTCGTTGTCGACAGCCACAGATCTCTGTCAGAGCGAGGGTGGCAGCGAGACCTGGGCACTGTCAAACGTTTTCGATAACGTTTTTACAACGCGTGATGTCCCAACGGGCGTGACCACCAACCCAAGGTACTGTCTCTCACGTGCACAGTGCGGGCGAAACCCCGGAGCCCACCGCCGGGCCGGGAGAGAAATCGTTGGCGAATGCGGCGGCGGAACGGTGGCCGTCCACCGCCGACCAGGGTGGGCGTGTCACGATCACCGACGTCGCGAAGGCCGCCGGCGTGTCCGTCGCGACCGTGTCCAAGGTGGTCAACGGCCGCTACGGCGTGGCGCCCGCGACAGCCGCGCGCGTGTTCGAGGTCGTGGAGCAGCTCGGCTATGAGTCGTCCCTGGTCGCCCGCAGCCTGCGGCGGCGTCGCACGAACGTCATCGGCGTCCTCGTCGCCGAGTTCGAGCCGTTCAGCACCGAGCTTCTCAAGGGCATCTCGCAGGCCATCGAGGGCACCGGCTACGAGCTCCTGGCGTACTCGGGCGGCAGCGCGGACGGCAACCGGGTCGGCTGGGAGCGGCGTTCCGTGTCCCGCCTCGGCGGCACGCTCATCGACGGCGCCGTCATCGTCACCCCCACGGTGGTGGCCCCCGTGCACGACAACGTCCCGATCGTCGCCATCGACCCGCACACCGGCCCGTCCGGCGCGCCGACGATCGACTCCGACAACCTGGCTGGTGCACGTACCGCCACCGAGTACCTCATCGGCCTGGGCCACCGGCGCATCGCCCACCTCCGCGGACGTGAGGACCTCGAGTCCGCCCGGCTCCGTGAGCTCGGCTTCCGGGAGGCGATGGAGGACGCCGGGATCGAGGTCGACCCCGACCTGATCCGCGTCGGCAACTACCGCCCGGACCTGGCCGACGCCCCCGCGCACGAGCTCCTCGACCGGCCCGACCGGCCCACCGCCGTGTTCGCCGCCAACGACATCTCCGCGATCCGCATCGTCGAGGTCGCCCACGAGCTCGGCCTGCGCGTCCCCGAGGACCTGTCCGTGATCGGTTTCGACAACGTTCCCGAGTCGGCGTCCTGCAACCCGCCGCTCACGACGATCGCCCAGCCGCTGCACCAGATGGGCGCCGAGGCGCTGCGCATGGTGGTCGACCTCATCGAGGGCACCCCCCGCGAGCACCACGTGCGGCTGCCGACGTCGCTCGTCGTCCGCGCCTCCTGCGCCCCGCCGCCCGCCTGACCCGCCCAACGCTCAGGCCCGGCTCTCCTCGAGGAGCGTCAGGATCTGCGCCGTGGTCCCGGTCTCGCCGAGCAGCGGGAAGATCCGCTCCACGGAGCTCTGGTGTGCCTCCGGGTTGAGGTCGGTCATGGCGTCGACGGCGAGCGTGACGTGATAGCCGCGCTCGTGCGCCGCCCGGGCGGTGGAGTCGACGCCGAGGCTCGTCGCGACACCGGTCAGGACAACCTGGGTGACGCCGCGGCTGCGGAGCTGCAGGTCCAGGTCGGTGCCGTAGAACGAGCCCCAGCGCCGCTTCGTCACCACCACGTCACCGTCGTGGCCGGCCAGGTCGTCGACGAGCTGGTCCCAGCCCTCCGGCGCGACGCCGCCCGACTGGCGGCCGCTCATGTCGGTGCGGCCGCGCGCGGCGTCCGACCCGTCCGCGGCGAAGGTGAACCGGGTCAGCACGACGGGCAGCCCGCGGGCGCGGAACGCCGCGGCGAGCTCGACGTTCCTCGCGATGACGTCGTCGGCCGCGTGGGGGGCGGTCGGGCGGGCGCGGAAGCCGTTCTGGAGGTCGACGACGACGAGGGCCGTCCGGTCGTCGAGCTGGGTGACGGGCATGGTGGTTCCTTTCGAGAGGGAGAGCGGTGCCCGCCTCGGCGGGCAGCGCGCAGGGTCAGGGTCAGGGACGGGTGAGCCGCTCCAGCAGGTCGATCGCGGTGACGAGGACCTCGCGCTCGGCGTCGGACAGCCGCTCCTGCACCGCGCGCGCCAGCCACTCGTCGCCGGCGCGCCGGGAGTCCTCGAAGTGGGCGCGGCCGACGGGAGTGAGCGAGACGACCTGGCGCCGGCCGTCCCGGGGATCCGGACGCCGCTCGATCAGGCCGCGCTCGGCGAGCACGGCGAGCGTGGGCGTGACCGCCTGCGGGCGCACACGCTCGGCCGCGGCCAGCTCGCTGGCCGACGCGTCACCCTCCTTGCCGAGCCTGCTCAGCACCGAGGCCTGCGACGGGGTGAGGTGGCGGTTGTCCGCCAGTTCCTTGAACCGGCGGTACAACCGCCCGAACACCACCTGCAGGTCGCGCGCCGCACGGGCGGCCGGTTCGGAGATCTCGAGCGGGTCAGCCGGCATGCCGTCACCCTAGAGTGTTCAAGGCGACTTGTTCAAGTTAGCTTGTCTAAATCGGACCCGGACCGGCCTGCCGGCGAAAAGACCTCGCGCGACCGCCCGACCGGAGCAAGGGTGAGGACATGACCTCCTCTCGCACCGCCTGGCACGTCGTCGAGGCGCCGAACGCCGCGTCGCTCGACGACGCCGAGGCCTGGGCCTACCACGGCATCGCCGCCGTCTCCGAGGCCTGCCAGCAGGACCTGTTCGGTCACGCCGACCTCGCCCAGAACGCCCGGGGGGTCCTGGTCGGCATGGACAACCAGCAGTACACGACCAAGCACCGGTTCGTCGCGGTGCGCGACCCCGCCTCCGGCGACGGGGTTCACCCGGGTGCGTCGGACGTCGTCGGGCACGCCTTCATCGCGATGCCCGAAGCAAGCAACCGCCACCTGGCCGAGATCCACGTCGCGGTGGACCCCGCCCACCGGGGCCAGGGCATCGGCTCCGCGCTCCTGGCGAGCGCCGAGGAGGTCGTCGCGGCGGCCGGCCGGACACAGGTGATCGGCGAGCCCATGTTCGCGGCCGAGGCGCCCGAGGGCATGGACGCCCTGACGCCGTCGAACGGGAGCGGCCGCGTCCCGGCGGACCTGCCCACGACGCGCTTCGCGACGCGGCACGGGTTCGCGCTGGCCCAGGTCAGCCGGAAGTCGGTGCTGGACCTGCCGGTCGACGCGGCACGCCTGGCGAGGTTCGAGGACGAGTCGCGCGCCGCCGCCGGCCCGGACTTCCGCCTGCACACCTGGCAGGACGAGATCCCGGAGGAGTGGCTGGACGGGCTCGCGGTGCTGGAGACCCGCATGACCACCGACGCCCCCCACGGCGACCTCGACGTCGACGAGGACGTATGGGACGCCGACCGCGTGCGCACGTTCAGCGAGATGCAGAAGCGGAACCGCAACGGGTACCTCATCACCGCGGTCGAGCACGTGCCCAGCGGAGCGCTCGCCGGCCACTCGATGCTCCTGTACCCGCTCGAGGACGGGCCGTTCGCGTTCCAGGAGGACACGATCGTGCTGCGCGAGCACCGCGGGCACCGGCTCGGGATGCTGCTCAAAGCCGTCAACCTCGCCGAGCTCGCGCGGGTGCGGCCGTCGACCGAGCGCATCCACACCTTCAACGCCGAGGAGAACCAGCACATGCTCGCCATCAACGTCGCGCTGGGCTTCCGCCCGGCCGGCGGCGCCGCGGCCTACCAGAGGTCGCTCGCATGACCGGCTCCCGGCAGGACCCGCCCGTGCGCATCCTCCGCGTGCCCGTCCCCGCCGGGGAGGCGCCGCTCGAGTCGCCCGAGGCCTGGGCGGTGCACGGCACCGTGCTTCTCGACCATGTGGTGGACGCCGAGATCTACGGTCACGACGACCTCTCGCTCGACGCCGCGACCGTCCTCGGCACGATGGTGCGCGAGCAGGACTACGAGCGGGTCACGCGGTACGTCGCCGTCGCGGACGAGCTGCCCGAGGCCTCGGGCGCGTCCGCGACCCCGCCGCCCGAGGCCGTGGTCGGGCGGGCGATCGTGCGGCTGCCGATGAAGGACAACACGCACCTCGGGACGGCGCACGTGCGGGTGCATCCGCAGTGGCGGGGCCGGGGCATCGGGTCGGCGCTCTGGGAGGCGTGCCTCGCGGAGATCCGCGACGCGGGACGCACGGTGATCATCGGGGACTCCGACTCCGGGGTTGAGCCGCCGGCCGGGCCGGACGCCCTCGAGCCGCCCACCGGGAGCGGCCGCTTCCCCCGGCACGATCCGGGGTCCGTCTTCGCCCTGCACCGGGGCTTCGCGCTGGAGCAGGTGTACCGGCACTCGGAGCTCGAGCTCCCCGTCCCGGTGGAACGGCTCGACGCCCTGCGGTCGGCCGCCCGGGAGTGCGCGACCGGGTACCGCGTGCACGTGTGGCGCGACGAGGTCCCGGACGAGCGTCTGGGCGACCTGGCGGTAATGGAGACCCGCATGTCCACCGACGCGCCGAGCGGCGACCTCGTGATCGAGGAGGACCGGTGGGACGCCGCCCGCGTGCAGGAGGCCCACAGCGCCCTGCGCGAGCGCGGCCGGCGGTTCGTCCTCGCGGCTGCCGAGCATGTCGCCTCAGGGATCCTCGCCGGGTTCTCCATGGTCTCGTTCGCCCAGGACCGCCCGACGGTGGTGGACCAGGAGGACACGCTCGTGCTGCGCGAGCACCGCGGGCACCGGCTGGGGATGCTCGTGAAGGTCGCCGTCCTGGACGAGCTGGCGAACGTGAACCCGCAGGCCGTGCGCGTCCACACGTGGAACGCCGAGGAGAACGACCACATGCTCGCGATCAACGTGGACCTCGGGTTCCGCCCGGCCGGCGTGGGAGCCGAGTGGCAGCTGCGCCTGTGAGGTGACGAACGAGACAGGGCGGGCGCGGCCCAGGGTCACTAGGTTTGTCCAGGACGTACTTCACGGACCCGATGAACGGAAGCGCAGGCCGTAACGATGAGCAGCTCCCCCGTCGATGCCACGACGACCTCCGCGTGGGCGGACCTCACCAAGCACTCCGAGGCCCTCCAGCCTGACCTCCGCGGCTGGTTCGCCACCGACCCCGGTCGCGCGTCGCGGTTCTCCTTCGAGGCCGCCGACCTGTACGTCGACCTGTCGAAGAACCTGTTGACGGACGAGGTCCTCACCTCGCTCCTCGAGCTCGCCGAGGAGGTCGGGGTCACCCAGCGTCGCGACGCGATGCTGGCCGGCGACCACATCAACGTCACGGAGGACCGGGCCGTGCTGCACACGGCGCTGCGCCGCCCGGCCGGACAGCCGCTGACCGTGGACGGGCAGGACATCGACCACGACGTCCAGGCCGAGCTCGCCAAGATGTACGCGTTCGCCGAGAAGGTGCGCTCCGGCGAGTGGACCGGGGTCACCGGCCTGCCGGTGCGGACGATCGTCAACATCGGCATCGGCGGCTCCGACCTCGGCCCGGTCATGGCGTACGAGGCGCTCGAGCCCTACGTCGCGGAGGGCCTGCGGGCCCGGTTCGTGTCGAACATCGACCCGACCGACGTGGCCCAGAAGACGGCCGACCTCGACCCGACCACCACGCTCTTCATCGTCGCGTCGAAGACGTTCGGCACCCTCGAGACCCTGACGAACGCGCGCCTCGCGCGTGAATGGCTGCTGCGCTCCCTCGTCGCCGCCGGAGCGATCGAGGACACCGAGGAGGGGCGGCGCGACGCCGTCGCCAAGCACTTCGTCGCCGTGTCGACGGCGCTCGACAAGGTCGCCGCCTTCGGCATCGACCCCGCGAACGCGTTCGGGTTCTGGGACTGGGTGGGCGGCCGGTACTCGATGGACTCCGCGATCGGCACGTCGCTCGCGATCACGATCGGGCCGGACAAGTTCGCCGAGCTCCTCGCGGGCTTCCGCGCCATGGACGAGCACTTCGCGACGGCGCCCCTGGCGCAGAACGTCCCGGTGCTGATGGGCCTCCTGAACGTCTGGTACGTCAACTTCCGTGGCGCCCACACGCACGCGGTGCTCCCGTACGCCCAGCAGCTCCACCGCTTCGCGGCCTACCTGCAGCAGCTCACGATGGAGTCCAACGGCAAGTCCGTCCGCTGGGACGGCTCGCCCGTCACGTCCGACACCGGCGAGGTCTTCTGGGGCGAGCCCGGCACGAACGGTCAGCACGCGTTCTACCAGCTCATCCACCAGGGCACACGGCTGATCCCGGCCGACTTCATCGCCGTCGCGCAGCCCGCCTACCCGCTCGTCGACACGGAGGGCGACGGCGGTGCCGTTGCCGCCGGCGCCGACGTGCACGGGCTCTTCCTCGCGAACTTCTTCGCGCAGACCAAGGCCCTCGCCTTCGGCAAGACGGCCGACGAGGTCCGCGCGGAGGGCACGGCCGAGGCCCTCGTGTCCGCCCGCGTGTTCTCCGGGAACCGGCCGACGACGTCGATCCTCGCCCCCGCGCTGACTCCGTCGGTGCTGGGGCAGCTCGTCGCGCTCTACGAGCACATCACGTTCGTCCAGGGCGTCGTGTGGGGCATCGACTCGTTCGACCAGTGGGGTGTGGAGCTCGGCAAGAAGCTCGCGCTCGAGGTGGCCCCGGCGGTCGCCGGGGACGAGTCCGCGCTCGCCGCGCAGGACGCGTCTACGGCGGCGCTGATCACCAAGTACCGCGAGCTGCGCGGCTGAGGCACCCTGCTGGGACCAACCGAGGGCGAAACTGCCGAAGTAGATGTGGCGCCAGGCTGGATGGTCGCCTGGCGCCACATCTACTTCGGCAGGTTCGCCTCCTCGACCACGCGCAGAGCCTCCGCCGCCGCCGTCGCCACCGCCTCGTCCGTCGTCTCGTACCCACCGTCGCCCCCGCCGCCCGGCCCGCCGTCGTCCACGACGACGCGCTTCGCGGAGAGGTGCACCGCATGCACACCGGCGCCTACCAGCGCCGCGACGTCCTCGGGCCGCACGCCGCCGCCCGCCATGATCTGGACGCCCAGCTCGCGCCCGCGCGCCGCCAGCTCGGCAAGCCGGTCGAGGCCGTCGATCGCGCGGGCTGCCCCGCCCGACGTCAGCACCCGGGTCACGCCTTGCCCCGCCAGCACGTCGAGCGCCGCGACGGGGTCGGCGAGCGTGTCGATCGCGCGGTGGAACGTCACCTCGGCGCCGGCGTCGGCGGACCGGGCCGCGTCCACGAGCGCCCGCAGCGCGGCGACGTCCACGACGCCGGACGGCAGCAGCGCCCCCACGACGACGCCCGCCGCGCCGGAGGCCACGGCGGCGCGCGCGTCGCGCGTCTGGACGGCCACCTCGACGGAGTCGTACACGAACCCGCCCGGGCGCGGCCGGACGAGCACGTGCACGCCCGTGTCCGACGGGTCCCCGGTCACCCGGAGCGCGTCGAGCGTCGCCTCGAGGAGGCCGGTCGACGGCGTGAGCCCGCCCGTCGCTCCCAGTGCGGTGCACAGCTCCACGCGGGCGGCACCGACGCGGGCGGCGATCAGCGCCCCGACAGGGTCCTGGACGGCGAGCTCGAGGGCGACGGGGGCGACGGGGGCGGCGGAGTCGTCAGGGGCGACTGGCTGGGACGGCACGCGCGCCAGGGTACGCGCAGCGGGCACCGCGGCACCCGCGTAGCCCGGAATCGACACCGGGAGCGGTCGTGGCGCGTGGTGGACCGCCCGCGGCGGCGCTCGTCCGCCGTCGGGCACCCCGGCCGAGGCACCGCCCGGCGCGTTCGACCCTGCCCCGGAACGCCCGACTAGGTAGTGTCCCCGGCATGGCCATCGATCCTGACGCGATCCTGCAGGGACGCACGCCCGGCCGGGCTCCCGTCGGGGTGATCGTCGCGATCGCCGTGTCGTCGCTGTGCCTGGTCGTATCGCTCGGCTACGAGGCCTACGTCGGCGGGGCACCGTTCGTCGCCGGGACCCTGCTCGCGCTGGTGCCGCTCGGGCTGTGGCTGCCCGTCGTCCTTGCCCTCGACCGGCTCGAGCCCGAGCCGCCCAACGCCCTCGTCCTCGCGTTCCTCTGGGGCGCGGGCGTCGCGGCCCTCGGTGCGGCGATCCTCAACACGCTGGGGCTCGTCCTCGTCACGGGGCCCCTGCTCGGCGAGGTCGAGGGCTGGTACGTCACCGCCACGTTCGAGGCGCCGATCGTCGAGGAGATCCTCAAGGGCCTCGTGCTGTTCGGCATGCTGTGGTTCCGCCGCCACGAGCTCAACGGGCCGACGGACGGCGTCATCTACGCCGCCATGGTCGGGCTCGGGTTCGCCGCCGTCGAGAACGTCACGTACTACATCTCCGCCGCGGAGGTCGGCATCCTCGGCGGCACCTTCTTCGTGCGCGGCGTGCTCTCCCCGCTGCTGCACCCCCTCTTCACGTCGCTCACCGGGCTCGGTGTCACCGCCGCCGCGCTCTCCCGGCCCGGCACGAGAACGCGCCGCTTCGCGCCCCTGCTGGGGCTCCTCGGAGCGATCACGCTGCACATGCTGTGGAACGGGTCCTCTCGGTGGGGGGCCTCCGGGATCGCGTTCGCGTACCTCGTCGGGCTCGGCGTCCTCGTCGCAATCGCGGTCGTGCTGTTCCGCGACCGGCGCCGCACCGTCGGGCTCGTGCAGCACCACCTCGTGCCGTACCTGCCGACCGGGCTCGTCACCCCCGCCGACCTGCACATGCTCAGCACCCTCCGTATGCGCAGGCAGGCCCGCGAGTGGGCTCGCGCCGCCGGAGGGCCTGGCGCGGCGCGGGCGATGCGGGACTACCAGCAGGCCTCGACCGAGCTCGCCCTCCTGCACGAGCGCGTCGCCCGCGGCGCCGCCGAGCCCGTCGTCGAGGAGCGGCAGCGGCAGTCGCTGCTGGCGCTCATGCAGGTGGCACGCCAGGCGTTCCTGCAGCGGCAGCCGCATCCGCCGACGGCGCCCTGGGCGGCGGGCGGCCAGACCGGCTTCGTGCCGACGCCCTGACGCCCCGGGAGGGCTCAGCCGGCCGGCACCGTCGCACAGCCCGCCGGATCGAGGGCGACCGTCACGGTGTCGCCCGTCACCGGCAATCCCCCGCCCGAGCGAGGGCCCACCGGGGTGACGAGGGCGCCGGGGGCGACCGGTCCGACGTCGGACAGCGCGACGAGCCGCTCGGTGCCGGCGCCGAGGTCGACGTCGACCGTGACCTCGACCCGGCCGCGCCGGAACGCCGTGGCGACCACGGCCGCCTCCCAGCGCAGGCCGGGCAGCGTGGCGCGTGCCGGGTTGTCCAGCCCGCAGAGGACGCGCAGCCCCGCCGGTCCGACGGCGACCAGCCGGTCGCCCGAGCCGCCGGGCTCGCGCTCGCCCGGTCCGTCCGCAGCGGCGCTGTCCGCACCTGGGCGGCCCGTCGTCCCGGCGAGCCCCTCCGGGACGAACGCCTGGTAGCCGAGGAACTCCGCGACGCGCCGGGACGCCGGCGCCCCCCAGAGCTCCGCCGGCGGCGCGACCTGCAGCAGCCTGCCGCGGTCCATGACGGCGACGCGGTCGGCGACGGCGAAGGCCTCGTCGTGATCGTGCGTGACGAACACGGCCGTGGTCCGGGTCGCGACGAGCACCTCGCGCAGCTCGGCGGCGAGGCGCTCGCGCAGGCCGCGGTCGAGCGCCGAGAGCGGCTCGTCGAGCAGCAGCAGGCGCGGCCTCGGCGCGAGCGCGCGGGCGAGCGCGACGCGCTGGCGCTCGCCGCCAGACAGGGTCGCGACGGCGCGGGGTCCGTAGCCGTCGAGGCCGACGTCGGACAGGAGCTCCGCGACCCGCGCCGCCCGCTCCGCCCGCGGGACTCCGGCAGCCTCCAGCCCGTAGGCGACATTCCGGGAGACGTCGCGGTGCGGGAAGAGCTGGCCGTCCTGGAACATGAGGCCGAACCCGCGCCGGTGCACGGGAACGCCGGCCAGGTCGTCGCCGCCGAAGACGACGCGACCGCCCGCGAGCGGCTCCAGCCCGGCGACGGCCCGCAGCAGGGACGACTTGCCGCACCCGCTGGGGCCGAGCAGGGCGACGACCTCGCCCGGGGCGACGCTCAGGGACACGCCGTCGACGGCGGTCGTCCCGGCGCGCCCGCGTCGCCCGCCGTACCGCACGACGGCGGAGGTCACCTCGAGCCCGGCCCCGTCACCGACCGCAGGACCCACCTGGGCGGCCGCCGGTCCGGGACGCGCCGGCTCGCCCACGACCCGGCCGGCCTCGCCCGGTCCTGCCTCGGCGCGTTCTGCCTCGCGCGGTGCTGTGTCGCGCATCAGAGCTCCTCTCCTGCGCGGTCGCCGCGCAGCCGTTCCGCCAGCATCATCACCGACGCGGTGAGCGCCGCGAGGACCACGGAGGCCGCGAGCGCCATCCCGTAGTTCTCGGCGCCGGGCCGTCCGATCAGGCGGAAGATGACGACGGGAAGGGTCGCGGCGTCGGGCCGGGCGAGGAACGACGTCGCGCCGAACTCCCCGAGGGACACGGCGAACGCGAACCCGACCGCGAGGCCGAGAGACCGGGCGGCGAGCGGGACGTCGACGGTGCGCAGCACCCGCCCGGGCGCGGAGCCCAGGACGGCCGCGACCTCACGCAGCCGCGGGTCGACGGCCCGCAGCACCGGCAGCACGGTCCGCACGACGAGCGGCACGGCGACGACGGCCTGCGCGATCGGGACGAGCGCGCCAGAGGTGCGCAGGTCGAACGGGATCCCGAGGGGCCGGTCGAGCGTGACGAAGAACCCGAAGCCGACGGTCACGGCCGAGACGCCGAGGGGCAGCATGAACGCCGCGTCGAGCAGTGCGACGGCACGCCGCGCACCGTGCGCCCGCGGCCGGCGGGACACCACGAGCGCGACGAGCCCGCCGACCACGACGGCGATCAGCGTCGCCCACAGCGCGGTCCGCACCGAGTTGCCGAGCGCTTCCCACACGGTGACGACCAGCGCGTTGCGCTCGCCGGTGGTGCCGAGCGCGACGTAGTTGGACAGACCCCACTCGCCCGTGGGCCCGCGGAACGACCGGGCGACCAGCCCGGCGAGCGGCAGCACCATGAGCCCGCCCACGATCGCGAGGCTGACCAGCAGCACCAGCGCGTCGGCGGGAGTCCACCGCAGCGGGCGGGCGGCGGAGACGTCGCTCACGAGCGACAGGGCGGCCTCGCGGCGGGCACGCGCCCTGCCGGAGACGAACAGCGCGAGCGTCACGACGACGAGCTGCAGCACCGACAGCACGGACGCGGACCGCAGGTCGAGGAACTGGGTGGTGCGCACCCAGATCTCGGTCTCGATGGTGCCGAACCGCACACCGCCGAGCACGAGCACCACCCCGAACGCGGTGGCGCAGAACAGGAACACGACGGACGCGGCGGACGCGATCGCGGGGCCGAGCGACGGGAGCGTGACCGTCCGCAGCACCCGCCACGGCGAGGCGCCCAGGGCCGCAGCGGCCTGCTCGGCGCGGGGGTCGAGCCGCTCCCACAGCCCCCCGACGGTCCGGACCACGACCGACACGTTGAAGAAGACGAGCGCGACGACGATCCCGGCGAGCGACTCCTCGAGTCCCCAGGCACCGAGCAGCCCGGAGTGCACGAACAGCGTGCGGAACGCGACGCCCACCACCACGGTCGGCAGCACGAACGGCACGGTGACGAGACCACGCAGAAGCGTCCGCCCCGGGAACGACCGCCGGTACAGCGTGTACGCCAGGGGCAGGCCCAGCAGCACGGAGAGCGCGGTGCCGAGAGTGGCCTGCCCGAGGGTCAGGCCCACGAGCCGCCACGTCCGCGGACGGCCCAGGACCTCGCCGAACCCGCCGAGATCGAGCGCCCCGTCGGTCACGAACCCGCGCGCCACCAGCGACACGACGGGCCAGGCGAAGAACACGCCGAGGAAGAGCAGGGGCACGCCGACGGCGAGCCCCCAGGCGGCAGCCGGGCCGACCAGGACACGGGTTGCGGAATGAGCCCGCATTCCGCGACCCACGTCCTGGTCGGCGGCCCCGGCGTCCGTGGTCAGGCTCAGCCGATCGTTGCCGCGGTCCACCGGTCGATCCACTCGTCACGGTTCGCGGACACGTCCGCGGGGTCGACGGTGAACGGCGCCGGCGCGAGCGGCGCGAACTGCGTCCACTCGGCGGGCAGCTCGATCGAGTTGTCGGCCGGGTACATGTACATGGAGCCGGGCACGTCGGCCTGGACGTCGGCGGAGAGCAGGAAGTCGACGAGCGCCTGCGCGCCGGCCTCGTCGTCGGTCCCGGCGAGGACGCCGGCGTACTCGACCTGGCGGAAGCAGGTGTCGAGCAGGGCGGTCGTCGTGGTGGCAGACCCGTCCTCGGTCACCGTGAACGCGGGCGACGTGGCGTACGACAGCACGAGCGGGCGGGTGCCGCCCTCGGCGCCGGAGAAGTCGACGTAGTACGCGTCCTCCCAGGAGTCGACGACCTTCACGCCGTTGCCCGCGAGCGACGTCCAGTACTCCTCGAACCCGTCCTCGCCGAACGCGCCGATGGTGGCCAGCAGGAACGCGAGCCCGGGCGACGACGTGGCCGGGTTCTCCACGACGAGCAGGTCCTTGTACTCCGGCTTGGCGAGGTCCTCGAGGGTCACGGGCAGGGCCAGGCCGTTCGACTCGAACCAGGCGGTGTCGGCGTTGACGCACACGTCCCCGAGGTCGACGGGCGTGAGCGCACCGTCACCGAGCTGCTCCGGCACGTCCCGGTCCGCCCAGCCCTCGGGCGTGTACGGCTGCAGCACGCCCGCGTCGATCGCGCGCGACGCGAACGTGTTGTCGATGCCGTAGACGACGTCGCCGAGCGGCGCGTCCTTCGTCAGCACGAGCTGGTTCACGAGCGTGCCGGCATCGCCCGCGGCGACGGTCTCGACGGTCAGGCCCGACTCCTCCTCGAAGGCGGCGAGCAGTCCGTCGGACAGCGCGAACGAGTCGTGCGTCACGAGGGTCACGGTGCCCGACGGCGAAGCGTCGGCCTCTGTACCCGTCTCGCCCTGGTCACCGGACGAGCAGGCGGCGAGGGTGAGGACCAGCGCGAGGCCGGCCGCCGTCGGACGGGCAGCGCGTGAGGCGAGGCGCATGGCCGAGGCGCGTGCCCGGCGTCGGGCCGCTTCGAAGGCTGCGGGGGTGGTCGTCATGATGATGGTTCCTCCTCAAGGATCGAGAAGGGGGCCTTGCCGACGACCCCTCCGCGGGGTCGCGGGCAGGGATCGAGAAGCCCGACTTCCTCCACCGGTGCTAACCGGATCAGGTTCGAGGGTCTGCGGCGGTCCGCACTCTCAGCGCCCTCTCGAGGCGCTCCCCTGTCGTTCCTGGGAAGCCTACCCACACGCCACGGGCTACCGTGAGGGGGTGGCTGATAATGAGACGGAACAGACACTTGCCGTGAAGATCGGCACCATCGCACTCACGTTCGCCGCCGGGTGGGCGGCCCAGAAGGCCGTGGGCCTGATCTGGAAGCGCGTGACGGGCAAGCCGGCACCGACGAAGGCCGACGATCCCGAGCTGAGCCTGGTCCAGGCCACCGTGTTCGCCGCCGTGGCCGCCGGGACGGCGGTGCTCGTCAAGCGCATGGCGGCCAAGGGCGCCGGCCGGGTGGCGGCCCGCATCGCGGGCAAGGCCCGCGCAGCGGTCTGACCCGGCCGCGGCCCGGCTGAGAGTCAGTCCACGTCCGGTCAGTCCACGTCGTCCCGCCGGCGTCGACGACGCCGCGTCAGCAGCGGGTCGTGGCCGCGCGGCCGGTCGACCGGGTGGATCGCCGCAAAGGCGCTCACCAGGGCGTCCTCGGCGGCGGCGTCCATCCCACCGGCCGCCGTCAGGGCGTCCGCCACCTGCGCGGCGGCCAGGCGCACGGGGACGCTCGCGGCCGAGGCTGCTTCGACGAGAAGGCGCGTGGCCTTCTCCTCGTCCACGCCGCGTACTGCCATGATCGCTCCCTTCGCCTGTTCCACGACCGCCTGGTTGACGAACGCGCGGGTCACCGCGCGGTCCGCCTCCCGGCCGAGGACCTCGCGCTGGATCGGGCTCACGTCCACGACGTATCCGGCGATCTCGGCCGAGCGTCCGTTCGGGTCGCGTCGACCCTGTCCGGTGACGACTATCGACCGGGCACGGCCGTGGCCGTCGACGATGCGGTGCCCGCACGCGAACGGGCGCCCGACGCGCAGGGCTTCGGTCGCGGCGCGGACGACGCGGCTGCGATCGTCGGGGTGCTTGCGCGAGCGCAGGGCGTCGAGGCCTGGTTCGACCTCTCCCGGCTCCCAGCCGTGCATCGCGTACACCTCGTCCGACCACCACCAGCTGCCGGTTCCGAGCTCCACGCGGTAGCGACCGACGAGCAGGTTCGCGCCGAGACCCAGTGCCTCGGAAAGGTCGGCGGCGGTCACCGCCGGGTGGACCGGCTCGGTCTCGAGGGGGGCGCTGCTGCTGTCGGGGCCCGCCCGGTGCGAGATGGTGGTCACGGAAACCTCCCAGATCCGCGGGGTCTGGGGCCACTTCATGACTCCGTGCCGCCAGTTTAGCCGTCCGGTCCGGTTCCGTCGCGTGCGGTTTCGAGCGGACGTCACCTGTGTCAGCGTTGATCGGGCGGCCTCGAGACCTGTGGGTCGCCCGTCACCCCGCAGGAGGTGCGCTGTGAGCGAAGCCAGCGGCACGACGCCGTACGACCCTGACCAGGGCCCCGACCTGTGAGCACCACCGCGGCGCCCCCCGCCCCGACGGCAGCACCGGAGGCGATGGCGCCACCGGAGCCCGCGCCGGAGCCCGCCGGCCTGTACGAGCCCGGTCCCCTGCGGGCCGACGTCGTCGTGGTCGGCGGCGGCATGACCGGCACCGTGACGGCGCTCCTGCTCGCGGAGGGCGGCGCGGACGTCGTGGTCCTCGACGCCCGTCCGGCGAGGACCACGGCCACGGCGAGGTCCACCGGGAAGCTGACCGTCCTGCAGGGCACCCGTCTGGCGCGCGTGGCACGGCACGGGGACGAGGTGCTCGCCTCGTACGTGGCGGCAGGCTTCGCCGGCATCGGCTGGCTGCGCCGCGCCCTGGGTGACCTCGGCGTCGTCGTCGAGAACCGCGACGACCTCACCGTCGCCGGCACACCCGAGCAGGTCGAACCGGTCGACGCGGTGCTGCAGGCGTGCGCCCGGATCGGTCTCGCGGCCGAGTGGGAGGACGACCCGCCGGTGCCGTCACCCGCCTTCGGGGCGGTCCGCCTGCCGGGGCAGGCGCAGGTCGACCCCATGGCCGCGCTCACCGCGCTGCGCCGCCTCCTGCGGACGCGCGGCGTGCCCGTGCACGACGGCGTCCGGGTCCGGGAGGTGCGCCGCACCCCCTCGGGCGTCGCGCTCCGGACGAGCCGCGGGACCGTGCGCGCGGGTCACGTCGTGCTCGCCACCGGCGTCCCGCCCGGCGTGTACGGCGGGCTCGTCCTGCGGCTCGAGGCGCACCGCTCCTACCTGACGTCGTGGGAGCTCGCGCCCGGCGCCGCCCTGCCGGACGGCTTCGCCATGACCATGTCGATCACCGCGGGCGAGCCGGTGCGGTCCCTGCGCACCGCGGGCGACCTGCTGGTCGTGGGCGGCGAGGGGCACGTCGTCGGACGGGAGCCCGATCCCCGGGCGCGCCTGGACACGCTCGACGCGTGGACCCGCCGGCACTTCCCCGTCGCGACCCGGCGCCACGCCTG
Source organism: Antribacter soli (assembly GCF_021568775.1). Lineage (GTDB taxonomy): Bacteria > Actinomycetota > Actinomycetes > Actinomycetales > Cellulomonadaceae > Antribacter > Antribacter soli. The sequence continues at coordinate 7,493 of NZ_JAKGSG010000065.1, read as the reverse complement.
GGCCGCGCAGGACTACGCGACCGACACCGGCCTGCCGTTCATCGGGGCCGCGCTGCCCGGCGACGACCGCGTGCTGGTCGCCACCGGGTACGCCAAGTGGGGCCTCGTCACCGCCGCGGCCGCCGGGATCACGCTGTCGGGTCGGCTGCTCGGGGTCCCGGTCGACTGGGAGCCCGTCCTCGAGCCGTGGGCACGGCTCCCGCGTCCGCGCCAGGCGAGCGCACGTACGCTGAGCAGGCAGGTCGCCGGGTGGGCCCAGGCGGCGAGCCGGCCGACGGGCAGGGCGCCCGTCGAGGGGGCGGCGCGGGTGTCGCGCGTGTGCCCCCACTTCGGCGGCGTCGTGGCCTGGAACGAGCTCGAGAAGTCGTGGGACTGCCCGGTCCACGGGTCGCGCTTCGGCCCCGACGGGGTGCTGTGCGAGGGTCCCGCGACCAAGGATCTGTCGCCCGCCTGAGAAGCGGTTCGGAGTGCGAGGGGCATGGAAACGGGCTCCGACGCCGTGGCTCGCCTCGCGCAGCTCGCTCGCCGCGCCCAGAGTTGGGCCCAGGGGGTGACCGCATGAGGATTCTGCTCTGGCACGTGCACGGGTCGTGGACGACGGCGTTCGTCCAGGGCCCCCACGAGTACCTGGTGCCCGTGCTGCCGGGCCGCCCCGCCGACGGGCGGGGGCGGGCGCGCACCTGGGACTGGCCGCCGTCCGTCCGCGAGGTGTCCCCCGGAGCGGTGCGCCGCGCGTTCGACGCCGGCGAGATCGACGTCGTGGTGCTGCAGCGCCCGCACGAGGTGGACCTGGTCGAGGAGTGGACCGGACGCCGCGTGGGCCTCGACGTGCCCGCCGTGTACCTGGAGCACAGCACGCCCGCCGGGCCTGCCGCCGAGACCCGCCACCCCGTGGCCGACCTCGACGTCGTCCGTTCGGGGCACGTGCCGATCGTGCACGTGACCGCGTTCAACGCGCTCATGTGGGACACCGGCCGCGCCCAGACCTACGTGATCGACCACGGCGTGCCCGACCCCGGCGTCCTCGCGACCGGCGAGCGCCCTCACCTCGCCCTCGTCGTCAACGAGCCGGTCCGGCGCTGGCGGGTCGCGGGCACCGACGTGCTGCTCCGCATCGCCCGGGACGTCCCCATGGAGGTCTACGGGATGGGGACCGAGGCGCTCGCGCCCCACCTCGCCGCGCAGTCCGACGTCGGGGCCGCGTCCGCCGAACGCCTCTACGACCACCCGCAGTCCGTGCTCCACGAGCGGCTGGCCGGCGCCCGCGCCTACCTGCACCCGTTCCGCTGGACGAGCCTCGGCCTCTCGCTGCTGGAGGCGATGGCCGTCGGCCTGCCGGTGCTGGCCCTGCCGGTCACGGCCGCGCACGAGGCGGTCCCGCCCCACGCCGGGTTCCTCAGCGCCAACCCCGCCGAGCTCGTCGCCGTCGCGCTCCGCTGGCTCGCCGACCCGGGCGAGGCCGCCGCCATCGGCAAGGCCGCGCGTGACCACGTGCTCACGCGCTACCCGCTCGACCGCTTCCTCGACCGCTGGAACGACCTGCTCCACCGGGACGTGACGCCATGCTGATCGGCATGGGCTCGGAGCACGAGGCGCTCGGCGCCGAAGAGGTCGCCGCGGCGTGCGACACCCTCCTGGCCGGGACCGCCACGGCGGCGTGACGTCCGCCGTGACGGCCCCGGGACCCGGCCGGGCGCGCGTCGTCCTCTGCGCCGATCGTCCTGCAGCCCGGTCTCGATCGCTCCTTCCACGGTGCGCCGGTCTCGAGGAGCTCGCACCCGTGCGATCCTGGGTACGTGGAGCTCACGCACCTCGACGAGCGGGGTCAGGCCCGCATGGTCGACGTCACGTCCAAGCAACCGACGGTCAGGTCCGCCACTGCGACAGGCCGCGTGCTGTGCGGCCCAGATGTGGTCGCAGCGCTGCGCGACGAGACCGTCCCGAAGGGCGACGTCCTGGCCGTCGCCCGCGTCGCGGGCATCGCCGCGACCAAGCGCACCCCCGAGCTGCTCCCGCTGGCGCACGTCATCGGCGTGCACGGTGTCGTGGTCGACCTCACCGTGGCCGACCACGGCGTCGACATCACGGCCACCGTCCGCACCGCCGACCGCACCGGCGTCGAGATGGAGGCCCTGACCGCCGTCGCGGTCGCCGGCCTCGCCGTCGTCGACATGGTCAAGGGCCTCGACAAGTCGGTCGTCCTGACCGACGTGCAGCTCGTCGCCAAGACGGGCGGCAAGTCCGGCGACTGGCACCGGTACGGCTTCGCGGCGGCGGGCGCGGGGGCGGGCGACGAACCCGCCACCGAGGCGGGCGCCGGGACCGAGGCGGACGCCCGGCCGCTCGCGGTCGTCGCCGCCGGCGGCGCCTCGGGGGCCTGATGGTCACCGTCCGGTACTTCGCCGGCGCGCGCGAGGCGGCGGGAGTCTCCGCGGAGCCCGTGGACCTGGGCGGCCCGACGACGACGGTCGGCGGCCTGCGCGCGTCCCTCGCCTCCCGGCACCCGGCCCTGGGCCCGGTGCTCCCCAGGTGCGCGCTGCTCGTGGCCGGGGCCCGCGCGGCGTCCGACGACGCGGTGGTCCCGGACGGCGTGACCGTGGACGTGCTCCCGCCCTTCGCCGGGGGCTGACGGCGGACGAGGGATCAGTGGTCCCCGCCGTCGAGCTGTGCCTTGACGTGGGGCCACAGCGGGAGCACGACGGCGGCCCCGTCGCGCGCGCCGCCGGTCGAGCCCGGCAGGTTCACGACGAGGGCGCGCCGCCCGTCGCCCGCCCGGGCGAGGCCGGCGAGCCCCCGCGACAGCACCGCCGTCGGGACGCCCGCCGACGCGCCGAGCGAGCGGATCGCCTCCGCGACGCCCGGGACCTCGGCCTCCAGCACCTCGCGCGTGCCCTCGGGCGTCAGGTCACGCGGCGACACGCCGGTGCCGCCGGTGGTCAGAACCAGCCGCGCCCCCTGCGCGAGCACCGACGTGAGGGCCTCGCGGACGGAGGCCACGCCGTCGGGCACGACGAGCGTCACCACGTCGCCCCCCAGGCCCGCCTCCTCGACGAGCCGCACGAGGAGCGGGCCCGACCGGTCCTCGGCCTCGCCGCGTGAGCAGCGGTCGGAGACTGTGACGACGGCGACGCGGTCGGGGGTCATCCGGCCATTGTCCTTGACGGACCTTCGAACAGGGGTGTGCCATCCGCATCTGCGCCGATAGAGTCATCCTCATGACGCAGCTGCGGATCAAGGAGGCGGCGGCGTTGCTCGGCGTCAGTGACGACACGCTGCGCCGGCGCATCGATGCCGGCGATCTGGCCGCCACGACCGACGCCGCCGGCCGGCACGTGGTCGACGGTGCCGACCTCGCGCGGCTGGCGCTGGACCAGGCCCGCTCCGCGCCCGACCCGTCCGCGGTCGCGCGGTCCGCGCGGAACAGGTTCGTCGGCCTCGTCACCGAGGTCGTCAGCGATCGCGTCATGTCGCAGGTGGACATGATCTGCGGCGGTCAGCGGGTGGTCTCGCTGATGAGCACCGAGGCCGTCCGCGAGCTCGGTCTGCGGCCCGGCAGCCTCGCGGTCGCCGTGGTCAAGGCGACGAACGTCGTCGTCGAGATTCCTGGGGGTACGTCATGACCGTCGGACGTGCGTTGGCCCCCCTGCTGGGTGTCGCCCTGGTGCTCGGAGGCTGCGCGCCGTCGTCGGGCAGCGCGACCGGGGACGACCAGAGGCTGACGGTGCTGGCCGCGGCCTCGCTCCGCCAGGTGTTCGACGATCTGGCGGCCGAGTTCGAGGCGTCACGCCCGGGGGTCGAGGTCATCGTGTCGTACGCGGGTTCGGCCGACCTCGCCGACCAGGTCCTGGCGGGTGCCCCCGCCGACCTGCTCGCGACAGCCGACGAGCGGACGATGGCCCGCGTCGAGGAGGGCGGCGACGTCGCCGGGCCGGTCGTCTTCGCCACCAACACCCTCACCGTCGTGACCCCGCCCGACGACCCGGCCGGGGTCGCCTCGTTCGCAGACCTCGCCCGGGACGACGTCGACGTCGTCGTCTGCGCGCCCGAGGTGCCGTGCGGCGCCGCGACCGACGAGGTCGCGCAGGCCGCCGGCGTGACGATCCACCGGGTCAGCGAGGAGCCCAGCGTCACCGACGTGCTGGCCAAGATCACCGCGGGCGAGGCCGACGCCGGGCTCGTGTACGTCACCGACGCGGCCCTCGCCGGCGACGGCCTGCGCGTCGTCGCGACGCCCGAGGCCGAGGCCGCCGTCAACAGGTACCCGGTCGCCGTGCTCACCCGTGCCGGTCAGCCGGACCTCGCCCGCGACTGGGTCGAGCTCGTCACGAGCGAGGCGGGACGCGACGTGCTGGCCGGGGCGGGGTTCGGGCTGCCGTGACGGACGCCCAGCGGGGGCTCGCGTCGCGCTGGTCGGGCTCCGACGGCGTGCCGCGGTGGGTGCTCCTGCCCGCGGGCGTGGGTGCGCTCCTCGTGGTGCTGCCCGTCGTCGCCCTGGTGACCCGGGCAGACTTCGCCGGGTTCTGGGACCTGGTGACGGCGCCCGGCGCCCGGGACGCGCTGTGGCTGTCTCTGCGGACGTCCGCCGCAGCCACGGTGCTCTGCCTGCTGCTCGGGGTCCCCATGGCGCTCGTGCTCGCCCGCTTCCACTTCCCGGGGCGACGCCTCGCACGTGCCCTGGTGCTGCTGCCGCTCGTGCTGCCGCCGGTGGTGGGCGGCCTGGCGCTGCTGACCCTGCTGGGCCGGCGGGGGCTGCTCGGCGAGCTCCTGCCGTTCCAGGTGCCGTTCACGACGGCGGCGGCGGTCGTGGCGCAGACCTTCGTGGCGCTGCCCTTCCTCGTCCTGACGCTCGAGGGGGCGCTGCGCACCCTCGACACCGCGCACGAGGACGTCGCCGCCACGCTCGGGGCCAGGCCCGCGCGCATCCTGCGCGTGGTGACGCTCCCCCGGCTGCGGCCCGCGCTCGCGTCGGGGACGGTCCTCGCGTTCGCCCGTGCGCTCGGCGAGTTCGGGGCCACGCTGACGTTCGCGGGCGCCCTGCAGGGCGTCACGCAGACGCTCCCGCTCGAGATCTACCTGGCCCGGTCGGCAGACCCGGACGCGGCGGTCGCGCTGTCGCTCGTGCTCGTCGTCGTCGCGCTGGCGATCATCGTCGCGGCACACGGCCCGTGGCCGACGGCGCGCGAGCCGCGGGCGGGCGCGGAGCCGGTGTCCGGCGCGGCCGCCGGGCGGCCGGCGGCCGCTGCCCCGGCCTACGTCGCGCCAACGGGGAAGGCGCCGCCCGCCGCGGTGCCGCTGCACCTGCGGGTACGGGTGCCGGAGCGGGGCATGGACATCACGCTGGACGTGGCGCCCGGCGAGGTGGTCGCGCTGCTCGGCCCGAACGGGGCGGGCAAGTCGACGCTGCTCCAGGCGGTGGCGGGCCTCCTCGACCCGGCTCGCGGCGAGGTGGTCGTCGCGCTCGGTGACCGCGTCCTCGCCGACACCGCCGCGGGCGTCCGGGTACCCGCACGTGACCGCGGCGTCGGCTGGCTGGGCCAACGGGCGCTGCTGCTCGACAACCTGACGGTGCTGGACAACGTCGCGTTCGGTCCGGCGTCGCGCGGGACCGGAGGGGCCAGCGCCCGTGCGGCGGCCGCGCGGCAGCTGGAGGCCGTCGGCGCGGAGCACGTCGCCGGCCGGCACCCGCGTGAGCTGTCCGGCGGGCTGGCCCAGCGGGTCGCCGTCGCGCGGGCGCTGGCGACCGAGCCGGTCGTCCTGCTCGTCGACGAACCGTTCGCCGCGCTCGACGTGGACTCGGTGGCGCAGGTGCGCGCGCTGCTCCGCGCCACCCACGACGCCGCTCCCCGCACGACCCTCCTCGTCACGCACGACGCCGCCGACGTCGCCGCCCTCGCCGACCGGGTCGTGGTGCTGGACCGCGGGCGGGTGGTCGAGGACGGGCCGGTGGACCGCGTGCTCGCTCGGCCGGAGTCCCCCTTCGCGCGCCGCCTGCTCAGCCCCTCGGCGCCGAGCTAGAACCCGCCGGAGCGGTGTCCGGGCGGGTCAGGGGGCCAGGATCTCGCCCGCCTGCTTCGCCGAGGCGGCGAACGAGCCGGTGAGCGGCAGCTCCGGGAGGATCACGGCCTGGGCCGCGTGGTAGACGTCGGGCTTGCCGATCCACGTCCGGCCCGACGGCACGTTGGACGTGTCGAGCTCGTGGTGCCAGGAGCCGCGCTCGGTGTCGACGAGGTACCTGCGGATCCACACCCACCACCGCTCGGCGAGCTCGGCGTAGCGCGACGAGCCGGTCACGCGGTGCAGCACGTCCGCCGCCGCGACGGCCTCGGCCGCGACCCAGTGGAAGCGCCGTGGCTCGACGGGGGTGCCCTGCCAGTCGGTCGTGTAGACGAAGCCGCCGCCCAGCGGATCCCACCCGTCGGTGACAGCGCGGTCGAAGAGCGCTTCCGCGGCCACGGTCCGCATGCCGGGCGTGCCCCCCTCGGCGTCGAGCTGAAGGAGCAGCCGCGCCCACTCGAGCCCGTGGCCGGGGGTTGCGCCGTAGGGCTTGAACTGGTCGCGCGGGCGGTCCGCGTTGTACTCGAGCTGCGGCTCCCAGGCCGCGTCGAAGTGCTCGGGGAGGCGCCACGCGTTCGCCTCGGCCCAGGCGATCACGCGGTCGCCGATCGACCGCGCACGCTCGATCCACTCCCGGTCGCCGGTGGCGCCGTGGGCCGCGAGCAGCGCCTCGACGGCGTGCATGTTCGCGTTGACGCCCCGGTAGGGGTCGACGACCGACCAGTCCCGCGACCGCTCGTCCAGGTGAAGCCGGTGCTCTGGCTCCCAGAACCGCTCGTCGAGGGTACGCAGCGCCTGCTCGAGGAGAGCCGGGGCGCCGGCGATGCCGGCGAGCGAACCGGACGACGCGGCCAGCACCACGAAGGCATGGGCATAGGCCTGCTTGCGCCCGACGACGGCGTCCGCCTCCGGGCCCCTGCCAGCCACCCAGCCGCCGAACTCCTGGTCGGCGAGAACGTCGGTCAGGCCGCGCAACGCCAGGTCTGCGCGCTCCCGGGCACCGGGAACGCCCAGCAGAGACCCGAATGCGAACGTGTGCGCCATGCGGGAGGTGATCCAGGTCTCCACCGGGTGCGACGCGTCGCGAACGCCGTCGTCATCCAGCCACTGGGCCGCGCCGTCGGGTCGCAGCGAGCCCGCCGCGAAGTCAAGAAGGCCGGCGAAGTGCTCCCGCCGCCAGGCCGAGGCGCCGGCCTGCTCGTCGGCCGACACATCGGCCGGCACAGCGGCCGAAGGGGCGATCTGTTCGGGAAGGCCCGCCCCAGCGGGGGCCTGGTCATTACGCACCCGGCAAGGATAGCCACGGGTGCGGAAATGCGTGAAGGCCCGCACCGGGGGGTGCGGGCCTTCACGTGAAGGGTGTTCGGCGGCGTCCTACTCTCCCACCCCGTCACCAGGGCAGTACCATCGGCGCTGAAGGGCTGAGCTTCCGGGTTCGG
>NZ_JAKGSG010000064.1 GCF_021568775.1 Antribacter soli | reverse complement strand
TCAACCAGCACAACCAGAAACCAGCCACAAAGCCAGCCCCCAGCCGCACCAGCCAAACGAGGACAAAAATTTGGCATTGACTATCAAGCACACTGTTGAGTTCTCAAACAACCGACGCACACCGTCAAGAACCGGACACTCTTGCGTTCCGGCCCCCGTCCGGGGCAACCTCTCAAGCTTACCAGATTCTCTCGGCCGGTCAAATCCGTCCGATTCTCAGAATCTTTCGGAGAAGAACCGCCGGCGTAAATCCGGCTCCCTTTCCGAAGCTCGGGGCGCAATGCTACCCGATGTTTCGGAGGGGATTTCCAGCCCCGGCGCGGCCACCCGATCTCTCGGTTGTCCGTCGGCCTGTCGGGCTGACATCGAGAACAGTACGCGAGCCTGCAGCCCGGGTCAAAGCCGCCGGGCAGTGGCGCCCACCACATCGGCCCTGGCAGAGGCCATTTCCCCCAAGAGGCGACCACTTTCGCGCCCCGAGGGACCACGCGGACGCCAGTCGCACATCGTGACCATCCCCGCAGAGCGCCGAACTCGTCAAGAAACCGGCAAGCCCACCACGGACAGGTAATTTTTCGTTCAGATCTCCCCGTCCTCGGCCAGGACGGCCTGCGCCACCGCGAACGCGTGGTTCGCCGTCGGCACCGAGCAGTAGATCGCGGTCTGCAGCAGCACCTCGCCGATCTCCTCCACGCTCAGCCCGTTGCGCCGGGCGGCACGCACGTGCATGGCGAGCTCGTCCCAGTGCCCGCCGGCCACCAGGGCCGTCAGCGTCACGGCGGAGCGCATGCGGCGGTCGAGCCCGGGCCGCGTCCAGATCTCGCCCCACGCGTACCGCGTGATGAGGTCCTGGAAGTCGGCCGTGAAAGCCGTCGTGCGGGCGGAGGCACGGTCGACGTGCGCATCGGACAGGACCGCGCGGCGCACCGCCATGCCCTCCGCGTGCGCCTCCGCAGCTGTCCGGCCTCCTGGGGCGACGGTGACGGGCGCGCCCGAGGCGACCGCGACGTCGTCGGGCAGCGGTGGGACCAGGCCGACCAGGCGGCGAACCGCCTCCGCAACCTCTGCCGGAGCCTCCGCGGGCGCCAGGTGCGCCACGTCGCCGAGGACGGTCAGGGTGGCCCCGGGCACACCCGCCGCGATCTCCTCGAGCGACGCCACGGGCGTCGGCCTGTCGTGGCCACCCGCGACCGCGACGACCGGCGCGGTGATCTCGCCGAGCCGGTCCCGCACGTCGAACGAGGCGAGCGCGCGGCACACCGCGGCGTAGGCGAAGCGGTCCGCGACCTGCAGGGACGCCAGGAGGCGCGTCGCTACCTGCGGCTGTGCCGCGACGAAGCCCGGCGCGAACCAGCGCTCCGCGGAGCCGCTCACCTGGGTGGGCGTGCCGGCGGCGGCCACGAGGTCGGCCCGCTCGTGCCACCCCTCCGGAGTGCCGATGCGCGCGCCGGTGCAGATCAGGGCCGCCCCGGCGACGCGCTCCGGCGCGTCGAGCAGCAGCCGCAGGCCCACGGCTCCCGAGGCGGACACGCCCGCGAACCAGAACGGCGCCCCCACGTCCCCCCGCTCGGCCTGGGCCCGCGCCACGACCTCGAGCACGCCCTTCACGATCGCCTCGAAGGTCATCCCCTCGTACGACGCCGGGTCGTCCAGGGCCGGCGACGTGCCGTGCCCCGGCAGGTCCCAGCCGAGGACGTCCATGTCGTCGGTCAGCAGCGCCGCCGCGTCCTGCCACAGCGCCTCGACCGACGTGCCGAGCGACGGCCCGACCACCACGAGCGGGCGCGAGGCGTCCCGCACGGCGAATCTGACGGCGCCGAGGGCGGGATGAGACATGAGGGTTCCTTTCGTGGACGGTGGTGCTGTCACGCGGGCGGCGGGCCGGCGTAGCGCGCCAGCACGCGGTCCACCACGGCCTCGGCGGCGCCCGTGTCTCGCCCGGGCCCGGCCTCGCTGCCCGACGCCGGTCGCTCGCCTCCCCCGGCAACCTCGCCGAGGTACAGATCCAGGTTGCGGGCGGCGGCCGCCCGGTCGAACGTCAGGCCCTCGAGCAGCTCGGCCGCGAGGTGCGCCGAGGCGACCGCGTGCCGGGCCAGGTCTCGCAGGGCGGGCCACTCGGCGTGCCAGGCACCGTCGGGCCGCTCGTCCACGGCCAGGCCGGCGGCGGTGAAGACCTGCGCGACGAGCGGTGGGGCAGCGAGCGCCGAGCGGCGCAGCAGCACCGACAGGACCGGGTTGCGCTTGTGGGCCATGGTCGAGGAGGCACCCCGGCCCGGGGCGGACGGCTCCCGGAGCTCTCCCGACTCGGGGCGCGCGCCCTGCAGCACGTCGGAGGCGACGGTGCCGAGCGCCGCGCATACCCCGGCGAGCGCCGCGGCGGCGCGTTCCACGGGGAACCGCGTGACGTGCCAGGGGCCCGCGGTGACGGGCAGCCCGAGCGCCGCGCCCCAGGCGTCCACGAGGGCGAACCGGTCCGCGGGCACGGCGTCCAGCGTGCCCGCCGCGCCCCCGTACGAGACGGGCAGGGCGGCAGCCTCGGCGGCGAGGCGGTCGTCCGCCTCGGCGACCGCCTGCAGCCAGCCCGCAACCCGGGCGCCGAACGTGGTGGGCACGGCCGCCTGCGCGAGCGTGCGGGCCAGGGCCGGCGTCGAGCGGTGCTCGCGGGCCAGCCGGGTCAGGGCGGCTCGCACCCTGCCGAGGTCGGCCGCCACGGCGGCGGCCGCGCCGCGCACGACGAGGACCAAGGCCGTGTCGACCACGTCCTGGCTGGTCAGTCCTCTGTGGAGCGCAGCGGTCGCCGCGGGGTCGAGCTTCCCCACGGCCGGCCGCAGCCGCGCCAGCAGCGGGACGACGGGGTTCCCCGTCGCGGCGGCCTCGCGTGCGACGGCTGCGACGAGCTCCTCGGCCCCCGCGCGTGCGTCGTCGGGCAGCAGGGCGGCCGCGGCGGCTCGCACCGCCGCAGCCGTGCCGGGACCGACCAGGCCACAGGCGGCCTGCGCCTCGACCCACGCGACCTCGGCCGCGAGCATCGCGCGCAGGACCGCCACGTCGTCGGTGACGACGGCGGCCGAGCCCGGCGCCAGGTCCGCGCCCGGGGTGAGCAGGCCCAGGTCAGGCACGGGCAGCGTCGCCCGGCGCCGGCGTGTAGTCCAGGAACACCGTCTCGTCCTCTCCCTGGAGCCGGATGTCGAAGCGGAGGGAGCCGTCGGGCTCGCGCACCGCCTCCAACGTACGACGCCGGTCGCCCAGCCTGCCCAGGAACGCGTCGGTCTCCCGCGCCTCCGAGGGCACGTAGGCCCGGGTGAACAGGCGGTCCGTCAGACCGCGGGAGAACACCACCACCGCGTAGAACGGCGCCGTGCCGGGCTCGACCGGACCTGGCTCGAGCGTGCGGAACCAGTAGCCGCCCTCGCGGTCGGTCGCCGCACGGCCCCAGCCGGTGAACAGGCCGTCCCGCAGGAGAGAGCCGCTGCGCTGCACCACCGAGCCGTCGGGCGCGGCGCCCCAGATCTCGACGAGGGCGTCGGGGATCGGTGCGCCCGCGCCGTCGGACACGGTGCCGTGCACGCGGACCGCGCCCGGCGTGCCGGGCTCGACGATCTCGTTCCCGCGCTCGTACGGCAGCGCATAGCCGAAGAACGGGCCGACGGTCTGGCCGGGGGTCGGCCGGAGAACGTCACTCATCGTCGCCCTCCTCGGGCCGGTCCTGCTCGAACACCGTGCGCTGCGAGCCCGAGAGCACGATGTCCCACCGGTACCCGGTGGCCCACTCGTGCGTCGTCAGGTCGTGGTCGTACGTGGCGATCAGCCGCTCGCGCGCCGCCTCGTCCGGGATGGTCTGGAAGATCGGGTCGAGGGGGAACAGCGGGTCGCCCGGGAAGTACATCTGGGTGACGAGGCGCTGCGTGAAGTCCGTCCCGAACAGGGAGAAGTGGATGTGCGCGGGCCGCCACGCCTTGAAGTGGTTCTTCCAGGGGTACGGGCCCGGCTTGATGGTCTGGAACTGGTACCAGCCGTCGTCGTCGGTGAGCATGCGGCCCACACCCGTGAAGTTCGGGTCGAGCGGTGCCGGGTGCTGGTCGCGCTTGTGCATGTAGCGCCCCGCGGCGTTCGCCTGCCAGAGCTCGACGAGCTGACGGCGCACGGGACGGCCCTCGCCGTCGACCACGCGGCCGCGCACCGTGATGCGCTCGCCGATCGGCTCGCCGTTGTGCTGGATCGTCAGGTCTGCCTCGAGCGGGCTGATGTCCCGCTCGCCGAACACCGGCGCGTACAGCTCGATCGTCTCGGGGTCCGCGAGCTCCAGCGACTTCGTCGGGTGCCGCAGCAGCGAGCTGCGGTACGGCGGGAAGTCGAGGCGCGCGCTCGTCTCCTCGGGCGCGCCCGCTGCGCGTGCGGCTCGGTACTCGGCGTGGATCCGCCGGATCTCCGCCGTGAGCTTCTCCTGCGGCTCCGCCGCGAGGTCGAGCCGCGTGTCGGGCGCCTCCGGCTCGGCGGCGGTCTCGTCCGCCACCTCGCCCGGGCCCTGGTGCAGCGCAGCGTGTGCCGCTTCCGTGGTGCTCACTTCGCTCCCTCCGTGATGATCGGGCCCCAGCCCGTGTAGCCCTCCGCGAGGAACCGGCGGCCCGCCTCCGACTCCACGAGCGTCCGCAGCTCCGCGACGCGGCGTCGCGCCTCGAAGCCGGACTCGCCCGGGTGCGAGTGCAGCATCCGGCTCATCCACGCGGAGAAGTGCTGCGCCCGCCACACGCGGTGCGCGGCGCGCACGCCGTACTCGTCGAGCAGCTCCTCGTGCGCGGCGTCGCCGCGGGCGAACCAGGTCGACAGCACGTCGTGCAGCAGCACGACGTCGGCCAGGGCCAGGTTCAGCCCCTTCGCGCCGGTCGGCGGGACGGTGTGCGCGGCGTCGCCGACGAGCAGCATCCGCCCGTGCCGGACCGGCTCGACGACGGACGACCGGAAGCGCAGCACGGCACGCTCCTCGACCGGCCCCTCCTTGAGGGCGAAGCCGTCCGGCCCCGCGACGCGGCGCTGCAGCTCGGCCCAGATCTGCTCGTCGCTCCAGCCCGCCGGGTCCTCGTCGGGCGAGCACTGGAAGTAGAGCCGCTGATGGGTGGGCGTGCGCTGGGACACCAGCGCGAAGCCGTGCTCGGACGCGGTGTAGACCAGCTCGGGCGCGGATCGGGGCGCCTCGACGATGACGCCGAACCAGGCGTACGGGTACTCGGTCGAATAGGAGCGGCGGACCGACTCGGGCAGGAGGTGCCGGCAGACCGAGCGCGACCCGTCGGCACCGACCACGATGTCGGCACGCAGCCTGCGGACCACGCCGTCGAGCTCGTAGACGACGCTCGGCTCCGCGGTGTCGAGGTCGAGCACCTCGGTGACGCGAGCGCCGTAGCGGACGTCGCCGCCGTCGGCCGCCCGCTTGTCGGCGAGGTCCTTGAAGACCTGCGTCTGTGGGTAGAGCCAGACCGACCTCCCCGTCAGCGCGTCGAGGTCGATGTGGTGCATCTCCCCGTCGAACCGCAGGTCGATGCCGCCGTGCCGGTCGCCCTCGCGCAGGACCCGGTCGAGACCCGCGTCGACGAGGGTCTGCACGGAGGCAGCCTCGAGGATGCCCGCACGGTGGGTGTTCTCGATCTCCGTGCGGGTCCGGGCCTCCAGGACCACGTGGTCCACGCCGTCCGCGGCGAGCAGGTGCGACAGCAGCAGGCCGGCCGGCCCGCCGCCCACCACGACGACCCGGGTGCGCTCCGCGTCCATCAGTTCTCCCGTCATCCGTCAGCCCGACCGAGCTCCAGCCCGAGCAGGTCCTCCAGCTCGGCGTGCGTCACGCCGAACGTCTCCACCACCCTGGCGAGGTGCTGTCCCGGCCCGGCGTCGGGCCCCACGTCGACGACCGCCAGGTCGCTGTAGACCCGCGACACGCACGCGACCCCCGTGAGCGGGAGTGCACAGCGCTCCACGAGCTTGGGCGCGCCGCCCTTGGTGAGGAGGTTCATCATCACCCAGGTGTCCCGTGCGCCCACCGCGAGGTCCATGGCCCCGCCGACGGCGGGGATGGCGTCGGGAGCGCCCGTGGACCAGTTCGCCAGGTCGCCCGAGACCGACACCTCGAAGGCGCCGAGGACGCACACGTCGATGTGCCCGCCACGCATCATGGCGAAGGAATCCGCCTGGTGGAAGTAGGAGGCGCCCGACAGCTCGGTCACGGGGACCTTCCCGGCGTTGACGAGGTCGGGGTCGACGTCGGCGCCGGTCGCCGCCGGACCCATGCCGAGCATCCCGTTCTCCGTGTGGAGGGTGATGCCGCGCCCCGCGGGCAGGTGGTCGGAGACGAGCGTCGGCAGGCCGATGCCCAGGTTCACGTACGCACCCGCGGGGATGTCGCGCGCGACGCGCGCGGCCAGCTGGTCCTTGCTCAGGTGCTGCCCGACGGCGGTCATCCCGCCACCTCCTGCCAGGTCGCCTCTCCCGTGCCCTGCCGCAGCGCGGTGGACCCGCCGACGGCGACGACGGTGTCCACGTAGATGCCGGGCGTGACGACGGCCTCCGGGTCGATCGAGCCCGCCGGGACGACCTCGCTCACCTGCACCACGGTGCGGCGCGCGGCGGCGGCCATGATCGGGCCGAAGTTGCGGGCCGTCTTGCGGTAGACGAGGTTGCCGGCGGTGTCGGCACGGTGCGCCTTGACCAGGGCGACGTCCGCGTGGATCGGGTACTCGAGCACGTAGTTCTTCCCGTCGATCTCCCGGGTCTCCTTGCCCTCCGCCAGCGGCGTGCCGTAGCCGGTGGGCGTGTAGAACGCGCCGATGCCCGCGCCCGCGGCGCGGATCCGCTCGGCAAGGTTGCCCTGCGGCACCAGCTCGAGCTCGATCTCGCCCGCGCGGTACTTCGCGTCGAAGTGCCACGAGTCGGCCTGGCGCGGGAACGAGCAGACGATCTTGCGGATGCGGCCCAGCTCGACGAGGTGCGCGAGGCCGAGGTCGCCGTTGCCCGCGTTGTTGCTCACCACCGTGAGACCCGTCGGGCCCGCCTCTACGAGGGCGTCGATCAGCTCCACCGGCTGCCCTGCCGAGCCGAAGCCGCCGATCATGACCGTGGAACCGTCCGGGATCTCGCCCAGGGCCTCGAGCGCGGTCTCGCTGATCCGGGTCACCGGGTCGCTCCTGCGTTCTCCAGCACGACGGCGAGGCCCTGGCCGACACCGATGCAGATCGCGGCCACGCCCCACCGGTCGCCCGTCGCCTGGAGGCGGCGGGCGAGCGTGCCGAGGACGCGGGTGCCGGAGGCGCCCAACGGGTGCCCGAGCGCCGTGGCCCCGCCCCACGCGTTGACGATGTCCAGGTCGACGCCCCACGCGTCCACGCACGCGAGCGACTGGGCGGCGAACGCCTCGTTGAGCTCGACGGCGGCGACGTCGTCCCACGTGATGCCGCTGCGCTCCAGGGCGCGGTCCACGGCCTCGACCGGGGCGTAGCCGAAGTACTGCGGCTCGTTCGCGACGGCGGCCCGCCCCGCGATGCGGGCGAGCGGGTCCATGCCGATCTGGGCGGCCGCCGCCTCCGAGCCGATCAGCGCGGCGGAGGCGCCGTCGTTGAGCGGCGAGGCGTTGCCCGCGGTGATGGTGCCGTCCTTGCGGAAGGACGTCTTCAGCGCGGCGAGCCGCTCCGCGGTGGTGTCGGCGCGGACGGACTCGTCGCGCGCGAGCTCGGCGCCCGGGTACGGCGTGACCAGGTCGTCGTAGCGGCCCTCGTCCCAGGCGCGGGCCGCCAGGCGGTGGCTCCTCAGCGCGAACTCGTCCTGCCGCTCGCGCGAGACGCCGTACTTCTCACGCAGGCGCTCGGTGGCCTCGCCGAGCGAGACCGTCCAGTCCGGCTCCATGCGCTCGTTGACCAGACGCCAGCCGAGGGTGGTGGACACCAGCTCGGCGTTGCCGGCCGGGAACGCCTTCTCCGGCTTGAGCATGACGTACGGGGCGCGGCTCATGGACTCCACCCCGCCCGCGAGGATCACGTCCGCGTCGCCGGACTGGACGGCCCGCGCCGCGTGCACCGCGGCCTCGAGCGAGGACCCGCACAGGCGGTTCACGGTGACGCCGGGGACGCTGACCGGCAGGCCAGCGAGCAGCACCGCCATGCGGGCCACGTCCCGGTTCTCCTCGCCCGCGCCGTTCGCGTTGCCGAGGATCACGTCGTCGATCACGGCGGGGTCGAGCCCCGGCACCCGGCGCACCTGCTCCCCGACCACGAACGCCGCGAGATCGTCCGGACGCACGCCCGCGAGGGCCCCGCCGTAGCGCCCGAAAGGCGTCCGGACCGCGTCGTAGACGAACGCCTGCCTCAGCTGCGTCATCGCATTCATCCCGTCAGTGCTGCCGTCGGTTGTTCGCATCTCGAACATGGGTCCGTGATGCGCACAACACGATATCACCGCGGGAAGCCGCCGATCCGGGCCAGATCGGCCTCGATCTCCCTCGCCGCCCGCTTCAGCGCCGGCAGCAGCTGCCCCACCACCTCGTCGATCGGTCCCCGGCGGACCGGCACGGAGACGTTGACGGCGGCGACAACCTCGCCGGACCCGTCGCGCAGCGGCATCGCGAGGGACCGCAAGCCCTCCTCCAGCTCCTGGTCCACGAACGCCCAGCCCTGGGCTCGCACCGTCGCGAGCTCGGCCCGCAGCTCGTCCGGGTCGGTGATCGTGTGCGGGGTCAGCGGCGTCCACTCCACGTCCGCCAGGATCGCGTCAGCCTCCGCGGCGTCCATGAACGCCAGCATCGCGCGCCCCAGGGACGTGACGTGCGCCGGGAACCGCGTCCCCACGCGGATCGTGGTCGTCATGATCCGGTGGGTGGCGAAGCGCGCCACATAAACGATGTCGGCCTGGTCCAGAACCGCCACCGACGACGACTCGCCCACCTCCAGGGAGAGTGCCTCCAGGTGCGGCTGCGCCACCTCTGACAGGCCAAGGCTCGACAGGTACGCGTAGCCGAGCTCGAGCACGCGCGGCCGCAGGTGGAACTGGCGGCCGTCGGTGCCCATGTAGCCCAGCTCCACGAGGGTGTGCAGGAACCGCCGGGCCGCCGCCCGGCTCAGGCCCGTGACGCGGGCCACCTCGCTCAGCGTGAGGGCCGGACGCTCGGCCCCGAACGCCCGGATCACGGACAGCCCGCGCTCCAGCGACTGGACGAACTCACCGCCTCGGACCAGGTCTCCGTCGACGTCTGGCTGGTCGGATCGGACCGTTGCTCGCACGCATGCCCCTTTCGCTCTCTGCCCGAACTATGTCGGAATGGTCAGCGTCCCGCGCGTGGAAGCCCTCCCGATCGTGACGCGTCCCCTGGCCCGGTGCAGCGCGGGCCGGGGCGAGATGCTCACCCCGGCCCGTCGGCCTCCACGAGCGGCGGCGGCCCGCGGGCGCCGCCGCGACGTCACGCCTCGGCCGAACCCGCCTGCTCCGCATCGTCGACCGGTGCGTCGTCGACGTCCGCGGTCGCGTCCACGACGGGGGCGGCCAGCGCCTGCGCCGTGATCAGCTCCCGCTGCCGGACCGTCGTCTCCCCGTTCGCAGGCAGCCACGCCGGGGCGAGCCCCGCCTCGTCGAGAGAACGCGCCCCCTTCTTGGCATGCTGCACCAGCTCGTACACGTGGTTGCGCAGGCGCCCGAACTCGGGGTGGGTGCGCGTCGCGACCTGGTCGCGGTTCGCACCGAGGTCGATGGTGACCTTCTCCAGGAGGATCGTCGGACGGTTGGAGAGCACGAAGACATGCTCACCGAGGTACACCGCCTCGTCGATGTCGTGCGTCACGAACACGACCGTGACGCCGAGCCGCTGCCACAGCGCACGCACCAGGTCCTCGAGCTCGAGCCGCGTCTGGGCGTCGACCGCCGCGAACGGCTCGTCCATGAGGAGCACCTGCGGCTCGTACGCGACCGCACGGGCGATCGCCACGCGCTGCTGCATGCCGCCGGAGAGCTGCCACGGGTAGGACCTGCCGGCGTCGGCCAGGCTGACCGCGTCGAGCGCCTCCTGGACGAGGCGCTTGCGCTCCGCCTTCGGCACACCCTTCTCCTTGAGCGGCAGCTCGATGTTCTTCGCCACCGTCATCCAGGGGAACAGCGACCGGCCGTACTCCTGGAGCACCACAGCCATGCCGGGCGGCGGACCCTTGACGAGGTCGCCACCGAGCGCCACCTCACCGCTGGTCGAGCCCAGCAGGCCGGCCAGGATCCGCAGGAGCGTCGTCTTGCCGGCGCCCGAGGGCCCGACGACGCAGACGAGCTCGCCCGCCTTCACGTCAAAGCTCAGGTCCTGGATGGCCTCCACGGCCGCTCCACGTCCCGTGTAGACCTTGCGGACGTTGCGTACCGAGAGATCCGCTCCGTGAGTCTTGCCGGCCATCAGGCACCTCCACGCTGGGTTCGCAGGTACCCGCGGTACCACTTGAGGACGACGCGCTCGACCGCGCCGAAGAGCAGGGCGAGCACCACTCCGATGCTGCCGAGGATCAGGACGGCGCTCCACATGGAGGCGGTCGCGAACGTCGCCTGGAAGGTGGCGATCGCGCTGCCGATCCCGTCGAACGCGGCGAACATCTCGCCGATCACCATGAGGATCATGGCGATCGAGAGCGCCTGCCGGGCACCCGTGAAGATCTGCGGGCCTGCACCGGGCAGGGTCAGCGCGAACAGGCGCCGTGCCGGTCCGAGCCGGTAGGCCTGCGCCGTGTCCTTGAGCACCGGGTCGATGCCACGGACGCCCTCGATCGTGTTGAGCAGGATCGGCCAGACCGCGCCGACGGCGATGATCGCGATCTTCAGGGCGTGGTCGATCCCGAGGAACAGCATGAGGATCGGCGCCAGGATGGGCGGTGGGATGGCGCGGAAGAACTCGAGCGCCGGCTCGAGGAAGTCACGCAGCGGGCGGAAGGTGCCGATGAGGACGCCGAGGACGACGCCGAGGACGAGAGCGATCCCGAACCCGATCAGGAGGCGGGTCACGCTGGGGACGACCGCCTTGACGAACAGGCTCTGCGAGAACGGTTCCGTGAACCAGACGGTGGAGAACTTCTCGAGGACGACGGAGAGGGCCGGGACCTGCGGGTCCGTGCTGCCGGCGCTGGCGAACCACCAGATGGTGACCAGGACCGCCGGGAGCAGGACGAACAGGACGGCCTTCCAGAGACCGAGGCCCGCTGCGCGGAGCACGCGGGCGGCAGGCGTGGAGGCGCTCATGCGGCGACCTCCCCGCGGATCGACGGGTGCCAGAACAGGGTCCACCGCTCGATCTGGCGGAACACCAGGTTCACGGCGAGCCCGAGCGCGCCGGCCACGAGCACCAGCCCGTAGATCAGCGCGTACTGGCCGGAGGCGCGGGCGATGAGGAGCAGGCTCCCGAGGCCGGGCGTGCCGATCAGCAGCTCGCCCGTGAGGGTCAGGATGAGCGCGACGGTCGCGGCCAGGCGGAGGCCCGTGATGACGTACGGCAGGGACGACGGCAGCGTGACCGTGCGGATCCGGGTCAGCAGCCCGAACCGGTAGGAGCGCGCCGTGTCGTCGGCGACGGGGTCGACGCTGCCGACCCCGGCCAGGACCTGCAGGAGCACCTGCCAGATGCTGGCGTAGACGACCAGGATGAGCGTCGACTGCATCGTCGGGCCGTACAGGATGACGACGAGCGGGACCAGGGCCACCGAGGGCACGGGGCGCAGGAACTCGATGGTCGAGGCCGTCAGAGCGCGCAGGCCCGGGATCTCGCCGATGAGGATCCCGAGGACAGTACCCGCGACGAAGGCGATCGCGAGACCGGTGATCCAGGTCGTGAGCGTCTGCCCGAGGGCGGTCCAGAACTGCGGCGACACGAACCACGAGGACAGCGCCTGGAACATCTCCGTCGCCGGCGGCAGGAAGCGCCGGTCGACGACGCCCGCGACAGGCAGGACCTGCAGGACGAGCAGGAGCACCGCGACCCCGGCCAGGCCAAGGGCCCAGCCGGGGACGCGGAAGGTGGTGCGAGTGGTCACGGGAGCAGACCGCTGGGGTCGAGCTCGGCACCCTCGCTGAAGCCGTACTTCTGGGCGAGCTCCGCCTGCAGCTCGAGGGAGTCCTCCGAGACCTCGGGCAGCCACGTCGGCAGCGTCATCTCGGACTTCACCGCGGGGTCGATCTCCGTGTAGAGGTCGAGGGCCTCGCGCACCGTGTCGGAGTCGCCCTGGGCGAGCTCGAGCGACTCGGTCATCGCCGCGACGAACGCCTCGACGACCTCGGGGCTCTCCGTCGCGTAGGCGTCGGTCGTGAAGTAGCCGGCGACCATGAGCTCCGGGTCGAGCGACGCGAACGCGACGTCGAGCGGCGTGGCGCCGGCCTGCTTCGTGATGGTGAGGAACGGCTCGACGACGAACGCCGCGTCGACGGCGCCGCCCGCCAGGGCGGCCGGCATCTCGCCGAAGCCCATCGGCACGAACTCGATCGTCGCCGGGTCGACGCCTGCGGCCTCGGCCTGGCTGGAGATCGTCGCCTGGAGGAGGCTCTTCGGCGCGTTGACGGCCACCTTCTTGCCGGCCAGGTCCGTGACCGAGGCGATCGCCGAGCCCGCGGGCACGACGAGGCTGCTGAAGTCGCTCGCCGCGTCGGCGTTGGCGAAGTTGCCCGGCGCGACGATCTGGAGCTCGTTGCCGCCGGCCTGCGCGAGCAGGAGGGAGGTGGCGTTCGAGAAACCGAAGTCGAACTCGCCGGAGGTGACGCCGGGGACGAGCGCGGGGCCGGACTCGGCCTTGACGATCTCGACCTCGAGGCCGTGCTCCTCGAAGATGCCCTCCTCGACACCGAGGTAGAGGGGGGCGACGTCGACGATCGGCAGCACGCCGACCGTGATCTGGGTGAGGCCGTCCAGCTCCGTGGCCTCGTCCGACGGCGACGCGGACGGGTCTTCGAGAACGGGTGCCTCGCTGCCGCACGCGGCAAGGGTGAACGTCAGGGCCACGGCGGCCGTAGCCAGCGTGAACGACTTCGCGTGTCGCACGAAAGGACTCCTTCTGGAGGTGATCTGCCGAATTCGGCCGGGTCCGCAGCGCCTTCGAGACGGACCGCGGTCTTACCCGGATCGGCCACCGAAGGCCATTCGCTCTGCGAACGGATGTGCCGAGAGAGAACGTAGCGACTGGAGAACCCTCGGGTCAACGTCACGTGTGACGTCGGGCACGATCCGTAACCGTTTCGCGACTTTTGCCCGAATCAAGGTATAGGCCGGGTGAAAGTGCGCATATCGCTAGCACCGAAACATGTCCCGGAGACGACGACGGCGTCGCACCGGTCTCCGGCCACCGGCCGAGAACCCGGGCGACGCCGCCGCGGCGTGGATCAGGGGTGGATCAAGAAGGGAAGCTGAGGTCCGGATTGATCTTCATCTGGAAGTAGGTACCGGCGAGCCCGCTCAGGAGCACGGCAGAGTCCTTGGAGATCACCGGCGACCACTTCGGCAGCGTCATGGCCGCCTTCACCTCCGCGTCGATCTTCGTGTAGCTGTCGAGCACCGCGCGGGCCGCCTCCGGGTCCCGCGAGGCCATCCCCAGCGACTCGTTCATGGCGTCGGCGAACTGCTCGACGATCTCGGGGTCGGTCACCGTCAGGTCGTTGGACGCGAAGTAGGCCGCGATCATGAGGTTCGGGTCGACGGTGCCGAACGAGCTGTTCGGCAGCTCCCGGGCGCCCTGCGCCTTGGCGACCGACAGCAGCGGCTCGACGATGAAGGCCGCGTCGACGGTACCGGCCGTGAGGGCGTCGGGCATGGCGCCGAAGCCCATGGGCTCGAAGCTGAGCGTCCCGGAATTGCCGCCGCCGGCGTCCACGACGCGGCGGACCGTAGCCTCGAGGAGGCCCTGCTTCGCGTTGACGGCGACCTTCTTGCCCGCGAGGTCACCGACGTCCTGGATGCTGGAGGTCGCGGGGACGACGATCGCGCCGAAGTCCTTGGCCGGGTCGCCGCTCGAATAGTTCCCGGCGGCAACCACCTTGATGTTCCCGGTCGAGGTCCCGGCGCTGACGATCGACAGCACGTTGGAGAAGCCGAACTGCCACCGCCGCGAGAGCACGTTGTTGATGATGTCGCCGCCGTTGGCCGCCACGTCGATCGTGAGGTCGATCCCGTGATCCTCGAAGATCCCCTTCTCCACGCCGAGGTAGAGCGGGGCGACGTCGACGATGGGAAGCACGCCGACCGTGATCGGGGTGAGGTTCTCCCGGCCCTCGTCGGCCTCGGCGGCCGCGGCGGTCTCGCCGGGGGCGAGCGGAGCGGTCGGCGCCTGGTAGGAGCTGGCACAGCCGGCCAGCACGAAGGTCATCGCCGCCATCGCGGCGGCCACGGTCATCGACATTCGGCGACGCACGAGAGGGACTCCTTCTGGCAGTGGTTTGCCGGCGACGCGGTTCGCGACTCGCTCCGTGCGGAGCGCCATGTTCTCGCGCACGCCTGCCGCCGAGGGCAGGCGTCCGGTGGACGGTGCGCCCGGGAGAAGGTAGCGAGAACTCGCCCCCCGGGTCAACGCGGCCCGCGTTCTCCCAGGCCGCGGCGATGCTGCTGCGCCGGCGCCTCGGGCTGCGCCGGGGCTTCACCCGGGCAGCCCGCGTGCGCCCGCGGGCGACCGTGGGCCCCTGGAGGCGCCTGAGGTCAGCGTGAGGTCAGCGTGAGGGCCCAGAGACGAGCCAGGCCCGACCAGCATGGATGCTGGTCGGGCCTGGCTTCTCGGAATGTGCGCCCGAAGGGATTCGAACCCCCAACCTTCTGATCCGTAGTCAGATGCTCTATCCGTTGAGCTACGGGCGCATTGTGCGACGGCCACCGTGGTGACCGGCCGACCAGAACACTACCGCCTCCCGGCCGGGTGTCCAAACCGGATTCCTGGTTCGTGACACAGGCCACGCGACCGGGCGCGCGAGGAGCGTCGCATCAGAAAAGGCCCCGGGCGTCATGCGCAGCCGGAGCCTTCCTGGCGGAGACGGAGGGATTTGAACCCTCGAACGGATTGCTCCGTTACCACCTTAGCAGGGTGGCGCACTAGACCTGACTATGCGACGTCTCCTCGCGGTGCAGGCACCGCGCGGCCCAGGGTACCGGTCGCCGGGGCCAAGGAGCAAAAGCGGGGCGCTTCTTCAAGGTCCCCTCAGTAACGGGTACGTTTCCCACATGGACCACGACTACGACGTCCTGGTGATCGGCTCGGGCTTCGGGGGCAGCGTCGCCTCCCTGCGCCTCACGGAGAAGGGCTACCGGGTCGGCGTGCTCGAGTCGGGTCGTCGCTTCGCCGACGACGAGTTCGCGAAGACCTCGTGGCACCTGCGGCAGTTCCTCTGGGCGCCCGCCCTCGGCTGCTACGGCATCCAGCGCCTGTACCTGCTGCGCAACGTCCTGTGCCTGGCCGGCGCGGGGGTCGGCGGCGGGTCCCTCGTCTATGCCAACACGCTCTACCGGCCCCTCGATCCCTTCTACGCCGACCCTGCGTGGAACGGGATCACGGACTGGAAGGCGGAGCTCGCGCCGTACTACGACCAGGCCGAGCGGATGCTCGGCGTCGTCGAGTACCACGCCAGGTCCCCCGCCGACGACCTGATGCGCCAGGTGGCGGCCGACATGGGCGTGCCCGAGACCTTTCGTCCCGCGCGCGTCGGCGTCTGGTTCGGGCCGGAGGGCGCCGCGGCGCCCCGGCCCGGGGAGACCGCGGCCGACCCGTACTTCGGCGGCGCCGGCCCCGAGCGTCACGGCTGCATCGAGTGCGGCGAGTGCATGACCGGCTGCCGGCACGGCGCCAAGAACACGCTCGTGAAGAACTACCTCTTCCTCGCGGAGCACGCCGGGGCGCAGGTGCACCCCCTCACGACAGCCGACGTCGTCCGCCCCCTCCCCGACGGCGGCTACGAGGTCCTCAGCCACCGCACGGGGCGGCCGCGCGGGCTCGGACGGCGCAGGTTCACCGCCGGGCAGGTCGTCCTCGCCGCCGGGACGCTCGGCACGCAGAAGCTGCTGCACCGCATGAAGGACACGGGTGCCCTCCCCCGGCTGTCGCCCCGTCTCGGGCACCTCACGCGCACCAACTCGGAGGCCCTGCTCGGCTCGATGACCCGCAGGGTGTCCGACGTCGACCACTCGCGAGGCGTCGCGATCACCTCGTCCTTCTACCCGGACGAGAACACGCACGTGGAGCCCGTCCGCTACGGCCACGGGTCCAACGTGATGGCGGCCCTGCAGCACGTCCTCGTGGACGGGGGACCCGGCTCGCGGTTCCTGCGCTGGCTGGGCGTGCTGGCTCGCAACCTCGACAAGCTGCCGATGCTCGTCGACTGGCGCCGCTGGTCCGAGCGCACCGTCATCGCCCTCGTCATGCAGAGCCGCGACAACTCGCTGACGACGTACACGCGCCCGGGCCTCCTCGGCCGTGCCCTCACGTCGCGCCAGGGCACCGGCGCCCCCAACCCCTCGTGGATCCCGCAGGGGCACGAAGCGGTGCGCCACATGGCGCGGCGCATGGGCGGGATGGCGGGCGGCACGGTCGGCGACCCCTTCGACATCCCCATGACCGCTCACATCCTGGGCGGGTGCGCCATCGGCGCCACGCCCGAGGACGGCGTCGTCGACCCGTACCTGCGCACGTTCGGGCACCCGGGGCTGCACGTCATGGACGGCTCCGCCGTCACGGCGAACCTCGGCGTCAACCCGTCGCTCACGATCACCGCCCAGGCGGAACGCGCGTGCGCGCTGTGGCCCAACCGGGACGAGGAGGATCCGCGCCCGGTGCTCGGGGCGCCCTACCAGCGGCTCGCCCCGGTGGTGCCGCGGTCACCCGCGGTGCCGGAGGCGGCCCCGGGCGCGCTGCGCCTGCGCATCGTGGACATCACCTGAGCCGGCTGCCCTGACGGTCTTGCCGAGGTGGTGGGGCGGAGGGCGAGGGATTCGAACCCCCGGTGCGTTGCCGCACAACGGTTTTCAAGACCGTCACATTAGGCCGCTCTGTCAGCCCTCCTCGCGGTCGACCGACGCGCGGCCCCGCGGCGGCCCAGTCTAGCGAGCCGAGCCGACAGGTCCGCCGAGGTGGTCGTCCGTCGGGCGACCACCTCGGCGAACCGGCGGGCGTCAGCTCTGAGCTGCCTTGCCGGCCCGCAGCGCGCGCATGGCGAGCTGGACCAGCGAGATGAGCGTCTGCTTGGTCGCGGCACGCGAACGGGCGTCCGTGTAGAGCATCGGCACGTGCGCGGGGATCTGGAGCGCCTCGCGGACGTCCTCGAGCCGGTGCTTGGCCACGCCGTCGAAGCAGTTGACGCCCACGACGAACGGGATGTTGCGCGACTCGAAGTAGTCGATCGCCGGGAAGCACTGCTCCAGGCGGTCGGTGTCCACGAGGACCACGGCGCCGATCGCACCGCGGACCAGGTCGTCCCACATGAACAGGAAGCGGTCCTGGCCGGGCGTGCCGAACAGGTACAGCCACAGGTTACCCGGGAGCTCGACACGACCGAAGTCCATGGCCACCGTGGTGGTGGTCTTGCGGTCCGTCACACCGCCGGCGTCGTCCACGCCGACGGAGTGCTCCGTCATCGCGGCCTCGGTGTTCAGTGGCTCCACGTCCGAGATCGAGCCGATGAACGTCGTCTTGCCGACGGCGAAGCCACCGGCGACGACGATCTTCACGACGGTCGGCGCGGTGCGGGCGACAGCCGGGGCCTTGGCGGCCGCGGGCGCGGCCGGGGGCTGCTGGACCACGGGCGGGGCCGGCTGCGCCTGGACGGCCCTGGCGGGCGGCGGCGTCGGGGCGGCGGCGGCCGTAGGCGCCGCACCCCCGCCGAGCACGCTCTGCCGTGCCGGCGCCGCCGCGCCGACAGACGGACCGGAGACCGGGGCCCAGCTCGGGCCCGAACGGTCAGAGGGCGGAAATGCCATTGAGAACACTCTCCAAGACGCTCAGCGACAGGCCAGAGTTCGAGCTGTCGTGGCCTGTGTGGACATTGACCGGGGTCGAGGTGTGCACGGTGACGTGCCCCTCCTCCTGCATGTCCGCCACGAGGATCCGCACGACACCCAGGGGTAGGCGAAGCAGGGCCGAGAGCTCGGCGATGGACACGTACGTGTGCGCGGCGTGCTGGAGGATCGCGCGCTTCTCCGGGGGCAGACCGTAGCTGCTGACCGCCCCGGGCAGGACCTCCACGAGGGCCTCGAGCGGCAGGTCGGACGTGGCCGACCGAACCCGGCCTCCGGTGACCGCGTAGGGACGGACCGTCGACGTCTCGTGGACGTCGCCATAACCGCCCTGGGAACCGAAAGGTGCGTACGTCATCGTCGAGACCTCATCCCACGTTGGCTCGGGACTGCCCGTCAACCGGGAGGCTGCCACGCATCTCCGCGATCAGCTGCGGGGTGAGCGTGGCCTCCGTGCGGGAGACGAGCAGGGCCATCTCGTAGCCGATGAGGCCGATGTCGCACGTGGTCTCGGCAACCACGCCCAGCACCGACCCGTTCGAGACGTTCATCAGGAAGAGGAAGCCGTTGTCCATCTCGACGATGGACTGCCGGACGTTCCCGCCGTTGAGCTGGCGAGCGGCACCACGGGTGAGGCTCGACATGCCGGAGACGATGGCTGCGAGCTGGTCCGCGCTCGTGCGGTCCAACTGGTCCGACATCGCCATGAGCAGGCCGTCCGCGGACACCACGAGCGTGTGGCGGCTCCCCGGGACAGTGCGCACGAAGTTGTCGAGCAGCCACCCGAAATTCGTTGCTTCGGTGCTGAGGGTCACTCTCTGTTCCTCCTAGTCAGAATCCACAGACGCGCTGGTCACCGCGACTGCGGCGCTGAGTCAGGGACATGATTCATCGTCGAGGGTGCCCACGTCGAGGCCCCCTCCTGATTTCCGGGATCGTTCTCCGTCCCACGCCCGGCGTCGGCCTCCGAACGACCACGCGCAGTAGCCGACTGGAATGCGGACAGCCGGGAGCGGAGCTGCTCGGGATCACGTTCGATGCGGGCCGAGAGCCGGTCGACCGTGTCGCCCACGCCGGTTCCGGAGGCGCCTCGCTCGCGACGGGTCAGGCCGCTGGGAGCCGCCGGCTCCGGGGTGTGGGCAGCAGGACGGTAAGCGTCGTTCTCGGGTACCACGTCGTCTTCCTGGTAAGCCCCCCTGCGCAGGAGGCTCGTCATCTCCTCGTAGAGGACGGCGGACGCCATCCACTCGGACCGCGCCTCGACGGAGTCGCGGACGTATCCCGGGTCCAGCGGGTCCAGCGTGTCGGCCACGCCGGCGGCCGGGGCCGGGGCGGGGGCCGGTGCCGCGGCCGGCTGAGCCGGCTCGGCGTAGGACAGCGACTCGTAGCCGGCTCCGGCCCGGTTGGGCTCGGAGTACTGGTTCGTCACCCGGGCCGGTGCTGCCTCGGCCGGCAGCGGCGCCGTCGGCCTCGGTGCGATCGGCACGATCTCCGTGACCGGTGAGGCCACCGGTGCCGAGGCGAAGCTCTCGACCGGCGCGAAGGACTCCACCGGACCGAAGCTCTCGACCGGTGCGAAGGACTCCACCGGACCGAAGCTCTCGACCGGTGCGAAGGACTCCACCGGACCGAAGTTCTCCACCGGCGCGTAGCCCTCGACGGGGACCGTCGCCTGCGACGCGGCCGGCACCGGGCTCATCTTGGGCTGCGCAGCCGGGACCGCAGAGCCCGGGACGGCCGGGGACGGCCCGGTGAAGGGCATCGGGGCCGCGGGAGGCTGCGACTCGCGCAGCGCCTTCTCGTAACCCTCCTGGAAGCCCTTCTGGTACACCGGGTCGGCCGGGGCCTGAGCCGGGTTCACCGCGGGCTGGTATCCCGTCGTGGGCCCGAAGCCGGTCGACGGCGACGGCTGCGAGTACGAGACCGTCGGCAGCTCGACCGCGGGGAGCGGCTGCGACACCGGCGTCGGCTCGGCCGGCTGGTAGGTCCGCAGCTCGCCCGTGGCGGGCTGACCGTTCGGGCGACGCCCGAAGATGCCCCGCTGCTTGTTCGCCGGCTTGCCGCCCTCACGGATGGACCGGCGCGTCGGCAGGTTCTCCATGAGCTCCTCGAACGCGGGCAGCGCCTCGTAGCGCAGGTCCCCGGGGATCTCGTCCTCGTCGGGCGCGGCCACGGAGCCGAGGCTCGTGCTCTGCCCGCCGGAGGCCTGACCCGGCTGGCCGTAGGACTGACCGAACGACTGACCGAAGGACCGGTCGGGCGCCGGGTACTGCGGCACCGCCACGGGCGCCGGCGGCGGCGGCGGAGCCACCGAGGGCTGCCCGCTCGCCGGGAAGCGCATGACGCTCGTGTCCTCCGCAGAGCCCGGCAGCGCGGCCGGGTCCTGCGTGATCGGGTCGAGCTGGAGCGCCTGCGGCGAGGCGTCCTGCACGCCCATCGTGTTCAGCGACCGGAAGCTCGAGAACAGCGCGCTGCGCTGGTCGACGTCCAGCACCGGTGTCACCGGCACGTCCTCGAAGAGCGGCGCCGGGGGCTGCGCCGGAGCGGCGTTACGGCTCCGGCTCGGCAGCGCGCTCGGCGACGGCTTGACGTCCGTCATCGACGGCGGGCTCCACTGGTCGTCGCCGGCCGACGGCTGCATGTCCGTCGGCAGCTCAGGCGTGACCAGCGGCGGCAGGACGATCGAGCCGGTCGCCGTCTGCATGGGGAAGCGCTCGCTCGGCGAGCCCTCGCCAGGGCGCGAGGTGCGCCGGCGGGCCAGGCCCAGGGCCGTCGTGCCGTCGGTGAGCGCGTCGAGGTCGACAGGGACGGCGACGGGCGCCTCCGGCTGGGCGACGAGGGAGCTCGTCGCACTCGGCAGCGGCTGCGCCGCGTTGCCCCCGAAGTTGCCGCCGAACGCCGGGGCCGGGTTCTGCTGCGTGGCCATCGACGTGGTCGACGGACCGGACGCGAAGGCCGGCGCAGGGTTCTGGTACGCCGTGCTGCCCGGCTGACCGCCCGGCATGCCCTGGTACTGCGCGGCCGCGGCCTGGGTCGCCGCCTCCAGGGGGTCGGTGGGCTGGGGCAGCGGCACCGCGTCGTCCGGGAGGAACAGGACCGCGGGGAAGCGGACCGTCACCTGCGTGCCGGTGCCGTCCTGGCCGCTCGCGAAGTCGACCGACGCACCGAGGCGGTCCGCCAGGCGGCCGACCACGAAGAGGCCCAGGCGCTGGGCGCCGACGGCGTCCGAGGCCGCGCGGCTCGTGACCTTGCGGTTGGCCTCCGTGAGCTCGTCCGCGGTCATGCCGAGGCCGTGGTCGCGCACGATGACGGTGACGCCGAACGAGTCGCGCGACGTCGTGACGTCCACCGGCGTGTGCGGCTCGGAGAACATGGTCGCGTTCTCCAGGAGCTCGGCCAGGAGGTGCGCGGCGTTCAGCGCGTTGTGGCCCAGCATCAGCGGGTCCACGACGAGGTTGAGGCGCACGCGGTCGTACAGCTCGATCTCGGAGGACGCGGTACGGATCACGTCGGAGACCGGCATGGGCTGGCGCACCCGGCGGCCCGAGTCGATCCCGGCGAGGACGAGCAGCGACTCGGCGTTGCGGCGCATACGGGTCGCGAGGTGGTCGAGGCGGAAGAGGTTCGACAGGGTCGACGGGTCTTCCTCGGAACGCTCGAGGTCGTCCAGGAACGCGAGCTGGCGGTTCAGCAGCACCTGGTCACGACGGGCGACGTTGACGAACATCTCAGCGATGGAGCCACGGAGGGCGGCCTGCTCGCGGGCGACCTCGATCGTGGTCCGGTTCACGTCGTTGAACGCGGCGGCGAGCTGACCGATCTCGTCGAGCGACTCGACCGGGATCGGCTCGAGCTCGAGGCTCGGGCCCTGGCCGGGCACCGACACCTGCTCCACCAGGGTGGGCAGGCGGTCACGGACGTCACCGGCGGCGTCGGTGAGGCGGCGCAGCGGGCTCACCAGGCGACGGGCGATCACGAGCGCGGTGATGATCGAGATCACGACGATCACGAGCGCGCCGACGGCGGTTGCCATGGCGCGCTGCGACGCGAGCTCGGACTCGGCCTGCGCCCAGGCGGTGGCGTCCGCGCGGAGCTCGTCGCGCACCAGGCGGTTGTCGACGACCCACTTGTTCGAGGCGTCGGCGAACCCGGCGAACCAGACCGAGTTCTGCGTGGCCACGGACTGCGCGAACGTCTCGTGACCGGTCAGGTAGTCGCCGGTCAGCGGCGCGACCTCGAAGTTGAAGCCGAGGCGGTCCATGTACCGCTGCGCGGTGTCGACCTGGATGTTCAGGGTGTTGGCGAGCGTCGCAAGGTTGGTGGTCTCGGCAGCGCTGGGCGTCATCGAGGCCTGCAGCTTGCCCATGTAGATCTGGGCGAACGGCCGCTCCAGCGTGTTGGTCAGCATCGCGTCGTCCATCGAGATGTACGCCTCGAGGCGGAGCGCGAGCTCACGGTCGCCGGAGGTGTCCGCGAGCTGCCGGGCGACGTCGAGCGCCCCGTCGATGTACGAGGTGTACTCGTCGGCCGTGGCGCCCGGGGTCAGCAGGAGGCCGGCGGTCTGCCCCTGGAGCTCCAGGACGCCCTCACGGTCCCCCATGGTCTTGTCGACCGCATCCTGGACCTGCGGGTCGAGCGCCGCGATGTCCAGTCCCCGGAAGAAGTCGTCGCGCTCGTCGAGGGCGAGGTTCGTCCGTTCCTGAGCGGACGGGCCCATCTGCGGGGCGCCGCTCGCGTCGGTGATGGGCTTGCCTTCCTCGTCCAGGTCCGGCATCGCCTGCGTGAGCATGGCGAGCGCTTCCTGGTTGCCGGCCCGCGCGAGAACCGCCAGCGCACGTTCCTGTGCATAGGCCGAGCCCGCCGTGTCCTGGTACTCGAGCGCGTCCATGATGGTGGCGGTCTGGGACGCGGTACGCGCGTCCAGCACCGACTGACCGACGATGTAGACGGCCAGGACGACCAGGACGAGGACAGGCGTGGCAAGCGTCGCAAGGATTTTCCCGCGGACACCCAACCTGCGGAGCATGGGTACCTCTCTCCATCACTGATCCGTGGACGAGGTCGGCCTGACAGCGACCGCATTCCTCGGCAATGCGTACAAGTTACAGGCGACAGGGACTCACGAACGACACCCTGAGGGCACGCATGAGTAGGCTCCATCGATGTGCGAGCCGTCACGATATCCGGATCCGGCCCCTCAGGGAAACTCTCCGTTTCGTCCCTGAACGACCCGAATCCGGGTCCGAACGAGATCATCATCGAGGTTGCCGCAGCCGGAGTGAACCGTGCTGACCTGCTACAACGGGCCGGATACTACCCTGCTCCGGCAGGCGCCCCTGACTGGCCCGGCCTGGAAATATCAGGAAGCGTCGTGCGTGTCGGACGCGGCGTGTCGCGGTGGCGTCCTGGTGATGAGGTCGTCGCGCTCCTGGAGGGCGGCGGATACGCGGAGCAGGTCTGCGTGCGCGAGACCCAGGTGCTCCCGGTCCCGCGGGGCATCGACCTCGTGGACGCGGCAGCCCTGCCGGAGGCGGTGTGCACCGCCTGGGACAATCTCGTGACCGTGGGCCGGCTCCAGGCGGGCGAGTGGGTGCTCGTGCAGGGCGGTTCGGGCGGCATCGGCACCATCGCCGTGCAGCTCGCCGCCGCGCTGGGGGCGCGCGTCCTGACCACGGCCGGCGGCCCCGAACGGGCCGCCCGGTGCCGCGACCTCGGCGCGGAGGTGGCGATCGACCACCGTTCGGCGGACGTCGTGGCGGCGGTCCGCGCCGCGTCGGGCGGCCACGGGGCCGACGTGGTGCTCGACGTGCTGGGCGGCGGCGGGCTCGCCGACAACGTGCGGGCGCTGGCGCGGGGAGGCCGCCTCGTCGTGATCGGCCTGCAGCAGGGGCGCCGCGGGGAGCTGGACCTCGGCGCGCTCCTCGCCCAGCGCGGCACGGTCGCCGGGACGACGCTCCGCTCACGCCCCGCCGAGGAGAAGGCGCGCGTCGTGGCCGACGTCCTTGAGCACGTGTGGCCGCTCGTCGAGCAGGGCCGGGTGAAACCTGTCGTTCACGCGCGATTGCCGTTCGAAGAAGCGGAGATTGCGCATTTGCTGGTCGAATCCGGTGAAGCATTCGGCAAAGTGCTGCTCATTCCCTGACATATATCGACCAATTCCTTCGCCAATCTGAAAAATCACGCCTCGTCGCGCAGTGCCGCGAGCGTGGCGATCACGCTCCCGATGTGCGCCGCCATCGCCGCCCGCGCCCGCTCCGGGTCCCGGGCGAGGACCGCGTCGACGATCGCCAGGTGCTCCCCGAGCGAGACCCCCGGCCGGCCGGGCATCAGCGACAGCCGGAACTGGTGCCGGACGAGCTGCCCGTTGAGCTGGTCCACGATCCGGGTCGCCGTCGCGTGCTGCGCGATCTCCCGGAGCCGCACGTGCAGGGACGCGTTGAGGTCGGAGTAGGTCATGAGCTCGCCGGCCCGCACCGCCGCGGCCATCCGCTCGCCTAGGTCGCGCAGCTCGGCCGCCTGCGCGTCGTCGATCCGCTCGGCGGCCCGGGCCGCGACCAGGCTCTCGACGGCCTGGCGGATCTCCGTGATCTCGATCGCCTCGGCGATGGGGATCTCCCGGACGCGCGCACCCCGGTTCGGCTGGATCTCCACGAGCCCGTCGGACGCGAGCTGCAGCAGCGCGCTGCGCACGGCCGAGCGGCCGGCACCCAGGTCGGCGGCGAGCTCCGCCTCGATGAGCCGCTGCCTGGGCCCGTAGCGGCCGCGCAGTATCGCGTCGCGCAGCGCCGTGCGCACGCCGTCGGTACCGCCCACTGTCAAGGTTCTCCGTCTGCTAGGTTCGGTCTCGTCGACAAGATTGTCGACAATCTTGTCGACCATCATCACGGCACATCATGACAGATCGTCTCGGGTGGTCGCCCTGACGTCGCTCATACAGGAGGACCCATGGCGGAGCAGTCTCCGCTCCTCGTCGTCACCGCGCACCCAGGCGACTTCGTCTGGCGGGCCGGCGGCGCCCTCGCCCAGGCGGCGTGCCGCGGTCAGCGGGCGGTCATCGCCTGCCTGTCGTTCGGTGAGCGCGGGGAGTCGGCCGCCGCCTGGCGCGCCGGCAAGACCCTGGAGGAGATCAAGGACGTCCGCCGGGCAGAGGCAGAGACGGCCGCGGAGATCCTCGGCGGCGAGGTGCACTTCTTCGACGCCGGCGACTATCCCCTGCGCGAGACCCCGGAGCTGCTGACGAGCCTCGTCGAGCTCTACCGCGAGGTGCAGCCCGGCGTCGTGCTGACCCACGCCCCCGAGGACCCGTACAACATGGACCACCCGGAGGCCGGCCGTATCGCCCGGCACGCCCGCGTGCTCGCCCAGGCCCCTGGGGTGGTCGGTACCGGCGACGTCATCGGCGCCCCGCCGGTCTTCTGCTTCGAGCCGCACCAGCCGGAGGTCTCCGGGTTCGTCCCGGACGTGCTGCTCGACATCACCGAGGTGTGGGAGCGCAAGGTCGCGGCGATGCAGGCCATGGGTGCACAGGGTCACCTCGTCGAGTACTACACGGACCTCGGCAAGCGGCGCGGCGTCCAGGCCAAGCGCAACAGCGGCCCCAACCTCGGCCTCCCGGTGAACACCTTTGCCGAGGCCTACCATCGGGTGTACCCGCAGGTCACGTCGGAGCTGTCCTGATGGCGCAGCACGTCGTCGTCCGTGAGGTCGACCGGGCGCGGGCCGACGTCGTCGCCCGCCTCGGGACCGCCGGCGTGGCGACCGTGCACGAGGCGGCCGGGCGCACCGGCCTCGTCGGGCCGCGCGTCCAGGCCCGGGTACCCGGCGCCGCCGTGGCCGGGTCCGCCGTCACCGTGCTGAGCCCGCCAGGCGACAACCTCATGCTCCACGCGGCCGTCGAGACCTGCCGCGCCGGCGACGTCCTCGTCGTCGCCACGACCTCCGACTCGACCGACGGCTGCTTCGGCGACCTGCTCGCCACGTCGCTGCAGGCCCACGGCGTGCTCGGCCTCGTCATCGACGCGGGGGTGCGCGACGTCGCCACCCTGCGCGAGATGCCCTTCCCGGTCTGGTCGCGCGCCGTGCACGCGCAGGGCTGCGTCAAGGCCACGCCCGGCTCGGTGAACGTCCCCGTGGTCGTCGCCGGTCAGCTCGTCCGCCCGGGCGACGTCGTCGTGGCCGACGACGACGGCGTCGTGGTCGTCCCCGCGGCCCGCGCCGCCGAGGTCGCGGCGGCCGCCGAGGCCCGCACCGCGAACGAGGAGGCCAAGCGCGCGACGCTGGCGTCCGGGACGCTCGGCCTCGACATGTACGACCTGCGCCCGCTCCTGGAGCGGCTCGGCGTCGTCTACGTGGACCGGCTCGAGGACGCGCGATGACCTCCGCCGACGACGGCGTCCGCTGCCTCCTCATGCGCGGCGGCACCTCCAAGGGCGCCTACTTCCTCGCGGCCGACCTCCCCGCGGACCCGGCGGAGCGCGACGACCTCCTGCTGCGGATCATGGGCTCCCCCGACCCGCGCCAGGTGGACGGGCTCGGCGGCGGGCACCCCCTGACGAGCAAGGTCGCGGTGGTGTCGCCGTCGTCGTCCCCGGACGCGGACGTGGACCACCTCTTCCTGCAGGTCGTGCCGGACCAGCCGGTCGTCACCGACCGGCAGCCCTGCGGCAACATCCTGGCGGGCGTGGGCCCGTTCGCCGTCGAGCGGGGACTCGTCCCGGTCGCGGGCGACGTCACCACGGTGCGGATCCGGATGCTCAACCCGGTGGTGCAGGTCGCCGTCGCGGACGTCCCCACCACGGGCGGCGCGGTTCGGTACGACGGCGACGAGGTCATGGCCGGAACCCCCTTTCCGGCGGCCACGATCACGATCTCGTTCCCAGGCGGCGACCGCCCGGTCTTCCCGACTGGCCGGCTCGTCGACACCCTCGCCGGAGTGGACGTGACCTGCGTGGACGCGGGCATGCCCGTGGTCCTGCTGCGAGCCGCCGACCTCGGCCTCGAGGGCACCGAGTCCCCCGCCGCGCTCGAGGCGGACACAGCCCTGCGCACGCGGCTCGAGGCCGTGCGCGCGGAGGCGGGACCCGCCATGGGTCTCGGCGACGTCTCGGGCACCACGGTGCCCAAGCTGACCATCGTCTCCCCCGCCCGGCACGGGGGCCTCGTCACCACCCGCACGTTCGTCCCGCACCGCGTCCACGACGCGATCGGCGTGCTCGGCGCGGTGTCGGTCGCCGCGGGCGTCCTCGCCGAGGGCACCGTGGCGCACGGCATCGTCGAGGGCGCGACCCACCGCATCGAGCACCCGACCGGCTCGTTCGACGTCGGCATCGAGCTCGCCGGCTCCGGCCCCGCCACGACCGTGCGCCGCAGCACGGTGGTCCGCACCGCGCGCAAGCTCTTCGACGGCGTCACCTGGCCCCGCCCGGCCGCCGCAACCCCCACTCAGCGAAGGACCACGACATGACCGCCCTCGGCGACCCCCTGCTGACCCACGACCCGGAGCGCCGTCGCGACATCGCGCACGTCGGCCCGATCGAGCTCTACACGCCGGTTCTCGAGGAGACGCGCGACTTCTTCGTGAACCTCATGGCGATGCGCGAGGTGCACCGCGAGGACGGCGCGGTCCATGTGCACGCGTGGGACGACTACCAGTCGTACACCCTGCGCCTCGTCCAGCGGGACCAGGCCGGCGTCGGCCGCACCTACCTGCGCGCGGCGAGCCCGGCGGCGTTCGAGCGCTTCCGCGCCTCGCTCCACCAGACCCCGTACTGGCGGGGAACCGACGCGTCCGTGCGGGGTCTCGGCGAGGTGCTGCTCTTCGACGACCCCGACGGCCACCCGATGGGCCTGTACTGGGACGTCGACTGGTACGAGGCCGACGAGGACGTCCCGGCTCTGAAGAACCAGGCAGCGGCCTTCCCTGGCCGTGGTGCGAACGTGCGCCGGCTCGACCACGTCAACTACCTGACCGGTGACGTGCCGCCTGTCTCGGACTTCCTGGGCGACGTCCTCGGCGCGCGCTGCACCGAGCGCATCGTCACGGACGAGGGCGCCCCCGCCGCGATCTGGTTCTCCCTCGGGAACACGTCGTACGACCTGGTCTACACCTCGGACCGGACCGGCTCGCACGGGCGGCTGCACCACGTCGCGTTCGCGACGGACACGCGCGAGGACATCCTCCGGGCGGCCGACGTGTTCCTCGAGGCCGGGATCCACATCGAGACCGGCCCGCACAAGCACGCCATCCAGCAGACGTTCTTCCTGTACGTCTGGGAGCCGGGCGGCAACCGCATCGAGCTCTGCAACGCCGGCGCGCGCCTGATCCTGGCCCCGGACTGGAAGACGATCAACTGGACCGTGGCCGAGCGCGCCAGGGGCCAGGCGTGGGGACTGAAGACGATCGACTCGTTCCACACGCACGGCACGCCTGTCGTCTGAGCCGGAGGTGCAGCGCAGGGTGAGGGCCGAGGAACGAGGCACTCGCCCTGCGCGGAACCGCAGGCTCAGGCGACCGACAACATCGTCGTCTGAGCCGGAGGTGCAGCTGACCTCGGACGAAGGAAAGTGGACGGCCCGCGCAGTGTCCTGCGCGGGCCGTTCACGCAAGACTGTGCGTATGACCGACGAGACCGGACCTGCGAAGACCGCCGAGGCGCATGTCGCCCCTGTCGACCCCATGCCCGTGGACTTGTCCGAAGATCCCACGGACGCGGTCGCCGTCGACCCGGACGAGCCGTCCGGCGACGCGCCCCGCCCCGCGATCCACCCGCTCGTGGTGACCCCGGACGGGCGCGAGATCCCCGTGGGCGAGGATGACAAGGCGAAGGGCGAAGGCGCCGAGGGCGTCGTCTCCCAGATAGAGGAACCCGCGAAGGTCATGCGCATCGGCAGCATGATCAAGCGCCTCCTCGACGAGGTGCGGGAAGCGCCGCTCGACGAGGCCGCGCGCACGCGTCTCGCGGAGATCCACGAGCGCTCTCTCGCGGAGCTCGAGGACGGCCTCTCGCCGGAGCTCATGGAGGAGCTGCACCGGATCACGCTGCCGTTCTCGGACGAGGCGGTGCCGTCGGAGGCGGAGCTGCGCGTGGCCCAGGCGCAGCTCGTGGGGTGGCTGGAGGGCCTGTTCCACGGGATCCAGACGGCCCTGGTCGCGCAGCAGATGGCGGCGCAGGCCCAGCTCTCGCAGATGCGTCGCGCCCTCCCGCCGGGATCGATCGCCTTCGGCCCGGCAGGACCGGCCCCGCACCCGGAGGACCAGGACCAGCAGCCCCACACGTCCCCGGGCCAGTACCTCTAGCCCCAATGCCGGGACGTCAGGCCGTCACGCCGCCGCCGGAGCAGAACCGCCGCCCGACGTCGGCAGGTTCTACTTCGGCGGGCCGACCCTCGGCGCAGCCCGCGCAGTCATGGCGATCGCCCCCGACACCAGGACCAGCCCCGCGAGCTCGGGCCACGTCGGCACCTGTCGCAGCATCACGGCCCCGATGACCGCGGCCGTCGCCGGCAGCAGCGCGAGCAGCACCGCGAACGTCGCCGCGCTCAGGTGCCGCAGCACCACCTGCTCGAGCCCGTACGGCACCACGGACGAGCAGACGGCGACGACGAGCAGCAGCACGAGCAGCGCAGGGTCTGAGACCACAGCCCCGCCGGAGCCGACGAAGAACGGCGCGAAGAGGAGCGACCCCGCGGCCATCCCGACGGCGAGCCCGTCCACCCCGGAACCGGCCCGCGCGACCCGGCGCCCCAGCACGATGTATCCCGCCCAGCACGCCGCCGCGGCGAGGATGGCGACAAGGCCGATCACGACGTCGTCGCGCGGCAGGCCCGACTCCAGCGTGACCCCCGCGAGCAGCACGACGCCGGCACCGGCCACCACGATCGCGACCCGCTCGCGCCACGCCCGGCCGGTCACGGCGGCCACCGCGACGGGGCCGCAGAACTCGATCGCGACGGCGGTCCCGAGCGGCAGGTGGTCGATCGCCACGTAGAACGCGATGTTCATCGCGGCCAGCACGATCCCGAACACGGCCGACCACGCGAGGTCCCGGCGCGTCCAGGTGCGCCGCCACGGGCGCCGCCACACCACGAGCACGAGGGCGGCGAGCGCGATGCGCCACCAGCCGACGTCGGGCGCACCGAGGCGGGCGAACAGCCCGACAGCGACCGCCGCCCCCGCGTACTGGGTCAGCCCCGAGAAGACGAACAGGGCGGGGGCGGGGATCCGGTCGAGCACGCTGCCGAGCACGCGGGGAGCCTAACCCGCGCGCTCGTCCGTCAGGTCGTCGACCTCCAGGTCCTCGGGGCGCACCTTGCCCGTCCGGAAGCCCGCGCGTCCCACCATGTGCGCCGCCACCGGCGACGTGAGGAGCTGGAACGCCACGACGAGCGCGAGCATCGCCACCGCGGACCAGCTCCGCACCCGCAGCGCGACCCCGAGGAGCAGCAGGATCAGCCCGAGGACCTGCGGCTTCGTGACAGCGTGCATCCGCGCGAGCAGATGCCCGAACCGCAGCACGCCCACGCCTGCCGAGAACGCCAGGAAGGCGCCCAGCAGCAGGCAGGCGCCGGCCAGCACGTCCGCGACCAGGTTCCACACGTCCTGTCCGACGCCGGTCACTCGCCTCCCCCTCTCTCCTCACCGACACGCTCCGCACCGAGAGCGGCGCGCTCCTCGCCCGGGGAGACAGGGGGGATCCCGTCCGCGCCGGGCGCGTCGGCTCCCTCGGGCTCGACCGCGGCGAACCGCGCGATCACGACCGAGCCGACGAACCCGACCAGCGACAGCACGACGAGGATCGGGATGCTCTCGGTCCGCCGGGACCACGCCGCCTCGAGCGCGATCGCCCCGACGAGGATGGTGGTGAGGACGTCGAAGGCGATGGTGCGGTCGAGCATCGACGGCCCCCGCTCCACGCGCACCACCGCGAGCGCCGCCCCGACGGCGAGCAGCGCGGCGGCCACGATGGCGACGACGCCCATCACGACTCCTTCTTCGGCGGGAACGCGCGCAGCACGCGGGCCTCGAGCGCGCGGATGTCGCGCCGCACGCCGTCGGTGCCGCCGGCCAGCGCCAGGTCGAGGACGTGGAGGTACACGGTGCGGTCGTGCGGCCGGAGCTCGACCACGACGGACCCGGGGACGAGAGAGGCCAGCTCGGCCGTGACCACCTGGTGCGTGGTCCCCGGGTGGGTCAGCCGGACGCCGACCACGCCGCCGCGCGGGCCGGGCCCGGGCCGGAGGGCGAGCCACGCGACCTGGAAGGAGGCGACGACGAGGTCGGCGCCGAACCGGCCGACGAGGACGCACAGTCCCCAGGGCCGGATGGTCCAGCTCGTCGCGACGCGCGGGAGCGGGAGGAACCAGACGACGGCCACCGCTACCGCGAGCCCGAGGAGCGCGGTGCCCCACGAGAGGGAACCCCACAGCAGCACCCAGATCGCGGCGAGCACGAGGACCGCGGGCCACTGGCGCCACGGCGCGCGGCGGGTCGACGGGCTCACGGGTCACCCCCACCGGCCTCGGGCGACTCGCCGCGACCGCGCTCGGAGCCGCCGGGGAAGACCGCGTCCACGTAGGTGTGCCCGTCCATCGAGGTGCGGGCCGCACGGTCCGCGTACCCGTAGAGGGGCCCGGCGACGACGGTGAGCAGGACCCCGAAGGCGACCAGGGCCGTCGTCGGGCCGACCATGCCCCGCGGCAGGCGGACGTCGCGCGTCACGCCCGCGGGCACCTCCTGCCAGAAGGCCTTGTTCCACGCCTTGACCACTGCGTACAGCGTCAGGAGCGAGGTCACGACCGAGCCGGCGACGAGCACCCAGGCGAGGGTGCCGCCGTCGCGCACGCCGGACTCGAGGAGGCCGACCTTGCCGAGGAAGCCGGACAGCGGCGGGATCCCGGCGAGGTTCATCGCGGGGATGAAGAAGAGGACCGCGAGTCCGGGCGCCACGCGGGCGAGACCGCCGAGGTGGTCCAGCGACGTGGTGCCCGCGCGGCGCTCGACGAGGCCCGTGACGAGGAACAGGGCGGTCTGCACGGTGATGTGGTGCGCCACGTAGAAGACGGCCGCGGCCATGCCAGCCTCGGACGCGAGCCCGACGCCGAAGATCATGTAGCCGATGTGGCTCACGAGCGTGAAGGAGAGCAGACGCTTGAGGTCGTCCTGGGCGACCGCGCCGAGGATGCCGACCACCATCGTGAGCAGGGCGAGCACCATCAGCACCCGGTCCACGCCGGGCGAGTCCGGGAACAGGAGGGTCTGCGTCCGGATGATCGCGTAGACGCCGACCTTCGTCAGGAGGCCGGCGAACACGGCGGTGACGGGGGCGGGGGCGGTCGGGTAGGAGTCGGGCAGCCAGGCGGACAGCGGGAAGATCGCCGCCTTGATCCCGAAGGCGAGCAGGAGCAGCAGCTCCAGGAGGAGCGCGACGCCGGGGTCGATCTCCGGGATGCGCTGCGCGAGCTGCGCCAGGTTCACCGTGCCCGTCGCCGCGTACGCGAGCGCGATCGCCACGAAGAACAGGATCGAGCTCAGCAGGGAGACGACGACGTACACCGCGCCCGCGCGGATCCGCGCTCCCGTCCCACCGAGCGTGAGCAGCACGTACGACGCCGCGAGCAGGATCTCGAAGCCGACGTACAGGTTGAACAGGTCGCCCGACAGGAACGCGTTGGCGACGCCCGCGGCGAGCACGAGGTACGTCGGGTGGTAGATCGCGACGGGGATGGGGTCCTCGCCCCCGGGCGTCGGCAACCCGTCCGCGCTCTCCGTCATGCCCTCGCTCAGGG
The DNA here is from genome assembly GCF_021568775.1 of Antribacter soli. Classification (GTDB taxonomy): domain Bacteria; phylum Actinomycetota; class Actinomycetes; order Actinomycetales; family Cellulomonadaceae; genus Antribacter; species Antribacter soli. The sequence goes on along the minus strand of NZ_JAKGSG010000064.1, from coordinate 21,612 downwards.
AGTACAGGAGCACGCAGAGCAGCACGACGCCCGAGACGCTCAGCATGAGCGCGGCGAGCCGGTCCGCCACCAGGTTGATGCCGACCGGCGCGGCCCACCCGCCGACGTCGACGACGAGCGGCCCGCCGTCCGCCGCGACGAGCAGCCCGAGCGACGCCGCGAGCATGAGGGACAGGGCGACGACGCTGATCGTGCGCTGCGCCCGTGGGTGGCGGTGCAGCGCGAGGGCCAGGCCCGCGGCGCACAGCGGGATCAGCACCGGCAGGGGCACCAGGGTGGTGAGGTCGTGGGTCACGTCGCCTCCCCGGTCTTGTCCCCGGCCTCGTCCCGTTCGGTCTCGTCCCGCGCCGCCGCCGCGTCCTCGTCGAGCGTGCCCGCCTCGCCCTGGTCGACGTCCCGGTAGACCGGCGCGTTGCGCGCCGCGAGCCGGGCGATGCGCCGGTCCTCGACGTCGTCCGCCACCTCGTCGTGCCCGTTGAGCTGCCACGACCGGTAGGCCATCGCCAGCACGAACGCCGTCAGGGCGAGCGTGATGACGATCGACGTGAGCACCATCGCCTGCGCGAGGGGGTCGCTCATCTCGTCGACAGGCGTGATTCCCGCGATCGGGGCGCCGCCGGCGCGGCCGCCCGCCACCAGCATCAGGAGGTTCGCGCCGTTGCCGACCAGGATGAACCCGAGCAGCACCCGCGTCAGGGACCGCTCCAGCAGCAGGTACACCCCGGCCGCGAACAGCACGCCGATCGCGACGACGAGGACACCGCTCGGCACCATCTCCGGGTTCATGGGCGTCCCTCCCGCCCGGCGGGGACCTGTGCCGGGGCTCCGTCCAGGGCCTCCGTCACCCCGATGACCCCGAGCCGCGTCTCGCCGGTCGCGCCCGCCATGCCGACCGTCCGCCCGGGCGTCATCGTGTCCCCGTCCTCCTCGGCCTGGCGGTCGAGCTCCGCGCCGAGCGTCCGCAGGATGTCGAGCGCCAGCCCGACGACCACCAGCATGACGCCGACGTCGAAGAACAGGGACGTCACCACGTGCACGTGCCCCAGGACCGGCACCTCCCGGTCGAGGATCCAGCTCTGCAGCACCTCACCGCCGAAGAGCAGCGCCGCGAGGCCCACGCCGGCCGACAGGAAGAGCCCCGTGCCGAGCAGGAGGCCCGGGTGCACGGGCGCGGCCTCGCCCAGCTCGTACCGCCCGCCGGCGAGGTACCGCACGGTGAGCGCGATGCCGACCACGAGACCGGCCGGGAAGCCGCCGCCCGGTCGGTCGTGGCCGACGAGCAGCAGGAAGACCGCGAAGACGATCATCGCGTGGAAGACGATCCTCGTGGCCACCTCGAGCAGGACCGAGCGGCGCCGCGGCGCCAGGGTGCGTCCCGCCGCCAGCGGTCCCGGCACGCGGGCGCCGTCCGGAACCCCGTCCCGGGCCCGCGGCATGCGCAGCACCTCGCCGCTGCGGACCCGGAGGAACACGATCGACGCCACCCCCGTCGCGGCGACGAGCAGCACCGAGATCTCACCCACCGTGTCCCACGCCCGGATGTCGACGAGCGTCACGTTCACGATGTCGTGCCCACCGCCGTACGACACCGCCTCCTCGGGGAAGTCCGCCGCGACCGGTATGTGGATCCGGGCGGCGGGCGCCACGACGGCAAAGACCATCATCACGACGCCGGTGAGCACGCCGACCGCCAGCCGCACCCAGCGGTCCGCCGCCAGGGGCCGGCCCGAGAAGTACGGGGGCAGGCGGCGCAGCACCAGCACCATGACCACGAGTGTCACCGTCTCGCACAGGACCTGTGTGAGCGCCAGGTCCGGGGCGCCGTGCAGCAGGAACAGGACCGCGTTGCCGTAGCCGGCGACGCCGACCAGGATCACCGCCTTCAACCGTCGGCGCGAGCGCGCGGCCAGCACGGCCGCCACCCCGACGACGGCGACCACCGCCGCCTGCGCGGGCCGGTCCCACGGGACGAGGTCCACCGGCAGCGGACCCGTCACCAGGCCCCACGCGACCGCCAGGCCCGGCCCGACGGCGAGCACCACCAGGATCACGCCGAGGTAGACCGGCAGCGAGCCGCGCTGGGTGAAGCCCGTGACATCGGCGGCGAGCTCGTCGAGCCGGCGCATGGTCCGCCGGTACGCGCCGTCCGCCGCGGGGACCCGCAGCCGGTCCTGAGCCCGCTCCACGGCGCCCCGCCACCGGAAGAGCGCCACGCCCAGGGCCAGTGCGGCCAGCGTGAGCCCCAGCGCCGGGGTGCCCCCGTCCCACAGGGCGAGGTGGCCGGGTGCCCCGGCGTAGGTCCCCGCGTGCTGCCCGAGCACCGCCTCCCCCGCCGGCGCCGCCACCGCCGCGACCACGCCGAGCACCGCCAGGACGAGGGGCGGCCCGGTCAGCAGCAGCGGCTGGCGCCCGACGGCGGACATGCCCGCGACCGGCAGCGTCGCCCGGCGGGTGCCGAACGCGCCCCACACGAACCGGAGCCCGTACGCCACCGTCAGCGCGGAACCCAGCACCACCGCGGCGAGCAGCACCCACGCCGCCGCACCACCGCCCGCGGCGAGGAGGCCTGCCGGAGGCGCGTGGCCGGCGTCGGGCAGAAGGGCCGCCAGGGCCGCCTCCTTCGCGACGAAGCCCGCCGTGGGCGGCAGGCCGATCATCGACGCCGTGGCGAGCACGGCCGCGACCGCTGTCCCTGGCATAGCGCGGGCGAGGCCGCTGAGGCTGCGCAGGTCGCGCGTGCCCGTGGCCGCGTCGACGACGCCCACGACCAGGAACAGCGCCGCCTTGCACATCGCGTGCGCGCCGAGCAGCGCGAGGCCCGCGAGCGCCGCCGCCTGCGTGCCGAACCCGAGCAGGAGCACCAGCAGGCCGAGCTGGCTCACAGTGCCGAACGCGAGCAGCAGCTTCAGGTCGTGCTGCCGCAGCGCGCGGTAGCCGCCCAGGATCATCGTCCCCGCGCCGAGCACCAGCACCGTCACCTGCCACACCGGCACGTCCGAGTAGGCCGGGGCGAAGCGGGCCACGAGGTAGACGCCCGCCTTCACCATCGCCGCCGCGTGCAGGTAGGCGCTGACCGGCGTCGGCGCCGCCATCGCGGCGGGGAGCCAGAAGTGGAACGGGACCAGCGCCGACTTGCTGGCCGCCCCGGCGAGCAGGCACGCCACGGCCACGGTCACCGCGGGCCCGTGGGGCGGGTCGGCCACCAGGTCCGAGAGGCGCCACGTCCCGTCGACGCCGAGGATCACCAGGCCGACCAGCATCGCCAGGCCGCCCGCCGTCGTGACCACGATGGCCTGCATCGCCGCCCGCCGGCTCGGCTTGCGGTCGGTGTAGTGACCGATCAGGAGGTAGGAGAAGACGGTGGTCAGCTCCCAGAAGACGAAGAGCAGGAGCAGGTCGTCGGCCGTGACCAGACCGACCATCGCACCCGCGAACGCCGTCAGCACCGCCGCGAACCGGCGTAGGCCGTGGGCGCTGCGGGCGAAGTAGGCGGAGCAGTAGAGCAGCACGAGCGTGCCGATGCCGCCCACCGCCAGCAGCATGAGCCACGCCAGCGCGTCGAGGCGGAACGCGAGCTGCAGGCCCAGCGCGGGCACCCACTCAACGACCTGGACGGGGGTCGCGCCGCCCAGCACGTCTCCGGTGTGGGCCAGCGCGTACACCACCGCCGACGCCGGAGCCGCGGCCAGCACCCAGAAGGCGCGGCGGCCCAGCCACGAGACAAGCACGGGCGCGCTTGTCGCCGCGACGATGTGAGCAACGAGGACGAGCAGCACGTCCGCTCCGTCCTGTGGGCGGGTGGGCGATCGCCCTTACCCTAGCGGCGCACCGGGCTACAGGTCGGCCGGGTCCACCAGGAAGCCGTCCTCGTCCGCGATCTCCCCGCCCACCGCCCGGTGGATCGCCGAGGCGACCTGCGCCACCAGCTCCGAGGCACGCTTGCGGGCGATCTTGTGCTCCATCGACGGGAACTCGCTCTGCCAGTCGACGAGGTCCGGCGGCTCCCACCGCACCCGGTAGCAGACGGCGCCGTCCACGGTCCAGGGCAGGTCGCGCAGCAGCAGCGGGAGCATCTCCTCGCCCGCCACCTCGACGGCGACGATGCCGTCGAGCCCCAGGTCGATGAGCAGGCCGTAGCCGTCGAGGACCTTCGGCGCCTGCAGGGCAGCGATGTCGAAGTCGTCGGCCCCGGCGTGGATCCGCTTGCGCAGCTCCGGGTCCATCTTCTCGCCGGGGTAGAGGGGCCGGTCGGCGATGCCCTTCGGCGGGCCCTGCCAGTCACGCCCCTGTGTCGCGAGGACGGTGCGCGAGTGCACCGGCTGCAGGATCGAGAACGCAGCCTGGGGGTCGAGCCACACGTCCGAGTACACGGACATGTCGATCGCGACGCCCGGGTCGGGCGTCAGGACCACGCCCGCTCCGACCGGGCCGCCCTCCCCGCCCGGCGCGGCACCCCACAGGTTTCCGACGTCGGTCCGCAGGGAGCCGCCGAGCCGCCGCGCCGACGCAATGAGCCAGGCGACGACCCGCTCCTCGTCGCGTTCCGGCATGCCCGCCGGGAACGCGCGCGCGAGGCCGTCGCGGTCTCCGCCGCCCGGGTACGGCGCCTCGCCGCGCTCCCGGTGGCAGACGACGTCGAACACCATCGCGGTGCCCGGCGGGAGACCGAGGTCGAATCCGTCGCCCGTCGTCGCGTACGGGCCGGCGAGCGTCGCGTGGCGGGACAGACGCAGCACGCCCGGCTCCCCCGACGCCGCGGGCCGGCCCTGCGGCGCGCCGCCCTCGCCCGGCTCGAGGCCCTGCGGCGTGACGTCCCACCGCGTCGCTGCGAAGCGGGACAGAGCCAGGACCTCGATCTCGTCGACAAGCACGTCCGCCGGCACGGCGAGCAGGTGTCGTGCCTGGTGGGGCTGTGCTGCGACCCGGGGCAGCGGTGGCGGGGTGGTCGGCTGGGCCATGTGGGGCAGCGTAGCCCCGAGCCTTCCCGCCGAAGTAGTCGCGCCTCAGACGTCGGTGCGGTGGAAGCTCTGCCAGGACCGCGACGCCGTCGGACCGCGCTGCCCCTGGTAGCGCGAGCCGTACCGGTCCGAGCCGTACGGGTGCTCGGCGGCCGACGACAGCCGGAAGAAGCACATCTGACCGATCTTCATCCCCGGCCACAACGTGATCGGCAGCGTGGCGACGTTGCTCAGCTCGAGGGTGACGTGCCCGCTGAAGCCTGGGTCGATGAAGCCCGCCGTGCTGTGGGTGAGCAGGCCCAGGCGACCGAGCGAGGACTTGCCCTCGAGGCGGGCCGCGACGTCGTCGGGCAGGGTGACCGCCTCGAAGGTGGAGCCCAGCACGAACTCCCCCGGGTGCAGCACGAGCGGCTCGCCCTGGTCCACCTCGACCAGGCGGGTCAGCTCCGGCTGCTCCTGCGCGGGGTCGATGAAGGGGTACTTGTGGTTGTCGAACAGCCGGAAGAACTTGTCCAGGCGCACGTCGATGCTGGACGGCTGGAGCATCGACGGCTCGTACGGGTCGAGGACGACCCGGCCTGCGTCGAGCTCGGCGCTGATGTCGCGGTCGGAGAGGAGCACGGCCTCACGGTACGACGTCGGCGCCGAGGCTCGCGTCGTCAGTCGCTCAGCGGGACCCGGCGGGCGTCCACCGACCAGTAGCCCTTCTTCGACGCCAGGTACAGGATCCCCTCGATGAGGCCCCAGAGGGGGCCGAGCCAGATCAGCGCGCCGAGGCTCAGGATGCTGAGGAACACCGTCCCGATCAACAGCGCCAGGCCGATCCCGTGATAGCCCAGGTAGAAGCGGTGGAGGCCCAGGCCGCCGACGAAGATCCCGAGCAGACCCGCCACCAGGCGCGACTTCGAGCCCGGCAGGGCCGGGGGCGTGGGAGGCGGCCCGTACGGCTTGGCCGTCACGATGGCCGACGCCGGACCGGTCGGCCCGGGCGTCCGCATCCCGGCGGGCAGGGGCCGGGTCAGGTTGTTCTCTGCGGGGTTCGTGAGCCGCTCGGTCGCCTGCTCGTCGGGCTGCCCGCCGCCGTAGTTGACCGTGACCTGCACGTTCGGGTGCGCGGTGGAGCCGTACGGGGTTGTGGCCTGCTCGTTCGGGTGCGCGGCCGTGTCGTACGGGGTTGTGGCCTGCTCGTTCGGGTGCGCGGCCGTGTCGTACGGGGCCGTGGCCTGCTCGTTCGGGTGCGGCTGTGCGCCGCCGTCCTCGTCCGGGTCGATGTACGGCTGCGTCGGGTGCTCGTTGGGGTGCTGGCTCACGTCACTCTCCGGGCGGTGGACGAGGGCTTCGCCGCCGGTTCTGGCATCTCGGGCGGCGTCGGCTATGATCGGGGACGCCAGGTTCGACCGGCGCCGAGCGCAAACCCTATCGGGAAGCGGACGGTACCGGACAGCCCGCCCACAGCGGCACGAACCGGACGATGCGGGTGTAGTTCAATGGCAGAACTTCAGCTTCCCAAGCTGATAGCGCGGGTTCGATTCCCGTCACCCGCTCCACAGGGCTCCGCCCCAGGTCAGAGGATGTTTCCTGACCTGGGGCGGAGTTTTATCCAGGGCCCCTCTGTGAGTGCCCGGCCCCAAAGCGGCCCCAATCGGGAGCGGATGTCAGCCCTCGGACGGCTCGGACGCAACCTGGATCACGTTCCCAGGTGTTCGTTCCCGGAGCGCGGCAGCGGCGATGGCCGGGCGCAGGGCACCTGCCGTGGGTGGAACGACCGGACGGGACCTCCGCCGCGCCGCTGGATCTCCTCGAACTCTTACCTACTCGGCGCAGGACTCCTTGACGAGATCGACGAACTCGTCCTCGGGCTGCCTGTCGAGGATCCAGGCTTCGTCGCGGAAGACCCCGGTGAGAACCTCACCCACCTCGAGCGTCTCGAGGTCGGCGGCGGTGAACTGCAGCCCCTCGACATTCGCCGAGCTGTCCTCCGACCAGGCGAAAACTTCATAGCTGGCCTGGCTGGCCGCACTGGTTTCTTCGAGGTCGAGGGGCAGCGGCACGCGGTCGAGATCCGTGACGGCGTTGTCGAGCGTGACTCGGTTGAAGTACTCGTCTGGACCGTCGACGTCACGCACGGTGACGCCATTGATGTGGAAGGAGCACATCTGCACGATGGCGTGCAGGCCGCCGTCGTCCGCCCGGAGAATCCCCAGGGTTCCGTGCGACGAGGGTGCGGTGCACGCCGACAGTCCCAGGCCGCAGCCTGCGGCTACAGCGGTCACAAAGGCGGCTCTTCGCAACATCATGCTTGCGATCGTAAAGCGCACGACCACCTAACTCGCGCCGGACAGGCCGGCCCCAATGGATGACTTGACGAGTTCAGTGAAGAAAGCCATCCCACTTCTGCTCATACCTCCGGCCGCCGGGCAGGACGAAGCGCTCGGCCGCTCGGAGGCGGGCTGACTCCAGCCATTGGCAGACACTAGAGTGACGCCCGTGACCGTGGAGAGAACTTTGGCAAGAGTCGAAGATGACCTCCACAAGGGTGACATCACGATGGCGCGCACCCGTTTGCAGAGCCTCGTCCAGAGCCTGCCGCACCGACTCGACGCGCGTGAGCGACTGGCGGACGTCTGCCGTCTCGAGGGTGATCGCGTGGAGGCGGGGCGCTGGTCATATCTCAGCGAGCAGCGCGACCCTGGTGAGGCGGCCGCATTTGAACGCGCCTGCGGCCGCGACCCGGTCCGGATCATGCGGGGACTGCGCTGGAGTGGCTCCGAGGAGGATGCGACGACCGAGCTGGCGCGACAGCGGCTGCTCGACGTCCGTGCACGGGCGGAAGCCGCCGCTGGCAGGAAGCTCGACTGGTCGGCTCGCGGACGTGATGTCGGAGGACCCTGGTGGGACGACGCCTTTGCCGTCGGGTGCCTGCTCGCCGGCCTCGTCCTTCTCTTCCTGGTGATTGTCGGCGCGGTGACAGTGTTCAGGTGGGTCTTCTAGAAGGACGCCGACGCTCGTTGCCGTCACCCGTTCCACAGGGCTCCGCCCCAGGTCAGAGGCTACTTCCTGAACTGGGGCGGAGTCGTTTCCCGGGGGCGTCCGTCCGTGGCTGCCACAAGATGCCGTAGATCACCTGCCCGGTCGCGACGGGCCTATCCGGAGTCGATCGTGACCGCGCCCTGTCCCGAGCTCACCGGGCGAGGTCATGTGGATGTCACCAGTCGGTGGCGAGACGCGGCGTCGGGAAACCGAATGCCTCCCACTCCGAGTACGTGAGGTAATCGATCGACCTAGCGTCGAGGTTCGAGGAGTAGAGGATGTGCCGCGGCTCGAGGGGGAAGTTGATGAAGCCCTCGTTCTCGTACCGCTCCGGCTGCTCGAACCCGCTGGCTGCCCACTCAGCGAAGGTCAGCTTGTGGATGGTCTCGTCGGGGGCAACCACGAAGAGTTCGTCGGACGTGGCCCACTGGTAGTAGTACGAGCCCTCGATCCAACCTGCGTTACGCGGAGCCGGGAAGCCTGCCCGCGCCCACTGCTCGTACGTGATGCTCTCCCAGTGCCACTCCTCTCGCTCGTCACCGAAGATTGTCACCGCGTACACCGTTGGCGACCACGGGTACTTGACGTAGTCGGTGCGGGCCGGCTTCGGGGCAGGGAAGCCCAGCGCCTCCCAGTCGGTGTAGGTCAGCGGGTAGGCGCTGTCCGTAGCGATGTCGACCTGCCACAGCTCGTCGGTGTAGCGGAGTGCGAAGACTCCGTCCTCGTACCACACGGCCGCAGCGGGCGTCGCCGCGGCGACGGTCAGGGACCCGGTGAGTGCGACCGTTGCGACGGCTGCCAGAGCTCTCTTGAGGGTGGACACGTTTCTCTCCTTGGTGCTCAGCCGGAACCGCTCCCGCCGGCGCGCACAGCATGGAGCACAGCTAAGGCGCCGACAAACGCGTCTCATCCAGCTCCGTGGCCGGCCCGCGGCGTGCGGGAGGTCAGCCCGCCCCGTGGGGTCACTCCACGTCGAGCCGGCGAGCCTGGGCGTCTGCGTAGAGCCGCTTCACGCCGGTGTAGACCGGCGGACAGTCGGCCCGCAGGTCGTCACTCAGATGCTCCGCGAACGGCGGGACGATGATCTCGTGGTGCGTCGGGTGGTGGTTCGGTACCGGGCCCCACCTGAAGCCCAGGGCGGCCGTGGTGCGCTCCAGGGTGCTGCGGTGCTCCGCGTACAGCGACTCCAGGGCTCCATCGAGGCGGGAGCGGTTCACGGGATACGTCTGCCCGTCCTCGAGTGAGGTCCCGACCGGACCGACGTACAGGTGCGCGTGCAGCTGGGAGAAGTTGCGCCCGGGGATCCGTGTGTGCGCAACCCGCGTGATCGACAGCTGCGCCGGGTGGGTGACCCCGTCCGCCACCTCCACGTGGCCGGCCTCGCGCTGCAGCCACCTGACCGCGGCGTCGACGGCGTCGACGTAGAGGTTGGTCAGCTGCTCGAGATGGGCCCCGCCGCGAGGGTTCGAGGAGCTCGCCATCGCTTCGTTGGCGAAGGACAGGCTCAGCGGCGCGGGCAGGTAGACCTCCACCGTGCCGACTGGCGGGGCCTGCATGCCCACGTCGAACAGGTCGGCAGGCTCCACCCGCGTCGATGCGGGGCGTCGCGTCGCTCGGTCGTCGTTGCCCCCTCCCCTCTCCGTGGCATTCCTCTCTCTGGTAGAGGCAGGGACCCGCACCGGTTCGGCGAGGTCCCCTTCTGTGCTGCTGAATACGACGACGCGGCCGCGGCCGCTGTTCTTGGCGCGGTAGGCGGCCTGGTCGGCCTCGTTCAGGACGGCGTCGGCATCGGTGGCCGCGTCCAGGTTGAAGGTGAGCCCCACGCTGGCGCCGACGCGGACCTCGTTGCTGTCCCCGACAGGAATTGGTCGGGAGACCGCGCGGATGATCCGTTGGGCAGCGGCTACGGCCGAGGCCTCGCGGTCCACGGGTTCGAGAACGACGACGAACTCGTCGCCGCCGAGCCGGGCGGCGGCGTCTCCGGCACGGCTGTTGGCTCGGAGCCGGTCCGCCACCGTGCGCAGGACCGCGTCCCCGGCCTGGTGGCCGTGGGTGTCGTTGACGGTCTTGAACCCGTCGAGGTCGATGAACATCACGGCGATCAGGTCGCCGGTGCGCTGTGCACGGCTCAGGGCCGCGTGAAGTGTTCGCATCGCCAGGGCCCGGTTCGGCAGGTCGGTCAACGGGTCGTGGGTCGCTTGGAAGGCCAGCAGCTCCTGGGCCTGGGCCAGGGCGCGCACCCGGGCCGAGATGATCAGCCCGACACCGACCGCGATCGGCATCAGGATCACCGTGGTGCCGACAAGGCGCGCATCCGCGCCTGAGACCGCCAGGGGGACCGCGTAGGCCACGGCCGCCAGGGGTGCGCACCGCAGGATCACCTTCGGCTCGTGATGCAGGCCCAGCCAGGCGAAGAACAGCACGAAGAACGGCCCTGTGCCCGCCGCGAACCCGCCGAACGCCCACGTGGACAGACCGATCAACGTGAATGCCGGCCACGCCAGGACCGCCGTCCGGCCGGCCGGCCATGATGCCCACGGACACGCGAGAGTCAGGCCCGCCGTGACCAGATCTGCCACGGCGACCACCATGAGCAAAGCTGCCCGTTCAGGGCTGGTCGGAATGGCCGTCAGCGCAAGCACACCCGAAAGAGCGAACAGCCCAGCACACTGAACCGCAGCATTCCCACACCGGTTCAGCAACCACACACGCAGTCCCCTCATCGGATATCCCCCTTGGCCAGTTCGGCGTGACCCCTCGACCTTCACACCGATCGGGTCAGGGGCGCGACCGGTAGGAAGCAGGGCACGGGATCTCGTGCCCCGCACCTGCCTCCCACCGACCGAGCGGCGACCGTGTGCCCGGTACTCACGAGCGGGGCAGCCGGTCAAATCCCGTGAACGGTTCCCGGATCGTCACGCTCGAGCCGCCACCATCGGTCTGTGCGGCGGCAGAAATCGTTCGGATCAGGTCCTCGGTGAGGTTTCCGTAGATCTGCAGGGCGCTTTCCGGTTCGAGGTACTCGGCGTAGGCGGAGGCGAAGTGCTCCATCCCCACCTTCATGTGTGTCGCCATCGAGTCGGCGTCGGGGTGCACCTGCACGACCGTGACGTAGTCGGAGTCCGGCGCCGCGTAACCATAGAAGGAGTGCAGTCGCGGCTCCTGGGGCTCTACGACGTCCGAGCTGAACCGCTCGAAGTACTTCTTGAACTCCTCCCGCTTGCCAGGCTTGATCTTGTGGGTGCCGATGAAGATGAACGGAGCGGTCATGGCGTCCTCCCGGGTTCGGTGCCCCGCTGGGTTCGGGGCTTGAGGTCGACGATCCGCGCCGTCCCGGTGGCGTCGCTTCCGCACAGCGGGCCATCCTCGGGCGGCCGCGCTGGGTATTCCTACCCACTGCCACGGGCTGGGAGAATCGGCAGCGGGAGAGTGCGATGAACGACGACGTCCGCCACCTTGGTGCCGCTCGCGAGCATCACCACGCGTCGCGGTGGGTCCGGGCCTGCGAGGAGTACGCGTCCGCGGACCGGGCCACGCCCTTGGCTGTCGAGGACCTTGAGTCCTGGGCCGAGTCCGCCCAGGTCGTCGGGCGGATCGACGAAGCGATCGCCGTACTGACCCGATGCTTCGAGCTCCGGGCTGAGGCCGGCGAGATCCACGCGGCGACCCGTGCGACGTACTGGCTCTGGAGTGCTCACATCTTTGCGCGAGGCGAGTTCGCCACCGCGGCCGGCTGGGTCGAGCGGGCCCGGACGCTGGCGGAAGAGCGGGGGTCGGGCGAGTACGGCTGGCTCCTGATCCCGCGGGCCTACGGGTACATCGGCAGGGGTGACTACCCGACCGCCGAGGGTCTGCTGCACCGGGCGACGGAGCTGGGGCTCGGCCGCGGCGACATCGACCTGATCACGATCGCCACCACGATGCGTGGCCGTGCCACTCTGAAGCTTGGATCGCTCGAGAACGGGCTGGCGCTCCTCGATCAGGCGATGGTCCGCATCCTGACCCGGGCTACCTCGCCGTGTACGACGAGCGTCATGTACTGCGCCGCCATCGGCTCGTGCTACGAGGTACAGGAGATCGCGCGCGCAACGGAGTGGTCGGTCGCCCTCGACCAATGGCTCGGCACGCTGCCGCAGCTGGGTGGCGCCTACTTCGGCAACTGTCGGATCTATCGTGCGATCCTGATGCGCCTGCGCGGGGACTGGTCCCGGGCCGAGGCCGAGCTCGAGCAGACCTGCCGTGACCTGGCCGTGGACGGACAGCTCGTTGCCGGCCATGCCTGGTACGAGCTCGGCGAGCTGCGTCGGCTGCAAGGGCGGCCGGGTGTCGAGGAGGCCTTCGAGCGGGCGACGTCCTTCGGGCACGTGGCCCAGCCGGGACTCGCGCTCTACCGGCTCAGCCAGGGAAATGCCCAGGCCGCCGCCGCGGGCCTGCGGCGGGTCCTGGCCGAGCGGCAGCTGGCGGGCGACCGGCTCGTGCTCCTCCCGGCGGCGGTCGAGATCAGCCTCGCCGCTGGTCGGATCGACGAGGCCAAGGATTTCATCACCGAGCTGGAAAAGATCGCTCAGACCTACCCGACAACCGCCATGCGGGCCGTCCTGGATGCCGCTCGTGGCGCTGTCGGGCTGAGCGAGAACCGACCCGCCGACGCGCTGCGCCTGCTGCGGGAGGCGTCGGATCGATGGCGTGAGCTCGCCGCCCCGTACGAGACCGCCGAGATCGGCGTGGGGATCGGGGAGGGGTGCCGGGTACTCGGTGACGAGGAAGGCGCGCTGATGGAGTTCCGCGCGGCCCTGGCGACGTTCGAGCGGCTCGGCGCCCGGCCCGACGCGTCCCGGGTCCGCGGGCTGATGTCGGCTCAGAACGCGCACCTTGCCGTGCTGAGCCCTCGGGAGATCGAGGTGCTGCGGTTGATCACCACGGGCGAGACGAACGCCGAGATCGCCGCTCAGCTCTTCCTGAGCGAGCGGACCGTTCACCGGCACGTCAGCAACATCCTGATCAAGCTCGATGTCCGCTCACGCACCTCGGCCGCGATGTACGCGGTCCGGCACGGGCTGACCTGAGTCAGCGGGGTCAGGCGGAACCCGGGGTGCCGGCTACTTGCGTGAATGCTGATTCGTGCCCTGACGCATCGCAACGTAGTCGTGCACGACGAGCGCGATGGGTAGAGGGGCGAGCAAGGTTGTCCACAGGGCGTACTGCAGCCCCTCCGCAAGGGCAATGAGGACGAACACGTCAGCGAATGCGACGAATGCGCACGCGTCGGCCCATGTCGGGCCGGGTTCTTTGCTCATGATCCGACCTTCCGCAGCGTGACAGTGCGGGTTCGACTTCCCACGACCCGCTCCAGCACGAACGCCCCAGGCCCAGGCCAGGTCTCTGAACCCGGGGCGTTCGCCGTCGGAGCCCGGCTCCAAGGACTCCTTGCTACCAGCGTGCCTCCAAGGCGTGTCGCCGATGTCCGTGTCAGGCGGAATCACCCGGCTTCTCACCCGCCACGACTAGACCGGCCAGAGCCGCACCACCCCCGCGCCCGGAGCGCCGCGGAGGGCGCCGAACACGTGGACGTCCCAGCCGTTCCAGACGCCACGCCACATCGAGTAGCCAGGCGTGGTGCCCGGCACGTCGAGGTAGTGCGGCAGGCCCAGCGACTCGGCGAGCGCCGCGCCGTCCGGCAGCCGGAGCGGGTGCACGAGCAGGCGATCCCGGTACACCTCCACGCACTTCACGCGCTCGTCGCCGAGCTCCTCCAGGAGTGCCGACGCCGCCCCCGCCGAGTCCGCGAGCGTGCTGGTCACGGCGTCCCCGCCTGCCATCCCATGTCTCCCCCTTGTCGCCGAGGACCTTCCTCTAGCCGCATAGACATCGTGCGGGCGACATCTAGAGTTCGCAACCGACAACGCCAAAAGTTGCGTATATGCCACAGTCCCTAGTTAGGTGGGATTCGTGTCTAGAGAGGGCAGAGTGACCGCCGCCAGCATCGCCGCCGACCTTCGAGCCGCAATCCGCTCCGGGACGTACCACCCGGGCGACCGCCTTCCCAGCGAGGCGGCCCTGATGTCGACCTACGGGGTCGCGCGCATGACCGCCCGCCACGGGCTCGCGATGCTCAAGGACGAAGGGCTGACCGTGACCCGCCACGGGTCCGGCGTCTTCGTCCGTGCGTTCGAGCCCATGGTGCGCGACAGCGGCGCCCACACCGCGCCCGACGGCGTCCCCGCCGCGGAGACGCCGGGCGCCGGGCTCACCGTCCAGACCATGACGGTGGCGTCCGACGTGGCCCCCGACGACGCAGTGCGCGCGGCGCTCCGGCTGGCCGACGGCGAGACGGTGACCGTGCGCGAGCGCCGCCACCTGCGGGGTCGCAAACCGCTGCTCCTCGCGACGTCCTATGTGCCGACGTCGATCGCCGCCGGCACGCCGATCGCCGAGGAGGACGCCGGGATCGGAGGAACGCACGCGCGGCTCGCCGAGATCGGGCACGCGCCCGTGCGGTTCCGCGAGGAGGTCGTCGGCCGGATGCCGACGATCGAGGAGGTCCGGGCGATGTACATCGAGCCCGGCACGCCCGTCCTGGCAGTCACCCGCACCGCCTTCGACGCCGCGGGCACCGCCGTCGAGGTCAGTGAGATCACGCTCGACGCGGGCGAGTTCGTCGTCCGCTACGACTTCGAGGCCTGAGCTCCGGCGTCGTCCCGCTCACGAGGCCAGGCGAAGAGTCCGGTCGGCCACGCCGACCCGCACGTCCTGGCCCCAGCCGACGTCGAGCCGGTCCGCCTCGATCCCGTCGCCGAAGACGACGAGCCGGTCCGACTGCACGGTGACGAGCGCCTCGTCCCGCGCACCGAGCACGCCCTCGATGAGGGAGACGCCCGAGACGGGCGAGGGCCAGGCCTCACGCACGAACCAGGCCAGCGCCCGGTCGGCAGGCCCCGGCAGCGAGCGCCCGCCACGGTCGTGCGCGATCGATGCGCACCACCCTGTAGCACCGGTCCCGGTGCCGACGATCAGGCCCGACGACGACTGCCGCTCGGTCCGCCCGCCGATCCCGAGCACGTAGCGCGCCGACTGGTGGCTCGGGTGCCCGACGAACAGCTCGTTGAGCGCGTACAGCTCCTGCCCGTCGTCGAGCCGGGCGTGCACCATGGTGAGGTCGTCGCTGGGCACGGTCGCCGCCGCCCCGCCCTGGGCGAGCGACCCCAGCACCCGGACGGCGCCGGGGACCGCGTGCCGCACGAGCACCCCCGCGTTGGCCCCGGGCTCGGGGTCGACACCCACGACGAGCTGTCCGTCGAGGTACTTGGCGACGTTCGCGACGAGCCCGTCCTGCCCCACGACGAGCACGACATCCTCGGGCGCGAACAGGAACCGGTCGAGGTCGCCGCGCTCCACCTCGGCCAGAGCCCACTCGGACGGCACGGCGCCGGCGACGGCCCGCCGCGCCTCGACGACGGCGTCGTGCCGCCCCTGCACCTCCTCGAGGGTGCGTCCGCGGGTGCGCAGGAAGAACTCGGCCTGCCCGCGGGTCGCGTGCCGGTCCAGCAGCTCGTCGAGCTCGGTGCGGCGGTGCACCAGCACCGCCCGCCTGCGCAGGCTCACGCGCCCGCCGCCCCACCGCCGGCGGCTCCCGTGGTGGTGCCCGCGGCCCGCCCCGTCAGCGACCCGAGCAGCCCGGTCACCAGGTCTGGCGTGAGCGTGACCGACCCGACCGAAGGGAGGTTGGTCGCGGCGTCGCGCATCGCGAGCGCGAGCAGCACGTCCCGCCCGACGTTCGCGTACACCGCCATGAGCGCGGCCTCCTTCGTGGCCTCGGCCGCGCCGATCCGCTCCAGCTCGGCAGCCCGGGCCGCCGAGTCGATCTCCCGCCGCTCGGCGTTCGACCGCGTCGCGACGAGCGCCGCCGCGGCAGCCTCCTCGGCCTCGCGCCGCTTGTTGGCGCCCTCCTGCGCGACGAGCTGCTCGCGCCGGGTGGCGAGCTCGATCTGGCTGGCGAGCTCGTTCTCCGAGATGGTGCGCTCCCGCTCGACGGCGAGCGCACGGCGCTCGTACGTCGCGCGGTCCGCCTCGGCCTGGAGCCGCTCGCGCACGGGGGTGCGCAGCGCCTTCTCGACGTCGGCCTCCGGCCGCACGGCGAGCACGCGGACGCCGAGCACCTCGATGCCGGTCGCGGCGAGACGAGCATCCTCGGCGAGCGTGGCACCGAGCGCTGCACGCACGCGCCCCACGCCGGCCTCGAGGGCCTCTGCGAGGTCGAGCGTCGCGACGAGGTCGACGGTCACGCTCTGTGCGAGCTGCCCGACGATCGCCCCCACCTGCTGGCGCCCGCTCGCCGCCTCGCCCCGACCGCCGCGCAGCGGGAAGATCCCGAAGTCGAGGCGCTGGGAGGCGAGCACCGGGTCGGCGAAGCGGTAGGTGACGTTGGCCTGGACGGTGACGTCCTGCTGGTCGCGGGTGACCGCGTGGAACAGGACGGGCAGCTCCTGGTCGGTGGCGGGCACCTCGCTGAGCACGGACGTGTCAGGCCGGAACCAGAACGCCTGGCCCACACCCTGGTGGCGCACCTCGCCACGGTTCAGGTGCACCACGTACTCGCTCGCCGAGCCGAGGAACCGGTGGATCAGGGGGTACCGCTTGACGGTCGCCATCGCCGCTCTCCTTCGTTCGTTGTCGTCAGAATGACGATATCCACTCCTCCAGGTTGTCGTCAAGGTGACGAGAACATAGTGTCGGGCCATGATCCCCCGCACGGCCGGAGCGTTCCCCGTCACCGTGGACGTCGTCGCGCTCACCGTCCGCGACGGGGCCCTGCACGTCCTGCTCGTCGAGCGGCTCCTCGACCCGTTCCGCGGCGCCCGGGCGCTCCCCGGCGGCTTCGTGCTGCCCGGCGAGTCGCTGGAGCAGGCCGCCACGCGGGAGCTCGCGGAGGAGACAGGGGTCACCGCCCCGGCGAGCGCCGCGACAGGCGAGGCGACGCGCTCGGGGCGCGCGACCGCCGTCGGGCAGCCGGAGTGGCACCTGGAGCAGCTGCGCACCTACGGTCCGCAGGACCGGGACCCCAGGGGGCCTGTCCTCTCGGTCGCGTACCTGCTGCTCGCACCGGCCTTCGGCCTGCCCGAGGCGGGTGGGGATGCCGCGGCGGCGGGGTGGTTCCCGGTGCCGGCGAGAGACCTCGCGTTCGACCACGACCGGATCCTGGCCGACGGCGTCGAGCGGGCACGCGCGAAGCTCGAGTACTCGCCCCTCGCCACGGCGTTCTGCCACGAAGAGTTCACCGTCGCGGAGCTGCGCCACGTCTACGAGGCGGTGTGGGGCACACACCTGGACGCGCGCAACTTCCACCGCAAGGCGACGGGCACGCCGGGCTTCCTGGAGCCGACGGGCCACGTCACCACCGACGGCCCCGGCCGCCCCGCGGAGCTGTACCGCCTGGTCCCGGGCGTGAGCCCGACGGCGGCGGTGCTCCACCCGCCGATCCTTCGCCCTGCGGAGAGGTCAGCGTGACTCGGGGCGCGTCCGTGGCTTGAGTCGGACGTCCGGCAGCGCGGGCGCGCGCAGCGGCCCGCTCGCGTACCCCGCCACCTCGCCGAACCGCCGGCCGGCGGCGCCAGGTGCGTACGCGGTGGCGTCGCCGCCGCCGTCGGCGATCTGCGCCATCCAGTCTGCGCGGGCGCGCACGACGTCGTCGTGGGTGCGACCCATGAAGTTCCACCACATGATGACGTCCTCCTCGAACGGCGCGCCGCCGATCAGCACGGCCCGCGCGGGCGCTCCCGTCCCGGCGCGCACCACCAGACGCGGCCGCCCGGGCGAGACGTAGCCGAGCGTCGCGACGGGCACGGCCGCGCCCTCGAACGTCACCTCGCCCGCGTCGACGAGGAGGGCGTGCTCGTGCGACGGATCGACGTCGAGCCACACCTCCGCGCCCGCCTCGAGGTCGAGCTGCGCACCGACGAGGGGCGTGTAGGTCGTGGCCGACGACGCGAGCTCCTGGCCTGCCACGCGCAGCGAGCCGAGGAAGACCTGGACCCGGGCGCCGTCGACGACCCCGGCCGGCAGGTCCGCATGGTGCTCGAAGTGCGGGGCGATCCCCAGGGCCGACGAGGGCAGCGCCGTCCACAGCTGCACGCCGTGCAGCAGCGGCGGGCGGCCGGTCGCCGGCGACTCCTCGGAGTGCGAGATCCCCAAGCCCGCCGTCATCAGGTTGAGCTCGGCCGGTCGCACCGTCTGGAGCGAGCCCACGGAGTCCCTGTGCAGGATCTCGCCCTCGAACAGCCAGCTCACCGTCTGCAGGCCCGTGTGGGGGTGCGGCGGCACCTGCATGCCGTCGGACGCGGACACGTCCTCGGGCCCGTAGTGGTCGGCGAAGCACCAGGCGCCCACGAGGGACCGGGCCCGCTGCGGGATGGTGCGCCGCACGCCCATCGCACGCGGGCCGCCCAGCGGGACGTCCCGCGGCTCCAGGAGCTCCACACCCTCGCGTCGCTCGCCGGCGGTGCACACCTGCTCGGCGGGTCGCGTCTCCAGGTTGCTCATGTGCCCGAGCCTAGGCCCGGACGCGCCAGGGCCCCCCGGGGCAGGCCGGGGGGCTCTGGCAAAACCGCGTACCCATGATCGACGATTCCCGGGGATCAAGGGCGGCGTGTCGACGTCACGGCCCCGGTGCGAGCCCGTCAGGCCCGGATTGCCAGGCCTGTTCTCCACGGACACGTCGGACGCGGGTGGTCTTCCGGCCCCGTTCAGGCACCTGCGTCGTCACCCGCAGCCCGCGAACGGGACGTCCTGTCGTTCTCCGGTCGACCTGACTGTCTTGCCGGTGCCGGGCCAGCCAGGGCGCCCTGGTTGGCCTTGCACCGTCAGACCGTTAGCCATGTTTCTATCCGCGTGTCCTTCACCCGGCAAACGCTCCACGGTTGTAATTTGGGCCCCCGCGAAAGCCACAGATCTGTCCACAGGGGCACCCGCGGAACCGCCACGTCACCCACAGCCCTGTGGAAGAAATCTGTGGACGACACGCGGAAAACGCTTCTCCGGCGCGTCGCGCGACCCGTGTCGACCTCAGACCCAGGCGCGCGAGCCGCCGGCACCGGACGGGTCGGTGCGTGCCTCCATCTCGTCGGGCGCGGCGAGGAAGCCTCCGTCGTCGACGAGAACGCCCGCGATACGGCTCTGCAGAGCCACCGCGAGCCGCGCGATCGAGGCCCGCATGCGGGCCCGTGCGATCGCGTGCAGGCCGGACGGCTGCTCCATCTCGAGCTCGTACGGGTCGGCCGGGACCCAGTTCATCCGGTACGCGAACGGCCCGTACGCGCGCCAGTCCAGCGAGCCGAGGGCGCGCGGCACGCGGTCCACGCGTTCCACCTCGACGACGATCGAGCCGTCGTAGGCGGTGCTGCCGACGAGCTGGTAGTGCGGCGAGCCGTCGGCGGTGGGCTGGTCCACGGTGACGTCGGCGGTTGCGATCAGCGCGCGCAGCATCGGCAGCACGTCGACGATGGTCAGCGCGTGGGCGCTGTAGAGGCTCAGGTTGACCGAGGCCGCCTGGTCCGGGACGAGCGGCGAGCGGCCGTCGGCGACGACGGCGCCGGCGGTCTTGCGGGCCGCCGCCACGGCCCACTGGATCATGCGCAGCTCCTCGCCCTGCGGCAGGGCCTGCGGGAACGTGCGGGCGATGCCGTCGCGGTCGTCGTACGAGGCGGGCGCCGGGCCGCGGACGTCACGCAGGCCGTCGGTGCGCGCCAGGGAGTACGCATCTGCCTTCTCCGCGGCGACCCCCAGCTCCTGCAGGTGCGCCGCCCCGATGGGGAACGGCCCGTGCGCGAGGTGCGACTCCCCCAGGCGCATGAGACCGGGCACCACCGTCTCGGTCTGCGTCATGCCCCGGAAGCGCGCTCCGGTCATGGGCCGCGCGCCCGTCACCCGGGACGCCTCGCGCAGCCACGCGACGTCGGAGAACCAGGCGGACGCCAGCTCGACGACCGATACCGGTTCACCGGATCGCGTCAGGGGCAGCACGAGGATGTGCCCGGAAGCGTGCTCCGCGGGAATCGCCCCTGTCAGGTAGGTCATGGCCACGCAGATTACGCCTGGCCTGGAACGCGCGTATCGCCGCCGTGTTACAGAGAGGAAACAAATGCGTGTCCGACGGCGCTTCGGCTTGCGAAAGGTCCCGTGAAGCCGTTCACTATGCGCCCACATGCCCGCTAGTCGGATATTTGGGACAACGTTTCCGTCTGGGTCAATCTAGGCGTTCACATCACGAAGGTGATGAACCACGTCGTGCAGAAAGTACTGCCCGAGCGTGCCGACCGTGAACACCGAGCCGTTCGAGCGGCGCCCCGTCCGCTCCCACTGGCCTGCCCCCACACCGTCGAAGCGAGCAGCGATCGCAGCGCCCGCCTCGGCGAGCTGCCGGGCCACGACAGCGGGGTCCTGGTGCGCGTAGTCGTCCTCGATCGCCGTCGCGTCCTGGTCCCAGTTGGCGAACAGCGGGTCGTCCTCGTCGAGCATCGACGCGAGGCGTCCGTCGAAGATGCGGAACACGTCACGCACGTGCGCGCCGTACTCGAGCACCGACCACGTCGCGGGGTCGGGGCGCACGCCGGTGTCCGGGCGGGCGAGTGCCGACTCCCAGCGCGGGAGGGTGCCGCGCACCGCGTCGCCGATCCCGGCCCGGCCCACCGCATGCACGTCGAACCCGCACTCGGGGCACGGGCGATCGAGCACCCACGTCCAGTCCTTGGTGTCGGGAACGATCGGTTCGGCGTCCGCGCTGGTCATGGCCAGAGAATACGTCGCCATTCGGACGGGGCCGTCCCACCGTCCGGGCGCGTCATGCTTCATGACAACCGGCCCCTATGATGTCAGCATGCCCAAGATCATCGGCAAAAGCCTTCACGAACACCGCCAGATGACGCGGCACAAGCTGTTCACCGCCCTGTCCACGCTGATGACCGAGCGCGGCTTCGACACCATCACGCTCGCCGACATCGCCGCCGCCGCCGGTGTGGGCCGCACGGCCGTCTACAACCACTTCCACGACAAGGAAGCCCTGCTGCTCGGCTTCATCACGCACGAGACCGAGCAGTACGCGCACACGCTCGAGCGGGCTCTGGACGGCGTGGAGGACCCGGTGGAACAGCTGCGCACGTACATCTGGCAGCAGGCCCAGCTCACGCGCGTGTTCCACCTCGCGCCCGGGCCGGACCTGCGCACGGTCCTGTCCCGCGCGACCCAGCAGCGGCTGCGCGAGCACGCCGAGATCGTCGAGTCGATCCTGCGCCGCATCCTGGTCGCCGGGATCGCGGCCGGCGAGTTCCCCCCGCAGGACATCGACCCGACGGTGCACCTCGTCAACGCCTGCCTGTCCGGGCGGCTCATCCCCGACGAGCCGGGCGCGCGCGAGCGCACGATCCGCGCCGCGGAGTCGTTCGTGCTGCGGGCCGTGGGCGTGCGGCAGATCCCGGTGCCCGCCTGAGCCGGAGGTGCAGCGCAGGGTGAGGGCCGAGGAACGAGGCACTCGCCCGTAGCGGAACCGCAGGCTCAGGCGGCCGACAACGCCGCCGGAGCCGGAGGTGCCGCGCAGGGGGAGGGCCGAGGAACGACGCCCGCGCCCGGACCGGAA
>NZ_JAKGSG010000008.1 GCF_021568775.1 Antribacter soli | reverse complement strand
TCCTCGGCCCCCACCCTGCGCTGCACCTCCGGCTCAGACCGTCCCGTCTTCCGCCTGAGCCTGCGGTTCCGCTCCGGGCGCGTGCCTCGTTCCTCGGCCCCCACCCTGCGCTGCACCTCCGGCTCAGACCGTCCCGTCTTCCGCCTGAGCCTGCGGTTCCGCTCCGGGCGCGTGCCTCGTTCCTCGGCCCCCACCCTGCGCTGCACCTCCGGCTCAGGAGGTGCGGAGCTTCCGCCACGGCACGCCGATCTCGCCCAGCAGCTCCCGCAGCAGCGGCAGGCTCAGGCCCACGACCCCGTGGTGGTCGCCCTCGATCCGGTCCACGTAGGGGCCGCCGAGGCCGTCGATCGTGAACGCGCCTGCGACCTCCAGGGGCTCGCCGGTCGCCACGTAGTCGTCGATCTCGGCGTCGTCGAGGTTGGCGAACCACACCGTCGTGGAGCTGGTCGAGCCGAGCGTCGCGCCCGTGCCGCCCGCCTCGTCGTCGCGCAGGTCGACGATCCAGTGGCCGGTGTGCAGCACGCCGCGGCCACCGCGCATGGCGCGCCAGCGCTCGCGCGCCTCGTCGGCGTCGGCGGGCTTGCCGTAGATGACGCCATCGATCTCCAGCATGGAGTCGCAGCCGACGACGATCCGGTCGCCCTCCGACTCCGTCTCCATGTCGCCCGACTCCAGCGCGGACGCCACGTCCTCGGCCTTGGCCTGGGCGAGCAGCAGCACCGCGTCGACGGGGTCGAGGTCGCCGAACCGCTGCGCGGCGTCGGCGAGGATCTGCTCCTCGTCCACGCCCGACACCAGCACGTCCGGGCGGACGCCGGCGGAGCTCAGGGTCGCGAGTCGGGCGGGGGACCGGGAGGCGAGGACCATACGAGGCACGCGCGCCAGAGTACTGAGGATCGGCGGCGGGGTAATCCGGAATGCGTGATCGTGGCGAGTGTCACCCCGCCGAGAACCGGGGTGGCGGCCAGGTTGCGCTCCCGATCCGGCCCGAATCGGGCCCGTTCCTGTCGGTCCGGTTCGAGAAGGCGATCAGGTATCGCCTTGGGTCTGCGGGCGACACCTGATCGCCTTCTCGAACCGGACTCACGCGCGGGGCCGGCTGCGGCGGCCGCCCAGCTCGACCTGCAGGCCCAGCACGCCGCCGTGACCGGGAAGCCAGCCGAGCCGTCGAAGGTGCGCCGCCACCGCCGCCGTCCTGCGTGAAGACCACCTGGGTGGCGTCGGGCGGGACGCCGTTGTCGATGCAGGAGAGACGGGCGAACGTCTCGGCCGGGGACTCGTCGTGCTCGTCGGCGAGGTCAAACCAGGGATGTACCTGCTCGGCGTCGCGCCTTCCCCGAAGCAGGTCGTGGACCCTGACGAGTCCTTCCGCGTCGAGAAGGTGCCGATGCAGCACGTTGCTCATCACCGCAACGGCGTTGTCCCGTGGTAGCCCGGGGAGTGCTTGTGAGAGCGCGTGGTCGATCCGTGCCACCTCCCGGCGTCCGAGCCTGCTCGTGGCGAAATCGCGGTACTGCCGGACGACGATCCCCTGGCGCTCCTGCCGGCGCTGGCCGCCGGGCAGCGCGACCTCAGGGAGGATCGTCAGGGGCAGTCCCTCCACTCCGTGCAGGGCGAGAGAGCAGGCACCGACGGCGATCCCGTGCCGGACCGCGAGCATCGCGATCCACGCGGTGCGTCGGCGGAGGTGGTCGTGAAAGTCGTCCCGACGGCGGAGACGTGGGGGCACTGGGTCGGTGTCGTAGACGGCCGTGGTCACCCGACGCCAGCGGCGCTGGTCGATCAGCCGGGCGACCCGCTGCCTGCCGAGCCCGGCGGCGTCGCACTGCGCCTTCGACACGATGCCCTCCTGGTGGAAGGCGTCGGCAAGGACATCCGACGGGATGAGGCTGAGCTGGCGCATGCACCGATCGGAGCAGAGCCCGCAGGCCGGGCGTGGCGTGGCTGGCGGCTCATGTGGGCAACCGGCCTCTTCGGCCCCATGTGGTCGGCCTCGGATCCAGGTGTCGCCGTGCCCAGATGCCTGACGACGGACTGGTCGCGTCCTGCGGGAGGCGCCCAGTCGCGGAGGGGAGGCCAGAGCGGGGCTTGCGAGCGCTGGTCTCCACCGACCAGAGGGCCGTCAGGCACTGCGGTGGTCCAGTTCGAGAAGGCGATCAGGTATCGCCACATGGATCGAGGCCATACCTGATCGCCTTCTCGAGGCGGACCGAGGCGGACCGAGGCGGACCGAGGCGGACCGAGGCGGAACGCGAGGCCGGCCAGGCCCGGAGCTACGCCAGCGCCTCGCGCAGGACGTCCAGGCCCACAGACCCGAGGTTGAGAGCGCGGGCGTGGAAGACCTTGGCGTCGAACTCCGCGCCCCGCGCGGCGGCCGCGGCCTTGGCCTCGTCGCGGGTCTGCTCCCACAGGCGCTGGCCCACCTTGTACGACGGCGCCTGCCCCGGCCAGCCGAGGTAGCGGTTGTACTCGAACCGGACGAAGGCTTCGGCCATGTTGACGTTGGCCTTGAGGAACGGCCACGCCTTCTCGGCGTCCCACGTGCCGCCGCCCCACTGCTCGGGGGCCGGCAGGCCGAGGTGGACGCCGATGTCGAACACGACGCGCGCGGCGCGCATCCGCTGGGCGTCGAGCATGCCGAGGCGGTCGCCCGGGTCGTCCATGTAGCCGAGGTCGGCCATGAGGCGCTCCGCGTAGAGCGCCCAGCCCTCGCCGTGCCCGGAGACCCAGCAGGCGAGACGGCGCCACGTGTTCAGGGTGTCGCGGGCGAAGACCGCCTGGCCGCACTGCAGGTGGTGGCCCGGCACGCCCTCGTGGAAGACGGTGGTCTTCTCGCGCCAGGTGTTGAACTCCGTGACCTCCGGCGGCACGGACCACCACATGCGCCCGGGGCGCGACCAGTCGTCGCTCGGCGGGGTGTAGTAGATGCCGCCGGTCTGCGTGGGCGCGATCATGCACTCGAGGGTCAGCACGGGGTCGGGGATGTCGAAGTGCGTGCCGTTCAGCGCGACGATCGCCGCGTCCGACGTCTCCTGCATCCATGCCTTGAGGGCGTCCGTGCCGAGCAGCTTGCGGGTCGGGTCGGTGTCGAGCACCCGCACGGCGTCCTCCACCGTCGCGCCGGGGCCCGCGATCTGCCGGGCGACAGCCTCCTGCTCGGCGACGACGCGCGCCAGCTCCTCCAGACCCCACTGGTAGGTCTCGTCGAGATCGACCTCCGCGCCGAGGAAGACGCGGGAGAACAGTGCGTAGCGGTCACGGCCCACCGCGTCCTGCTCCGGCGCCTGCGGGGCGAGCTCGGACTCCAGGAAGCCGGCGAGGGTGTCGTAGGCCTCGCGGGCCGCGGTGGCACCGTGCTCGAGCTCCTTGCGCACGAGGCTGCAGGCGGCGGAGTCGTCGAGGACGGCGCCCGCCTCGGGGCCGTTCACGAACGTCGTGAAGAACGATTCCGCGCCCGCGAGCTCGCGCGCCTGCGTCACCGTCTCGCGCACCTGGCGGATCGCGGCGACGTTGCCCCGCTCCGCGGCGGTGCGCAGCGACGTGATGTAGCCCTCGACGGCGCCGGGCAGCGCGTTCAGGCGCGCGGCGATGTTCTCCCACGCCTCGACGGTTCCGGTCGGCATGACGTCGAAGATGTCGCGCAGCTCCTGCACGGGGGAGGCGATGTTGTTGAGCGTCGCCAGCGGCTCGCCCGCCTCGTGCAGCTCGAGCTCCAGGCCGATGCGCTCGCGCATCGCGGCCAGCGTCACGCGGTCGACGTCGTCCGCGGGCTCCAGCCTGTCGAGCTCGCGCAGCACGGCCCGGCCCGCCTCGGCCGACGCTTCGTGGCCCGCGGGGGACAGGTCGGTCATGAGGTGGTCGTAGCCGGACAGGCCCATGGCGGTCGCGGCCAGCGGGTTGATCTCGGCGATCCGGGTCACGTACGAGTCCGCGACGGCGTCGACCGCTGTAGGGGTGCGGGTGGTGGGTGTGGTCACCCGGCCGAGCCTACTTCGGAAGCCCGCGTGGCGGCCGAGGCTTTTCCGGCAGGTCCGCACGTCGCCGAGGGCCGACGGCGGTGCCGTCGCCGGTGGGCTGCGCCCGTCTCGTAAGGTGTCCTGCGGCGAGCGAGCGCTCGTCCATCAGGGGAGGGCAGCCGTGGCAGCACCGTCCGAGCAGGACACACCGCCGACCCGTACCGAGCTGCGGTGGAGCATCGTCTTCGTGCCGATCCTGCTTGCGGGGATGGCCGGCTTCGCTGTCATCGTCGTCCTGGCGATCGCCGCGGCCGACGGCCCGTTCGACACGGTCGGCATTGCGCGCCCGTCACCCCTCTGGGCACTCGTCGTCGGGGTCACCCTCGCCGAGGCGATGATGATCGGAGGCCTTCGCCAGCAGTTCTCGACCTTCGCCCGCGCGCGGCGGCTCGGCGTCCGGGACGACCGCCGGACGCGCTGACACGCCCCCGGTCAGGCGCGGCTGCGTGCCGCTTCCGCCAGCGGGACCAGGCGGGCCGCGAAGGCGCGCTGCCCCTCGCCGGCCTCCGGGGTCCACCACGAGTCAGGGATGGGCACCGTCTCGACCGGGACGTCGCGCCGTCCGAGCACCGTCGTGAGCAGCACCCCCATGGTCGACGGCAGGGTGAGCACCCGCTGCCCCGCCTTCATGCCGGACAGGCGCAGCTCGAGCGCGTCGCCCGGGTCGGCCATCGTCACGCCCGGGGTGCGGGCGAGCACCCGCATCACGGAGTCCTCCTCGCGGCGGTGCGGCACGTACAGCAGCGGCCCGTGGGCGGCGAGCGACAGGACCCAGCCGAGATACGGGTCGGGCTCGATCAGGCCGTCGCCCACGAGGCCGGAGCCCAGCACGACGGTCGGCTCCGCCGGGGTCTCGTCCATGGCCTGCGTCGACAGCCAGGCGAACTCGTTGCGGACCACCCGGACCCCGACCTCGGCGAGGCGCGCGGACACCGATGCCCCCAGCGGAAGGGCGGTGAAGACGGTGAGCCGGCCGCGGCGGGCCAGACCCCGCAGCCGGGCCGCGGCGAGGCGGCCAAGGAGCCGCCGGCCGGGACTGAGCTGGGCGCCGGGCCGGATCAGGGCTGCGCGGGGCGAGGCGAGGATGCGGGCCAGGTCGAGGGCGGCGAGGCCGTCGTCGACCAGCACGATCGAGCGGACGGGGCGCGACAGGAGCGCGACCTGGAACAGGCCCGAGAACGCCTCGCCGACGATCCGGCCGGGCTCGAACGACGTCAGCGCCGCCCAGCTGCCCCGCACGTCGAGGGTGATCCCCTCGGGGAGGGCCGCTTCCGCGATGGCGGCGCCGACCCGGTCCAGCGCGTGCACGTCCGACCTCACGTGCACCCGCGTCGGCGTGCCGCCCAGCCCGGCGGCGTGCGCCTCGACGGTACACAGGAGCTGGAACGGCGACTCGACGAGCGCCCCCACCTGACGCGCGCCTCCCGCGAGGGTCCCGGCGGGCCGAGGCGGGCGGGAGCCAGAATCACGCTGACGCGCGCCTCCCGCGAGGGTCCCGGCGGGCCGAGGCGGGCGGGAGCCAGAGGGGCCCGGGCTCACGACCGTAGGCTCCAGCGCCACGCGTCCGCGTTGTGCCGGCCGGAGCGCCCGCCGAAGTTCTTCGCCGTCGCTCCCGCGCCGTTGCCGCGCAGGCTGCGGGACCGGTTCGTCCACTCGTGGACGGGCGCCGCGTCGTCCGGGACGACGGCGGACGCGACCGCCGCGAGGCCCGCCACCAGCGCGGCGACCTCGACGTCGTCGGGCTCGCCACGGACCACGCGTACCTCGGAGCTCATCGCCCGCCGCCCCCGTGCTCGTGGTGGCCGTCCTCGTCGTCGTCCTCGAAGCCGTCGAACGACGCCGCCTCGCCGCGCGAGGCCGCCCACTCGACCACCTCGTAGCCGCCGTCGCCGAGCTGCGCCGCAACGCCTTCGCCCGCCGAGTCCAGGAGATCGATCACGCCGCCGATGGTCGCGTCGCCGCCCTTCGCCGTGACGAGGAAGCCCAGGTAGAAGGGCTCCGCGCCGGCCGGGTGCTCGTGCGTCTCGAGCTCCGCCTCGTCGTCCTCGTCGGGCTCCCACACGGACGACGTCAGGTCCGGGTGCATCCCCAGCACGTCGTGCAGCGAGTCGAAGAGGCCGGCGTTGAGGTGCCCGATCCTGTCCTCCAGAGCCAGGATCCGCGGATCCTCGTCGGCCTCCGACGCTCCGAACTCCGCCCGGACGCCCACGGCCGACTTGACGTACTCGTGCAGTGCGGCCGCCAGGGCGTCGACGGCGCGGTGCATCGGCTCGGGATCCACGGCGCCCAGGGGGGCGGGGCCGTGGGTGGCGTCCTCATGACTCATGCGTTCCTCCGGGCTCGGGGTGGTGGTCCATTGTCGCGCGCCCCGGACGGTGCGAGCGACCGACGATCAGAGCGGCACGTTGCCGTGCTTCTTGGGCGGCAGCGTCGCGCGCTTGGTGCGCAGCGCCCGCAGGGCACGCACCACCTGCACGCGCGTCTCGGACGGGCGGATCACCGCGTCGACGTAGCCGCGCTCGGCCGCGTCCCACGGGTTGACGATCGCCTCCTCGTACTCCTCTGTGAGCCGCTTGCGCTCGGCGTCGACGTCACCGCCCGCCTCGGCGACGGCGGCCAGCGCGCCGCGCTGCAGGATGTTCACCGCGCCGCCGGCACCCATCACGGCGATCTGCGCCGTCGGCCACGCGAGGTTGACGTCCGCGCCGAGCTGCTTCGACCCCATGACGATGTACGCGCCGCCGTACGCCTTGCGCGTGATGACCGTGACCAGGGGGACCGTCGCCTCCGCGTACGCGTAGATCAGCTTGGCGCCGCGCCGGATGATGCCCTGGTGCTCCTGACCCACGCCCGGCAGGAAGCCCGGCACGTCCACGAACGTCAGGACGGGCACGTTGAACGCATCGCACGTTCGCACGAACCGCGCCGCCTTCTCGGCGGCGTCGATGTCGAGCGTGCCCGCCATCGCCTGCGGCTGGTTCGCCACGATGCCGACCGCCTGGCCCTCCACGTGCCCGAACCCGATCAGCACGTTCTGGGCGTACAGCGGCTGGACCTCGAGGAACGACTCCGGGTCGACCACGGCCTCCACGACGGCGCGCATGTCGTACGGCTGAGAGTCGCTGTCGGGGACGAGCGTGTCGAGCGCCTCGTCCTCGTCGGTGACCTCCAGGACGACGTCGTCCGGCGGGAACGCGGGCGCGTCGCTCAGGTTGTTCTGCGGCAGGTAGGAGACGAGGTGGCGCACGTAATCGATGGCGTCGTCCTCGTCGTGGCCCATGTAGTGCGCCACGCCGCTCTTCACGTTGTGGGTGCGGGCGCCGCCGAGCTCCTCGAAGCCGACGTCCTCGCCCGTCACCGCCCGGATCACGTCCGGGCCGGTGATGAACATGTTGGACGTGCCGTCGGCCATCACGATGAAGTCCGTCAGCGCGGGGGAGTACACCGCGCCGCCCGCCGACGGCCCCAGGATCAGCGAGATCTGCGGGATCACGCCCGACGCCGCCACGTTGCGGCGGAACATCTCCGCGAACTGCGTCAGTGCCGCGACGCCCTCCTGGATGCGTGCGCCGCCGCCGTCGCTGATGCCGATGATCGGCACGCCCGTGCGCAGCGCCAGGTCCTGGACCTTGGTGATCTTCTGGCCGTGCACCTCGCCGAGGCTGCCGCCGAACACCGTGAAGTCCTGGCTGTAGACGCACACCTGACGGCCGTCGATCGTGCCGTAGCCGGTCACCACGCCGTCGCCCGCGATCCGCTTCTTCTCGAGCCCGAAGTTCCGGCTGCGGTGCCTTGCCAGCGCGTCCAGCTCCACGAAGCTGCCCTCGTCGAGCAGCGCGTCGATGCGCTCTCGGGCCGTCTTCTTGCCGCGCTTGTGCTGCTTCTCGCGCGCGACCTCCTCGGGGGCGTCGATGGCCTCTGCCCGGCGGCGGTCCAGGTCGTCGAGCTTGGCCTGCGTCCCGGCGAGCGTGGTGGTGGCGTCGTTCACGGAGCCGAGCCTAGTTGGCGCATGCTGCCAACTCGATGGGAGAGCCGCCAGCGGGTTCGCGGGTGTGGTTGTGGGAACCCTCCAAGCGCGGTCCGGCGAACGCGAGGATGATGGGGTTCGTGATGCTGAGCCTCGACCGTCCCCCGCTCGACCTCGCCCGCCTCGCCCCGCTCGCCGGGCCCGGTGGCGCGTTCGGACGGATCGAGGTGGTCGACACCTCGCCCTCCACCAACGCCGACCTCGTCGCCGCCGTCCGCCTCGACCCCACGGCGTGGCCGGCGCCCGCCGCTCTCGTCGCGGAGCACCAGACGGCCGGCCGTGGACGCGCGGGCCGCACGTGGGAGACACCGTCCCGGGCGGCGCTCACCGTGTCGGTCCTCCTGCGGCCCGCCGTCCCGGCGGCGTCGCTCGGCTGGCTTCCGCTGATCGCCGGCCCCGCCGTGGTCCGCTCGCTGCCCGACGACGTCCGCCGCACCTCCCAGGTCAAGTGGCCCAACGACGTGGTCGTCCGGGTCGCGGGAGCCGACGCCGACCCGCTCGGGACGGCGGACCCCAACCCGTACGGGCCCGGGCGGCGCAAGGTCGCCGGGATCCTGGCCGAGGTGGTCCCGTCCGGCCCCGGCGGGCGGCCGGCCGTCGTCCTCGGCATCGGCCTCAACGTGTCGCAGGCCGCCGACGAGCTGCCCGTCCCCACCGCGACGTCCCTGGCGCTCGCGGGGGTGCACGAGCTGGACCGGACCGCTCTGCTGGTGCGGCTGCTCACCGAGGTGAGCTCCGCCGTCGGGCGATGGGAGGCCACCGGTGGCGACGTGGCCGCGGCCGGGCTGGACGTGGAGTACGCAGCCGTGTCGGCGACGCTCGGCGCGCGAGTGCGGGCCGAGCTGGCCGACGGCACCCAGGTTCTCGAGGGCGAGGCCGTGCGGCTGGACCCGACGGGCGCGCTCGTGGTGCGCACCGACGACGGCGAGGAGCACTCCGTGGCCGCGGGCGACGTCCACCACCTGCGGTGAACCGCCGCACCAGTGGCCCCCAGCCGGCTCTGACCGGGCTCCCAGGGGGACGCCATACGCTTGAGGGGTGCTGCGTCACACCGAGAACTCCCAGAATCAGGCCGCGCCGGAGGCGGGCAAGGCCGACGTCGTCGACCCCGCGCCCGACGAGCCCGAGGTCGACGGCGCCCTGGGCGTCGACACCGCGGCCCGCCTCGACGAGGCGATCCTCGGCGGAGCGCGCCGGTACACGCTGTCGGAGCTGATCGAGCGTACCGGGCTCTCGCAGGAGTTCATCGAGTCGTACTGGCGGTGGATGGGGCTGCCCGTCACGCACCCCACCGAGCGCTGGTTCACCGACGCCGACGAGATCGCGCTGCGCGAGATCGCCGAGCTCTTCGAGACCGAGCAGATGGACCATCGCGCGCAGATGACGTTCGTGCGGTCCATGGGGCACACCACCGAGCGCCTGGCGCTGTGGCAGGTGGAGGCCCTGGTGGAGCACTTCGCACGGCGCCACGAGCTCGACGACGCCAGCGCGCGGCTGCTCGCTCTGGACCAGCTGCCGCCGCTCGCGGAGACGCTCGGCCGCCAGCTCGAGCACGCCTGGAGGCGCCAGCTCGCCGCGCTCACGGGGCGCATGGCCATCGAGTTCGCGGGTGCGCGCGCAGGCGAGCCCACCGACTCGCACCAGCTCCCGCTGCCGCGAGCCGTCGGCTTCGCGGACATCGTGTCGTTCACGAAGCGCACCGCGGGCCTCGGGTCGGCGGAGCTCGCAGAGTTCGTGCAGCGGTTCGAGGCCGGTGCGCGCGACGTGATCACCACTGCGGGCGGGCGGGTCGTCAAGACGATCGGCGACGCGGTGCTGTTCGTCGCCGACGACGTGACCACCGGCGCCGAGGTCGCGCTCGGCCTGGCCGAGTCCACCGCTCGCGCGCTCGGTACCGCCGGGCCGGAGGACGCCGAGATCCCGGTCCGCGTCGGGTTCGTGTGGGGGCGGGTGCTGTCGCGGTTCGGCGACGTGTTCGGGCCGTCCGTGAACCTGGCGTCCCGGCTGACGGAGCTCGCCGAACCCTCGTCGGTCCTGGTGGACACCTCGACGGCGACCCAGCTCGCGACCAGCTCCCGGTACGCGCTGACCGCGCAGCCCGAGCAGGACGTACCCGGCATCGGGCCGCTCGTCCCGGTGCGGCTGCAGCGGGCCTACGCCGGCTGAGCCGGAGGTGCAGCGCAGGGTGGGGGCCGAGGTACGAGGCACCCGCCCGGAGCGGAACCGCAGGGTCAGGCGGTCAACTCATACCGGCTGACGCGTCATTCGGCCGGGGGCTGACGAATCCGCCCCGAGAAGGCGATGCGGCATCGTTGCCCGTCGGTCGGCGATGCCTGATCGCCTTCTCGAAGCGGACAACCCAGCTACTCTGCCGTCCGGCTGCCCCGCAGGCGCCTCAGGCTCGCCATCGCGCCGGGCAGGAGGCGGGACTGTGCCCACCGCTCGGCGGCGAACGTGCTCAGGTTGCCCGCCGACCACCGGGAGTCGAAGAGCCGCTTGGCCGCCGCGACGGCCTCGGGCCGGCGCTCCGCGATCTGGCGGGCGAGCACGAGGGCGTCCTCGAGCGGGGTGTCGCTCACCGCACCGGCCAGCCCGAGCGCGACGGCCTGCTGGCCAGAGAACTCCTCCGCGGTGAACGTGAGGCGCTTCGCGGTCTCGATGCCGACGAGCTGGGACAGCGTGCGGATGCCGGTCATGTCGGGCACGAGGCCGCGCGACGTCTCGGCGACGCACCAGCGCGCATCCGGGGCCGTGACGCGTAGGTCAGCGCCGAGCGCGAGCTGCAGGCCCGCGCCGAAGACCGGTCCGTGCAGGGCCGCGATCACGGGGACGGGCAGGCGTCGCCACGCCCACACCGCCTCCTGGAACGGGTTGGTGCCGCGCCACGTCGGCAGGAAGGCGAGCAGAGCCCCCTTCGGGTCGCGGGCGGCGGCGCCGAGGTCCATGCCGGCGCAGAAGGCCCGTCCGTTGCCGGAGATCACCACGGCTCGCAGACCCGCGTGCCGCCGGAGCCGGTGCGCCGTGACGGCCAGCTCCCGGATCGTGTCGATCGAGAGCGCGTTGAGCTTGTCGGGGCGGTCGAGCCGGACGTCGGCAATGTCGTCGGCGATGGTGACGAGGACGCTCACGGGCTCAGCCTAGGTGTCACAGGCTGACGTACGTGCCGATCTGACCCATGTGCGCGGGTTCGAGCTTGCCGACCTTGAGCTCCACGACGACGTACCGGAGCTGCCGCACGTGGAAGAGCAGGAGATCGAGGAAGAACTCGTCTCCGCCGACGTCGAGGCGCACCTGCCGCCCCACGAAGGCCATGCCGCGTCCGAACTCGAGGAGCGTGTCCTGGATGCGGTCCATGAGGGCCTGCTCGACCAGCCTCGCTGACCGGAGAACTCGCGGCGCAGGTCGTTGGAGAGCTGGTCGACGACCTTCGCGCCCCACCCCTGCTGCTACTGCCGGTCCAGGATGTCCTTCCCCACGGACCAGTACAGGCGCAGCATCTCGGTGTTGGCGGAACGGGCCGCGCGGAACTGAGCGGTGCGCACCCGCCGCTTCAGCTCGTCGAGGAACGCGGCGTATCCGGCGGGGCGGGTGGCTTCGGGGCCGGTCGTAATCGTCATGGCCAAAGTCTGATATAGGTGCCGCGTCAACGCATCTCAACTGTTGCGTAGATCCAACAAACGCTATCTCATGCCAACACCGGGTCCGGGTCTCTCGGGGCCGGGTCCTCTTCGATGAGGGACGCGTCGTTGTTGCGGACCGAGCCCACCGCGTCGCCGACCGGCAGCGCGTGCAGGGTGACGCCCGGCGTGCGCAGCAGGCCGGCGGCCTCGTCGGCTCCGACGCCGGGGGAGAGCCACGCGTCCCAGGCGTCGGGCGGCAGCACCAGAGGCACGCGGTCGTGGATCGCGGCGAGGGTGCCCGACGCCGCAGTGGTCACCACGGTCGTCGACACCACCCAGCGCGCGGGGTCGTCGTCAGGGCGCGACGGGTCCCGCCAGAACTCGTACAGCCCGGCCAGTGCGGTGACGCCGCCGTCGGCGGGGGTGATCCAGTACGCCTGCTTGGGGACGCGGGAGCCGCCGGAAGCCGACCCGCCGCCGTCGGCCAGCTTGCGCCACTCGAAGTAGCCCTCGGCCGGCACGATGCAGCGCCGTGCCGCGAACGGCTTGGCGAAGGCCGGCTTGTCCTGGAGCGACTCGGCGCGGGCGTTGAACATCGGCGCGCCCGCGGACGGGTCCTTCGACCACGACGGGACCAGGCCCCAGCGCGCGACCCGCAGCGACCGGGTCACGACGCCGGTGGCGCGGTCGGGTCGCTCGACGACGATCCGCACGGGATCGGTGGGGGCGACGTTCCACGACGGCGGCAGCAGCCGTGCGTCGTCGGCGATCTCGGCGACGGCGAGCTCGTCGGCGAGGTCCTGGGCGTCCCGGAAGGAGGCGAAGCGTCCGCACATGCCTCCAGCATGCCCCGAGCCACCGACAGTGATGTGGCCGAGGGTCAGGCCGCGGCGAGACGAGCGTGCCAGGGTGACGTTCGTCAAAAGGGGCTGCGCCCGGTCGTATCGATTCGATAGACTTCCCGCCATGTCCACCGCCACCCTCGCGCCCGCCGCGCCCGCGCCTGCGCGCTCTCGTTCCGTCCTGCGCTGGGTCCTCATGCTCGGCGCGCTCTCCGCGCTGCCCGCGTTCACGGTGGACATGTACCTGCCGGCGCTGCCGCAGGTCGCCGAGGACCTCGGCTCGACCGCCGCGATGGCGCAGGTCACGGTGTCCTGCATGCTCGTCGGCGGTGCGGTGGGGCAGCTCGTGATCGGCCCCCTGTCCGACCGGTTCGGGCGGCGCGCGCCGCTGCTCGTGGGCCTCGCCCTGCACGTCGTCACGTCCCTGCTCTGCGCGGTCGTGACGGACATGCCGCTGCTCATCGCGCTGCGCCTGCTGCAGGGCTTCTTCAACTCGGCCGCCGCCATCGCGTCCGTGGCGGTGGTGCGCGACCGCTTCGTCGGCGCCGAGGCCGCCCGCATCCTGTCCCGGCTGATGCTCGTCATCGGCGTGGCGCCGATGTTCGCGCCGACCCTCGGCACGTTCGTGCTCGCGCACGCCTCGTGGCGCTGGGTCTTCGTCCTGCTCGCGGGCATGGGCGCCGTGCTCGCCCTCGTGGTGCTGCGGTTCATGCCCGAGACGCACGCGCCCGAGCAGCGCATCACCGGTGGCGTCGCCGGGGCGCTCGGCGGCTACCGCACGCTCCTGCGCGACCGCCACTTCGTGGCCCTGTCGGTCGTGCCGGGCCTCGGCTTCGGCGTCCTCATGAGCTACGTCGTCAGCTCGCCGGTCGTGTTCCAGCAGGAGTACGGCCTGTCGCAGGGGCAGTTCGCCCTCCTGTTCGGCGTGAACGGGCTCGGGCTCGTGCTGTCGGCGCAGGTCAACGCCGCTCTCGTCCGCCGCGTCGCGCCGATCAGGCTGCTGCGGCTCGGGATCGTGGCGCAGGCCGTGATCACGGCCGTCCTCCTGGTCGTCACCATCACGGGCGCGGGCGGGCTCGCCGGTCTGCTGGTGGTGCTGTGGGCGGTCCTCGCGTTCCAGGGCCTCATCCCTGCCAACGCGTCGGCCCTCGCCCTGACGCGCCACGGCCAGATCGCCGGGACGGCCGCCGCCATGATCGGCGCCATCCAGTCGCTCGTGGCGGGCGTCGTGAGCCCGCTCGCGGGCTTCCTGGGCGGCGGCTCCGTGGCGATGGCGTCGGTCATGCTGGTGGCCGTGCTGCTCGCCGTCGTGGTGCTGGCGGTCGCGACGCCCGCGTTCCGCAAGGGCGGCTGGCACCTGCCGATCTGACGCGCACCGAAGTTCACCTGGGTTTCCGCCGGGCGTCACCTGGAGTTCGGTACGTCCGGTTTGGCTCACGGTCATGAGGACGATCACGCGTGCCCTGCCACGCGCCGCAGCCTTCGCCGCGGCGGCAGCCCTGCTTCTTCCCACGGTCGGTCCGACGGCGGCCGCCGTCGTCGCGCCGTCGCACGGGGCCGGGTCCGGCCCGGGTGCCGTGCACCTCGAGCCCACGCTCGTCGGGCGGGCGACGCTGTCGGCGGACCACCTCGCCGAAGGCCCGGCGTCGGGCGCCGCCGCCTCGCCGGCCAACGGGCGTCAAGGACCCTGGGACGGCCAGGTGATCCCGGGCTTCAGCGCCATGATCGACAACGGCGACGGGACGTTCTGGGCCCAGCCCGACAACGGCTTCGGCGCGAAGGGCAACTCGGCCGACTTCCTGCTGCGCAACTACCTGGTGCGCCCGCAGTGGGAGACCGCCCGCGGCGGCTCGGGCGAGATCGAGGTGCTCGACCTCGTCCAGTACAACGACGCGAACCACGTGATCGACTTCCCGATCGTCAACGGCGGCACCGCGGAGCGGTTCCTCACCGGCGCCGACTTCGACATCGAGTCCGTGGTGCGAGCCAAGGACGGCACGCTCTGGGTCGGCGAGGAGTTCGGTCCCTTCCTCCTGCACTTCTCCGCCGACGGCACCCTGCTCGAGGCGCCGGTGCCGTTCCCCGACGGCAAGTCGCCCGCGAACCCGTACCTGCAGCCGGGCGAGACGCCGCTCGTGGGCTCGAGCCGCGGCTTCGAGGCGATGTCCCTGAGCACGGACGGCCGCTACCTCTACCCGGTGGTCGAGGGCGCGCTCGCGAACGACACTGACGGGCGCCGTCGGTGGGTCTACGAGTTCGACCTCCGCAGCGGCGAGTACACCGGCACGCGCTGGGCGTACCAGACGGACCTCCCCGCCGACGTCATCGGCGACGCCTTCACGGTGGGCCACCACCAGATGCTCCTCGTCGAGCGCGACGACTGGGAGGGCGAGGCCGCGGTGATCAAGCGCGTCTACCGCATCGACCTCGACCGCGCCGACCAGGACGGCTACGTCACGAAGGAGCTCGTGCTCGACGCGCTGCGCATCGCCAACCCCGCCGGCATCGACTCCGGCGAGGGTTACGGCCTCGGCGAGACCTTCGCGCTGCCGGTGCAGTCCTTCGAGACGGTGCTCCAGCTCCGTGACGGCCGCCTCCTCATCGGGAACGACAACAACTATCCGGGCAACGACGCGCGGGTGACCGGCACCCCGGACGACACGGAGATGGCGATCGTCGACCTGCGCCGGGTCCGGACCACTGACGACGGTGTGACCGTCGTCGGCCACCGCGGCGCCAGCGGCTACCGGCCCGAGCACACGATCGCGTCGTACGAGACGGCGATCCTGCAGTGCGCCGACTACATCGAGCCCGACGTGGTGTCCACGAAGGACGGCGTGCTGGTCGCCCGGCACGAGAACGAGATCGGCGGCACCACGAACGTCGCGAGCCGCCCCGAGTTTTCGGCCCGCCGCACGACCAAGGTCATCGACGGGACCAGCCTCACCGGCTGGTTCACCGAGGACTTCACGCTCGCCGAGCTCCGCACCCTGCGCGCGAAGGAGCGCATCCCCGGCACCCGTCCGGCCAACACCGCGTTCGACGGGCTCTACCAGGTGCCGACGCTCGACGAGGTCCTCGACCTGGCCCGCCGCTCGCGCACCTGCGAC
Organism: Antribacter soli; assembly: GCF_021568775.1. Taxonomy (GTDB): domain Bacteria; phylum Actinomycetota; class Actinomycetes; order Actinomycetales; family Cellulomonadaceae; genus Antribacter; species Antribacter soli. Next base: position 17,616 of record NZ_JAKGSG010000008.1, on the reverse strand, counting down.
GGTGCGCCCGTCGGCGTCTATCCCGAGACGAAGCACCCCTCGTACTTCGACTCGATCGGGCTGTCGCTCGAGGAGCCGCTCGTGGCGGCCCTCCGGGCGAACGGGTTCGACCGGGCCGACGCGCCGGTGATCGTGCAGTCCTTCGAGGTGGGCAACCTCGTCGAGCTGAACGGCATGACGGACGTGCCGCTCGCCCAGCTCGTCAGCAGCAGCGGCGCCCCGTACGACCTGCGTGCCGCCGGCGACCCGCGCACCTACGCCGACCTGGTCACCCCGGCCGGGCTGCAGCAGATCGCGACGTACGCCGACGGCATCGGCACCGAGAAGAGCGTGCTCATCCCGCGCGCCGCGGACGGCACGCTCGGCACGCCGTCGGCCGTGATCGCGAACGCTCACGCGGTGGGCCTCGAGGTGCACGGCTGGACGTTCCGTCGCGAGAACCAGTTCCTGCCCGTCGACCTCCGCTCCTCGGCCGACCCGAACGCCGTCGGGGACCTCGAGCGGGAGATCCAGGTGTTCCTGGAGGCCGGGATGGACGGCTTCTTCACGGACAACCCCGACCTCGGCGATGCGGCGGTCGCGTCGCGCTGACACCCACGCCTCCGGGTCCACGACCTCGGCGCGACACGCTCCGGCGTGTCGCGCCGAAGTCGTGCTCCCACGGTGAAGGGCCGGGGAGAAAGTCGGCGACGACGATCCTCACCGCACGGGCTGACATACGACTGGCCTATGCTCCCCTTCGTGTCGAGTGAGTTCCATGCCGTCATCCGGGGGCGCCGGTCCGACGCCGCCGAGGCGGGGCGGACGGTCCCGCGCCACGCGAGCACCTTCGTCCGCCAGCCGCGTCACGTGCGCACGTGGCGGCCGCTCCTGGTGGCCCGGACCGTGGCGATGTCGCTCGTCGGCGTGCTCGTGCTCTCCGGTACCGCGACCGCGACCGCCTACTACGGCCTGCTGTCCAAGATCGACGTCCAGGACGTGTCCGGTCTGGTCATCGGCCAGGCGGACATGACGCCGAAGGACCCGTCGGACCCGTTCAAGGACATGCCGGTCAACATCCTCGTCATGGGGACCGACCTGCGTGACGAGGCCAACGCGGCGCTCGCCGGCGAGGCCGACGGCATGCGCTCGGACACGACGATGCTCGTGCACATCTCGGCGGACCGCCGCTGGATCGAGATCGTGTCCCTCCCGCGCGACTCGATGGTGGACCTGCCCGCCTGCAACCTGCCGGACGGCTCGATGTCCCGGCCGCGGGACTACACGATGTTCAACGAGGCGTTCTCCATCGGCGGCGGTAACGAGCAGGACCTCACCTACGCCGCGGCCTGCACCATCACCGCGGTGCACGACCTCACCGGCGTGAACATCACGAACCACGCCGTGGTCAAGATGAACGGCGTGATCGGCGTGGTGGACGCGATCGGCGGCGTGAAGATGTGCTTCCCCGAGGCGGTCATCGAGGACCGGGACTACGGGAACCTCAACCTGCCCGCGGGCGAGCACGTGCTCACCGGGAACGAGGCGATCGGCTTCCTGCGTGCCCGCCACGGCAAGGGCATGGGGCTCGAGCAGGGCAGCGACCTGACCCGCATCACGCGCCAGCAGGCCTTCATGAACGCGGCGATGCGCCAGATCCTCTCCGCGCAGACACTGGCCGACCCGGCCAAGGCGTACGGCCTGGTCGAGGCCGCGCTGAGCTCGCTCAGCGCCGACCCGACGCTCGCCGACCCGGGCGCGATGGTGGGCCTCGCGTGGAGCCTGCGCAACATGAAGACGGCCGACGTCGTCATGACGGAGCTGGAGCTCCTCCCCGACCCCAAGAACCCCACGGCTCGGGTGGTGTGGGCGCCGTCCGCCGACGAGGTCTGGGAACGCATCGCGTCCGACACCCCGCCCCCGGGTCACGAGGCCCCGGTGCCGACACCGTCGGCGAGCCTCGACCCGTCCGGCGGGGGTGCGGTGGGCACGACGCCGGACGCCGGCACGGGCGGCGAGGCCGCTACGGGTGGTGAGGCCGCCACGGGTGGTGGGGCGGCCACGGGTGGTGGGGCGGCCACGGGCACGACCGAGACCGTGGCGCCGGCAGCCCCCGCGGCGAGCCCGAGCCCTGAAGTGCTCCTCGAGGGTGTCTGCGGCTGACGCCACGCAGATCTCCCCGAAATCTTCCCGCCAGAGCGTCGTCGACCGGACGGACGTGTCGGACATGGCCGTTACTCTCTGGCCATGCCCCAGACGCCCGCGAAGCCGGCCCCGGTCCCGCAGCACGCGCCCGGACCGCAGTCTGCGCCCGGCAAGCTCGACGGGACGTCGGCCCGGCACTCGTCGGGGATCGGCTGGTCCCGGACGCCCCGTATCGTCGCGGGCGTCGCGATCGCCCTGATCGCCCTGGGCGGCACGAGCGTGGCGGCCGTGGTGGCAGACCTGCGCTCCCAGGTGGAGGTGTCCGACGTGTCGGGGCTCGTCGTCGGCGCGGCCGCATCCGCCCCCAAGCCGAAAGACCCGGACGACCCGTTCAAGGACATGCCCGTCAACATCCTCGTGATGGGAACGGACTACCGCGACGCCGCGACCATCGCGATCGCCGGCAAGGACGAGGGCGGCGGGCTGCGCTCCGACACGACCTTCCTGGTGCACATCTCCGCCGACCGCACCTGGATCGAGGTCGTGTCGATCCCGCGCGACTCCATGGTGTCGATCCCGGCGTGCAAGCTGCCAGGCGGCGGCACCGCCCGCGCCCGCGACCTGAACATGTTCAACGGTGCCTTCGGCGCGGTCGGCAACATCACCGGCAAGGGCCCGGAAGACCTGACGTACGCGGCGGCCTGCACGCTGTCGACCGTCGTGGAGAACACCGGACTGCCGCTGCCGAACCACCTGGTGGTGAAGATGGACGGCGTGATCGGCATCGTCGACGCGCTCGGCGGTGTCCAGGTCTGCCTGCCCGAGCCGATCGAGGAGGACAAGCGTTACGGCAGCCTCGTGCTCCCCGCCGGTCCTCAGACGCTGAACGGATACCAGTCGATCCAGTACGTGCGTGCGCGGCACGGCGAGGGCCTCGGCAACGGCGGCGACCTCGACCGTATCGAGCGCCAGCAGGGCTTCATCAATGCTGCGCTCCGGCAGGCGCTCGCCGGCGAGACGCTGGCGAACCCGGCGAAGATGCTGCCGCTCGCGCAGGCGGTCCTCGGCTCCCTCAGCCCGGACGCGGCGCTTGCCGACGCGGCGAACCTCACCGGCCTCGCCTTCAGCCTGCGCGGCATCGACAAGTCCCGGATCGTCTTCAGGACCGTCCCGAACGTGCCGTGGCCGCAGGATCACAACCGGGTGATCTGGACCGACGAGGCGGACGAGCTGTGGGCGCGGCTCGCGGCGGACCAGCCACCGGCGGACCTGACGCCCCTCCCGCCGCCGGCGGCCGTGACGCCCTCGCCCGGCACGACGGACGTCGTCGCGCCCCCGGCGACCGCCCCGGGTGGGACGGACGCGGGAGCGACCGATCCGGCGGCGACCGATCCGGCGGCCGGCACCCCGGTGGCGCCTGCGGCACCGGCGGTCGAGCCGTCCCTGCCGCCGGGCACCTGCGTCTGACGCGCTGACCCCGGGCCGCGCTGTGCGCGGGCCGCGCTAGCCTCGCGCGAGGGGGCGGAGGCTGCGCGCCGCCTCCGCCCGCAGCGCCGCGGCGACCTGGTCGAGGACGGCCGAGCGCAGCTTCCACTGCTGCAGGTGGAGGGCGACGTCGACGACGGCGTCCGGGTCGACCGGCACCAGGTCGTCGTCGTCGACGAGCGGTCCTGACGCGTGCCTCCGTCCGGGCACACCACGGCCGGGCGGAAGCCCGGAGGGAGCCGACTGGAGCTCGGGCAGCATGCCCCACCCGAGCCCGAGCCGGACGGCCTCGACGTACTCGATCGAGCTGGGCACGTGGTGGCGCGGCGGGCCGGACGCGCCCCGGCTGCGCAGGTAGCGGTCCTGGAGGTCGTCGGCGCGGTCGAAGACCACGACGGGCGCCACCGAGAGCGCTGCGGTCGTGGGGCCGTCGGGGAACCAGCGGCGCGCGAACGCGGGCGTCGCGACGGGCCGGTAGGTCATCGCGCCGAGCGGCACGGACGAGCAGCCCTGGACGGGCTCGGCCTGCGAGGTCACGGCCATCATGACGACGCCGCGGGGGAGCAGCTCGGCGGTGCGGTCCTGATCGGCGCGGTGCAGGTCGAAGCAGACGCCGTCGACGCGCGCGAGGGCGGGCAGGAACCAGGTGGCGAGCGAGTCGGCGTTGACGGCGATCGGGACGGTGGTCCATGCGCCGCCGGCGTCCCCTGCCGCCCCGAGCTCCGCCGACGCCTCCGCCCCCAGCAGCTCGACCTGGCGAGCGAGGCGCAGCAGGGTCTGCCCGGTCGCGGTGGGCTCGACCGGACGCGTGCGCTTGACGAGCACGCTGCCCGCGGTGTTCTCCAGGGCGCGGATCCGCTGGCTCATGGCGGACGGTGTGATGTGGAGGGCGCGGGCGGCGGCGTCGAAGGAGCCTTCGGCGACGACGGCGGCGAGCGCCTCGAGCTGTGCGGAGTCCCAACGCATGGCCTTAGTGAAGCATTGCTTCATCAGGTTCAGAAACCTGAGCTGGAGTTCAGGTGCCGCCCGGCCTACGGTGGCGGCGTGACCTACCTCGTGCCCACCCTGTCCGGCCTGGGCTTCGGCCTGTCCCTCATCGTCGCCATCGGCGCGCAGAACGCCTACGTGCTGCGCCAGGGACTGCGCCGGGAGCACCTGTGGCTCGTCGTGGTGCTGTGCGCCGCGTCCGACACGGTGCTCATCGCGGCGGGTGTGGGCGGCCTCGGGTCCGCGCTCCAGGGGGCGCCCGCGGTGGTCGAGGTCGTGCGCTGGCTCGGGGCCGCGGTGGTGCTCGCGTACGGCTTCCTGGCGGCGCGCCGGGCCTGGCGCGGCACGGGTTCAGCCCTGGACACCCCGCTACCCGACGGCGGTGGGCCCGACGGCGGTGGGCCGGGCCCCGCGGCCGGCTTGCCCGTGGCGGTGCTCGCACCCGCCCGGGCGAGCGTCGTGGCGACGACGCTCGCGCTAACCTGGCTCAACCCCCACGTCTACCTGGACACGGTGGTGCTCATGGGCGGCGTCGGATCGACCTACGGCGACCTGCGCTGGTGGTTCGCCGCCGGGGCCGTGGTCGCGAGCTGGGCGTGGTTCTGGGGGCTCGCCCACGGCGCCCGCCTGATGGCGCCGTTCCTGCGCCGCCCGGGGGCGTGGCGGGTCGTGGACGGCGTGATCGCCGCGATCATGCTGGTGGTCGCGGTGTCGCTCGTGGCCGGCGGCTGAGGGATCGCCCCGTCAGGGGGTCAGCCCGGCGAGGCGGGCGGACGCCTCGCGGAGGACCTCATCGCGCTTGACGAACGTGAGCCTGATCCGCGACCGCAGCGCCTCCGCGGTGGGGGAGCCGGGCGTGCAGAACGCGGTGACCGGCACCGCCACCACGCCCGCCAGCTCCGGCAGGCGGCGGCAGAGGTCGACGCCGTCCGGGAAGCCGAGCGGTCCGCCGTCGGCCACGACGAAGTACGTGCCCTGCGGGATGCTGACGCCGAAGCCGGCCTTCTCCAGGCCCTCCACGAGGAGGTCCCGCCGGAAGGCGAGGGAGGCCGCGAGGGCGCGGGGGGCGTCGTCGTCGGCGAGCGCGCGGGCGATGGCGGGCTGGAACGGGGCGCCCGAGACGTAGGTGAGGAACTGCTTGATCGTGCGGACCGCCGTGACGAGGTCGGCGGGGCCGTGCACCCAGCCGATCTTCCAGCCGGTGAAGGAGAAGGTCTTGCCGGACGAGGAGACGGTCAGCGTCCGCTCCGCCATGCCGGGCAGGGTCGCGATCGGGACGTGCACCGCGCCGTCGAAGACGAGGTGCTCGTAGACCTCGTCGGTGAGGACGAGGGCGTCGCGCTCGCGGGCGACCTGGGCGATCGCCTCCAGCTCGGCGCGGTCCAGGACGGTGCCGGTCGGGTTGTGCGGCGTGTTGAGCAGGATCAGCCGCGTCCGCGGGGACGCGGCGGCCCGCAGGGCGGCGACGTCGAGGCGGAAGCTGCCCTCCGGGTTCTCCGGTCCGGCGGCGACGAGCGGCACGGTGACGTGAGTGCCGCCGGCCATCGCGATGCAGGCGGCGTGCGCGTCGTAGAACGGCTCGAGCGTGATCACCTCGTCGCCGGGGGAGACCAGGGCGAGGATTGTGGCGGCGAGGGCCTCCGTGGCGCCGGTCGTGACGAGGACCTCGGTGTCCGGGTCGACATCGAGGCCGTAGTGCCGCTTCTGGTGGTCGGCGACGGCGTGGCGCAGCTCCGGGATCCCGTCGCCCGGCGGGTACTGGTTGCGGCCCTCGCGGATCGCGGCGATGGCCGCCTCCTTGATGTACTCCGGGCCGTCCACGTCGGGGAAGCCCTGCCCGAGGTTGATCGCGCCCGTGCGGGCGGCGAGGGCGGACATCTCGGCGAAGATCGTGGCGGCGACGGTCCCGTCGGGCGCGAGGAGGCCCGTGGCGCGGGCGGCGGCCTGCCAGCGGAGGGTGCTCATGGGGCGACCTTATTCGGCGCGCGGGGCGCGGCGCTGCGGACGGTGGCACCAGGGATGTCGGAGTGGTTGTCCACAGGGTGTCCTGCGCCGACGGGCGCGACCACCTAACCTCGTGGAGGGCCGGCCGCAGGGGGCGGAAGGCACAGGATGGCAGGGGGTGCCATGTCCGAGGACGGCGTCGCGATCCTGGAGCGCGAGGTGCGCGAGCTCGTGCGCCGGCGGGGCCTGGACCCGGTCCAGGACGCGGCCGGGTTCCGCGCGCTCGTCGACGAGGCGCAGGCCGACTACTCGGATCGCTCCACGCGAGGCGTCGTGCCGGCGCTCGACGACCCGGGCGCCGCCGCCCGCACCGTGCGAGACGCGGTGGGCGGCCTCGGTCCGCTGCAGCGGTACCTCGACGACCCGGACGTCGAGGAGGTGTGGATCAACAACCCCGCCCAGGTGTTCGTCGCCCGCGCCGGGCGGCCCGAGCTGACCACCACGATCCTGACCCCCGAGCAGGTGCGCGACCTCGTGGAGCGGATGCTCAAGGCCTCCGGTCGCCGCCTCGACCTCTCGAGCCCGTTCGTGGACGCCTGCCTGCCCGGCGGTGAGCGCCTGCACGTCGTCATCCCCGACGTGACGCGAGACTCGTGGGCCGTGAACCTTCGCAAGCACGTCGTCCGCGCGAGCAGCCTGGACGACCTCGTGCGGCTCGGCTCGCTCACCCAGCACTCGGCGGCTTTTCTGGACGCCGCCGTCCGCGCCGGCCTCAACCTGCTCGTCGCGGGCGGCACGCAAGCGGGCAAGACGACGATGCTCAACGCCCTCGCCGGATCGATCCCGGCGTCCGAGCGGGTGCTGTCCTGCGAGGAGGTGTTCGAGCTGAAGCTCCCGGTCCGGGACTGGGTGGCCATGCAGTGCCGCCAGGCCGGCCTGGAAGGCACCGGCGAGATCCCGCTGCGGCGCCTCGTCAAGGAGGCGCTGCGCATGCGGCCCGACCGGATCGTGATCGGCGAGGTCCGCGAGGCCGAGGCGTTCGACCTGCTCGTCGCGCTCAACGCCGGCGTGCCCGGGATGTGCACCGTGCACGCCAACTCGGCGCGCGAGGCCGTCACGAAGATGACGACGCTGCCGTTGCTCGCCGGCGAGAACGTCTCGGACCGGTTCGTCGTGCCGACGGTCGCCTCGGCGATCGACGTGGTGGTGCACCTCGGGGTCGACTCCGTGGGGCGGCGCACCGTCCGCGAGATCGTCGCCGTCACCGGGCGGGTCGAGGAGGGGCGCGTCGAGTGCGCCACGATCTTCCGGCACGACGGCGCGGCGCTGCGTCGCGCCGATGGCTTCCCGCCGCATCCGGAGCGCTTCGCCAGGACGGGCGTCGACGTCGCCGCGCTCCTCGCGGAGCCCCTGCGGGCGCGTCCCGGGCACTCCGCGGAGCCTGCACGCCCCGCGAGCCCGTGGCTGTCCGGCGTGCCTGCCGAGAGCGGGATGCGCTGATGGGGGTCGTTGTCGGGCTCGTCCTGGGAGCGGGCGCCTTCTGCGTGTGGTGGTCGTTCTGGGCGCCCGCCGAGCGGACGACCGCGCGTACCAGGCGCACGGCTCGGCTGCAGGACCTGCTCGTCCAGGCCGGCGCGCCGTCCGTGTCGCCCGGCATCCTGCGTGCGGGCGCGGGTGCGCTCATGCTCATGACACTCCTCACCGGGCTGGCCCTCACACGGTCGCCGGCGATCGCGGCCTGCTTCGCGGTGCTCGCAGGGCTGGTGCCGGGGGCGCTCGTCCGTGCGCGAGCCCGGCGTCGCCGACGTGACCTGCGGGAGGTGTGGCCCGAGGTCGTGGATCACCTGGCGTCCGGCGTGCGCGCCGGGCTGTCCTTGCCCGAGGCGGTTGCGCAGCTCGGCGACCGCGGTCCCACCGAGCTCCGCGAGCCGTTCCGCCGCTTCGCCCAGGACTATCGCGCCACCGGACGCTTCGGCGCCTGCCTCGACGCGCTCAAGGCCCGGCTGGCCGACCCGGTGGCAGACCGCATCGTGGAGGCCCTCCGACTGACCCGTGAGGTCGGCGGCACCGACCTCGGGCGGCTCCTGCGCACCCTGGCCGGCTTCCTACGAGACGACGTGCGGGTCCGCGGTGAGCTGGAGGCCCGTCAGTCGTGGACCGTGAACGGAGCACGCGTCGCCGTCTCCGGGCCGTGGGTCGTGCTCGCGTTCCTCGCCACGCGCCCCGAGACCGCCCACGCGTACGACAGCGCCGCCGGGATCGCTGTGCTCGTGTCCGGCGCGGTGTGCTCTTTGGTCGCCTACCGGCTGATGCTGCGGATCGGGCGCCTGCCCGAGGAAGCGAGAGTCCTTCGATGAGCTGGACCGGTGCCGCGTGCGGCCTCCTTCTCGGGGCAGGTCTCGTCCTGGTGCTCGCCCACGGAACCCGGCGCGTCCGCCTCGATGACCGCCTTGCCCCCTACCTGAGGCCCCGCGACGCGACGTCCGGCCTGCTCCGTGACGACCGCCGCACCGCAGCGTGGGAGCGGGCGCTCGCCCCGTGGGCAGGGAGGGCAGCGGCCCGGCTCGAGCATCTCGGGTCGCCGCGCGACCACGTGCGGCGTCGGCTCGACCGCGCCGGTGAGGGAGCGAGCGTCGAGCAGTTCCGCGCCCGGCAGGTGGTCTGGACGGTGCTCGGCCTCGCTGCCGGGCTGGCCCTCGCGCTCCTCCTCGCTGCCACGCGCGGCTCCGCCTCCGCGTCGCTCGCCGCGCTCGTCCTGGTGTGCGGGGCGTGCGGCTACGTCGCCTGCGACCAGGCGCTCACCTGGCGCATCCGCCGTCGTGAGGACCGCCTCCTCGCCGAGTTCCCGACCATCGCCGAGCTGCTGGCGCTCGCGGTGACCGCGGGGGAGGGGCCCGTCGCTGCGCTCGAGCGCGTCTCGACCACGGCGCGCGGCGAGCTGTCCGCCGAGGTGACGCGGACCCTCGCGGCCGTGCGGGCGGGCTCTCCCGTCGCCACCGCGCTCGCCGCGATGGCGGAGCGCACCGGGTTGCCGGCGTTGACCCGTTTCGCCGAGGGCGTCGCCGTGGCACTGGAGCGCGGCTCGCCGCTGGCCGACGTGCTGCGGGCCCAGGCCCAGGACGTGCGCGAAGCCGGTCGACGCGCCCTCCTGGAGTCCGGTGGCCGGCGCGAGATCGCGATGATGGTGCCCGTCGTGTTCCTGATCCTGCCGGTCACCGTGGTCTTTGCCGTCTTTCCCAGCCTGGCCACCCTCCGGGTGGGCCTGTGAAGACCCCGAACGAGAGGATCGCGATGCACCCGCAACACGACGCCGCGGCAGACCAGGACGTCAGCCCGCTCGACCCCGAGCGCGGCGACGTGCCCGGCTGGGTTCTGGTGACGCTGATGACGGCCGGAATGGTGGTCGCGCTGTGGGCCGTCGCCGGGCCGCTGCTCGAGGGCGCGTTCCGGCAGGCGATCGCCAGCGTCACGGGACAAGGGTGAGTGACAGGCCAAGGGCGGGCCGCGGGACAAGGGTGGTCCGTGGCCGAAGGCTGAACCACGGGCAGACGGTGAGCCGCGACCGCGAGGCCGGCTCCGCCGTCGCGGAGTTCGTGCTCGTCTCCGGGCTGGTGCTGGCGCTGCTGCTCGGCGTGGTTCAGGTCACGCTGGCCGTCCACGTCCGGGCGCTCGCGGTCGACGCCGCGGCCGAGGGCGCCCGGGTCGCCGCCCGAGCCGACCGCGACCTGGCCGACGGCGCCGAGCGCACCCGCCTGCTGCTGCGCGCCGCGCTCTCGGAGCCGTACGCGCAGCACGTCTCGGCGCGCCGCACCGTCGTCGACGGGCTGCCGGTCGTCGAGGTCGAGGTGACGGCGCCGCTGCCCGTGGTGGGGCTGCTCGGACCGTCAGGCACGCTCACGGTGCGCGGCCATGCGCTGGAGGAACCGTGACGCCGGCAACCGCCTCGCGAGCAACCGAGGCACCGCAGGGCGGCCCCGAGCGCGGCAGCGCGGCCGTCGAGTTCCTCGGCGTCGCACTCGTGCTGCTCGTGCCGCTCGTCTATCTCGTGGTCACGGTGGGCCAGGTGCAGGCAGCCACGTTCGCCGCCGAGACGGCGGCCCGCGAGGCGGTCCGCGCGGTCGTCACGGCGGAGTCGTCGGCCGGCGGCGCCGAGCGGGCCGACGCCGCCGTGCGCCTCGCGCTCACGGATCAGGGCCTGGCGCCGACCGCTGCCCGCCTCACCGTCGAGTGCTCCCTGCGGCCGTGCCTCACGCCGGGCGGAGAGGTGGGCGCCGCTGTCCGGGTCGAGGTGCCGCTCCCGTTCGTCCCGCCGGCCGCGCGCGGCTGGGTCCCGCTGAGCGTTCCGGTCGAGGCCACGCACGTCGCGACGGTGGACCGCTACGCCCGGGCGCGGCCGTGAGCGCGGGCCGGGAGGACGGCCGAATCCTCCTGCTGACCGCCGCCTTCACGGCGTTCGCGCTCATGCTCGTCGCGGTGGTCGCGTCGGCGACGGCAGTGCACCTGGACCGCAAGCGCGTGCACGACCTCGCCGACCTGCTCGCCGCGGACGCCGCCCACGCGGTCGCGCCCGAGACCTTCTACGACGGCCCCGGCGCGCCCCCGGAGGAGGGGGCCGTCCTGTCGCTGACGGACGCGGGCGTACGCGACGCCGTCGGCGCGTACCTGGACGGCCACCGCGTCGCAGCACCTGACGGGCTGACCGTCGTCGAGGCGGGCTCGCCCGACGGCCGCTCGGCCCGCGTGACCCTCGCCGCGGTCTCCCGCCCGCCGCTGGTCGGCTGGTTCACGGACCGGTTCGGCGGTGGCGTCCCGGTGTCGGCGACGGCCACGGCCCGGGCGTGGTGAGGCCGCACGGTGCACCGGGCGATCCGCCGTCGGCCAGGCGAGGCGGGCCGGATGTGCCCGGGCGGGTAACCTAGATCCTTGTGGCAACCATCGACTTCCCCGCCGAGATCAAGGCGCTCCGCTCGACCCTCGAGTCCATCGAGGCCGTGAGCGACCCGACGGCGTTGCGCGCCAAGATCGCCGTCCTCTCGGAGCAGGCGTCCGTGCCGAACCTGTGGGACGACCCGGAGGCGGCCCAGAAGGTGACGTCCGCGCTGTCGGTCACGCAGGGTGAGCTGGACCGCGTGGCGAAGCTGGGCGCGCGCATCGACGATCTCGAGACGCTCGTCGAGATGGCTGAGGAGATGGACGACGCCGACACGCTGGCAGAGGCAGAGGCCGAGCTCGTGGGCATCCGCAAGGACCTCGACGCCCTCGAGATCCGCACGCTGCTGAGCGGCGAGTACGACGCTCGCGAGGCGGTCGTGACCATCCGCTCCGGCGCGGGCGGCGTGGACGCCGCCGACTTCGCGGAGATGCTGATGCGCATGTATCTGCGCTGGGCGGAGCGCCACGGCTACCCGACGAAGGTCATGGACACGTCGTACGCGGAGGAGGCGGGCCTGAAGTCCGCCACGTTCGAGGTGAACGCGCCCTATGCGTTCGGTAACCTCTCGGTGGAGGCGGGCACGCACCGCCTGGTGCGCATCTCGCCGTTCGACAACCAGGGCCGCCGCCAGACGTCGTTCGCCGCGGTCGAGGTGATCCCGCTGATCGAGCAGACGGACTCCATCGAGATCCCGGAGTCGGAGATCAAGGTGGACGTGTTCCGCTCGTCCGGCCCGGGCGGGCAGTCCGTGAACACGACCGACTCGGCGGTGCGCATGACGCACATCCCGACGGGCATCGTCGTGTCGATGCAGAACGAGAAGTCGCAGATCCAGAACCGCGCTGCGGCGCTCCGCGTGCTCCAGTCCCGCCTGCTGCTGGTGCGCCAGACGGAGGAGGCGGCGAAGAAGAAGGAGATGGCCGGCGACATCAAGGCGTCGTGGGGCGACCAGATGCGGTCCTACGTGCTGCAGCCGTACCAGATGGTCAAGGACCTGCGCACGGAGCACGAGTCGGGCAACCCGGCCGCGGTCTTCGACGGCGCGATCGACGACTTCATCGAGGCCGGGGTCCGCTGGCGCCGCTCGGGCGGCACGGCGTAAAACGGCCTATCTCCGCGGTTTTAGGGGCATTTCCGACACTCCGCCCTCACGGCGTGTCCGCCGGAGCGCTTGAATCGTCGCGTGCCTAGTCTCGGCGCGTGATCCGGTTCCAGAACGTGTCAAAGGTCTATGCGCGCGGCGCGCGCCCGGCCCTCGACGACGTGTCGGTAGACGTCGAGCGCGGGGAGTTCGTCTTCCTCGTGGGCGCGTCGGGCTCCGGGAAGTCGACGTTCCTCAGCCTCGTCCTGCGCGAGCAGCGCCCGAGCCGCGGCCACGTGTACGTGGCCGGGCGGGACGTGGCGAACCTCTCCGCCTGGCGCGTGCCGTCGCTGCGCCGCCAGCTCGGGGTGGTGTTCCAGGACTTCCGGCTGCTCCAGAACAAGACGGTGTACGAGAACGTGGCGTTCGCGCTGCAGGTGATCGGCAAGCCGCGGCACGTGATCCGGGACACGGTCCCGGAGGTGCTGGAGATGGTGGGCCTGAACGGCAAGGAGAAGCGCATGCCCACCGAGCTGTCCGGCGGCGAGCAGCAGCGCGCGGCGATCGCGCGCGCCATCGTCAACCGGCCGCAGATCCTGCTTGCGGACGAGCCCACCGGCAACCTCGATCCCACGACGTCGCTCGGCATCATGCGACTCCTGGACCGCATCAACCGCACGGGTACCACCGTGGTCATGGCTACGCACGACGACGAGATCGTCAACGAGATGCGCCGGCGCGTCGTCGAGCTGCGCACGGGGGAGATCGTCCGCGACGAAGCGCGCGGCGTCTACGGGGAGCGTGAGCGCATCCTGCCCGACGTCGGCCGCTCGCCCGTCCTCGACGCACCCGGCTCTGGTACGCGTGTCGTGCCCGCCCGGCTCGTGCCGCAGCCGGAGCGCCGGCTGCTGCCGGACCGTCAGCCGCTGGCGGACCGTCAGCCGCTGGAGCGCCGGCCGGCCGGCCCCGCCTTCGGGGAGGCCTGACCGTGCGGCTCCAGTTCGTCGTGAGCGAGGTCGTCTCCGGCCTGCGACGCAACACCACGATGGTGGTGGCCGTGGTGCTGGTGACCTTCGTGTCCCTGACGTTCGTCGGGTCGGCGGCCCTGCTCCAGGCCCAGATCGGCAAGCTCAAGGACGACTGGTACGACCTGGTCGAGGTCTCGGTCTTCCTGTGCCCGACGAGCTCGCTGGCACCGACGTGCGCCGCGGGCGAGGCGACGGACGAGCAGATCGAGGCGCTGCAGGCCGTCATCGGCACGGAGCTGTCCGGCGAGGTGCAGCAGGTCTACGTCGAGTCCAAGGAGGACGCGTTCGCGGACTTCGAGGAGCGCTACCCGGACGGTTATCAGGGCACGCAGCTCACCGCTGAGGACATGCAGGCGTCGCTGCGCCTCAAGCTGGCGGACCCCGGGCAGTACGGCGTGGTCTCCGACGTGCTCTCGGGGCGGGCCGGCGTAGAGGTGGTCGAGGACCAGCGCGCCATCTTCGACCCGCTGTTCCTGGCGCTGAACCGCGCCACGCTGCTGTCCGCGGGGCTCGCAGCCGTCATGCTGCTGGCGGCAGTGCTACTGATTACGACGACGATCCGGCTCTCGGCGGTCTCGCGCCGCAAGGAGACCGAGATCATGCGCCTGGTCGGCGCGTCCAACCTGTTCGTCCAGCTCCCGTTCCTGCTCGAGGGCGCGCTCGCCGCGGTGGCGGGATCCGTCCTCGCCTCGGGCGGCCTCTGGCTGGCGGTGCGATTCCTGGTCACTGACTGGCTCGAGCAGTCGGTGAGCTGGGTGGCGTACGTCTCCGAGGCGGACGTGCTCGCGATCGCCCCGTTGCTCATGGTGGTCGCGGTCGGCCTGGCGGCGATCGCATCCTTCTTCACGCTCAACCGCTACACCCGTATCTGACAAGCCCAGAGGTGGCTGACACATGATGAGGACTGCCCGACGCGCCGCCGCCGTGATCGTCACGGCGGCGCTCGTCCTGACCGGTACGACGACGGCCGGCGCGGACGACATCGACGACCGCCGAGCCGCGGCCGAGGCGCAGCAGCGCGCCATGCAGGACGAGCGCGAACAGCTCGAGTCCGAGCTGGAGCACACCGACGCCGAGCTGGCGCGGGCCGTGCTCGACCTCAACACCGTCGAGGCGCGCCTGCCCGTCGCGGAGGCAGAGCTCGCCGCCGCGGAGGCAGAGCTGGAGCGCGCGGAGCGCGAGGCGGCGATCCTGGCGCAGCGCCTGTCCGACGCCCAGCTCGAGGAGGCGCAGGTCGCCCGGCAGATCCAGGAGGGCGCCGGGAAGGTCGAGGAGGCGCGCGCGGACATCGCCCAGATGGCGCGCGAGGAGTTCCGCGGCACGGACGACACGAGCGCGCTCGGCCTGGTGACCGGGGCGCAGAGCACCGAGGAGTTCATCGACGGGTACGCCGCGTCGTCGTCGGCTGCCCGCAGCCAGTCGCGGACCCTCGCCGAGCTGCAGGCCCAGGAGGCGATCGCGCGCAACCTGCAGGCACGCCTGGGCGCGATCCGGGAGACGATCACCGAGCTCAAGCGCCTCGCCGACGAGAACGTCGTCGCGAAGGAGGCCGCCAAGGAGGCGGCGGAGGCCCGCAAGGCCGAGATCGAAGCGCTCATCGAGCAGCAGAAGCAGCTCAACGCCACGATCGAGGCCCGCAAGCAGGCCGCGATCGAAGAGCTCGACGCGAACGCGGCCGAGGGAGCGGCGATCGAGGAGGACCTCAAGAAGATCATCGCGGAGCAGACCGAGCGGGACCGTCGCCTGGAGGAGGAGCGTCGTAGGGCGGAGGCCGGGGGTGGCGGAGCACCGGCGCCGGGCGCCTTCCTCGGCTGGCCGACGGCGGACCCCGTGGTCACCTCGACCTACGGCATGCGGGTCCACCCGGTCCTCGGGTACCGGCGCCTGCACGCAGGCACCGACTTCCGGGCGTACTGCGGCACCCCGATCCTCGCCGCCCAGAGCGGGACCGTCCTCTACGCCCGGACCCTGCCGGGTCTCGGCAACCAGGTGCTCGTGAACCACGGGTACGCCGGCGGGCGCAGCGTCATGAGCAGCTACAACCACCTCTCGGCGTTCGCGGTGTCGTCCGGCCAGCAGGTCTCGCGCGGCCAGGTCGTGGGCTACTCGGGCACCTCGGGCACCTCGACCGCGTGCCACCTCCACTTCGAGGTCTACGTCGACGGCGGCACCGTCGATCCCATGGGCTGGTTGCCGTAGCCGCAGTCCGTTTTCACCCGGCTACCCTCGGGGGCCATGAGTCGCGTCAGCCGCCCAGGTCGCCGCGGGGATGCTGTCATGAGCGCGCGATGGCGCGGGACGGGCTCCCCGACACGGACGGCATCGTCAAGGGGTGGGCCGCCCAGCGGGCCGCGGAGATCGTGACCTCCCGGGGCGTGCCCGACCTGTGCCTCAACGTCGGCGGCGACGTCGCCCTGCACGGGGGTCCGGAGCCCGGGCGGCCGTGGGCGGTCGCGGTGCGCCATCCCGTCGACCCGAGGACGTCGTCGCCGTCGTCCACGTGTCCGACGGCGCCGTCGCCACGTCCGGCACGAGCGAGCGCGGCCGGCACCTCTGGGACGGGCGCACGGGACGCCCGGCCGCAGGCCTCACGGCCCTCACGGTCGTCGCGGCCGACCTGGTCACCGCCGACGTGCTGGCGACGGCCGCGTTCGCGCTCGGGGAACCCGGCGTGGA
This sequence comes from Antribacter soli, assembly GCF_021568775.1. Taxonomy (GTDB): domain Bacteria; phylum Actinomycetota; class Actinomycetes; order Actinomycetales; family Cellulomonadaceae; genus Antribacter; species Antribacter soli. The sequence goes on along the minus strand of NZ_JAKGSG010000008.1, from coordinate 1,358 downwards.
GTGGGCGGTGCACCAGGGTGCGGCGTGGGCGCTCGCCGTCCGGCCCGACGGCGGGCTGGTCACCTCCACGACGGAGGCGGGCACGGTGGCAAATTCTCTGGTCCGCGACAGCAGCGGGCGTATGCTTTGAGGTCGGCCCGGCACCGGGCACGACGACGCTGTTTCCCGCACCCTGTGCGACGCAGCCCCACACCCCCGGAGGGAGACCATGGCCAAGAAGGACGATCCTCGCAAGATCGTGGCGAACAACAAGAAGGCACGTCACGACTACGTCATCGAGGACGTGTTCGAGGCCGGGATCGTCCTGTCCGGCACGGAGGTCAAGGCCCTGCGGATGGGGCGTGCCTCCCTGATCGACGGGTACGCCAGCATCGACCGTGGTGAGGCGTGGCTCGAGAACGTGCACATCCCCGAGTACTTCCAGGGCACGTGGAACAACCACGCCCCCCGGCGTCGGCGCAAGCTCCTGCTGCACCGTGAGGAGATCCTCCGGCTGGAGCACAAGTCGAGGGAGAAGGGGCACACCCTGATCCCGCTGTCGCTGTACTTCCTCGACGGGCACGCGAAGGTCGAGATCGCGCTCGCGCGAGGCAAGAAGGAGTACGACAAGCGTCAGACCCTGCGCGAGCAGCAGGACAAGCGGGAGGCCCAGCGGGCGATCCGCTCGAAGGAGCTGCTGCGCTGACCGGCACGTCCTGCCCGTCGCCCGGGCCGGTGCGTGTGACGGAAATATCGTGGCGGTCGGGCCGGTTGACCTACTACGATGGTGCTTCGCCGGGCGTTCGCGTTCTGGTGAGGATTGACAACACAACATGGGGCTGATCGGTTTCGACGGTGGTCGTGCTTCGAGGAGAAGCGGGCCGAGGATGCAGACTTATCTCGCAAACGATGTCTGTAAACCAATAGTTGCCGATAACACGCGCAACGACTTCGCACTCGCCGCCTGAGCGAGGATTCGAAGTCCGTCGGCCCAGGGATGCTCTCGCCCTGGTAGCCGGCGTCATCTAGAGAGCCACTGCTCGCAGTCTTCGTCACCGGGGCTGCGGGGACTCAAGGTGACTGGGCCCGTCCGCGAAGTGTCTGTGCGAGCGCGGGGGCCGAGAAATCTCCTAGCAGACTGCGCCCGGAGAAGTCCTGGAAAAGCGCTACCGGACCGGGGTTCGATTCCCCGCAGCTCCACCCCTGTCAGAAGGCCCCGCCCGGGAGACCGGGCGGGGCCTTCTGTGTGCCCCGGCTGGGCTGCATGCGGCGACATCTCGCGTGTGTTGGGTTGTGGGGGGGGGGGGGGGGGGGGGGGGGGGGGGGGGGGGGGCGGGGCCGCCCGCCGCCCCCCCCCCCCCCCGCGGGGGGCGGCCCCG
>NZ_JAKGSG010000007.1 GCF_021568775.1 Antribacter soli | reverse complement strand
ATGGGGGCGACAGCTCGGGTGTTTTCGTTTGTCTGTCGTGTGTTCGCCCCCCGGGGCCCCCCCCCCCCCGACGAACTACCGAACACACGAGCAGGCCGGTGAGCCACCGCGACGCCGCGCGCACCTGAACGTAAGGAACCTGTACCAACCCGTCCCGCCGCGTTAGGGTGCACCCGTGTCGTCCGCCAGCATCCCCGGCCTGGTTCCCGCACCCGTGTCGATGCAGGCGGGTGAGGGGGGCGTCGTGCTGCGCGCGGGCGCCCGGGTCGACGCCGACCCCGCGCTCCGCCCCGCCGCCCGCTGGTGGCGCCGCGTCACGGAGGACGCCTTCGGCCTCGATCTCGTCCCGGTCGCCGACGGCGGCGCCGGGTCGCGGCGGCCGGCCGAGGTCACCTTCGCCCACGGGGCGGGTCTGCCCGACGGCGGCTTCCGCCTCGTCGTGAGGCCCGGGGGCCGGGACGGTGCACCCGGGCGAGCGACCGCCGTCGGACAGGGTGAGGTGCGGGTCGAGGCCGCCGATCTGGCCGGCGCGCACGCCGCCGCCCAGGCGCTGCGACAGCTCGCCGGGCCGGCCGCATACCGGAGCGCCGGCGGCCAGGGCGATCTCACGCTCCCGGCGGTCACGGTCGAGGACCACCCGCGATTCGCGTGGCGCGGCGTGCTGCTCGACGTCGCCCGGCACTTCCTGCCCAAGGCCGACGTGCTGCGCTTCGTCGACCTTGCCGCCGCGCACCGCCTCAACGTGCTCCAGCTCCACCTCACCGACGACCAGGGCTGGCGCGTCGAGATCGAGCGGTACCCGCGGCTGACCGAGGTGGGCGGCTGGCGCGCCTCCTCGACCGTGGGGACGTGGCGCACCGGCTCGTCCGACGGGCGCCCGCACGGCGGGTGGTACACGCAGGCCGACCTGCGCGAGATCGTCGCGTACGCGCGCGAGCGGGGCGTCACCGTCGTTCCGGAGATCGACGTCCCAGGACACGTCGAGGCCGCGATCGCCGCGTACCCGTTCCTCGGGACGCGCAAGGACCCGCACGCCGTCCGCACCACGTGGGGCATCAGTGAGGACGTGCTCGACCCGTCCGACGAGGCGCTCGCCTTCGTCCGCGGCGTGCTCGACGAGGTCGACGACGTCTTCGGCTCACCGTGGGTCGCGATCGGGGGCGACGAGGTCCCGACCACGCGTTGGCGCGAGACGCCGTCGATCGTGGCGCGTGCCGCCGAGCTCGGCCTGGTCGACCCGGCGGGGGAGCCGGACGTGGCGCAGCTCCACGGCTGGTTCGTGGCGCGGCTCGCGGAGCATGTGACGGGCCTCGGCCGGAGGGCTGTCGTGTGGGACGAGGCGTTCGGACCGCAGCTCCCGCGTGACGTCGTGGTCACGTCCTGGCGCGGGTACGCGCAGGGTGCCGCCGCCCTCGCCGCCGGGCACGACGTCGTCATGGCGCCCGAGCAGGCCGTCTACCTCGACCACCGTGCCGGCGAACATCCCGGCGAGCCGATCCCGGTCGGCTTCGTGCGCACCATCGAGGACGTGTACGGCTTCGACCCGCTGCCACCGGCCCTCCGCGCAGAGGTTGAGGCGGCGCCAACGGGTGGGCGGCTGCTCGGCGCGCAGGCACAGGTGTGGACGGAGCACCTCGACAGCGTGCGCCGGGTCGACTTCGCGACCTTCCCGCGGCTCGCGGCCTTCGCCGAGACCGTGTGGTCGCCCGCCGCGGACCGGGCCCCGGGCTCCGAGGCGTCGCGCGAGTTCCTCGCGCGCCTCGAGCAGCACCATCTCCCGCGGCTCGACGCGTCCGGCGTGGAGTACCGCCCGCTCGCCGGCCCGCGCCCGTGGCAGACCCGCCCGGGTGTCCAGGGCTACCCGCGCGACCTCGCCGCCGAGACGGCCGAGGGCGGCTGGGCGGGCCTCGGCGGCTGGCGCGAGGCGGGCGGCGCGGAGAACGACGCCACGGCGGGGGAAGCCCGATGACCACCGGCACGCTGCGGATCACCGCCGCCCGGCTCCCGCAGCCCGGCGGCACGCTGTCCGAGCCGGTGGACCTTCACGTCGTCCGCGGCCGCGTCGCGGCGATCACCCGGCCAGGCGGCGCGAGTCGAGGCGGCGCGGGCGAGCGGCCGGCGTCGGCCGCGCTCGACGCCGGAGGGCGCGTCGCCCTGCCCGGCCTGATCGACACCCACACGCACGCCGAGGCGGCGGTCCTCGACCCGGAGGTACAGCTCGCGCTGCTGCGGCAGGGCGTGACGACCGTGGTCACAGGGCAGGACGGCGTGTCGTTCGCGCCGTCGGACGCGGCGTCCTACCGCTGGGCCGCCGGGTACTTCGCGGCGATCAACGGCGAGCACCCCACCTTCGCGGGCGGCAGCGTCCGGGACCTCCTCGCGACGTACGACGGCACGACGCCGGTGAACGTCGCCTACCTCGCCCCGCACGGCACGATCCGGCGCCGCGTGCTGGGCACCGCCCAGCGCCCCGCGACCGGCGACGAGCTCGCCCGCATGGTCGCCCTGCTCGACGAGGCGCTCGACGACGGCGCGTGCGGCCTGTCCACCGGGCTCGAGTACGTGCCCGCCGCGTACGCGGACGAGCGGGAGCTCGTCGCGCTGGCGAGCGTCGTCGCGGCCCGCGGTCTGCCCCACGTCAGCCACATGCGCGGCTACGAGGAGCGCGCGGCCGGCGCCTTCGCGGAGCTCGTGCGCGTCGCGCGCGCGTCGGGCGTCGCGACGCACGTCTCCCACTTCCACGGCCCCGCCGCCGAGCTCGCCGGCCTCGTCGACGACGCCCGCGCCGCCGGCCTCGACGTCACCTTCGACTCCTACCCCTACCTGCGCGGCTGCTCCATCCTGTCGATGGTGGCCCTGCCCGTGTGGCTGCCCGTCGCGGACCGCGACGCGACCGTGCGCGCCCTGCGCGACCCGTCCGTCGTCGAGCGGCTCCGCGCGCACTTCGCGGGCCTCGCGGACCTGTGGCCGCGCGTCACCTTCGCTTCGGTCCCCGGCCCGCTCGCCTGGGCGGAGGGCCACACGCTGCCCGACGCCGCAGCGCGCCTCGGCCTGTCGCCCGCCGACGCCGTGGTGGAGATCCTGGTGACGACCGGGCTGCGCGCGAGCTGCGTGTTCGAGCAGCCGCCGACGAACTCCGCGGAGTCGGTGCGGGCGCTCGCGAACCACCCCGCGCACCTGGGCGGCTCCGACGCGATCTACTTCGGCGGGCGTCCCCACCCGCGCGGCTGGGGCGCCTTCGCCCGCTTCCTGGCGGAGCACGCCGGCTCCGGCGACTGGACGTGGCACGACGCGGCCGAGCACCTCGCAGGCCGGGCCGCGCGGCGGTTCGGCCTGGCCGGGCGGGGCGCGCTGGCGCCAGGTTCCGTCGCCGACGTGGTGCTCGTCGACCCGGGAGCCGTGCGCGACCTGGCGACGTACGAGGAGCCGCGCGTGCCGGCGTCGGGCATCGACGACGTGCTCGTCGCGGGCGTCCCGGTGCTCGCCAGGGGCGCCCGCACCGGCGCGACCCCCGGCCGCGCGCTGCGGCCGGGGGACCAGGCGAGCCCCTGACGGGTCGCGCTCAGCCTCGGGCGATCCTCAGCGTCACGATCTGGAACGGACGCAGCCCGAGGGTGATCCGGCGACCGCCGCGGTCCAGCGAGCGCGCGCGGGGCATGGCCTCGGACAGAGGCTGCTCGGTGAGGGAGACCTCGGCGACGTCGGCGACGTCGAACCCGGCCGTCAACGTCGCCGTGGCGCGCCGCCCGAGAGCCTCGTAGGCGCGCACGACGACGTCGCCGGAACGGTCGTCGGCGAGCTTGACGGCCTCGATGCGCACGCCCGGGTCGGAGCTCGACACGACGCTCCATGGCTCGACGTGGCGCGTGGAGGTGCCCGGGGCGAGGCGCAGCGGCAGGTTCATCTCGTACCCCGCGGCCACCGCGTCGGCGACGGACGCGCCGGGCACGACGGCGTAGGCGAAGTGGTGGTGCCCCTGGTCCTGGTGCGGGTCCGGCGACTTCGCGGCCCGGACGAGGCTCAGGCGGACCTCGGTCTCGACCTGGCCGTCCTCGCCGACGCGCCGGGTGATGTCGTGGCCGTACGTCCCGGCGTTGACCACGCCGATGCCGTAGCCCGGCTCCTCGACGTGCACCCACCGGTGCGCCACGACCTCGAACCGCGCGTCGTCCCAGGACGTGTTCGTGTGCGTCGGCCGCCGCAGGTGCCCGAACTGGATCTCCGCCGAGTGGTGCTGCGCGTGGACGACGAAGGGGAGCGCCGCCTTGAGCAGCTTCTCGCCCTCGTGCCAGTCCAGCTCCGCCTCGAGGTGCACGCGGGCGTCGTCGGCGTGCAGGGTGATCCGCTGGGTCACGCGGGAGGCCCCGAACGTGCGCACGACCTCGACCCGCGCGCGCAGGGGACCGTCCTCGACGACCTCGATCGACTCGATCTCGACGAGGTCGCGCACGGTGTGCCGGTAGTGCGCGTCGATGTCCCAGGCGTCCCACGCGTTCGGGAGGTCCTGGTGGAGCTGGAGCAGGTTGGCGGCGCGGCCGGCGGGCAACAGCTCGCGGTCCGCCCGCCGGTCGAGGATCGACGTCACGAGACCCCGCGCGTCGATGCGCACCTGCACCAGGTCGTTGCGCAGGACGACGTGCTCGCCGTCGCGCTCGGCCGCGACGGGGTGCGCCGGATCCTGCAGCGCGAGAGGGGCGATCCCGTGGCCCGGCACGCTCACCAGGCCGGCGGGGTCCCCGTGCTCGTCGAGCACGAGCTCGACGCGGGCGTGGTCGGCCGCGTTGACGACCGCGCCCTCCGCCTCGAGGTGCTTGAGCGCGTGCTCCAGCAGCTCGTCGAGCCGCGCGAGGCTCTGGCCGTACTCCGCCTCGTTCTCGCGGTGAACCCACTCGATCGACGAGCCCGGCAGGATGTCGTGGAACTGCTGCAGGAGCGTGGTCTGCCACAGGCGGTCGAAGGCGTCGTACGGGTACTCGGCTCCCTGCAGGGCTGCCGCCGTCCACCAGAGCTCCGCCTCGCGCAGCCGGTGCTCGACGACGCGGTTGCCGCGCTTCTCCCGGGCGTGCGAGGTGAAGGTGCCGCGGTGCAGCTCGAGGTAGAGCTCGCCGACCCACACCGGTGCGTCCGGGTACTCGGCCTTCGCGCGGGCGAAGAAGTCGTCCGGGCTCTCGACCCGCACCCGCGGCGATCCCTCGAGGTTCGCGACGCGGCGCTGCCGCTCCATCATCTCGCGGATCGGCCCGCCACCCCCGTCGCCGTAGCCGAACGGCACGAGCGACGTCGTGGCCTTGCCCTTCTCGCGGAACTCGCGGACCGCGTGGTGGAGCTCGGAGCCCTCCAGCGTCGAGTTGTACGTGTCGGCGGGCGGGAAGTGGGTGTAGACGCGGCTGCCGTCGATCCCCTCCCACCAGAAGGTGTGGTGCGGGAACGTGTTCGTCTGGTTCCACGAGATCTTCTGCGTGAGGAACCACTCGATGCCCGCGAGCTTCGCGACCTGGGGGAAGGCGGCGGTGTAGCCGAACGAGTCGGGCATCCAGATGCCCTTGGTGGTGACGCCGAGCTCGCGCTCGAAGAAGCGCAGACCCTGCGTCAGCTGGCGGACCATGGCCTCGCCGCCGGGGAGGTTTCCGTCGGGCTCGATCCACTGCGAGCCGACGACGAGCCACTGGCCGCGGTCGACGGCGGCCTTGATCCCCTGCCAGACGTCGGGGTACCGCTCCTTGATCCACGCGTACTGCTGTGCGGACGACGCCGCGAACCGGAGGTCGGGGTACCGCTCGGCGAGCGCGAGCACGTTGGAGAACGTCCGGCCGACCTTGCGCTTGGTCTCCCGGATCGGCCACAGCCACGCCGTGTCGATGTGGGCGTGGCCGATGGCGCTGAGCACGTGCGCGGACGCGTTGGCAGGCTTGGCGAGCACGTCGGTGAGCTCGGCCCGGGCGGCGGCCGCGGTGCCGGCGATGTCGTCGAGCAGCAGCACGTCGAGCGCCCGTTCGAGGGCCCGGAGCACCTCGTGCCTGCGCGGCTCGGTCTCCGGCAGCTCCTTGACCAGCTGGTAGAGCACCTCGACGTCGAAGCGCAGCGCCCACACCTCGGGCTCGAGCACCGCGAGCTCGGCGGTCGCGAACGTGTAGACGGGATCCACCGGGGCCGTCGACCTGTCTCCGTACACCGTGGGCACGAAGTCGTTCTTGAGGATGTCCGGGTTGGCGGCCGCCTCGAGGAAGAAGTGGACGCGCTCACCGCCCGCGGCGACGTCAGCGATCGGGACGTACATGTTCCGCGGGTGGATGCCCTTGACCGGGACGCCGTCGGGCGTGAACACCAGGCCCTCGGCCTGGTTGCCCGGCCAGTCGCCCTGGAACCCGGGGTCGATGAGCAGCTCGACGGTCCGTCCCGCCCACTCGTCGGGCACGGCCCCGGTGACCTGGAACCACCAGGTCGACCAGGCCCGGCCCCACGGCCGGCCGACGGCGAAGTCGGCGTACGTCGCGCGCAGCGCCTCGCCGACCGGGACCGGCTCGTCGGGCACCTCCCACGCGGACAGGGCGACGGGCACCCGGGTCGAGTACACGGCCGGGGTGATCCGCTCGGTGAGCACCCGGTGGATGCGCTCCTCGACGAGCTTCTGGTTCTGGTGCATGGTGTGTCTGCCTCCGGACGGGACCTCAGTAGAGGTAGGACAGCTCTGGGAACGTGGCGCGGGCGCCGTCGAGCAGCGCGTGCGCCACCTTCACGGAGTCGATGAGCGGGTGGTGGGCCAGGGCGCGCAGGGCCGCCGCGCGCGAGCCGCCGACCCCCGCCTCGATGGTCTCGCGCTCGACGTACTTGATCGTCGTCACGAGCCCCCGGCCGAAGTCCGGCACCTGCGCGCCGGGGATCGGGTGCGCGCCGGTGGCGTCGACGACGCAGGGCACCTCGACGACGGCGTCGTCGTCGAGCCAGGCGATCGTGCCGGCGTTGGGGACGTTGAGGATGAGGCGCGAGTGCTCGTCGTACGCGATGCCGCGCATCAGCGCGATCGCGACGTTCTCGTAGCCACCGGAGACCAGGTCGTCCGCGTTGCGCTCGCCCATGCCCACGGAGTCGCGGTTGGTCGCCATGTACGTCGCCTCGCGGTCGAGGCGGGCGGCCTCCCACACGGCGAGCGGGTCGGGCGCGCGCCCGGCGTCGGCCCAGAACCCGGTCTGCTGCTCGAGGAGGTAGCGGCCCCGGGTCTGCGAGGCGAGCTGGTCGGAGTGGAGCACCTCGCGCTCGTAGGAGTAGTAGTGCAGGTACTCGTTCGGCAGGACGCCCAGGGTCTGGATCCACTCGGCGCCGAAGAGCCGGCCCTCCTCGAACGCCTCGATCTGGTCGGGCCGGCCGAGCAGCTCGGGCAGGCGGTCGACCCCGTCGACCCGCAGGCGGGTGAGCCAGCCCAGGTGGTTGAGCCCGGCGTAGTCCGCCTCGACGTTCGGGCCGACCGCCAGGCCCAGCGCGGACAGCGCCCGGCGGGCCAGTCCGATCGGCGAGTCGCAGATGCCGATGACCCTGCTCCCGAGCACCCGCGCCATGGCCTCGGTGACCAGGCCGGCGGGGTTCGTGAAGTTGATGACCCAGGCGTCCGGCGCGACCCGCTTGACGAGCTCGGCGAGGTGCATGGCCGTGGGCAGGGTGCGCAGGGCGTAGGAGATGCCGCCGAAGCCCACGGTCTCCTGCCCGATCACACCGTGCGAGAGGCCGATGAGCTCGTCGTGCGCGCGACCCTGGAGGCCGCCCACGCGGATGGCCGAGAACACGAAGTCCGCCCCCCGCAGTCCCTCGGCGGCGTCCGTGTGGGTGGTCACCGTCGGGGCGTCGGCCACGCCCTCGGCCTGCTTGGCGAGGATGCGCGCCATCGTCCGTAGGCGGTCGGGGTCAATGTCGACCAGCGCCACGGATGTCACCCGCCCGGGCTCGCGATCGCGCAGCAGCGCGGCGTGGACGAGCGGCGTGCGGAACCCGCCGCCGCCGATCATGGTCAGCCTCATACGACGACGACCTCCACCTGCTGCGCGGCGAGGGCGCTCGCGATCTGCTCGGGCACGGCCGCGTCCGTGACGAACCGCGCCACGTTGGGCGGGAGCTTGACCCGGCCGAGGCCGGTGCCCGGGAACTTGCTGTGGTCGGCAAGCACGGTGATCTCGACGGAGACCTCGGCGATCGCCTGCTTGATGGGCACCTGGGCCATCGTGGTGTCGCGCAGGTCACCCGTGTCGGACACCCCGCTCACGCCCAGGAACGCGTGGTCCGCACGGATCATCCGCAGGCACTCGGTCGTCAGCGGGCCCGAGACCGACCGGTACACCGGGTCGTAGTCCCCCGGCAGCAGCACAAGGTGGACGCTGCGGCTGTCCCGCAGCGCCTCGTAGATGGCGAGGCTCGGGGTGATGACGGTGACGTGCCGGGCGTGCAGCATCCGCGCGAGCTGCAGCGTCGTCGTCCCGATGTCGAGGAGGACCGACTCGCCGTCCTCGATCAGCTCGGCGGCGCGCGCGGCGATGCGTTGCTTCGCCTCTCGGTTGACCGGTTCGACGCTGGCGAACGGGGCGTCCTCCTCGTCGAGCACGGCGCCGCCGTGAGCCCGCCGGAGCGTCCCCGCCCGATCGAGCTGCTGCAGGTCGCGGCGGATCGTCGCCACGCTCGACCCCGTCACGGAGGCGAGCTCGCTCACGGTCGCCGCTCCTACCTTGCGCAGGTGATCCAGGATGGCGCGCTCACGCAGATCTCTCACGCGAAGCACGCTACCACAGCCGCTCATTTTCGCTCAGTTATGAAACTGTTACACTCAAACCCTGTCGGATCTCGCTCAAGAACTGCTAATTCTTACGGACGGCCTTGGCCCCGAGGAGGACGATGCAGACCGGACGCGGCACTCAGGTGGACACCCTGGCGGTGGGCCAGCTCTTCCTCGACGTCGTCTTCGGCGGCCTCGGCGGCGGTCCTCGCCCGGGCGAGGAGAAGTGGACCGCCGACTTCGGCTGGGGACCCGGCGGGATCGCCAACATGGCGATCGTCTCCGCGCGGCTCGGGGCGTCGACGGCGATCAGTGCCGTCGTCGGGGACGACCCGCTCAGCGCGTTGTGCATGGACCACCTGAAGTACGAGGGCATCGACGTCTCCGGGCTCCGCACGGTGGCCGGCTGGTCGCTGCCGGTGACGGCCTCCCTGGGCTTCGACGGCGACCGCGCCCTCGTCACAGGCGGCACGCCCGCGCCGCTGGACCTCGCGGAGATCCTCGACGCCGACGTCCGCCCCCGCGTCGCCATCGTCCACGTCGATCACACGACGCACGACGTCGTCCGCCCGCTCGTCGACCATGGCGCGAAGGTGTTCGCGGACCTGGGCTGGGACGGCAGCGGGGCCTGGGACACGACGGTCCTCGACGGGCTGGACGGCTGCTACGCGTTCGTCCCGAACCACGCCGAGGCCATGGCCTTCACGCGCACCGACACCCCGGAGCGGGCCCTGGAGGCGCTGGCCGAGCGCGTGCCGCTCAGCGTCGTCACCCTCGGCGCGCGCGGCGTGCTCGCCCTGGACTCCGCCACCGGCGAGCGGGTCCGCATCGAGCCGGTCGCGGTCGACGCCGTCGACGTGACCGGCGCCGGCGACGTGTTCGTCGGCGCCCTGGCGGTGGCGTCCCTCACTGACTGGACGCTGCGCGAGCGCGTCGACTTCGCGGCGCTGGCCGCTGCGATCACCGTCTCCCGTCCCGGCGGCGCCGCCGCCGCCCCCACCCGCGCCGGCCTCGTCCGCTGGCTCGACGAGCACCCCGACGCTGCGGACGCCGCGCGGTTCGCGTTCGTCCGTGACGCCGACCTGAGCGGCATCGCCTCACACGCTCCTCCGACCTCGCCCGAACAAGGAGAAGAACCAGCATGAGACGCACCACTTCACGAGCCCGGCGGCCTGTCGCCGCGCTCGCCGCGATCGGCTCCCTGGCCATCGCACTGACGGCCTGTACGAGCAGTCAGCCCTCCGACAGCTCCGGCGACGGGTCCATGAGCCTGTGGATCTGGCCTGGTGGCCTCAGCGAGACCGTCGTCGAGACGGTCACGGCCGAGTCCTCCGGCCTCGAGGTGTCGGTCATCGGCGACGACTTCAAGCAGAAGCTGCTGACCGTGTTCACCGCCAAGTCGGACATCCCTGACATCACCGGCGTCAAGGGCGAGGACATGCCCTACTTCCTCCAGGAGCCGGAGCTGTTCACCGACCTGAACACGCTCGACATCGACGACATCGTCGGGGAGTTCCCGGAGTGGAAGCTCGCCGAGGCCACCACCCCCGACGGCCGGCTGCTCGGCCTGCCGATCGACATCGGCCCGGCCGGCCTGTTCTACCGCGAGGACATCCTGGCGGGCGCGGGCATGCCGACCGACCCGGCAGAGGTCGAGGCGGCGACCTCGACCTATGAGGACTACTTCACGTTCGGCGAGCAGCTCAAGGCCGCCACGGGTGCCCACCTCGAGGTCTCGGCCGGCGGCCTCTTCGGCAAGGTGATGGGTCAGAGCGAGACCAAGTTCGTCAGCCCCGAGGGTGAGTTCCTCGGCGAGAGCGACGCCGTGCGCAACGCTTGGGACCTCGCCGTCGAGGCGTGGGACCGCGGCCTGGTGGCCGGGATCGAGGACGGCAGCCCCGACTGGGCCTCCGCCGTCAACGCGGGTGCCCTGCCGATGCTGTCCGGTGCGGCGTGGTACGCCGGCGACATCAAGAGCAACGCCGCCGACACCACGGGCCTGTGGCGGGTCACGCAGATGCCTGGCGGGCCCGCGAACATCGGCGGCTCGTTCCTGACGATCCCGGCCGCTGCCGAGGACAAGGAGGCGGCGCTCGAGGTCATCAAGGCTCTCCTGAGCCCCGAGAACGAGGCCGTCATGTACACCGAGACCGGCAACTTCCCGGCCCGCACCACGACCTTCGAGCAGCCCGGCCTGCACGACGGTGACGACTTCTTCGGCGGTCAGGACACCGTGTCGGTGTTCGTCACGGCCGCGGAGAACATGCCGACCGTCTACAACAGCCCGCTCGACAACCAGGTCGCCGCCCCCTACTACACGGAGCTGCGGAACGTGGAGACGGGCAAGGACCCCGAGCAGGCCTGGGCCGACGCCGTGGCGGCGGCCAAGGAGGCCCTGGAGTCCTCGTGACACTCACAGCCAGCACGGTGTCGGCGGGGGTGAGCACCTCGGTGCGCCCCCGCCGGCGTCGCGCCGTCCGCGCCTGGCCCGCGTACGTCGCGATCGCGCCGTTCTTCATCCTCTTCCTGTGCTTCGGCCTCTATCCGACGATCTACTCGCTCGTCCTGTCGTTCCAGAAGTGGAACGGCCTCGGCGCACCGGAGTGGGTCGGCCTCGACAACTACGTGCGGCTGGCCTCCGACGACACGTTCTGGCTCTCCGTCCGCAACACCTTCGTCATCTTCGCGCTCTCGACGATCCCGATGATGCTCATTGCGCTCGTCGTGGCAGCGATGCTCAACAACGCCGTGCGCTACAGCACGACGCTGCGGATCGCGTACTTCGTGCCGAACATCACGTCGGTGGTGGCGATGGCGATCCTCTTCGGCGCGATCTTCGGCGAGTCGTTCGGTCTGGCGAACGCGACCCTCAACGCGATCGGGCTGCCGGACGTCAGATGGCTGTCGACACCGTTCGGGATCCAGCTCACGGTGTCGATCCTCATCACGTACCAGTGGACCGGGTACAACGCGATCATCTTCCTCGCGGGCATGCAGTCCATCGGGAGCGAGGTCTACGAGGCGGCCAAGGTGGACGGCGCGGGCCCGGTGCGGAGCTTCTTCTCCATCACGCTCCCGCTGCTGCGGCCGACGATCGCCTTCGTGCTCATCGTCTCGATCATCACGGGGCTGCAGAGCTTCACCGAGTCTCAGGTGCTCACCGGCAGCTCCAGCCCGACCAACCCGAACAGCGGGGGAGCCGGGCAGGGCGGCCTCACGATGGTCCTGTACTTCTACCAACAGGCGTTCAGCCACAGCAAGCTCGGCTATGGCGCTTCGATCGCGTGGGGGATCTTCCTGATCGTCCTCGTCTTCGTGATCATCAGCTGGCGCTACAACGTGAAGAGAGAGGACCCGACGCGCTGATGAGCTCCTCCGTCTCACCACGACCTCTTCCACCGAGCGGCACCGCGGTCACGGCGCCCACCGCGCCGACGGCGTGGACGCCGTGGCCGGCGCCGGTCGTGCCCACCGCTCTGCCGCGGCGTCGTCCCCGCCAGGTCGGCCTCTACCTGATGCTCACGTCCGGCGCGCTCCTGTCGGTCTTCCCGCTCTACTGGCTCCTGGTGATCGCGAGCAACACCACGAGCGACATCTACAAGTCACCGCCCAAGCTCTGGCCGGGCGGTCACCTGGTCGAGAACATCGGCAACGCCTTCGACCGGGTCGACTTCCTGGCACCGCTGGTCAACACCGTGTTCGTGGCGGTCGCCGTGACCTTCCTTGTGCTGTTCTTCGACTCCCTGGCGGCGTTCGCGTTCGCGAAGTTCCAGTTCCCGGGGCGCAACGCGCTGTTCACGGCCGTTCTCGTGACGTTCATGCTGCCCATGCAGCTCGCGATCATCCCGCAGTTCATCACGATGGTGAACCTCGGCTGGGTGGGGCAGCTGCACGCCCTCATCATCCCCGCGGCGGCCAACGCGTTCGGGATCTTCTGGCTGCGTCAGTACATCAGCTCCGCCGTCCCCGACGAGCTGATGGATGCGTCGGTGCTCGACGGCGCGGGCTTCATGCGCCAGTACGTAACCGTGTGCCTGCCCCTCATCCGGCCAGGGCTGGGCTTTCTCGGTCTCTACACCTTCATCGCGACGTGGAACGACTACCTGTGGCCCCTGACGGTCCTCACGGACCCGCGGCGGATCACGCTCCAGGTGGCGCTGGCGCAGCTCCAGTCCGCGTTCGGCCAGGACTACGGGATGATCATGGCCGGCGCGCTCCTGGCGGTCGTGCCCCTCCTCGTGATCTTCCTCATCGGTGCACGGCAGTTCATCGGCGACATCGCGAAGGGTGCGATCAGATGACCACCTCGACCACCCCGGAGGACGACGCCCTGCGCGCCCAGGCCGTGGCCCGGATGCGGGAGCGACGGTTCGGGATGTTCATCCACTGGGGGCTGTACTCGGCCGCCGCCCGCAACGAGTGGATGCGGCACCGGGAACGGACGCCCGACGCCGAGTACCAGCAGTACCTCGAGCACTTCGAGCCGGACCTGTTCGACCCCGCGGCCTGGGCGGACCTCGCCGCGGACGCCGGGATGCGGTACGTCGTCGTCACCACGAAGCACCACGAGGGCTTCTGCCTCTGGGAGACGGCGCAGGACACCGACTTCTCCGTCGCCTCGACGCCGTGGCGGCGCGACCTGATCGGCCCGGTCGCCGAGGCCTTCCGTGCGCGCGGCCTCGGCGTCGGCCTGTACCACTCGCTCATCGACTGGCACCACCCGCAGTTTCCGATCGACGGGCTGCACCCGCTGCGCGACGACGTCGCCGCCCGGGCCGAGGTCCGCGACATGGCCGTCTACCGCCGGTACCTGCACGCCCAGGTCGTCGAGCTGCTGACCGGGTACGGCCGGGTCGAGCAGCTGTTCTTCGACTTCTCCTACCCGGACCACGTCCACGAGGGGACGCCGGTCTGGGGCGGCAAGGGCGCGCAGGACTGGGGCAGCGAGGAGCTGCTCGCGACCGTCCGGGCGCTGCAGCCCGGCATCCTGGTCAACGACCGGCTCGGCATCCCGGGCGACTACGTCACCCCCGAGCAGTACCAGCCGGCGGAGCCGCCCACCGTCGGCGGCCTCCCGGTGCTCTGGGAGGCGTGCCAGACGATCAACGGCAGCTGGGGCTACGACCGCGACAACACCACGGCCAAGTCGCCGGACCTGCTGCTCCGGATGCTCGTCGACACCGTCGCCAAGGACGGCAACCTCCTGCTCAACGTCGGGCCGACCGGTCGCGGCGAGCTGGACCCCGTGGCCGTGGAGACCCTCGGAGCGATCGGCCGGTGGATGCGACGCCACGGCCGCGCGATCCACGGCGCCGGCCCCGCCGCGTACATCCCACCGCCGGACTGCCGGTACACCCAGCGCGGGAACCGCCTGTACCTGCACCTCTTCGCCTGGCCGTTCGAGGCAGTGCACCTGCCCGGGCTCGCCGGACGGGTGGAGTACGCCCAGCTCCTGCACGACGCCTCGGAGGTGCCGATGGAGGTGCTGTCGACAGACGCCGAGTCGCACATGACCAGCGCCGCCGGCACCGGCGACGACACCCTGACGCTGTGGCTGCCGGTCCGGCGGCCCGACGTCGCGATCCCGGTCATCGAGCTGTTCCTGCGGGAAGACAGTTGACCCCGGCCTCCGTCGCCGGATCGCCCGCCCGGAACTCCGGCGCCGCCCCCGTCCGCGGCCCCCGCGTCCTCGCGGTGGCCACGGACGAGGTGGGCGTCGTCGCCGCGCGGATCGTCGCCGACCACGTGCGAAGCCACCCGACGGGTGTGCTCGGCGTCGCGACCGGAGCGTCCCCGCTTCGCCTGTATGCCGCTCTCGCCGGGCTGCGGGCGGAGGGTCTGGTCACCGAGGGGCTCACGCTCGCCGCGCTCGACGAGTACGTGGGCGTCGACCCGGGCGACGAGCGGTCCTACCACTCCTACGTCGTCCGGCACGTCGCCGAGCCGCTCGGCATCCCCGGGTCCAGGGTGCTCGTCCCGCGCGGCGGCACGCAGCGGGACGCGGAGCGGTACGAGGCCACCCTGCGCGGCCTGGGCGGCGTGGGCCTGCAGGTCGTCGGTATCGGCCGCAACGGCCATGTCGGCTTCAACGAGCCCGGCTCGAGCCGCGACTCCCGCACCCGTGTGGTCGCCCTGAGCGACGACACGCGCGCCGCCAACGCCGGCTACTTCGCTGGTGACGCGGACCGTGTGCCCGCCCGGGCCATCACGCAGGGGATCGCGACGATCCTGTCGGCGTCGACGATCGTCATGGTGGCCTCGGGCGCGGCCAAGGCGTGGGCGCTCGACGCGGCGCTGCGCGGCCCGGTCACCGCCGACGTTCCGGCGTCGTTCCTGCAGACCCACCCGGCGGTGACGGTCGTGGCCGACGACGAGGCGCTCCGGCCCGCGTCCTGACTCGTCGTACGAAGCGGGAATGGCGGACGACGTCTGTACCCGCCTGGACCGGATCGACGACTCCGCGGAACCCTCCGCCGGTTCGTGGTGTGCTGCCGCTCACGGAACGCGCCTGAGCGTCCCGCGCGTCCCGGGCAGAATGGGGCGCATGATCCACAAGGGCCTCGCCGTCCCCGTCGTCCTCGACCTCGGCACGACGGGACCGGGCATCCCTGGCTCGGGCGCTGCCCCCGGCGCGGTGACCGCACGCGCCCTCGTCGGGCGGCGGGTCGACGACGGCGCGTTCTCCTGGCCGCTCCTGACGCTCGACGAGGCGGCGCTCGACCACAACATCGCGACGGTCGCGGGGGCGATCGCGGCGTGCGGGGCGGAGCACGCGCCACACGTGAAGACCCACATGTCGCGCGACCTCACGGAGCGGCAGCTGGCCGCTGGGGCGTGGGGCGGCACGGTCGCCACGCCCGCGCAGCTGCGGACCTTCCTCGGCTGGGGCCTTGCAGGCGGCGGGCGGCGGGCGATCCTGGCGAACGAGCTCGTGGACCCGCGCGAGGTGGCCTGGCTGCGCGGCGTGCTCGACCGGGGCGAGGCGGACGAGGTGTGGGTGTACGTGGACTCCGCCCGCGGCGTCGAGATGCTGGCCCGCGGGTTCGCGGGCGCGGGCCGGAGCGGCCTGGGCGTCCTGGTCGAGCTGGGCACGCCCGGCGGGCGCACCGGGGTGCGCACGCCCGCGGCGGCCGTCGCCCTGGCGCGAGCCGCCGCCGACGCCGGACTGCGGGTCCTCGGCGTCGCCGGCTACGAGGGCCCGGTCGCGAGCGGCACGAGCGCCGAGGAGCTCGCGGCGGTCGCCGGCTGGTGCGCCGCGGTGCGTGAGGCCGCAGCGGGGGTCGCGCCGCTCGTCGACGGCCCCGTCGTGCTCAGCGCGGGCGGTAGCGCCCACGCGGACGTGGTGCTGCGCGAGCTCACGCGACCGCTCGCCGTGGCTGCCGGGACCCGCGTGGTCCTGCGCTCGGGCGCCTACGTGACGCACGACCACGGCCACTACGCCCGCGCCGACCCGTGGGCGCGGCTCGGCGCGACGCCGCTGCGCCCCGCGATCACGCTGTGGGGCCAGGTCCTGTCCGCACCCGAGGCGGGACGCGTGATCTGCGGCGTCGGACGCCGGGACGTCTCGTTCGACATCGACCTGCCGGTCCCGTTGTGGGTGCGTCCGGTGTCCGACGCCGGCCGGCTGGGTCCCGCACGCGACCTCGCCCCGGGCGGCGCGCAGGCGGGCGGCGCGCGGGTGACCGCGCTCAACGACCAGCACGCGTACCTCGAGGTGGCGGACGGCGACGCGACGGCGCCCGGCGACGTCGTCGGCTTCGGGATCTCCCACCCCTGCACGACGCTCGACAAGTGGCGCGTGGCCGTGCTCGTGCGCGGCGACGAGGTGACGGGTCTCGTCACCCTGGACTTCTGAGACCGTGACGACCGAGGAGAGAACGATGAGTACGCCCAAGACCCCGATCTCGACGCCGAACGCGCCGGCGCCTGCGCACACCTTCCACCAGGGGGTCCGCAAGGGGCCGTTCGTGCAGGTGTCGGGCCAGGGGCCCGTCGATCCCGTGACGGGGGAGTACCTGTACCCGGGCGACGTCGCCGCGCAGACCACACGCACGCTCGAGAACGTGCGCGCGATCGTCGAGGCTGCGGGCGCCACGTTCGACGACGTGCTGATCCTGCGCGTCTACCTCACGAAGCGCGAGGACTTCGCGGTGATGAACGAGGCGTACGGCGAGTTCGTCAGGAAGCACTGCCCGGGCGGTGTGCTGCCGGCGCGCACGACGGTGTTCACGGGCCTGCCGCGCGAGGAGATGCTGGTGGAGATCGACGCGCTGGCCGTCATGGACTGACGGTCAGGGGACCCGCGCCGGCTCGCGCTCGGGCTCGGTTGCGGGCGGCGTCGTCCCCGGCTCGGGCGCGCGCCGGCGCCGGGCGGTGCGCACCACCCGGTAGGCCACGTACGCGAGGGCCGCGACCGCGAGCCACGGCAGCAGTACGCCGACCACGAGCACGACCACCTGGACGGTGCTCACGAGAGCCTCCCAGCCTGCGGCGAGGCCACCGACGAAGCCGGGCTCTTCCTCCTGGCTGGTCACGGCCGCGGCGTCGGCGACGATGTCGACCCGCAGCGTCGACATCGCGACCTCGTCGGAGAGGTGCTCGCGCTGCGCCCGCAGGGAGTCCAGCTCGGCCTGGCGCGTCGAGAGCTCGCGCTCGACCTCGAGGAGGTCAGTGACGGATGCGGCCCCCGCCATGAGGCCCCGCAGCCGGTCGGTGGAGGTCTCCAGGGCCGAGATGCGTGCGTCGAGGTCCTGGGCCGTCGCGGTGACGTCGACGGTGTCGATCGTGACGTCGCTGACGGTGCCGACGCCATCGAGGGCGTCGATCGTGGGGGTGACCTGGTCGGCCGGGATGCGCAGGGTCATGGACGCCCGGCCCGGCTCACCGTCGGACCCGGCCTGCTCGCTGCGCTGCTCGACCCGGCCGCCGACCTGCTCCACGATCCGGGCGAGCTGCTGCGCGGCCGCGACCGGGTCCGCCACGACGAGCGTGGCCGAGCCGGTGGTGACGAGCTCGCGGAGGGTCACCGCGGAGACCGTACCGGCGAGGTCTCCGGCGGCGTTGTCGCCGCCGGCCGCCTCGTCCGTGACGGACTCGGGGGCGCCGGCCGAGTCGGCGCTGCCGTCGCTCGCGCCGCCCGAGCACGCGGCCAGTCCCAGCGCCAGCAGCACGCCGAGTACGACGGCGCGGCCGCGGGTGGGTCGGCGGGAGGGTCTCGGGCTCATGCGACGAGCGTAGGAGCGACTTCACCCTCCCGGCAGGTCAGGACGCGAATCGTGATGGCTTTGTGAGATTGGGTGTCAGCATCCGAGACGGCTCTCGCCTGCTTGTGGTCCGCGGAAAGCCGCCGTTCCGTAACGGTTCGATCACGACCTTGCTCACGTGATGGACACCACAGTGTTAAGGAAGTCTACTAACAAACGGCATCGAAACCCCGGGCACAACGACGTGACTGCGGAGACCGAGCGGTGGCTCGATGGAGGCCTTGCCCGCAAGCGAGAGGAAGCATCCCGTGAAGAAGAACCGACTTGTCGTCGCCGCGGCGTCGACGATCACCCTGGCCCTCGCCCTGACGGCGTGCGGCGGCAACGAGGAGCCCACGGACGGCGGTGACGCGACCGGTGAGGTGCGCGTGTGGCTCGTCGGGTCCGACACCAACGACGAGGCTCGCGCCCTCCTGAAGGAGACGTTCGAGGCCGAGAATCCGGGCAGCACGCTGACGATCGAGGAGCAGTCCTGGACCGGCCTCGTCGACAAGTACACGGCCGCCCTGGCGGGGTCCGACGCCCCCGACCTCGTCGAGGTCGGTAACACGCAGGCGGCGGCGTTCACCTCCTCCGGCTACTTCCAGGAGATCACCGCCGAGCAGTTCGAGGAGCTCGGTGGCGACGACCTGCTGCCCGGCTTCGTGGAGGCCGGAGACTGGGAGGGCAAGCACTACGCCCTGCCGTACTACTCCGGTTCGCGCGTCGTCTTCTACTCGAAGCAGGTGCTCGGGGACACGCCGGTGCCGACCACGCTCGACGAGTACGTCGCCACGGCGGCCGGGCTGCACACGGCGGACCGTTCCGGCATCTACTGGCCCGGCCAGGACTGGTACAACGCGCTGCCCTTCATCTGGGAGAACGGCGGCTTCGTCGCCGAGCCGAAGGACGACGGCACGTGGGAGGCCGGCTTCTCGTCGGAGGGCGGCATCGCCGGCCTGACGCAGATCCAGGAGGCGTTCGCCACCTCCAACGCGCCGAAGGACGGTCAGGAGACCGACCTCCAGGTGCCGTTCTGCGAGGGCAAGGTCGGGTTCCTCTCGGCTCCCTCGTGGATCCAGTGGTCCATCAACGCTCCCGAGGAGCCCGAGGCGGAGGACGGCGTCCCCGGCTGCGCCTCGACCTACGGCTCTGACCTGGTCGCCTTCCCGCTCCCGGGCAAGGACGGCGGCGTCGCCCAGACGTTCGCCGGCGGCTCCAACATCGCCATCGCGAAGAACTCGCCGAACCCCGACCTGGCCTACAAGGCGCTGCAGATCATCCTGAGCGACGAGTACCAGTCGATCATCGGTGCGGCGGGCCTGGTCCCGGCCAAGGTCTCGCTCGCCGGCACGGTGGACCAGACCAACCCGATCGCCGCCGCCGGCGTCGAGGCGGCCGCCAACGCCAGGCTCACCCCGGCCTCGCCGAAGTGGGCCGACGTCGAGGCCGCCGGCCTCCTGGCGAGCGCGTTCACGAAGATCGCCTCCGGTGAGGACGTCGAGACGGTCGCCAAGGACCTCGACGCCCAGATCGAGGAGATCCTCAACCCCTGACCTGACGCCTGTCGCAGAGGGGCCCGCCCGGCGCCGGGCAACCGGCGCCGGGCGGACCCGCTTCGTGAACGAGGACGGAACGCATGACCCTCACCACAACCCCCGTACCCCTTGCCCGCCGCCGGCGTCTGCCGGTGATGCCGTGGCTGCTGCTCTCCGGGAGTGTCGCCCTGCTCGGCGTCATGACCGGCTACCCGGTCGTACGCCTGCTCGTGATGTCCTTCCAGGAGTACGAGCGCGCCCAGCTCATGGGCATGCCCGCCGAGTGGGTCGGCCTGCAGAACTACGTCGACGTGCTGTCCGACGTCGACGGCTTCTGGACGGTGCTGCTGCGCAGCGTCGTCTTCATGGCCGCCTGCGTGACGCTGACCATGGTGCTCGGCATGCTCGTCGCGCTGCTGATGATCCGCGTGGGCAAGGTGCTGCGCACCCTCGTCACCGTGGGCCTGCTCTTCGCGTGGGCGATGCCCACGCTCGCCGGGACCATCGTGTGGGGCTGGATCTTCGACACCGAGTACGGCGTCGTGAACAACCTCCTCACCCGGGTCACCGGGGAGAGCTGGATGGGCCACTCGTGGCTGCTGGACCCGCTGACGTTCTTCATGATCCTGACGTTCATCATCGTCTGGGGCGCACTGCCCTTCGTCACCTTCACGCTCTACGCGGGGCTCACGCAGATCCCCGGCGAGGTCCTCGAGGCTGCCGAGCTGGACGGTGCCAACGGTTTCCAGCGCTTCCGCCTGATCCAGCTGCCGTTCGTCAGCAGCATCGTCACGGTGCTCGTGGTGCTGTCGATGATCTGGGACCTGCGGGTGTTCACCCAGGTCTTCGCGCTGCAGGGCATCGGCGGCGACCGGGAGCAGACGAACACGATCGGGGTCTACATCTACCAGACGGGCATGGCCCAGGGGCACTACGGCCTCGCCGGCGCGATCGGCGTGATCTTCGTGTTCATCATGCTCGGCCTGTCGTTCTACTACGTGCGCCGCACGGTGCGGGAGGAGGAGCTGTGACCGTCGTCGAGAGCCCAGGCGTGCACGCGGAGCTCGGGGCGCGCCCGCTGTCCGCCGCGCCGGTGCGGGCCAGGAAGCGCGGGGGAGCCCGGCGCCGCGTGGGTGACGTCGTGTACGGGGCGCTGGCCGTCGTGGTCTTCGTGTTCTCGGTGTTCCCGGTGTACTGGATGCTGAACACGTCGTTCCTGCCGAACCGCCTGATCCGCGGGTCCGACCTGCACTTCTTCCCGACGCCCGACGTCTTCACGCTGGACAACTACCGCACGGCGATCTTCGACGAGTCGCGGTCGGCGTTCATCCCTGCGCTGTGGAACTCCCTCGGCGTCGCGGCGATCACCGTGGTGGTCGCGATGGCGCTCGGGTTCGTGGCGTCGCTCGCGCTGACCCGCTTCTCCTTCAAGGGCAAGCGGACGTTCATCGTCCTGATCCTCGTGGTGCAGATGCTCCCGGGCGAGGCGCTGTTCGTCTCGATCTTCCGGATCATCGACAGCTGGCAGATGCTCAACACGATCATCGGCCTGTCGATCGTGAACATCGCGGCCGTGGTGCCGTTCACGATCTGGACGCTGCGCGGGTTCGTGAACGGCGTGCCGGCGGAGCTGGAGGAGGCGGCCATGATCGACGGCTGCTCGCGGGCGGGTGCCTTCTGGCGGATCACCTTCCCGCTGCTCGCCCCCGGGCTGGTCGCGACGGGCGTCTTCGCCCTGATCCAGGCCTGGAACGAGTTCGTCATCGCGCTGATCATCATGCAGCGACCCGAGTCGATGACCTTGCCCGTGTGGCTGCGGACGTTCCAGCAGGCCACGCAGGCGACCAACTGGGGCGCCATGATGGCGGGCGCGACGCTCATCGCGGTGCCGGTGGTGATCTTCTTCCTGCTGGTCAACAACAAGATGACCGGCGGGCTGGTGTCGGGAGCGGTCAAGGGCTGACGGGTACCGGCCCCTACCACGCTCGCCCGGATTCGTCCCGTTCCGCGTACCCTCGGCGCGACGCCCCGCACGGTGTGGGGCAGGCTCGGATTCGTCAGCTTCCTGACGCAACGTCCGGCCTCATCGCCCAGGGAGCACGGCGGAAGGAGTCGCTGTGCCGCCGACCCGATGTCACGGTTCGATCACGACATCGCCGGGTTGATGGACACCACTCTGTTAAGGAGGTCTACTAACAAACATGACGACGGCGACAGGACGCAGCAGCTCCGAGCGGAGTCTGGGGAACAGGCTGCGCGCGACGTCGAAGGTGCTCCCCGAGCATGCCCGGGCGCACAACCGCGCGCTCGTGCTGCAGCACCTCTTCCACCAGGGCCCCACCTCCCGTGCCGACCTGGCACGGGCCACGGCTCTCACGCGGGTCACGATCTCCGACCTGGTCTCGGTGCTCATCGCCGAGGGCCTCGTCGAGGAGCTCGGCACCCGTCCCGGTCAGCGCGTCGGCAAGCCCGCGATCCTCGTGGGCCTGCGCACCGACGCTTACCAGATCGTCGCGGTGGACCTCACCGACGACGCCCAGATGCGCGGCGCCGTGCTCAGCCTGATGGGCGGGGTCGTGGTGCGCCGCAGCCTCGCGATCGACGGCCGGACGGGCGACGAGCTCGTCGACCTCCTCACGAGGTTCCTGCGCCGGCTGCTGGCCGCCGCGACCCAGCCGGTCATCGGCGTCGGCATCGGCTCGCCCGGCGTGATCGACGTCGGCGGCCGCGTCGTCGAGGCCCCGAACCGGCGCTGGTACGACGTGCCGCTGGCGGCGCTGCTCAGCGAGCGGCTCGGCCTGCCGGTGCACGTCGCGAACGACGCCAACACCGCCGCGCTCGGCGAGTTCACCTACGGCGGGGCGGCCTCGGGCCTGCTCGTGCTCACGGTGGGGGAGGGCGTCGGCGCGGGCATCGTCGTGGACGGCGTCCGCGTCCACGGTCACGGCCACGCGGCCGGAGAGCTCGGCCACATCACCGTGGTCGACGACGGCGAGTCGTGCGCCTGCGGGCGCCGCGGCTGCCTGGAGACCGTCCTGTCCGTCCCCGCGCTCCGGCGCGCGGTGGCGGGCAAGGACGCGGAGTCGGCCGACGCCGCCCTGGCGTCGGCGGGCAGGGTGCTGGGAGTGACCCTGGCTCCTGTCGTCAGCGCGCTCAACCTCGCCGAGGTGCTGCTGAGCGGTCCCCGCGACCTGCTCGACGGCGCCCTGCGAGAGGCCGTGGCGCAGACCATCCGCGAACGGACGATGCCGGCGATCAACGTCGACCTCCAGATCCGGATGGCCACCCTGGACGAGGACGTGGTGCTCTCGGGCGCCGCCGTCCTCGTCCTGTCCGCCCAGCTCGGCGTCTCCTGAGCTGTGCCAGAACGAGAGGAAGCACCCAGTGAACAAGAATCGTCTCGTCGGCGTCGGTGTGGCGTCGACGATCACCCTGGCACTCGCGCTCAGCGCGTGCTCGGGGGACACACCGGAGGCCACCGACGACGGCTCCCCTGAGGGGGCCGAGATCACGCTCTGGCTCGCGGGCGGCGATACGCCCGACGAGCTGCGCGAATACCTCAAGACCACGTTCGAGGCGGAGAACCCCGGTTCGACCCTCACGATCGAGCAGCAGGAGTGGGGCGACCTGGTCACCTCCCTCACCACGGCGCTGCCCGACGCGGAGAACACCCCCGACGTCGTCGAGGTCGGCAACACTCAGTCCCCGACGTTCACGACGGTGGGTGCGTTCCTCGACATCTCCGACATGTACGACGAGCTGGGCGGCGACAAGCTGCTCCCGTCCTTCGTCGAGGTCGGCGCGGCCGAGGGGAAGAACTACGCGCTGCCGTACTACTTCGGCTCGCGGTACATGTTCTACCGGGCGGACCTCTGGTCGGCCGCCGGGCTGACGGTGCCGACGACGCTCGCCGAGTTCGGCGACTCGGTCGCCAAGCTCAAGACGGACACGCAGTCAGGCCTCGCCATGGGCGGCCAGGACTGGCGCAACGGCATCTCCTGGGTCTTCGCGAACGGCGGCGAGCTCGCCGTCGAGGACGGCGGCGAGTGGACCTCCACGCTGTCCGACCCGAAGACGATCGCCGGCCTCGAGCAGTGGCAGGCCGTGTACCAGAATGCCTCGAACGTCCCCTCGACCGAGCGCGACGTGGCGTACTGGGACTTCCTGAACGACGGCACGGACGCCACGCCTCCGGCCGCGGCGACGATCATGGCGCCGGGCTGGGCCCGCTGGTCGATCGGTGACCTCGTCACGAACGACGAGGGCGAAGAGGTGCGCGACGGCATGGTCGACGCCACCAAGTTCGACATCTTCGCCCTGCCCGGCGTCGACGGTGGCGTCGCGCCGGTGTTCGCGGGCGGCTCCAACATCGCGATCTCCGCGCAGTCGCAGCAGCCGGAGCTCGCCAAGAACCTCCTTCGGATCATCTTCTCCGAGGAGTACCAGACGATGCTCGGCGAGAACGGCCTCGGCCCGGCCAACTCCGACTACACGTCGGCGCTCGGCGACGACAAGTTCGCCCAGACGATGATCGAGACCGCCCAGGCCTCGAAGCTCACCCCGGCCGCGCCGGGCTGGGCGGCCCTCGAGGGCCAGTTCGTCTACGAGGAGCTGTTCCAGAAGATCGCCGACGGCGGTGACGTGGCCGCACTGGCCGCCGAGTACGACGAGAAGATCACGCCGATCCTCAACACGGGCAGCTGACCTTCCGTACCTGACCGGAGGCGGGGCCCGCGCCGCGGACCCCGCCTCCGCCCCTGAGGGAGAACCACCATGACCCGCACGGAGACGACCGGTACCAGAGTGCCGGCGCCGCGCCCGTCGAGCGTTGCGACCGCCCCGCGCCGCAAGACCAACCCGCTTCCGTACTTCCTGATCCTGCCCTCTGTCGTCGCCCTCCTCGTCGCCCTCGCCTACCCCGTCGGGTGGCAGGTCCTCACGTCGATGCGCGAGTACGGGCTGGCCCAGCAGTTCGGCCAGCCGGCGACCTTCGTCGGCCTCGCCAACTACGTCGAGATCTTCACCTCCGACGACCTGTGGGCCGTGGTGGCGCGCTCGGTCGTCTTCTGCCTGGTGAACGCGATCGTGACGCTGGTGCTCGGCATCCTGCTGGCGCTGCTGCTCAAGGCCGTCCCGACGTGGGCGCGAGTGGTTCTCCAGGTGGCGCTGCTCCTCGCGTGGGCCATGCCGCTGGTCGCCGCCGTCACCGTCTGGAAGTGGATGTTCGACTTCCGCACCGGCGTCGTGAACTGGCTCCTCGTCCGGATGGGTTTCGAGCAGTTCGCCGGCCACGGCTGGCTGGCCACGCCGCTCTCCTTCTTCCTGGTCGCGACGATCATCATCGTGTGGATGTCGGTGCCCTTCGTGGCGCTGTCGGTCTACGCGGCGCTGACCCAGGTCTCGGGCGACGTGCTCGAGGCGGCCTCGCTCGACGGCGCGAGCCGCGTGCAGTCCTTCTGGCTGATCGTCCTGCCGACCATCCGGCCCGTCGTCTCCGTCGTGTTCCTGCTGCAGATCATCTGGGACCTGCGCGTCTTCGCCCAGATCAAGCTGTTGCAGGACTCCGGCGCCCCCGTCGGCGAGACGAACCTGCTCGGCACGTTCATCTATCAGCTCGGCGTCGGCAGCCAGGACTTCGGCGGGGCCGCGGCCGTGTCGCTGTTCGTCCTGGCGCTCACGATCGTGCTGACGTGGCCGTACGTGCGCAACCTGCTCAAGGAGGACGAGGCATGACCGCCACCGTCGCACCCGCCGGGCCATCCGCCTGGCCCACCGCCGTCGGGCAGCGCCGCCGGAAGGTGCCCCTCGGGCGCTGGTCGCTGGCCCTCGTGGCCGTGGCCGCAGCCGCGGTCTGGGCGTTCCCCGTCTACTGGATGGTGACCTCGTCCCTGCTGCCGAACGCGCGCCTGCGCGCCGGCACCCCCACGTTCTTCCCCGTGAACGGGACGCTGCTGAACTACGAGCGCGTCGTGGCCGGGTCGTCCTTCCTGTCCGCGCTGCGCATGAGCCTGGCGATCACGCTGCTCACCGTCCTGCTCGTGCTGATCTTCGCGTTCCTCGCGGCGCTCGCGATCAGCCGGTTCCGGTTCCGCGGCCGCAAGGCGTTCGTCGTGGCGATCCTGTTCATCCAGATGCTCCCGGCCGAGGGCCTGTTCATCGCGCAGTACAAGCTTCTCGCGGGGATGAGCCTGCTCAACACGGTCGTCGGCCCGACGATCATCTACACCGCCTGCGTCGTCCCCTTCACGATCTGGATGCTGCGCGGCTTCGTCGCGGGGGTCCCCGCCGAGCTGGAGGAGGCCGCGATGGTCGACGGGCTGTCCCGCAGCCAGGCGTTCTGGCGGATCACCCTGCCCTTGCTCGCTCCGGGCCTCGTCGCGTCCGGCGTGTACGCGTTCCTGCAGGCCTGGAACGAGTTCACGGTGGCGCTCATCGCCCTGCCCGCCGAGAGCGCGAAGACCCTGCCGCTGTGGCTGCGGTCCTTCCTCAGCGCGAGCGCCAACCAGGGCGTGGACTGGGGCCAGGTCATGGCTGCCTCCGCGCTCATCGCCCTGCCTGTCATCGTGTTCTTCCTGTTCGTCCAGAACCGGATGACCGGCGGCCTCGTGTCCGGCGCGGTGAAGGGCTGATGGGGGCGTCATACACGATCGGTCTCGACATCGGCGGCACCAAGATCCTGGGCGCCCTCCTCGGGCCCGACGGCGCAGTGGTCGCCCAGGTGCGCCGCCCCACCGTCCGCGGGGCGGAGGGTGTGGTCGCCGGCGCGGCTCAGGCAGTGCGTGACCTCGTGGACCTGGGCGGCACCACCCTCGCGCGGGTCGCGGGCGTGGGGCTCGGCATCCCCGGCATCGTCGACCACGCCGCGGGCACCGTGCGGCACGCCGTGAACCTCGGGGTGGACGGGTCCGAGCTGCCGCTCGCCGACCTGCTGTCGGCCGAGATCGACGGCGTGCCGGTCGTGGTCGAGAACGACCTCAACGTGGCCGCGGTGGGTGCGGCACACCTGCTGGAGCGGGACACGCCCGTGCACCATCGGGCGGCCGGCGCCGCCCCGCAGAGCGAGGATCTCGCCTTCGTCGCCCTCGGCACGGGCCTCGCGGCCGGCCTGGTGCTCGAGGGCGACCTGCGGCGCGGCGTCAGCGGTGCCGCGGGCGAGATCGGGCACGTGCCGATCGACCCGGCCGGGCCGGAGTGCGCGTGCGGGCAGCGCGGCTGCCTCGAGATGTTCGCGTCCGGCACCGCGCTCGCCACCGCGTGGCCCGCGGTGCACGGCAAGCCCTCCCCGGTCGAGCTGTTCGAGGCGGCCGCCGCCGGCGACCCGGGCGCCGTCGCCGTCAAGGCGCGGTTCGCGGGCGCCGTGGCGAGCGCCGTGCGGCTGCTCGTCCTGACGGTCGACGTGCGCCACGTCGTCCTCGGCGGTGGGGTGTCCCAGCTCGGGGAGCCGCTGCTCGAGGCGGTGCAGGACGCCCTGCACGAGCAGGCCGAGGGATCGCCGTTCCTCACGTCCCTCGCCCTGCACGAGCGGGTGCGGATCGCGCCCCAGGGCGTGCCCGTCGCCGCGGTCGGTGCGGCGGTGCTCGGCCGGGAGGGTGCGTCCCGCCGCGGCGCGGTGGCGACGGACGGCGACGGCGGCGGCGACGGCGGGCGACGGGCCTCGGCCCGCGTGCCGGGCGGGCCGGACGACGGCGGGCACGACTGGCCGCACGACGAGACGAGGAGCTGAAATGGAAGTTGTCATCGCCCCCGCGGACCAGCTGGCCCGGCTGGCGGCGGACGCCGTCGAGGCGTTGCTGCGCGGCAAGCCGGACGCCGTGCTCGGCCTGGCCACGGGCTCGTCCCCCCTGAAGGTCTACGACGAGCTCGTGCGACGGCACGAGGCGGGCCTGTCGTTCGCGCGTGCCCGTGCCTTCATGCTCGACGAGTACGTCGGGCTGCCGGCCGAGCACCCGGAGCGGTACCGGAACGTCATCGAGAAGGAGATCGCCTCCCGCGTCGACTTCGAGCCCGGCGCCGTCGAGGGTCCGGACGGGCTGGCCGATGACCTGGTCGCCGCGTGCGCCGCCTACGAGGCGGCCATCGCCGACGCCGGCGGCGTGGACCTGCAGATTCTCGGCATCGGGACCGACGGGCACATCGCGTTCAACGAGCCCGGCTCGTCGCTCGCGTCGCGCACCCGCATCAAGACGCTCACCCGGCAGACCCGGGAGGACAACGCGCGGTTCTTCGGCGGCTCCGTCGACGACGTCCCGCGGCACTGCCTCACGCAGGGGCTCGCGACGATCATGTCGGCGCGGCACCTGGTCCTGCTGGCCACGGGCAAGGCCAAGGCGGAGGCGGTGCACCAGCTCGTCGAGGGACCCGTCTCCGCGATGTGGCCCGCGTCCGTCATGCAGCTGCACCCGCACGCGACGGTGCTGGTGGACGACGCCGCGGCGTCGCGCCTGCAGCTCGCCGACTACTACCGGGAGACGTTCGAGGACAAGCCGGACTGGCAGGGCCTGTAGCTCTCCCGCCGTACGACCCCACCGGCCGAGGTAGTCGCTCCGTCCGCACGGAGCGGCTACCTCGGCGGTCAGGGGGACGGTCTCAGAGGTAGTTGCCCGTCAGCGGCGCGGGCTTCCACCGGCCCGACGTCGCGATCTCGAGAAGCCGGTCCGTGGTCAGGTCCTCGGGGCCGTGCTCCAGCACGGCCCGGCGGGCCACCTCGCGCAGCTCCGCCCCGGTGGCGCCGTCGAGGTAGGACGCGATCAGCCCCACGTCGACCGGGGCGTCGTCCGACAGGTAGAGCCGCAGGATCGCCTCGCGCCCTGCGGCGTCCGGCGGGGGCACGTCGACGATCGTGTCGAACCGGCCCGGGCGCCTGACCGCCGGGTCGAGCGACTCCGGGTCGTTGGTCGTGGCGACGGTGAGCACGTCGTCCGAGCTGCGGGTGCCGTCGAGCGCGTCGAGGAACTCGGCGAAGGACGTGTCGCCGCGGGAGCTCTTGCTCGCCACCGAGTCGATCTCCTCGATGACGACGAGGCACGGCCCGAGGCTGCGGATCTCGTCGTACAGCTCGGTCATCCAGGTGCGCAGCACCTCCGGGGTGACCAGCACGACCGTGAGCGTCCCCGCGAGCTCGGTGGCGATCACACGGGTGAGCTTGGTCTTGCCCACGCCCGGCTTGCCCGCAAGCAGCAGCCCGCGCGACGTGGAGTGTCCCAGGGCGCGGAGCGCGTCCCGGCGGGTGGTCACGCTCGAGCAGAACAGGTCGACCTCGCGCCAGAGCTCGGCGGGCAGGACGACGTCGTCCCGGACCTGCGCCGTGTGCCGGACCGGGACCAGGTCGACGCCGCCGCGGGCGGACCGGGCCAGGAGGACGCCGCCGCGGTAGGGGTGGTTCTCCTCCAGGGTCCGGCTGAGGTCCGCGAGCACGGTCTCGGCCAGCGTGAGGTGGCCGGGCAGGGCGTAGGCCGTGAGCGTGGGCTCCCCGTGCTGGAAGCCGACCTCGACGGCGACCGGCTCGTCATAGGCGGTCCTCGCGGGGAACGTGACCACGGCCGTGGACGGGACGCTGACCGAGACGCCGTCGCCCAGCTGGAGCGCGGCGCGCTGCGGCGCGCCGTTGGCCCCGAACGACGAGACGCGGTCGGGGTGCTGGTCCATCCAGAGCTGCAGCGCGTACGCGTGCAGGCGCTGGAGGGTGGACGTCATCGAGCGGGAGACGTTCACGAGCACGCTCTCCTCGACGTCCCACTGCCGGGCCACCCAGTCCGCCGAGGTCTGCGGGGGCTTCGGGCGCTCGGGCACGGGGCGCCCGAGCATCGCGGCGACGGCCGCGACGGCGCGCTGGGCGCACTCCTCGTGGTCACCGAAGTCGGGCCACGGGATGTCGGGGGCGGGGCTGGCGTCACGGGTGAGGGAAGGGTCACCGTCGGCGGGCGCGAGGCTCCTCTCGGAGAGGTGGTGCGGCATGCGGACAGTCATACACCCCGCCGCCCACGCGCCCTACGGAAATCCAGGTGGCGGGCACGTCCGCCCCGTCGTGTCAGAGGTCCCGCGTAGACTGCCCGGCATGACCGATCCTCTCTCCAGCCCGCACAGGAGCAACGACTCGGACCCGTCCCAGCCGGCCGGGTCGACGAGCGTCCTCGAGCGCGAGGAGACCCGCGAGGAGGCGCAGCCGGGCGACCACGAGCGCTTCGCGCACTACGTGCGCAAGGAGAAGATCATGCAGTCCGCGATGACGGGCAAGCCCGTCATCGCGCTCTGCGGCAAGGTGTGGGTGCCCGGCCGGGACCCGAAGAAGTTCCCGGTCTGCCCGGCCTGCAAGGAGATCTACGACGGGCTGCGAGAGCCGCAGGACGGCGAGGGCGACTCGCCCAAGTGACATTGCGCCAGCCTCAACCGACAGAGTCGCCGCTGCCCCGAACGCCGTCGTCCGCGGCCGCATCCAACCTCAGCCCCGCCTTCCCGCGTCGCGCCCCCTGGGGTACGGCGTCGAACCTGCGCGCCTGGCAGGCCGAGGCTCTCGAGCTGTACCGCGCGCGGGATCCGCGGGACTTCCTGGCCGTCGCCACGCCCGGCGCCGGCAAGACCACCTTCGCGCTCCGCGTCGCGACCGAGCTGCTCGAGCAGGGCATCGTGCGGCGCGTCGCCGTCGTGGCCCCCACCGAGCACCTCAAGCACCAGTGGGCGGACGCCGCCGCGCGCGTCGGCATCCGCATCGACCCGAGCTTCAAGAACAGCCAGGGCCGCCACGGCGCGCACTACGACGGCGTCGCGCTGACGTACGCGCAGGTGGCCGCCAACCCGGCCCTCCACCGGGCGCGCACCGAGGCCGCGCCCACGCTCGTGATCCTCGACGAGGTGCACCACGGTGGCGACGCGCTGACGTGGGGCGACGCGGTCCGGGAGTCGTTCGAGGAGGCCACGCGCCGGCTCGCGCTGACCGGCACGCCGTTCCGCAGCGACACCTCGCCCATCCCGTTCGTCAACTACGAGCTCGACGCCGAGGGCATCCGTCGCTCCCGTGCGGACTACACCTACGGGTACGGCGAGGCGCTGCGCGACCACGTCGTGCGCCCCGTGCTGTTCATGTCCTACTCGGGGAGCATGCGCTGGCGCACGAAGGCCGGCGACGAGGTCAGCGCCCGCCTGGGTGAGG
The DNA here is from genome assembly GCF_021568775.1 of Antribacter soli. Taxonomy (GTDB): domain Bacteria; phylum Actinomycetota; class Actinomycetes; order Actinomycetales; family Cellulomonadaceae; genus Antribacter; species Antribacter soli. Next base: position 59,469 of record NZ_JAKGSG010000007.1, on the reverse strand, counting down.
CCATGACGAAGGACATGACGTCGCAGGCGTGGCGCACCGCCCTCGACCCGGAGGGCGAGTGGATCCCGTCCGTCCTGGCCGCCGCGGACAAGCGGCTCAGCGAGGTCCGGCGTGCCATCCCGGACGCGGGCGCCCTGGTGATCGCCACGGACCAGACCGACGCGCGCGCCTACGCGGCGCACCTGCGCACGATCACGGGCAGGCAGCCGACGCTCGTCCTGTCCGACGACGAGGGGTCGAGCGGCCGCATCGAGGAGTTCTCCTCGAGCGACGACCGCTGGATGGTCGCGGTCCGCATGGTGTCGGAGGGTGTGGACGTGCCGCGCCTCGCGGTCGGCGTCTACGCGACGAGCGCCTCGACGCCGCTGTTCTTCGCGCAGGCGGTGGGCCGGTTCGTCCGGGCCCGCCGGCGCGGCGAGACCGCGTCGATCTTCCTGCCCAGCGTGGCGCCCCTGCTCACGCTGGCGAACAGCATGGAGGAGGAGCGCGACCACGCGCTCGACCGGCCCCGCACCGCGGAGGAGCAGGGCATCGAGTACGACCCGGAGGCCGCGCTCGTCGCGGACGCGAACCGGGAGGACAAGGCGTCCGGCGACCTGCTGCAGGGCACGTTCCAGGCCCTGGAGGCGCAGGCGTCCTTCGACAGGGTCCTGTTCGACGGCGGCGAGTTCGGCACGGGCGCCGACGTGGGCTCGGCGGAGGAGCTCGACTTCCTCGGCCTGCCGGGCCTGCTCGAGCCCGACCAGGTGACGACCCTGCTGCGCCAGCGGCAGGCAGACCAGCTCCGTTCCCGGGGCGGCGCGCCGAGCACGCGCGAGGTCGAGGCGCAGCGCTCCGAGCAGGAGCACCGGCGGGCGGGGGAGCTGCGCAAGGAGCTGTCGAAGCTGGTGGGCGCGTGGGCGAAGCGCAGCGGCCAGCCGCACGGCATGGTGCACACCGAGCTGCGCCGCAAGTGCGGCGGGCCCGAGGTGCCGCTCGCCACGGCGGACCAGCTCCAGGCGCGGGTCGAGCAGGTGCGACGGTGGTTCGTCGGGGCGCAGTAGGCGCGGGGCGCCGCGGGAGTTCACCCGCCCCGGGCGCGGGTTGTGTGGGTCCGGGTCGGATCGTGAGACGGCGTGCGGTGTGTTCCGTCGTCGGCGTCCCTCCTGGCCTACCGTGAGCACATGACCGACGAGCCCCGGGGCATCGGCGCCCCGCTCATGACGGCCTCACCGTTGGACCTGCCCGCAGCGCCGCTCCCGGCCGTGCGCCCGTCGGTCGCGCTCCTGACGGACCGCTACGAGCTGACGATGCTGCAGGCTGCCCTCGCGGACGGGACCGCGCACCGGCACTGCGTCTTCGAGGTGTTCACGCGCCGGCTCCCGCCGGGCCGCCGGTACGGCGTTCTCGCGGGGACGGGTCGAGTTCTGGAAGCGTTGCCACATTTTCGGTTCGGCGACGCCGAGCTGGCGTACCTCGAGCGTGCGGACGTCGTGGACGCCCGCACGCTCGACTTCCTGGCTGGCTACCGGTTCACCGGCTCCGTCAGCGGGTACGCCGAGGGCGAGGCGTTCTTCCCCGGCTCGCCCGTCCTGCAGGTCGAAGGGTCGTTCGCCGAGGCCGTCCTGCTGGAGACGCTCGTCCTGTCGATCCTCAACTTCGACTCTGCGATCGCGTCGGCGGCCTCGCGCATGACCAGCGCAGCCGTGGACCGGCCGATCCTCGAGATGGGCGCGCGCCGCGCGAACGAGCAGGCCGCGGTCGCGGCAGCTCGCGCTGCGGTGATCGCCGGGTTCGCCGGGACGTCGAACCTCGAGGCGGGGATGCGCTACGGGCTGGAGACGATCGGCACGGCCGCGCACGCGTTCACGCTGCTGCACGACGACGAGCGGTCGGCCTTCGAGTCGCAGGTCGCCGCGCTCGGCAAGGGGACGACGCTGCTCGTGGACACCTACGACGTGCGACGCGGCGTCGAGACCGCCGTCGACGTCGCCGGCACGGGCCTCGGCGCGGTGCGACTCGACTCGGGCGACCTCGGGGTGCAGGCCGTCGAGGTCCGCAAGCAGCTCGACGACCTGGGCGCACACCGCACCCGGATCGTCGTGACGTCCGACCTGGACGAGTACGCGATCGCGGCGCTCGCCGCCGCTCCGGTGGACGTGTACGGGGTCGGGACGTCCCTGGTCACGGGCTCGGGCGCCCCGACCTGTGGCATGGTCTACAAGCTCGTCGCGCGCGAGGACGCGTCGGGGGTGCTCAAGCCTGTGGCCAAGGCGTCGGCGAACAAGATCACGAGCGGCGGGCGCAAGGCCGCGGCACGGCGGTACGGCGACGACGGCCGCGCCGTCGAGGAGGTGCTGGTGATCGGACCCGAGGAGCTGGTGTCGGTGTGGACGCCGGACGGCGAGGACCTGCGCCCGCTGCTCGTGCCCCTGGTGGTCGAAGGCGCCGTGGACTCGCGCTGGGTGGGGGCGTACGGCGTGCAGAACGCGGTCGCCACGCACCGGCACTCGCGGGCCGAGCTGCCTCGTGGCGCCCGCCGCCTGTCCGCGGGCGACCCGGCGCTCCCTACGACGGAGCTGCGGCTCGGCTGACCCTGACGCGCGCCTCCCGCGAGGGTCCAGGCAGGACGGGGCCGGCGGAAGCCTGGGGAGCGCTGACACCAGGAGCATGCTGCACCGGTGCGCGTCCGCAACGGTCCGGTCACGGGGTCATGTCGAAGGGGTGCCGGGCAGCCATGACGGGACGTTTCGGCCTAGAGTGGGATCGTGACATCTTCCCCCACGCCGCTGATCGTTCCCGTGGGCGCAGCAGCCGGGACGGCCACCCGGGAGGACACCACGGCGGACGCCGTCCACGGGCTGGCGGACCCCTGGGTCACGATCGTCTGGAACGATCCGGTGAACCTCATGTCGTACGTGTCCTACGTGTTCGAGAGCTACTTCGGCTACTCGCAGGCCAAGGCGCGCAAGCTCATGCTGCAGGTGCACCACGACGGCCGCGCCGTCGTGTCCAGCGGCGGGCGCGAGCGCATGGAGGTCGACGTGCAGGCGATGCACGGCTTCGGCCTGTGGGCGACGCTCCAGCAGTCGGGCAAGCAGTCGGGCGCCCCCGATGGCGCCCGGGGAGCGGCATGACCCCGTTCCGCGCGATGCGGCGGGGGTACGAGTCCCGGTTCGAGCCCGTCGAGAAGGCCGTCCTCGCCAAGGTCGCGCGCGACGTCGCCGCGTTGCTCCGCGACGAGTCCGGGCTCGGCCCCGCGCAACGCCCCGAGCGGCCGTGGGGGCCCGACGGCGGACCCCGCCCCGCGACGCCGGCCCGCCCCGGCGCGGGACCGGGCGGCCTGCGTGCTCCCGACGACCTCAGCGCCCTCGGCATCCCGACCGACGGCGAGCTCGCGAGCCTGACCGGCATGACCGGTGTGGCCCGGGTGCCGTCGGACCCGGCCGCGCTCCGCCTGCTGCCCGACGCTAGCAAGGACGACCCGGACGTCGCTGCCGAGTTCCGGCACCTGACGCAAGCCGACCTGGCGCGCTCCAAGGTGACGCGGCTGGAGAACCTCGCCGAGCTGCTCGACCCGCGGGACGCGCCCGAGCGGGCCGTCCAGCAGGCCGGACGGCACGGCGCGCCGCCGCCCGTGCGCGTGCCCCGCGAGGACGCCGCGGCGGTCGCGGGGGCGCTCACCGACGTGCGCCTCGTCATCGCCGAGCGCCTGCGCCTCGCCACCGACGAGGACGTGGAGCGGCTCACCGACGAGGTGATGTGGGACAACGAGGCCGGGCGTGACATCCCGGCGGTCGACGACGACCGGGCCGCGACGCGGTTCTGGGCCGGGGTGTTCGTCGCCGCGGGCTACGCGCAGGAGTCGCTCGTGGAGGTCATGCTGGCCGACCTGCGGTCGGGGCAGCGGACCGGTCAGCCGTCCGACGACGCCGAGAGCGACGGCTGAGCCCGCGGAAGTCCACCGACCAGGACACTGGTTGCGGAATGGGCCACGATTCGGCAACCAGGATCCTGGTCGGCGCAGATCAGCCGGTGTTGACGGTTGAGCGCAGGACCTCCGCGATCACCGGCGCCAGCGCCCGGAACGCCTTGCCGCGGTGGCTGATGGCGTTCTTCTCAGCGGGCTCCAGCTCGGCGGCCGCCCGGCCGTCGGCCTCCTCGGGCGCCAGGATCGGGTCGTAGCCGAAGCCGTTCGTGCCCCGCGGCGCGGTGAGCAGCACGCCGCGCATCTCGCCGGTGCGGACCTCCTCGCGGCCGTCGGGCGTGACGAGCGCCGCGGCGCAGACGAACCCCGCCCCGCGGTGCTCCGGTCGCACGTCCCCGAGCTGCGCGAGCAGCAGCTCCAGGTTCGCCGCGTCGTCGCCGTGCCGCCCGGACCAGCGGGCCGAGAAGATCCCGGGCGCCCCGCCGAGCACGTCGACGGCGAGGCCCGAGTCGTCGGCCACCGCCGGCAGCCCGGTCGCGGCGGCCAGCGCGCGGGCCTTGAGCAGGGCGTTCTCGGCGAAGGTCACGCCGTCCTCGACGGGCTCCGGCGCGCCGAGGTCGCCCGCCGTGCGCACCGCGCCCTCGCCCATGTCGAACCCTTGCTCGGCGAGGATCGCGGTCAGCTCGACGAGCTTCTTGCGGTTGTGGGTCGCCAGGACGAGGCGCACGCCGTCGGGCGCCGGCGTCATCGCAGCTCCTGCGCGAGCGCCGTCTGCTGGATCGCCGTGAGCTGGGCGGTGCCGGCCAGCGCGAGGTCGAGCAGCACGTCGAGCTCGGCCCGGTCGAAGGGCGCGTGCTCCGCGGTGCCCTGCACCTCCACGAACGTGCCCGAGCCGGTGACCACCACGTTCATGTCCGTCTCGGCGCGCACGTCCTCGACGTACGGCAGGTCGACCATCGGGGTGCCGTCGATGATCCCGACGCTCACCGCGGCCACCGAGTCGGTCAGCACGGGCTTGCCCCGCGATGCGATGTGGCCGTGCCGCTGACCCCACGCGACGGCGTCGGCGAGCGCGACGTAGGCGCCGGTGATCGCCGCGGTGCGGGTGCCGCCGTCGGCCTGCAGAACGTCGCAGTCGAGCACGATCGTGTTCTCGCCGAGGGCCGCCACGTCGATGACGGCGCGCAGCGACCGCCCGATGAGGCGGGAGATCTCGTGCGTCCGGCCGCCGATGCGGCCCTTGACGCTCTCCCGGTCGGAGCGGGTGGAGGTGGCGCGCGGCAGCATCGCGTACTCGGCGGTGACCCAGCCCTCGCCCGACCCCTTGCGCCAGCGCGGCACGCCGGCGGTGAACGACGCCGCGCACAGCACGCGGGTGCGGCCGAACTCGACGAGCACGGAGCCCTCGGCCTCGTCGAGCCAGCCGCGTGTGATCGTCACGGGGCGGAGCTGGTCGGGGGTGCGCCCGTCGGCGCGGGTCACGGTGGCAGGCGGGGTGGCAGGTGAGGTCACGCGACAACCCTAACTTCCCGTCGGGTGCGGGATATCTGCTGGGTCCGGGCGTCTCGACCCAACAGATGTCCCGCACTCGAGGAGCTGCGTACGCCCTCGTACCTACTGGTCGCCGAACGTCAGCTCGTCGCCCCGGCGCGCACGCCCTGGCGGACCGCTCCCGCGAATCCGGCCGGATCGGCGAGGTGGCCGAAGTGGTCGAGGTCGGGCAGCTCCGTGATCGTCGAGCCCTCGACGGTCCGGTTGAGGCGGCGCACGGACTCGAGGAGGAAGTCCGTGGTGCCCGTTCCGCCGATGACGTGGGTGGGCTTGCCGCCGAGGACGGAGTACCGGTCGATGTCGGGCCCGAGGGCGTCGATCTGCTCGAGCTCCCTCGTCCAGGTGGGTGCCAGCGGCAGGATCGCGCCCCACAGCGGGGTCTGCTTGACGTAGGGGACGGCCTCGGCGGGGAGCCGGACGAACTCGACCAGGGCGATCTCGAGGGCGCGGGCGTTGTCCCCTGCGGCGATCGCCGCGCGGTAGTCCTCGAGCTTGGGGCCGGCGACCGGGCCGAAGACCGGCAACGGGGGCTCGAAGAGGATGAGCGTGCCCTCGACCTCGTGCTGGAGCGCATAGGCGAGGGCGCAGAGCGCGCCGTAGGAGTGGGCGAGGAGGCTGGCACCGGGGCCCGCCGCCTCGATGACCGCGCGGATGTCCTCGACCTCGTTCTGGATGCTGTAGTCGGCGTTGTCGCCGCTGCGGGCGCGTCCGCGCCGGTCGAAGACGTAGCACGTGAAGTCGCGGGAGAGCTCGGCCGTGGCGGGAAGCCACTGGTCCGAGGTGGCGATCGACCCGTGCGTGATGACGAGGGCCGGTCCGCTGCCCTGGACGTAGTAGGCGATCTCGGTGCCGTCGGCCGAGGTGGTCGAGTGGTACGTGGGCTCCGTGGACATGGTCCAACTCCTTCGTTGGTGATGGTGCGGGGCTCCGGCGCCGTGAAGCGGTCGGCACCTGTGGGCGATCGTATAACGCAATTAGGTCGACCGGAAGATGGGTGTTGCACAACGCTGGCGCGACCCCTATCGTCATGAGACATGGGCGACTCCATCGTGGTGGTCGGCGGCGGACCTGGCGGTCTGTTCCTGGCCACCCTCCTTGCCAGGCAGGACGCCACCGCGACCGTCACGGTCTACGAGCGCAACCGAAGGTCTGATGCGTTCGGCTTCGGTGTCGTGTTCTCCGACGCCACGTTGCGCGAGATCGACGCGGCCGACCCCGTGCTCCGGGACGCGCTGGCCGGCCACGGGACGCACTGGGACCGCATCGAGGTCCGGAGCGACGGGGAGTCCTACGGGTTCGCGGGCAACGGCATGGCGGCCATCCACCGCAAGACCTTGCTCCGGCTCCTGCAGGACAACGCCGAGGCTGCCGGGGTCGACGTCCGGTACGGCACGGTGGCGCCACCGATCGTCGAGCTCGCCGCAGCCCACGACCTCGTCGTGGGGGCCGACGGCACCAGCTCGACGGTGCGCGCCTACCTCGAGGAGCAGACCGATCTCGGGCAGTCGGTCACCACCGCGTCGGCGAAGTTCATCTGGTTCGCCACCGAGCACATCTTCGACGGACTGACGTTCCTGCACCGAAGGTCCGAGCACGGGAACCTCGCGGTGCACGGGTACCCCATCAGCGGCGAGCTCAGCACGTTCATCGTCGAGACCGACCACGAGACCTGGGAGCGGGCGGGGCTCGGCGAGTTCGACGTGACGCAGCCGCCGGGGCGGTCGGACGAGCGGAGCAAGGCCTACCTCGCCGAGCTGTTCGCCGACGACATCGACGGCGCCCCGCTCGTGGCGAACAACTCCCGCTGGGCGAACTTTCGGACCCGCCGCACGACGACGTGGTTCCGCGACAACGTCGTGCTGCTGGGTGATGCCGTCCACACGGCGCACTTCTCGGTCGGCTCCGGCACGAAGATGGCGATGGAGGACGCCATCGAGCTCGCCCGCCAGCTCGGCCTCCACCAGGACCTGCCGACGGCGCTCGGCGCCTATCAGGACGCGCGCACGCCTGCGGTCGCGCGGATCCAGGACGCGGCAATCCCCAGCCTCGCCTGGTGGGAACGGTTCGGGCAGTACCAGCGTGACCTCGACCCGTTCACGTTCGCGTTCCACTTCTTCTCCCGCAGCATCGCCGTGGACCGGATCGAGCGTCGCGACCCCGCGCTGGTCGCGCTGGCGCGGGCGCGCTGGGTGGAGCAGCACGGCACCGACGCCCTGCACACGCCTCTGGACCTGGCCGGCGGGCGTACGGCGGGGCGCGCGCTGGAGCTCGCCGTCAAGGACGGGCGGACACAGCTGTGCGAGGCGGGCGGACCCGTCATGTCCGTCTCCGCGTCTGCGGACGGCGCCGTCACCCTCGTGGATGCGCCGGACGACGAGTCCGACCTTGCGAAGGCCGCCCACTCGCTGCCCGATCGTGGAGCGGTCGTGATCACCGGAGGCACCCCTCTGACGCGCATCCTCCTGAGCGAGGAGGCGCGACTGCGGCGCGGTCTTGTCGCGGTCGTGGTCGACGACCTGTCCGACGCCGCCATCGAGACCGCTGTGCTCGCGGGGCGCGTCGACGCGGTCGCGCGACCTCTGGGGGAGGCCCTGTGACCGCCGTCGACGCAAGGACGCCCGACGCCTATCGCCCGAGAGGACTAGATCGACAGTGAGCCACCACACCCGGACGGGCACCGTGCCCTGGCCCGACGACGTCGCCGCGCACTACCGGTCCCGCGGCTACTGGGAAGACCGCACTCTGGGCGAGCTGCTGTGGGAGGTCGCCGACGCCCGCCCCACGCAGGTCGCCGTCGTCGACGGCGACGTCCGCGTCACCTACAGAGAGCTCGTCGGCCGCGCCGACGCCGCCGCCGGACGCCTGCGCGAGCTCGGCCTCGAACCCGACGACCGGCTCCTCGTGCAGATGCCCAACGGGTGGGAGTTCATCGTCCTGACGCTCGGCTGCTTCCGGGCGGGCGTGATCCCGGTGATGGCGCTGCCCGCGCACCGGCGCCACGAGCTGACCCACCTCGCTTCCCTGTCCGAGGCTCGGGCCGTGGCGGTGCCGCGGATGCTGCGTGACTTCGACCACGAGCGGCTCGCCCATGAGCTGGTCGCCGAGCTGCCCGACCTGGAGCACGTTCTCGCCCTCGGGGAGACCGGCATGCTGGATCCTCGATCCGTGCCCCTGGCCGAGGTTCTCGCACCCGGGGAAGATCGCGAGTCCGAGCGGGCAGCCGCCGATGCCATGCGCCCGGACCCTGACTCGCCGGCGTGCTTCCTCATCTCGGGCGGCACCACAGGTCTGCCGAAGCTGATCGCCCGTACCCACAACGACTATGTCTGCAACCTGCGGGCCACGTCGGCGACGGCCGAGCTGACGGAGCACGACGTCTACCTCGGGACCCTTCCGGCGAGCCACAACTTCCCCCTGGCCTGCCCCGGAGTGCTCGGAACCCTGCTGGTCGGAGGGCGGGTCGTGATGTTGCCCAGCCCGTCGCCGGTCCGGGCCTTCGCCACCATCGAACGTGAGGGCGTCACCATCGCAGCGGCCGTCCCGGCCGTCGCGCAACGGTGGATCGAGCACCAGGAGGAGACCGGTGGCGCCAGCACCAGGACGCTGCGTGTCCTCCAGGTCGGGGGCTCGCGGCTGCCGGACGAGTACGCCGCCAGGATCGAGCCGGTCCTCGGGGCCAGGCTCCAGCAGGTCTTCGGCATGGCCGAGGGGCTGATCAACACCACCCGGCTCGACGACCCGACCGACGTCATCGTCAGGACCCAGGGCCGTCCCGTCCACGAGGCGGACGAGATCCGGATCCTCGACCCGCTCGGCGAGGACGTCCCCGACGGCGAGCCCGGGTCCATCTACACCCGCGGCCCGTACACCCCGCGCGGGTACTACAACGCGCCGGAGCACAACCAGCGGGCCTTTCTTCCCGGTGGCTGGTACGGCAGCGGGGACGTCGTCGTGCGCGGACCCGACGGCAACCTGGTCGTGCACGGGCGGGACAAGGACATGGTGAACCGGGGTGGCGAGAAGATCTCCGCCGAGGAGATCGAGGGTCTGATGTACCGCCTCGGCGACGTCGAGATCGCCGCCGCCGTCTCCATGCCGGACCCGGTCCTGGGCGAGCGGCTGTGCGTGTACGCGGTGGTCAAGCAGGGGCATCGTGCCCCGACGCTCGAGGACGTGCGCGAGGTGTTCGCCCGGGCAGAGGTCGCGGCCTTCAAGTACCCCGACCGCCTGGAGATCGTCGATCATCTGCCCATGACGAAGGTCGGGAAGATCGACAAGCGGATCCTGCGCGAGGACATCGCCGACCGCCTGCAGGAGCCGTCCGGGAGATGAGTGCCAGATGACGACCACACCAGCCACCCGGGCCTCCGGCGCCCTGCCCCAGACCATGGCCGAGGCCGACTCCGGTCCAGCTCTGAAGCCGCGCGCTCTGATCCTCGACCTGTTCGGTGACTACCTTCGCTACGCCGGCGGTGAGGCGAAGGCCGGCGACCTGGTCACGTTGCTCGGTACGTTCGGCGTCGAGCCGGCGACGGTCCGCATGACGCTGACCCGTCTGCGCCGGGAGCACTGGTTCACCACTCGTCGCGAAGGCCGCGAGGCGAACTACCTGCTCAGCGCGCACATGCTCGGAGTCCTCCAGAGCGGGCGGGAGCGCATCTTCGCCGACTACGACGAGCCGTGGGACCACCACTGGACGACGGTCGTCCAGCAGAATGCCAAGCCGGACCGGTCGACCCGTGAGCACCTCCGGCGCCAGCTGTCCTGGCTCGGTTTCGGCTCGCTGACGGCGAGCACCTGGATGACGCCGCGTGACCGCGGCGGCGAGGCCCGGGCTCTGGCGGCCGAGTTCCCAGACGTTCATTTCACCGTGATGCGCGCACAGATCGGCGAGCTCGAGGCCGACCGTGACGTCGTCGCACGCTGCTGGAACCTTGACCGGATCAACCAGATGTACGCGCAGTTCCTCGCCGACAACGGGCATCTGGCCAGAAGCAGCGCAACCCTGCGCGGAGCGGACGCACTCGTGGCCAGGACGACCTTGATCGACGGCTACCGGCACTTCCCCTTCGTCGACCCCTGGCTGCCGAAGGACCTGCGTCCCGACGGCTGGCTGGGTGCGGAGGCGAACCACCTGTTCCGCAGCGCGCACCGCGAGCTGGGCCCCGCGGCGACCGCCTTCGTCAGCGAGGTCGTCGGCGGACTGATCGACGCCCCTCAGCAATAGCTGGGGCTCTGGGAGACGTTCCCTAGAGGCTGTAGACCGCGCCCGGAGTCGCGACCTCGACCGGCCCGGCGTAGGCGGACCGCGCCTCGCGCACCGACTCCTCCGGGTCGTTCCACACGGGCAGGTGCGTGAGCAGCAGGCGGCGCGCCCCGGCCTCGGCCGCGACCTGGCCGGCCCGCAGGCCGGTGAGGTGGATGCCGGACTCGACCGCGTCGTCGCGCCCCTCGACGAAGGCGGCCTCGGACAGCAGCAGGTCGACGTCGCGCGCCAGCTCGACCACACCGGGGCAGGAGTCCGTGTCGCCGGTGTAGGCCAGGGTCGCCGTCTCGCCCGGGCGCTCCGACGACGGACCGGTCACCCGGACGCCGTACGCCTCGACCGGGTGGAACACCCGGTACGGCTCGAGCGTGAGCGGGCCGATCCGGACGGCCGCGCCGGGTGCCCACGTCCGGAAGTCGTAGTCCGCGTCCATCGACTCGCCGTCGGACAACCCGTAGGACAGGGCGACCCGGGATGCCGTGCCGGTCGGCCCGAAGACGGGCAGGCGCCGCCCCTTGCCGGTCCGCAGGGAGCCGCGCTCCGGGTGGTAGCGCAGGTAGACGTACAGGCCGGACAGGTCGGCGCAGTGGTCCGGGTGCAGGTGCGAGACGGCCACGGCATCGACGTCGAACGGGTCGACGATGCGCTGCAGGCCGCCCAGGCCCCCGTTGCCGAGGTCCAGGACGACGGTCCAGTCACGCTCCTCGGCACCGGTGGCCGCGGCCTCGTCGGCCGGGACCTGCACCACGTACGTCGAGGCGGGGGAGCCGGGGCCCGGCAGCGAGCCGGAGACCCCCACGGTGATCAGCCGCATCAGGCGGCCTCCACGAGGCTCACCTCGGGGCCGAGGAAGCGACGCGCAAGGTGCTCGAACGGCGCGGGGCTGCCGGTGGTGAGGAAGCGGTGGGCGGGGGCGCCCGACTCGGGGGAGCGCTCCAGGCCGTGCGCCACGAGGTTGCGGTACACGTCCTTGGCGGTCTCGTCCGCGCTGGACACGAGGGTGACGCCCTCGCCCATCACGTACGAGATGGCGCCCGCGAGGAGCGGGTAGTGGGTGCATCCCAGCACGAGCGTGTCGACGCCCGCCTCGCGCACCGGGTCGAGGTAGTCGTGCGCGTACTTGAGCACCTCGTCGCCCGAGGTCTGGCCCTGCTCCACGAGGCGCACGAACTCCGGGCACGCCGCGGTCGTGAGGGTCAGTCCGGGGGTCACTGCGAACGCGTCGTCGTACGCGCGGGACTGGATGGTGGCCTTGGTGCCGATGACGCCGATGCGCCCGGTCCGGGTGGTCACGACGGCGGCGCGCGCCGCCGGCAGGATGACCTCGACGATCGGGATCCCGCGCCGGACGGTGTACCGCTCGCGGGCGTCGCGCAGGGCGACGGAGGACGCCGAGTTGCAGGCGATGACCAGCATCTTGACGCCGTCGTCGACGAGCCGGTCCATCACGGCCAGGGCCATCGCGCGCACCGCGGCGAGCGGCTTGGGGCCGTACGGGCTGTTCTCGGTGTCCCCGATGTACAGGAGCTGCTCGTTCGGCAGCTGGTCCAGGATCGCGCGGGCGACAGTCAGGCCGCCGACGCCTGAGTCGAAGATCCCGATGGGAGCGTCGTTCACCCGACGAAGCCTAGCCGTGACGACGTGTCAGAACCGTTACCGGTGAGGCAGGACACGCGTGACGCAGGCCACGTCCGGCCCTCAGGCGGTGCGGCGCTCCGCCGCCCGGCGCAGGGCCGTGACGAGCGCCCTCCAGCCGACGAGCGTGACAGCGAGGAAGATGGCCGTCACCAGGCCGAACGAGACGGCGAAGCCGCCGCCCGTCACGGCGCGCAGGATCAGGCCCAGGAACACGGTGGTGAACCAGATGGACACGCCGACGGGCCACACGCGGTCCGGGGCGCTCCACGCGCGCGTCCACGCCCAGCCCGCGGCGGCTGCGAGGGCGAACGGCCACACGACGCGCAGGAAGCTCGCCGGGTCGCTGCCGTGGGACGTCATGCCGACGGCCGCGAACGCCAGGATGCTCAGGCTGTCCGCCACGATCGCGGGCCACACGGGGTTCTTCGTCACGTCCTGAGGGTAGCGCGCGGCCTGCGCCCGCCCGTCAAGCGGCCGATGTCCGAAATTTACAGACCTGATACGGGCGTGTGCGCTTGCGGACTCATCGGCCGCCCAGGATTCTTCCTGCTCCGCCCCATCGGCGGAGAACCTGACCAAGGAGACAGCATGCGCAGGAATCTCTCCCGGACCCTCCTCGGAGGCCTGACGGCTCTCGCCCTGAGCGGTGCGGCGGCGGTGGCGGTCGTCGCCCCGTCGCAGGCCCAGCCCAGCGCGAACGCGAGCGACGTCGCCGTCCAGGCGGCCGCGACGACGCAGGCAGCCCAGGACAAGGTCGTCGAGTACTGGACCTCCGAGCGGATGCGTGCGGCTGTCCCGGCCGACGTCCTTGTGGCCGGCAAGGACAAGTCGTCCGCGGGCGACAAGGTGGCCACCGGCAAGCCGACGATCGTCCCGCAGGCCAAGCCGGGCACCGGCAGCGGCTTCGTCGGTGACTACTACACGGGTGGCGGCGCGGTCGTCACGACCACCGGCAAGGTGTTCTTCACGCTCGCCGGCGTGAACTACGTGTGCTCCGGCAGCGCCGTGACCTCGGGCAACAAGGACGTCGTGCTCACGGCCGGCCACTGCCTCAACGAAGGCCCGGGCGCGTACGCCACGAACTTCGCGTTCGTCCCCGCCTACGACGACGGCGCCCGCCCCTACGGCACCTTCACCGCCCGCCAGCTCGTCACCACGACCCAGTGGGCAGGCAGCGGCGACTTCGACTACGACATCGGCTTCGCCGTCATGAACACCTTGAACGGGCAGCACCTCACCGACGTGGTGGGCAGCCAGGGCATCGGCTTCAACCTGGCCCGCGGCCAGTACATGTACTCGTTCGGCTACCCGCAGGCCAACCCCTACGACGGCTCGGACATCGCCTGGTGCCACGGCACCCCGATCCAGGACCCGTACGGCAGCCAGGACCAGGGCCTCGACTGCAACCTCACCGGCGGCTCGTCCGGCGGCCCGTGGTTCGTCAACTACAACACGACGACCGGCGTGGGCACCCTCAACTCGGTGAACTCGTTCAAGTACTCCGGCGGCCAGCTCCGCAACTACATGTTCGGCCCGTACCTGGGGTCGGTCGCGCAGACGCTGTACGGCACGGCCGCGGGTCTCTGACCCCTCCGTGCTGATGCCGAGGTAGTGGGTCCGTCCGGACGGACCCACTACCTCGGCATGTTCCGTAGGGTTGACGCATGCATCTCGTCGCCCAGGACCTCGCCTTCGCCTACCCGGGGCGGCCCGTCCTCGCCGGGGTGAGCGTGAGCGTGGCGGACGGGACCCGGCTCGGCGTGGTGGGGGAGAACGGGTCGGGCAAGTCGACGTTCCTGCACCTGCTGGCCGGAGAGCTGGCGCCGAGGTCCGGCGAGGTGCGCCGGCAGGGCACCGTGGCCCTCGTCGAGCAGGAGCTGCACCCCGCGGCGGGCGAGACGGTCGGTGACCTCGTCCGGAGCACGCTCGACGGGCTGCGTCGCGCCGCCGCGGCGCTGGAGGCCGCGGCCACCGCGTTCGACCACGACTCCGGGGACCTGCGCGAGCTGGAGCGCACCCTCGCCGCTGCCGAGCACCTCGCGGTCTGGGACGCCGACCGGAGGGTCGACGTCGCGCTCACGCGGCTCGGCGCGCCTCGCGACCTGTCACGCGACCTCGCCACGCTCAGCGTCGGGCAGCGGTACCGCGCGCGGCTCGCGTGCCGGCTCGCCGAGCGGTCCGACCTGCTGCTCCTCGACGAGCCCACCAACCACCTCGACGACTCCGCGATCGAGTTCCTCACCGGCGAGCTCGTCGCCTGGCAGGGCGGCGTCGTCGTCGTCACCCACGACCGCGAGCTCCTCGACGACGTCGCCACGGCCATCCTCGACCTCGACCCGTCGTGGGACGGCAGGCCCGTGCTGTACGGCCAGCCGGGGTACCACTCCTACCGGTTCGCGAAGAGCCAGTCGCTGCACCGCTGGCGGCAGCGCTACCGCGCCGAGCGCAAGCGGGCGGTGGCGCTCGCGGAGCGGCTGGACGCGTCCTACGAGGGGCTGTCGGACGAGTGGCGCCCCGAGAAGGGGTCGCAGAAGCACCGCCGCGCCACCCGCGCCCGGATCCACGTGAAGGCGGCCGACCGCCTGATCCAGAGGCTGGAGGCGGAGGCGATCGAGGTTCCCGTCCCGCCGGTCGAGCTCGCTTTCCCGGACCTGCCCGCCCTCTCCCCGGGATGGGACCCGGGGGAGCCGGTCGTGGAGGTGCGCAGCCCGCGGGTGGTCGCGCCGGTCGCGCCGGACGGCGACGACGAGAATAGTGTGCCAAGCGTCCGCCTCGACCTGCCGGGGACCCGGGTCGCGATCCCGGCGTCGGGTCGGCTGCTCGTCACGGGACCCAACGGGACCGGTAAGTCCACGCTGCTCGCGGCGCTCGCCGGGACGCTGCCCCTCACGCGGGGGACGCGCAGCGTCCCGTCGGGCGTGCGGATCGGCGTCGTGGGCCAGGAGAGCATGCGGCTGACGGGCCAGGCCCGCCGTCGGACCGGCTTCGAGACCTACGGGGACGAGGCGCTCGCGCTGCTCGCCGCTGGCGCGCTCGACCCGGACCACCTGGTTCCCGTGGCGTTCCTGGGGCTGCTGTCCGAGGAGGACCTCGACCGCCCCCTGGGGGAGCTGTCGGTGGGTCAGCGGCGCCGGTTCGAGCTGGCGCGCGCGCTGCTGCACGCTCCGCACGTGCTGCTCCTCGACGAGCCGACCAACCACCTGTCGATCGACCTCGTCGACGAGCTCACGCGGGCCTTGCAGGTCACCCCGGCCGCGGTGGTCGTCGCGACCCACGACCGGCGGATGCGCGACGACCTCTCCGACTGGCCGGTCCTGGACCTCACGCCGAGGTAGGGCCGCCGCTCAGGGCGGCGTCGCGCTGAGCGCGCACCTCGTCCATGTCGAGGCCCTTGACCGCTTCGACGACCTGCTTCAGCGCCGGTGCGGGCAGCGCGCCCGCCTGGCGGAACACGAGGATGCCCTCGCGGAAGGCCATGAGCGTCGGGATCGACGTCACCTGCGCAGCCGTCGGGACGCCCGGCTGGGCGTCGGTGTCCATCTTGGCGTGCACGATGTCCGGGTTCGCCTCGGACGACGCCTCGAACACGGGGCCGAACATGCGGCACGGCGGGCACCACGTCGCCCAGAAGTCGACGAGCACGATGTCGTTCTCGGTGACGGTCTTCTCGAATGTGGCGTCGGTCAGCTCGACAGTTGCCATGACGTGTCCTCTCCGTAGTGTCCTACCATGCAGCACCCGCGGCGGGGCGACTATTCCGGGCTGTTCGGGGTGTCTTGTCCGGTGCCGGTCTGGTCGCGGCACGACGGGACCTCGACGACCTGGTACAACGGACCCCGTGACGGACACAGCGGACTACCCGGCGGACGACTTCTACCGCGACACCACGCAGGCCACGGGCTGGCTGACGGACGAGGACCTCGCGGTGATCCGCGCGCAGCTACCCCTCGTGTACGTGGACGCGATCCCCGTGCGGGTGGACGAGTCGGGCGACGTCGTCGCCGTCGGTCTGCTCCTGCGGGTCAACGGGCAGGGTGTCATCACGCGGGCCGTCGTGTCCGGTCGCGTCATGTACCACGAGCGCATCCGCGACGCGCTCCTGCGGCACATCGAGAAGGACCTCGGTCCCGTCGCGCTGCCGCAGGTCCCGCCGTCGCCGCAGCCGTTCACCGTGGCCGAGTACTTCCCGACGCCCGGGATCACGGCGTACCACGACCCGCGCCAGCACGCCGTCTCGCTCGCGTACGTCGTGCCCGTCACCGGCGACTGCCGTCCGCAGCAGAACGCGCTCGACCTCGCGTGGCTCACCCCCGAGGAGGCGTGCTCGGACGCCGTCCAGGCGGAGATGGCGAACGGTCAGGGCACCCTGGTCAAGCAGGCGATGGCCCACGTGGGCCGCCTGATCTGACGGTCGGGGCGCCCTAGACTGGGCTCCGCGCGCGAGTGGCGTAATTGGCAGCCGCGCTGGATTTAGGTTCCAGTGTCCTCGGACGTGCGGGTTCGAGTCCCGCCTCGCGCACCGTGCCCGACGGCGGACGGGTCGCCTCCCGGTGGGAGGCGACCCGTCCTGACCAGATGGCATGGCTTGGTTCAGTCGCCGTCGAGCCCCAGGGTCTTGCGCAGGCGCGCCACGTGGCCCGTCGCCTTGACGTTGTACTGCGCGACGTCGACGGTCCCCTCCGGCGAGACCACCACGGTGGAGCGGATGACGCCCGTGATCGTGCGGCCGTAGTTCTGCTTCTCGCCCCAGGCGCCGTAGGCCTCGAGGACGCCATGGTCGGCGTCGGAGGCCAGCGGGAAGGTGAGACCTTCCTCGTCGGCGAACTTCGCGAGCTTCGCGACGGGGTCCGGGGACACCCCGACGACGGCGTAGCCCGCGCCCTGCAGCGACGCGAGGGAGTCGCGGAAGTCGCACGCCTCCTTGGTGCAGCCCGGCGTGCTCGCCGCCGGGTAGAAGTACACGATGACGCCCTTCGGGGCGGTCGTGCGCAGGTGCGACAGGCTGACGGACGAGCCGTCAGGGGTGGGGAGGGTGAAGTCGGGGGCCTTGTCCCCGACGTCGAGGCGGGTGCTCACGGTGCTCCTTGGGATCGGTCGCTCCGAGCCTAGCCAGGGCCAGGTCGCCCGTCACGTAGCGTTGGGTGCGTGAGCAACGCTGTGAAGAACACGCCGGCCGCGGCCGGCACCCTGCCGATCCGGATGCTGCACGACCGCCTGCTCGTGGAGCCCGAGGTCGACAGCTCGGAGCGTCAGTCGGGCGCCGGACTGGTGATCCCCGCCACCGCGGTGGGGCCGAAGCGGCTCGGATGGGCGAAGGTCGTCGCGGCCGGTGAGCACGTGCGCCAGGTCGCCGTGGGGGACCGTGTCCTGTTCGACCCGGAGGACCGCGCCGAGGTCGAGCTCGGCGGCCACGACTACGTGCTGCTGCGGGAGCGCGACGTGCACGGCGTGGCGGAGCACGAGACCCCGGAGGGGGCGACGGGGCTGTACCTGTAGCGGTTGTCGTGCAGGTCACAGGCTCGCCGCTCGCAGTGCGTCCCACCGGGCGCCAGCGGTCCTGGTAGTGTTGCTCTCCGTTGCGCGCCATTAGCTCAATAGGCAGAGCAGCTGACTCTTAATCAGCGGGTTCGGGGTTCGAGTCCCTGATGGCGCACCAGCACGAGGTCCCCGGCCACGGTCGGGGACCTCGTCTGCGGAAAGGTGACGCCTTGGGGTCGCGAGCCTGGTAACCTTTCCGTCGCACGCGCCATTAGCTCAATAGGCAGAGCAGCTGACTCTTAATCAGCGGGTTCGGGGTTCGAGTCCCTGATGGCGCACCAGCGAGGCCCTCGACCTGACGGTCGGGGGCCTTCGTCGTCCCTCCCCAAGACCGGCCCTACGCGGTGGTCGCGTCCCGGCTCAGTCCCCGGCGACAGCCGCCGTCGACCCGCGGACGACGAGCGACGTGGCGAGCTCTTCGCGCGGCGCCTCGCGCGCCGGATCGGCGCTGATCCGCAGGAGCATCCGGAGCGCCGAGGAGCCCATCTCCGCGATGGGCTGATGCACGGTGGTGAGCGCGGGGCTGACCCATTGCGCCTCGGGCAGGTCGTCGAAACCCACCACGCTGACATCGTCGGGGATCCGGAGGCCCAGCGCGGCCGAGGCGTCGTACACGCCGAGCGCCATGGTGTCGGAGCAGGCGAAGACCGCCGTCGGCGCAGGCGCGGCCCGCAGCAGCTCGGTGGCCTGCTCGGCGGCGCTCGCGCGCTTCCAGTCGGTGTGCGCGACCCGATGGTCGGGGAGCTCGAGGCCTGCCTGCGTGACGGCCGAGCGGAACCCGTCGATACGCGCCTGGCTGTAGAGATGCGTGCGCCGCCCCGCCAGTACGGCGAGGCGCCGGTGGCCGAGCGAGAGCAGGTGCTCCGCGGCCGCACGGCCACCGGCCCAGTTGGCGGCGCCCACGCTGGCGACCGTGCTCGGCGGCTGGGACACGGGATCGAGCAGCACGATCGGCACCCGCGCCGCGGCCAGCGTCGCGAGCTGTTCGCTCGTGGTGTCGACGAGCGCCAGCACCGCGCCGCGCGGCCTCCGCGCGACCAGCCTCGTGAGCCAGGCATCGTCGGGCGGCCGGGCCACCGAGACGACGACGTCGACGCCGGCCTCCTCGGCAGCGTGCGCGACGCCGCTGAGCGCGCGGTTCGCCCAGGTTCCCTCGACCCCGCTGAGCACGAGGTCGACGAACGGGGACTGCCCCCCGTGCGTCGCGGCACCCCGGCCGGACCGCCCGCGATACCCGAGCTCCGCGACGATCTCCATGATCCGCGAACGGGTCTCGGCCGAGACGTCGGAGCGGCCGCTCAGCACCTTCGAGACGGTCGGCACCGTGGTCCCGGCCGCCCTCGCCACGTCCGCGAGCGTCGTCCGGCGAGCGTTCTGCATACGGGGACGGTATCCGCTTCGGAAAAGTTGCGCAACATTGGGGCTCTTGATCTCGGGGCTGACGTCGTGTATCAAAGGACTTCGGCACCATTTGCGTCCCGATGTTGCGCAACTTTTTGGAGCAAAGGGCAGGATGACACCTTCGAAGAAGAAGCACGCGCTGATCATGCGCGGGGGCTGGACCGGGCATCAGCCCGTCGAGACCACGGACTCGTTCATCCCGTTCCTGGCCGAGCACGGGTACGCCGTGCGGGTCGAGGACACGACGGCGGTCTACGCCGACGTCGACTACCTGGCCGGCGTCGACGTCGTCGTGCAGACCAACACGATGACCACGATCGCCGACGAGGAGCTGCGCGGGCTGATCGCGGCCGTCAGCAACGGCATGGGCCTGGCGGGGTGGCACGGCGGCATCGCCGACTCCTACCGGAACAGCTCGGACTACCTCCAGCTGATCGGCGGCCAGTTCGCCACCCATCCGGCGAAGGCTCCGCGCGACGAGCTGCCGGGCGACGGGACCGACTACGTCGTGCGGTACACGGTCGACATCGTGCCAGAGAAGGCCGACCACCCGATCGTCGCGGGGATCTCCGACTTCGAGCTGACGACAGAGCAGTACTGGGTGCTGTCCGACGACTACAACGACGTGCTCGCGACCACGACGCTCCCCGCCCGGGACTTCGACCCGTGGCACCGGCCGATCACGTGCCCGGCCGTCTGGACCCGCCTGTGGGGCCAGGGCCGGATCTTCGTCTCGACGCCGGGCCACGACCTCGCCGTCGTCGACGACCCGAACGTCCGGACCATCATCGAGAGGGGCATCCTGTGGGCCAGCCGCTGAGAGTCGGAGTCGTCGGGGTCGGCGCGATCTCGGGCCAGTACCTGTCCACCTTCGCGCGCCTCGAAGCCGTGCGGCTCGTCGCGGTCGCCGACCTCGACGAGGCCCGCGCGGCAGCGGTCGCCGCGGAGCAGGGTGTGCGCGCGCTGACCGTCGACGAGCTGACGACGGACCCCGAGGTCGATCTCGTCCTGAACCTCACGATTCCGGCCGCCCATGCCGAGATCGCTCTGCAGGCCATCGCCGCCGGTAAGGCCGTGTACGGCGAGAAGCCGCTGGCGGCCACGCTCGAGGACGCCCGCACCGTGCTCGAGGCGGGCCGCGCGGCCGGCGTCCGGGTGGGATGCGCGCCGGACACCGTGCTCGGGACGGGTGTGCAGACGGCCAGGAAGGCCATCGACGACGGCGCGATCGGGGAGCCGGTCGCGGCGACCGCGACCATGATGTATCCCGGCCCCGAGCGCTGGCACCCGAACCCCGACTTCTACTACCAGCCGGGCGGGGGCCCGCTGCTGGACATGGGTCCGTACTACGTGACCACGCTCGTCACGCTTCTCGGCCCGGTCGTGTCCGTCCTCGGCGCCGCGAGCCACACCCGGTCGACGCGCACGATCGGGTCCGGGCCTCGCCAGGGGACGGTCATCCCGGTCGACGCCGACACGCATGTGACCGGTGTGCTGCGGCACGAGTCGGGCGTGCTCTCGACCCTCGTGATGAGCTTCGACTCGGTCGCCACCCGGGCCTCCGAGATCGAGGTACACGGCCTGACGGGATCGCTCGTCGTCCCCGATCCCAACCGGTTCGACGGCGACGTGCAGCTGCACGAGCTCGGTGGAGCCTGGCGGACACTGCCGCCCAGCGCCGGATACCGGGATGCGGCTCGCGGGTACGGCGTCGCCGACCTCGCGACCACGCCGCCGGGAGTCCCCGCGCGCGCGAACGGCGATATCGCGTACCACGTGCTCGACATCATGACCGCGCTGCTCGCGTCGGCCGACAGCGGCACGCTGGTCACCGTCGAGAGCACGTGCGACCGGCCGGCCCCTGTCCCGCTGTCGGACGCCCCCGTGCGCCCCGGGCGCGGGTCAGCGTGAGTACCAGGGTGATGGCGGTGTACTGGAGGACGCCCCCCTTGAGTCATAGGACCTCGCGCAGCCGGGCGGCGAAGGCCTCCGGGTCACCCGTCTGGCCGTACTCGCCGCCGAGGAAGCCGGCGTGGTCGCTCGGGAACATCTCGAGCGGGGCGCCGAGCATCGTGGCCACGCCCTCCGTGGCGCGGGCCGCCATCTGACCCGCCGACTCCACGCCCGCGGCCGGCACGACGCGCGTGGGCGCCTTGCGGATCGTGTCGTAGTCCGGCTCGTGGGCCGGGAGGGTCGCCATCGCCACGGCGAGCAGCGGGTCGTCGCGCGAGCCGTCGTCCTCGGCCGGCATGCCGAACATCGCCGGGTCGGGGGCGGGGCGCGACAGGTAGTCCTCGGGCAGTGGGCCTTCGTGGCTGGACAGTGCGATGAACTTCGCCATCGCGTGACCCCAGCCCTTGGCGAGGTAGGTGTCGCGCACGTCTGCCATCGCGGCGCGCATGAGCTCGGCGTCCGGGAGGGCGCCGGCGAGGGGCGGCTCGTGCGCCACGAGGGTGCGCACGTCCTCCGGGTGCGACTCCAGCCAGGCCAGCGCGTTGACCGCGCCGCCGCTCGTCGCGAACACGTCCACCGGCACGCCAGGCGAAACCTCTGCCGCGAGGCGGTGCAGGTCGTCCGCGTGGTCGTGGGGGCCGGCGGGGGCGGCGCCGGCGTCGACGGTGCTGCGCTCCACCCCGCGCGGGTCGTACGTGACGACCGTGCGGTCGTCGAGGTGGCCGGCCAGGCTGGTGAACCCCTCCGCTGACATCGGCGAGCCGACCAGGAACAGCGGCGGCTCGTCGCCGACGGCGGCCGGGGTGCGGACGTCGTAGGTCAGGACCGCGCCGGGCACGGCGAGGGTGCTGGTCTTCTTCTCGGTCATCGTAGGTACCTCCAGGTCGCGGGCGAGCCGGCACACGCGTGCCTCGGAGGTTGTGACGGCGACAGCGGCCGGGAGTCATCGGTCCCGACCCTGACGATCGCCGGCGACTCAGCGCCTCGTCTCGGTGCGGATCCAGTCCAGGTAGGCGCTGTCGCCGCCGGAGATCGCCAGGACCACGATCTCCGGGACCTCGTACGTGTGGCTCTCGCGGAGGTGTCCGACGAGCTCGGCGCACCGGGCGCGGGTCGTCTTGAGGACGACCCGCCACTCCTCGCTCACCTCGACCTCGTCCTTCCACCAGTAGGTGCTGGCGATCGGCCCTTCGACCTGGCCGCAGGCGGCGAGCCGGGCCTCGACGGCGTTGCGGGAGAGGGCCCGCGCGGCCTCGCGGGAGTCGCAGGTGGTCTCGACGCGGACAAGCTCCTGGGTCGGGTCGTCGGGCTCCACGGTGACTCCTCTGCTCAGGCGGCGGCTCTGTTGATGCGGTGGCGGTGCGCGGCCTACTCCGGCGGGCGGGACGCCAGCATCTCCTGCGTGTCCCACGTCAGAGCGCCCGACCGCAGGTCCGCGACGACCTGCCGGACCCACTCGAGCTCGGCTCGCGTGACGGTCACGAGGTGCTCGTGCTCCAGCATGAGCACCCTGGCCAGGTTCCACTCCCGGGCGGTCGCCGCATCGCGCTCGGCCTCTTCGAGCACCGCCTCGAGCGCCGCGGTGCGCTCCTCGAGGCGGTCGCGCACGAGGTCCGGTCCGGTGATCGCCAGGACGGCCAGCACCGCCCGGAACTCGGGGAACTCGCGCGCCGGTGTGGCGAGGGCCGCGTCCATCCAGCGCCGGAGGGCGTCGCGGCCGGCGTCGGTCAGGGCGTAGACGATCCGGGCCGGCGCGGCGTCGGCCGCCAGCTTCTCGTGGATCTCGATGAGGCCGTCGCGGAGCAGCCGCTCGATCGCCTGGTAGATGCTGTTGCTGCGCGCCACGTTGACGACGTCGTCCTTGCGCCGCGTCTTGATCAGCCGCTGCATCCGGTAGGCGTGCATGGGCTCCTCGGCGAGCAGCGCCAGCAGCACCATCGCGAGCGGCGAACGCGGCCGGGAGTCCTGGATCACGTCGTCAGCCTAAGGGCGGGGTCGGCCAGATCCCCGCAGCAAGAACCCTTGCCATCTTATGGCTAACCATTTTATGGTTGGCGCATGAGAGCACTCATCATCGGAGCGGGCATCACCGGACCCGTGACCGCCATGGCAATGCAGAAGGCCGGCATCG
The DNA here is from genome assembly GCF_021568775.1 of Antribacter soli. Lineage (GTDB taxonomy): Bacteria > Actinomycetota > Actinomycetes > Actinomycetales > Cellulomonadaceae > Antribacter > Antribacter soli. The sequence goes on along the minus strand of NZ_JAKGSG010000007.1, from coordinate 36,084 downwards.
ACGCGACCGTCCACGAGGCGTACCAGCGCACCGCTGACGGCGTCGGCGCCTACCTCACCCTCGCGCCCAACGGCCTCGCCGCCCTGCGGGTGCTGGGCATCGACCACCGCGAGCTCGGGGGCTTCGACACGCCCGCGCTGGAGCTGCGCGGGTCGTCGGGGCGCGTCCTGGCCAGCATCCCGATGGGCCGCGACGACGCCTTCGGCACCGTCAGCCAGACGGTGCGGCGGTCCGACCTCTACACCGCGCTCCGGGACGAGGCGCTGCGCCGCGGCATCCCGATCGAGTACGGCAAGCGCCTCGTCGACGTCGCGACGCCGCCCGACGGCGGAGCCGGCCTCGGGGCCGGTGTGGTCGCCTCGTTCGCGGACGGCACCACGGCCGAGGGTGACCTGCTCATCGGCGCCGACGGCCTCTACTCCCGCACGCGGGAGATCCTCGGCCCGGGCTGCCCGCCGCCGCGCTACACCGGCCTGCTCAACACCGGCGGCTACGCCTCCGGCGTGGACGTGGACACGCCGGTGGGCCTGTTCACGATGATCTTCGGCCGGCGCGCCTTCTTCGCCTACGCCCACCGCGGGCCGGGCGACGTCTGGTGGTTCGCCAACGTGCCACGCGCTCGCGCGGCGGCCCGCGACGAGCTCGCGGCCTACACCCCGGACCGGTGGCGGGCCGAGCTGAACAGCCTCTTCGCCGACGACGCCGGCCCCGCGCTGGAGCTGATCGCCGCGACGCCCGAGATCATCCCGCCGTGGAACACGCTCGACCTGCCGACCGTGCCCGTGTGGCACCGCGGGCCGATCGGGCTGATCGGCGACGCGGCGCACGCCATCTCGCCGACGTCCGGCCAGGGTGCCTCGCTCGCGATCGAGGACGGCGTGCTGCTCGCGCGGTTCCTGCGTGACCACGGCGACCCCGAAGCTGCGTTCGCGGCCTTCGAGGCGCTGCGCCGGGGGCGCGTGGAGAAGCTGATCGCCCAGGCGAAGCGCACGTCGAACCAGAAGATCCCGAGCCCGTTCAGCCGCGTGGTGCGCGACCACGTGATCTTGCCGCTCGTCGGCCGGGTCGCGGCGCGGACGACGCGCGACTGGGTGACCGACTACCGGATCGACTGGGACGCGTCGGCGGGCCCCGTCGCGGCGTGACCGACGTCGGACCGCGCGGGCTCAGGCCAGCGAGCCGACCAGCGTGACCACGTCCGCGGCGCAGCCCCACGACAAGGTGACGCCGCCGCCCCCGTGCCCGTAGCTGTGCACCACCGGGGTTGCGCCGGGGCGGCGCTCGAGCTCGAGCCGCACGTCGGGCCGGGAGGGGCGCAGGCCCACCCGGTGCTCCAGGACCCGCACGCCGGCGAGCCGCGGCTCCACGGAGGCCACCCGGGCGAGGATGGCCTCCGCCGTCGCCGGGTCCGGGTCCCACGACGCCGCGCCCGCCTGCGACGTGCCGCCCAGCAGGACGCGGTCACCGTGCGGGAACCAGTACGTCAGATCCGACCCGCTGTGCTTGCCGCCGATGAAGAACTCCGTGATCCCCGGGTTCTGCGCCACCACCACCTGGCCGCGCACGGGCACCACGGCCGGGTCGGCGGCGAGGGCCGCGGAGCCGGTCCCCGTGCAGTTGACGACGACGTCGGCGCCCGCCTCCGCCAGCGCGGTGAGCTCACCGTGCTCGACTGTACCGCCCAGCTCCCGCACGCGGGACAGGAGCCACTCGAGGTGCACCGCCATGTCGACGATCGGCACCGTGTACCGCAGCCCGGCCGGGGCGCCCGGCGGCAGCTCGTCGGGCCGAGCCTCGCGGACGTTCGGCACGAGGTCGGCCCACGGAGGCAGCTCGCCCGGGTGCTCCGTCAGCTCCACGCCCGACGTGACCGCCACGCCGGTGGCGGGGTCGCCCGCGAGGCTGTGCAACACCTCCAGCGACACCGCCGACCAGCGTCGCACCGCCGCCCACGGGCCCACGAGGTACGGCCCCCACGACGCGCCGGCGGCGCGCGACGTGAGCCCCGGGATGTCGCGGGCGACGACGCGGACGTCGTGGCCGGCCTCGAGGAGACGGATGGCGGACGTGAGGCCGACGACACCCGCGCCGGCCACCAGGACTGTGCTCATGGCGCCACGTTACGGTCCGCCTGTTACGGCGGGCTCCCCCGAACTTCACCCACTCCCGCCCGACCTCGGATCGCGCCGCATGGGAACCTCGCCGTATGACTCGTACTGTCGCGCGCCCGGGCGGGGCGCGCCTCGCAGCCCGCTCCGCATCAGCCCTTCTCGCGGTTCTCGTGACCGCCTCGGCACTCGCCGCCTGCAGCCCGCAGGAGATGATCGAGGACGCCGCCCAGAACGCCGCCGAGGAGGTTGTCCAGGGCCAGACCGGCGAGGACGTCGACATCGAGACGGGTGGCGAGCTCGCGGAGGGCTTCCCGTCGGACGTGATCCCGCTGGTCGACGGCGAGATCGCGAGCTCGGTCGCCACCGACACCGGCACCGGCACCGCCTGGATCGTGCTCATCACGGTCGAGGGCAGCACGGCCGAGGACGCGACGAACGCGGCGCGGGACCTGCTGATCGGTTCCGGGTTCGCGGAGCCCGAGGAGATGGCCGGCCTCGGCATGGCGATCCTCGAGAAGGAGGGCTACCAGGTCCTGCTCTCGTCGAGCGAGCAGGACGGCTCCGCCGTCGTCAACTACACGGTGACCCAGGGCTGAGCGGCGCGGTGGGCCGGACAGCGCCGGCCCGCACCCACCGGGCTCCGCACCCACCGGCTCCGCACCCCTGGGAGGCGCCCCCGTACCCTTGACGCGTGACCTCCACGGCCCCTGACCTCTCGCGGTTCCGCACGCAGCCCGTCTCGTTCGTGCGCCGCTCCGGCCGCCTGACGGACAAGCAGCAGCGCGCGTGGGATGCCCGGGGTGCGGCGTACCTGGTCGACGTGCCCCGCGCGGTCGCGCGCACCTCCGTGGCCCCCGGGTTCGTGCTCGATCCAGTGCTGGAGTTCGGCCGGGAGGCCCCTCTCGTCGTCGAGATCGGGTCGGGGTTGGGGGAGGCGGTCGTCGCGGCGGCCGCGGCCGACCCGGGCCGCGACCACCTCGCCGTCGAGGTCTACGAGCCGGGCCTGGCGCAGACGGTCCTGCGCGCCGAGAAGGCCGGCCGCGAGCGTGGCACCGAGGGTCTGCCCAACCTGCGCCTCGTGCAGGCCAACGCGGCGGAGCTGCTCGAGGGCGCCGTCCCAGAGGGCGCTGTGGACGAGCTGTGGGTGTTCTTTCCCGACCCGTGGCACAAGTCGCGCCACCACAAGCGGCGCCTCGTCACGCCGTCGTTCGCCCGCCTCGCCGCCCGCGTGCTCCGGCCGGGCGGCCACTGGCGCCTCGCGACGGACTGGGCCGCGTACGCGGAGCAGATGCTCGAGGTCGCCGAGGAGTGCGACGCCTTCCGCAACGCCCACGGCTCCGGCGCAGCCGCGCCTCGCTTCGAGGGCCGTGTGCTGACGAGCTTCGAGAAGAAGGGCGGCCTCGCGGGCCGCAGCATCACGGACCTGGAGTTCGTCCGCGCCTGACCCCGTCGGGCAAACCGGGGGCCGACGTCGGCCGGTCGCCCCGGGCGCAAGGCTGTCGTTTGCGCAAAAAAGGGAAACCGCTGGGCGAAACGATTGCCTCCATAGGGTGATCTACGGCACATTGTCACCCGGGTGGGATGTCCGCCCCCGGTCGTGCGGTGAGGCGCGACCGCGCGAGCCAACGGAGGCGTCATGAGCGACCTGCAGGCGGAAGAGCCCGCCGAGACCGCATACCAAAGAGTGGAGAGATCCGAGGAGTTCCAGGGGCTGAAGCGAACGTTCCGGAACTTCGTCTTCCCGTGGGTCGCGATCTTCCTGGTCTGGTACTTCGCGTACGTGCTGCTCGCGAACTATGCCCATGACTTCATGAGCACCCGGATCGGCGACAGCTCGATCACCGTTGCGCTGGTCCTCGGCCTCGGCCAGTTCGCGTCCACCTTCGCCATCACCATGCTCTACGCGAGCTGGGCCAACAAGAAGTTCGACCCGCACGCCGACGCGCTGCGCGAAGAGATCGAGGGAGAGAACCGGTGAACCGCACACTGCTCCTGGAGGTCCCCGAGCCCGGCCAGCAGGTCGGCAGCCCCATCCTGAACATCGCGATCTTCGGCGTCTTCGTCGCGATCACGATGGTCGTGGTGTTCTGGGCGTCGCGGAACAACAAGTCCGCGGCCGACTACTACGCCGCCGGCCGCAACTTCACCGGGCCGCAGAACGGCGTCGCCATCGCGGGCGACTACCTGTCCGCCGCGAGCTTCCTCGGCATCGCGGGCGCCATCGCCCTCAACGGTTACGACGGCTTCCTGTACTCCATCGGGTTCCTCGTGGCGTGGCTCGTCGCGCTCCTGCTCGTCGCCGAGCTCCTGCGCAACACGGGGAAGTTCACGATGGCCGACGTGCTGTCGTTCCGTCTCAAGGAGCGGCCCGTGCGCCTGGCAGCGGCGTTCGCCACGCTCGCCGTCGTGTTCTTCTACCTGCTCGCGCAGATGGCCGGCGCAGGCGGCCTCGTCGCGCTGCTGCTCGGCGTCACCGACCCGACGCAGCAGGGCATCGTGATCGCCGTCGTCGGCGCGCTGATGATCCTGTACGTGCTGGTCGGCGGCATGAAGGGCACCACCTGGGTGCAGATCATCAAGGCCGTGCTGCTCATCGTCGGCGCCGCCGTGATCTCCTTCTGGGTGCTCGCGAAGTTCGGCTTCAACTTCTCGAGCCTGCTCGACGCGGCCGTGGCGAGGGCCGGCGAGGGCGGCCAGGCGCTGCTCGAGCCGGGCAAGCAGTACGGAAAGTCCGACCTGAGCAGGCTCGACTTCATCTCGCTCGCCATCGCGCTCGTGCTCGGCACCGCGGGCCTGCCGCACGTGCTCACCCGCTTCTACACGGTGCCCGACGGCCGCGAGGCGCGCCGTTCGGTCGTGTGGGCCATCTGGCTCATCGGCATCTTCTACCTGCTCACGCTCGCCCTCGGCTACGGCGCCGGCGCCCTCGTCGGGCCGGATGTGATCGCCGCGGCACCAGGCAAGGGCAACTCGGCGGCACCGCTGCTCGCCTACGTGCTCGGCGGAGAGATCCTGCTCGGCGTCATCTCGGCCGTCGCGTTCGCCACCATCCTCGCGGTGGTCGCGGGCCTGACGATCACGGCGGCGACGAGCTTCGCGCACGACATCTACGCCAACGTCATCCGCAAGGGCCAGGTCAACCCGGACGGCGAGCTCAAGGTCGCCCGGATCACCGTGGTCGTGATCGGTCTCGTCGCGATCGTCGGCGGCATCTTCGCCAACGGCCAGAACATCGCGTTCCTCGTGGCGCTCGCGTTCTGCGTGGCCGCCTCGGCGAACCTGCCGACGATCATCTACTCGCTGTTCTGGAAGCGGTTCAACACGTCCGGCGCGCTGTGGAGCATCTACGGCGGCCTGACCTCGACGATCGTGCTGATCATCTTCTCCCCGGTGGTCTCGGGGAAGGTCGACCCGGTCACGGGCACGAGCCTGTCGATGATCAAGGACACCGCGGTCGACTTCCACTGGTTCCCGCTCGACAACCCGGGCATCATCACGATCCCGCTGGCGTTCGTGCTGGGCATCGTCGGCACCTTCCTCAGCAAGGAGCCGCCGCACCCGGAGAAGTTCGCCGAGATGGAGGTCCGCTCCCTCACGGGCGCGGGCTCGGAGAAGGCCGTCACGCACTGACGCCCTCTCTGCCCGACGGCGGTCTGGCCGGTGCGCAGTCGATGCGACAAGTGTCGGAGGCGCCTGGCAGGATGCGACCGGACTAGCAGGAGGGTGAGGTAACGGACAGTGCTGAGCATCAACCGGCGCATCGCGGACGAGCTGGGCGTGCGGGAAGGGCAGGTGGCCGCCGCGGTCGACCTGCTGGACGGCGGGGCGACCGTCCCGTTCATCGCGCGCTACCGCAAGGAGGTCACGGGGACTCTCGACGACACGCAGCTGCGCACGCTCGAGGAGCGGCTGCGCTACCTGCGTGAGCTCGAGGAGCGGCGGGCGGCGATCCTCGCCTCGATCGAGGAGCAGGGCAAGCTCGACGACGCGCTGCGCGCCCAGATCCTGGCCGCCGACACCAAGGCCCGGCTCGAGGACATCTACCTGCCGTTCAAGCCGAAGCGGCGCACGAAGGCGCAGATCGCGCGCGAGGCCGGCCTCGAGCCGCTCGCGCTCGCGCTGCTGGCGGACGCCACGCTGGACCCGGCCGCCACGGCCGAGGCCTACGTCGACGCCGAGAAGGGCGTCGCGGACGCGCAGGCCGCGCTCGACGGCGCACGCGCCATCCTCATCGAGCGGATGGGCGAGGACGCCGACCTCATCGGCACGCTGCGCGAGCAGGTCTGGGCGCGCGGGCGCATCGTCTCCAAGGTCCGCGAGGGCAAGGAGGAGGCGGGCGCCAAGTTCGCCGACTACTTCGACTTCTCCGAGGGTCTGTCGAGCCTCCCGTCGCACCGCATCCTCGCGCTGTTCCGCGGCGAGAAGGAGGATGTGCTCGACGTGGTCGTCGAGCCGGAGGAGCCCACGGAGCCGGGTGTGCCGTCCAGCTTCGAGGGCGAGATCGCCCGCCGGTTCGGTATCGCCGCACAGGGGCGTCCGGCCGACCGCTGGCTGCTCGACACGGTCCGGTGGGCGTGGCGCACCCGCATCCTCGTGCACCTCGGCATCGACGTGCGGATGCGGCTGCGGACCGAGGCGGAGGACGGGGCGGTCCAGGTCTTCGCCGCGAACCTGCGCGACCTGCTGCTCGCCGCTCCCGCGGGCACCCGCACCACGATGGGCCTCGACCCGGGCCTGCGCACGGGCGTCAAGGTGGCGGTCGTGGACGCGACGGGCAAGGTCGTCGCGACGGACACGATCTACCCGCACGCCCCCGCGAACCGCTGGGACGAGTCGCTGGCGAAGCTGGGTGCGCTGTGCGCCCGCCACACCGTCGACCTCATCGCGATCGGCAACGGGACGGCGTCCCGCGAGACGGATCGCCTCGCGGCCGACCTCATCAAGAGGGCGCCGCAGCTCGGGCTCACGAAGGTCGTGGTGTCCGAGGCGGGCGCGTCGGTGTACTCGGCCTCGGCGTACGCGTCGGCCGAGCTGCCCGGGATGGACGTGTCGCTGCGCGGCGCCGTGTCGATCGCCCGCCGCCTGCAGGACCCGCTGGCAGAGCTCGTGAAGATCGACCCCAGGTCGATCGGCGTGGGCCAGTACCAGCACGACATCACGGAGACGAAGCTGTCGCGCTCGCTCGACGCGGTGGTCGAGGACTGTGTGAACGGGGTGGGCGTCGACCTCAACACGGCGTCCGTGCCGCTCCTCGCGCGCGTCTCTGGCATCACGACCACGCTGGCGGAGAACATCGTCGCCTACCGCGACGCGAACGGCGCCTTTCCGTCGCGTGCGGCGCTGAAGAACGTGCCCCGGCTCGGCCCGAAGGCGTTCGAGCAGTGCGCCGGCTTCCTGCGGATCGCCGGCGGCGACGAGCCGCTCGACGCGTCGTCCGTGCACCCTGAGGCGTACCCGCTGGCCCGCCGCATCGTCAGCGCGGCCGGCACGGACCTCAAGGCCCTCGTCGGCAACGGCGGAGCCCTGCGAACGCTCAAGCCGACGGAATTCGTCGACGCGACGTTCGGCCTGCCCACCGTGACCGACATCTTCGCCGAGCTGGAGAAGCCCGGCCGCGACCCGCGTCCGGCGTTCACGACGGCAACCTTCGCGGAGGGCGTCGAGAAGCTGTCGGACCTGGTCCCGGGCATGATCCTCGAGGGCCAGGTGACGAACGTCGCCGCGTTCGGCGCGTTCGTCGACGTCGGCGTGCACCAGGACGGCCTCGTCCACGTGTCGGCGCTGTCGAAGTCGTTCGTGCGGGACCCGCGCGAGGTCGTGAAGTCGGGCGACATCGTGAAGGTCAAGGTCCTGGAGGTCGACCTCCCACGCAAGCGGATCGCGCTGACGCTGCGGCTCGACGACGAGGTGTCGGTCGTGCCGTCCGGCGGACGGCCGGGTGCGGGGCGGTCCGGGGGCGAGCGATCCGGTGGCGAGCGCTCCGGCGGCGACCGGTCTGGTGGGCGTGACGCCGGGCGACGCGGCGGCCCCGGCCGCGACGGGCGCCCGGGCGGGCGGGGCGGCCAGGCTCCCGCCGACACGGCGATGGCCGAGGCCCTGCGCCGCGCGGGCCTGGCGTAGCACCAGCCGACGCCGGACCGGTCGCCCTCCGTACGGGGCGACCGGTCTGCGGGCGAGGGCAGGGGCGGGCCGTGAGCGGGTGCTCCCCGCGAACCGCTGCGCTGAGCGGGTTCTGCTCCTGAAAGAGTTCGCCGCGAGGGCCGGTCTCGGCGGGCGGTTCCGGGGCGCCCCGGTAGGGTGGAACACATGTTCGATGACCTCCGGGGCGGGTTCCCGGCGCATGTTCTCGCTGGTGGCGTGGCCGCCGGCGACGACCTGCTGCCGCGGGTCGATCTGTCCTTCGGCGAGTGGGCGGGCGCCACGGACGAGGTGTGGGACCTGCCATGGGACGTGTCGCACGGGGCCCGTGCCGACGCGCTGGACGCGCGGGTTGCCGGGTTGCTGCCGGGGGTCGGCCTGGTGGGTCTGCTGGCCAGGATCGAGGCCGCGGACGCGAGCGAGGCGGTGCTGGGCGAGGTCGTGACCGGGTGGGAGGCGGTCGGCGCCTGGGCTGCAGCTCAGCAGGCTGCCGCGGCGGCGGAGCTCGCGGCGCGGCGGGTCGGTTCCGCGGACCTGGAGCACCTGGGGGACGAGATCGCGGCCCAGCTCGGCCATGCCCCGACGGTGGGGCGCACCCTGGTCGGCCGGGCGCTGGCGCTCGAGGAGCTGCCGGAGGTCCGCACGGCCCTGGGCCAGGGCGTGGTGTGCGCTCGCAAGGCGGACGTGCTGGCGTTCGCGGGGGCGTTCCCGACGGCGGAGGAGCGGCGCGCGGCGACCGTGCGCGTCCTGGTGCACGCGCCCCGGCTGGGGCTGCGGGCGCTGCGGAACCGGATGAACGCGGAGGCCGCCGCACCGGGCGGCGAGGGTGCTGAGCGGAACCGCAGGGCGGCGCGCGAGAGGCTGCACGTGACGGTCGAGCCGGTCGAGGACGCGATGGCGTACGTGAGCGCGTACCTGCCCGCTCAGGACGCGGCGGCGGTGTGGGCCGCGGTCGACGCGGCCGGGACGGCGATCCACCGGACGGCGGGGGAGCCGCGGACGCTGGGTCAGGCGCGGGCGGACGTGTTCGTCGCGCTCGTGACGGGCCGGGTCGTGCTGCCTGAGCACGGGCCGGGCGCGGCGCCGGACCACGTGGCGGGCGAGGCGCCGGGCCGGGTCGCGGGCGATCCCGTCTCGCGGACGACGGGTCCGGCGTCGGGCTGCACGTGCGGGGCGTGCGTGTGCGGGGGAACGCGGGTGCGCGCTGTGACGGTCCCGGCGCAGGTGCGGGTCACGGTCTCGGCGGGGACCCTGCTGGGTCTGGACGACGCGCCGGGCGTGCTGGCCGGGTACGGTCCGGTGCCCGCGGAGGTGGCGCGGACGCTGGCTGTGGATGGGACCTGGCAACGGCTGGTGACCGACCCGGTGACCGGGGTGCGACGGACTACTCCACCACCGCCTACGCGCCGGGCAAGGTGCTGGGCGCGGCGGTGCGGGCCAGGGACGAGACGTGCACGTTCGCGTCGTGCGACCGGGTGGCGGAGCGGTGCGACCTGGACCATGTCGAGCCGTTCGACCATGCGGCGCCCGGCCGGGCCAGCGAGCCGGGGCAGACCCGCGCGAGCAACCTGCAGGCGCTGTGCCGCGGGCACCATCGGGCCAAGACGCACGGCGGCTGGCGCGTCGTCCGGGACCCGGACACGGGGGACACCGTCTGGGTCACGCCGGTCGGTCGGGTCGTGACGCGCCCGGCCACCGTCGTCGACCCGGCCCACGACCACCGGGCGTCGGCACGCCGGCCCCGTCCCCCGGGACAGGGCGAGCAACCGAGCCGAGCGCGACAACCGAGCCGCACCCGGCGGACGCGCCGCCGTTCTGACCGTGGCCGCGCGTCGGAGGGCGTGTCTGCGCTGGTCGGCGGCTATTGTCGGGCACCATGCGCGTTCGCCTGCTTGCGCCCTTCATGCTTCCGCAAGTCCTCGAAGAGGCGTGGAGCCACCAGGACGAGGTCTCGATCGGCGGCTCCAGCACGATCGGGCAGATGCTCGCCGAGCTGGATGCCTGGATGGACACTCCGGTCGAGGCGGACCTCGTCATCGAGGACCACGCACCCGGCACGCGGGCGGCCCTCCTCTCCCGGCGGGCGCGTGCCGAGGTCAAGTTGCTCGACCGGGTCGGGACGCTGTACATCTCGGCTCTGGGGATCGCCGCCATCCGCGTGGACGTCGAGGTTCGCGACCTGGAGGAGCTCCGCACCCTGGAGGCGGCGCTCCGCACGGCAGCTGACCACCTCGCCGCACGAACGGCGGAGGTCGTGCGGCGCCATCAGGGTGATCGGGCTCCGGCTGCCTTCGAAGGGCGGGTCATGTGGTGGCACCGGCTCATGGTGCGGCCGAGCGAGGAGACGTGTGCCAGCGTCGGCATCCGACCGACGGGTGAGGCGGTCGGCGTGGGAGACGGGTACACGTACGTCCCGTCGGACGACGAGCTGGACGCTGCCGCCGAAGGACTCCTTGCCGTCACCGAGGAGTGGATCCTCGTGGACCACGCCTATCGCGACATGCTCGGGCAGATGGCCCGGATGCGACGGGCCTCGAAGCAAGAGATGGCCCAGGAGCTCGACGCCCTCGTCCTCGAGGGCGTCCGGATGGCTGCGGACCTGGAGTTCCGCCTGCTCGTCCTGGGCGAGCGCGCCCGGTACCTGACGAACACCGCGGCCGCGACCCGCGAGTCTGCGATCCAGGCGTGGCGCCTGGAAGAGGCCCGGAACGGGCTCCGCGACCAGGTAGCCTCGGTGCGTTCGGTAGCCGCAGACGCACGCGACGCGCTCGGGCGGACGATGGACGTCCGCCGGAACAAGCTCCTGTACTTGTTCACGGTCATCGCGGCGTTGCAGGGTGGCTTCGTGCTCTTCGACTTCCTCGTCGCGCCCGACTCGCCGGTGACCAGCACGGTCCGGGTCGCGGTCGCGACAATGATGTTCGTCATCGCGATCGCCAGCGTGGTCGCCGTCGTGAGAGAAGGCCGTCGTGGCTGAAACCGTCCAGATGCTGCTCGCCCTGATCGACGGCGGGCCAGAGCCCGAGACTTGGCAGGCGGCTCGCTCGGTGGTCAAGGGTGAGCACGAGGCGCTCGTGGCGCTCGTGCAGGGCGGGGGCGACGGCTATGGCGTGACGACCGGTGTGGGGCACCGGGACCGGGACCGGCTGGTGGACATCGCCGCGTTCCAGGGGGACCTGCTGGCGAGCCACCTCCTGCCAGGGTTGGTCTGGGCCGACCGGTTGCAGTCACGCTGCATCTCGCTCGTCAAGGTGCACCAGCTCAGCCGGGGAGGCACGGGCTGCTCCCCGGAGGCGTTCGACGCCGTCGTGGCAGCGGCGCTGGACCCGGATTTCGCGCCCCCCGTCCCGCTGGACGTGACCTATTCGTCGGGAGACGTGATCTGCGGCACCTGGTGGGCGAAGGGGCTCCTCCAGCACGAGCACCTCGACCTGGGGCCCAAGGGCGCGCTGTCGCTCATCAACGGCTCCTTCGTCCATCTCGGCGTGGCACTGGCGCTCGTCCCGGCCCTACGGTCCGGCGTCGCGACGACTGAACGGGTCGTCCGCGCTGCCCTGGTGGCCGGGCGTGCGAAGCAGTCCGCGCGGTACCTGGGTGGGATGCCCGAGGGCGCCATGGCCGACCGGCTCGGACAGGATCCCGTTGCCATCCGGGCGGCCGAGGATGTGCTCGACACGCTCAGACACGCTCAGGACCAGTTCGAGGCGGTGCTCGAGGAAGAGCTCTCCCGGCAGTCCGACAATCCCCTTGTCGCGGAGGGCCGGCTGGTCGAGCAGGCGTCGTTTCTCGCACCCCGGCTTGCGCTGGCGACATCGGCGCTCTTCGACGCATGGTCTCTCGTGGGCGCGTGGGTCGACCGTGCCGTCACGTGGCTGTGCTATGGGGCGGGAGGGCTCGCCCCCGACCTTGCGGACGACGAACGCCTCGGCTTCATCCAGGTCCCGAAGCTCGTCGCCGCGCACGTGCACAGGCTGCGGGGCCTGCTGAGCCCGCGGCCGTTCTCGGCGGGTGGCGCGACCTCGCACGACATCGAGGACCTGTGGACGCACGGCGTCATGATGTCGAGCGTGCTCCGCAGCGGCCTCGGCGTCGTCCACGAGATGCTCGCTGTCCTCGCCGTCGTCGTGTCACGTGCGGTCGAGATCGGGGCGCCCGCCGAGGCGTCGGAGATCCTGGGCGGCTCAGCGGGGGGCACCACGCTCGTCGAGCGGATCGAGCGGGCACGCCCGCTGCTCGGCTGGTCGGTGTGACCTCCGTCGCACCCAGCACCGTGCTCGGACGGTCCCGCCGCGCCGATAGTCTGCCTCCGTGACCTCCAACGCCCGCGTAGGCCTCGCCACGTGCTCCGTCCTGCCCGACCTCGACGCGGACGACCGCCCTCTCATCGCGGCGCTCGCGCAGCGCGGCATCACGGCCGAGCCGGTCGTGTGGGACACGCCGGGGGTCGACTGGGCGGCCTACGACCTGGTGATCGTGCGCTCCACCTGGGACTACTCGCCGCGCCGGGACGAGTTCGTCGCCTGGGCCGAGTCCGTGCCGCGCCTGCTGAACAGCGCCGACGTGATCCGCTGGAACACCGACAAGCGCTACCTCATGGTCCTGGAGCAGGCCGGGGTGCCGGTCATCCCGACGATCTGGCTCGACCCCGAGCGGCACCTGTCCAAGCGTGCGATCCACACCCGCATGCCCGCGTTCGGCGACTTCGTCGTCAAGCCTGTCGTCAGCGCCGGGGCCATGGACACCGGCCGCTACCAGCCTGTCTCCGCGCAGTCGCGAGCGCTCGCGATCAAGCACGCGAACGACCTGCTGGAGAGCGGTCGCTGGGCCATGATCCAGCCCTACGTCACGAGCGTCGACACCGCGGGGGAGACCTGCCTCGTGTTCGTCGACGGCGAGCTCGTGCACGCGGTGCGCAAGAACGCCCTCCTCACCGGCCCCTCGCGACCCACGCAGGGCCTGTACCAGGAGGAGAAGATGACGCCGTTCGAGGCCGAGCCGGCGCAGATCGACGTCGCTCGTCGCGCGCTCGAGGCCGCGACGAAGGAGCTCGGCGCCGCCGAGCCGCTGCTCTACGCCCGCGTCGACCTCGTCACCCGCGACGACGGCACGCCCATGGTGATCGAGCTCGAGCTCACCGAGCCGTCGCTGTGGCTGCAGCACTCGGGCGCCGCCGACGCCGCAGGCCGTCTCGCGGACGCGATCGTGACGCGCCTGGCCTGAGCCGGAGGTGCAGCGCAGGGTGGGGGCTGAGGAACGAGGCACGCGCCCGGAGCGGAGCCGCAGGCTCGGGCGATCAACAACATCGCCTGAGCCGGAGGTGCAGCGCAGGGTGGGGGCTGAGGAACGAGGCACGCGCCCGGAGCGGAGCCGCAGGCTCGGGCGATCAACAACAACATCGCCTGAGCCGGAGACTGACGGCCTCTCGTTGAGTGCTGGGTATCTGTTGAGCTCGGGGCGCGCGCCACGACGAATACCCAGCACTCAACGAGGGCAGTGCCGGCGTCGGTGACGCCGTACCCCAGCGGGGGTCTCTCTTTCTGCCCACAGCAGCGCCGGATCTGCCGACCGGAAAATGCCGTGCGTAACGCGAGCGAAACCTGCGAGAGTCGGACCACACCGCGGTGACGTCCGTCCGGTCCTTGCCGGGCGGTGGAGGGTCCGGCCAGACCCAGGAGTCCGACGTCACGAGAGGCACTCACGTGCACACCTTCACCGATTACGAGCTGGCGATGCTCATGCATCGCGAGCGCCTGCGCGAGGCCGAGCAGCACCGCCGAGCCCGGCTCCGGGAGGAGCAGCGTGCCAAGGCAAAGCGCGCGCCGCGCACTGCGGGCCGGGAAGCCGGCCGGCGGGCGGCTGCGAGCCTGACCCCGCACGTCGCATGACACCGCTCGCTGCTCCGGCGCCGCCCGGAGGCGTCCCGGACCTGGGGCGAGAGCACAGAAGGGCCTCGGCGCCCGGGCCGCTCCACGGAGCAGCCCGTCGCGCCGAGGCCCTTCGTCGTGCTCGCCGGACGGGTCTGGGGCTCGGCTTCGGGACCACGGGCAGCGGAGCCGGATCCCGCGTGAAGTAGTCCGTGACGTAGTCCTAGCCGTCGTCGCGGCAGAGGCAGAACGGGTGCCCAGCAGGGTCGAAGAGCACCCGGACGTGCTCCTGCGGTTGGTGTTCAGACACCGTCGCCCCGAGCGCGACAGCCTCGCCGACCGCCGAGTCGAGGTCTCCGACCTGGAAGTCGAAGTGCATCATCGGGCGCTGCTCGCCCGTGACGGGCGGCCACACCGGCGGCCGGTATCCGCTCGCCTGCTGGAACACGACGTAGATGGACCCTTCCGGCGCGGCGAGGATGGCCGTACCGGGCTCCTCGTGGCCGATGGGCCAGCCGAGCAGCTGGGAGTAGAACGCCGCCAGTGCACCGGGGTCGGGTGCTTCGATGGCGGTGCCCCACCACATGCCCTGCGTCCGAGATTCCATGCGCGTACCTCTCGTCTGGTGGTCAGGTCGGCGTTGAGCCTCATGGCCACGCGGGGGCTGATCACGTACCTGTCATCGGAGCCACCGTAGAACCGATTCCGGACGTTTTACGTCCGGAATGAGAGCTGGGGACTCATTGGGCGCGGAACTCGGACACGCGGAGCGGCGTGAGGCCGGGCGGCCCGCCGTCGCCCCCCAGACGGTGCCAAACCGGACAAACGTGCGCGACGTCACGTTGCGCACCATGCCGGAAATCTGAGACCGTGTAACACGACGGAAACATACGTCAGGCGCGCGCGACCGCGCGAGCCACCCCAGGTCGGCGACACCCAGCCGATCGACCTCATGAAGGACGCAGCGCACACCATGCACGCCGAGATCTCGTACGAAATCGCCCGGACCCAGCACCTCCTCGACGTCCGCGAGGCCGAGCAGGAGGGCGCCCGGAGCCGTCGGGCCGCCGCCCGCGTCGTCCGCCGCCTGTTCCCGGCGGTTCGCCCCGCCGCGCACGGGCGCGCCTGACGCGAACCGCACGAGCCCGGGGCCGCCGCACCTGAGACCCAGGTGCTGGCCCCGGGCCCGGCCGTTCCCCCTACAGCCCCATCCCACCGCTTAGGCTGAGCGCCGTGAGCCCATCGAACCCCAACGACCGCATCGTGTGGATCGACTGCGAGATGACCGGCCTGGACACGCGCGCCGACGCGCTGGTCGAGGTCGCCGCCGTGGTCACCGACTCCGAGCTGAACGTCCTCGGTGACGGGGTCGACGTCCTGATCGCCCCGCCCGCCGCGGCCCTCGAGCAGATGAACGACTTCGTGCGCGCGATGCACACCACGTCCGGCCTGCTCGAGGAGCTCCCCACCGGACTGACGCTCCAGGAGGCCGAGGAGCGCGTCCTGGAGTACGTGCGCGAGTGGGTCCCGGAGCCGCGCAAGGCGCCGCTCGCCGGCAACTCGGTCGGCACGGACAAGATGTTCCTCGAGCTGAACATGCCGGCCCTCACCGAGCACCTGCACTACCGCGTGATCGACGTGTCCTCCATCAAGGAGCTCGCGCGCCGCTGGTACCCGCGTGTGTACTTCGCATCACCGAAGAAGGACGGCGGGCACCGCGCCCTGGCCGACATCCTCGAGAGCATCGACGAGCTGCGGTACTACCGCGAGACGCTCTTCCCCGCGCAGCCCGGCCCGGACTCGGCGACGGCGCGGGCCGCGGCGGAGCGGGTCAAGGAGACCTCCGTCACGAAGCGGGCAGCGCACTCGTAATCGGGTCCGCACCAGGCCCGCGACCATGTACACTTTTCGACGGCCGAGGTCTTCACGATCCGGCCGATGGTGGGTGTAGCTCAGTTGGTAGAGCACCTGGTTGTGGTCCAGGTGGCCGCGGGTTCAAGTCCCGTCACTCACCCCACGAAGAAGGCCCCCTCGCAGCAGCGAGGGGGCTTTTCGTTTCCCCCGGGGTCAGGCCTCGCCCGGGAGCGCCTTGCGGATCACCACGCGGGTCCAGCCGCCCAGGTAGACGCGGTCGCCGTCGCCGACCTCCCGGCGCTGGCCGGGCGTGATCGGCGTGGTCGGGATGGGGTCGCCGGCCGTGGCGACGAACGTCCCGTTCGCCGACTGCAGGTCCTCCACCCACCACCGCTGGCCGTCGGTCGAGAGCTGGCAGTGCCGCCGGGAGACGCCCGAGTCCGCACCGCAGTCGATGTCCGGGTGGATGCCGCGCGACTGTGACGGCCGCCCCACGAGCAGGCTGCGCTGCCGCAGCGTCACGAGGCCGGGCAGCCCGGGAGACGGCATCGGGTCCTCGGGTTCCTGCGCCAGGTACCAGTCGGGGTCCACCCAGATCTCTGCCACCCAGGCGTCTGGTCCGGGCACGGGCGGCGCCGCGAGGCCGCCGGCCTCCGCCGTGGTGCCCGACGTCGGCTGCTCACCCCCGCCTGCCGCCGCAGCTGAGGCGGGGCCGTGCGCGGGCGGCGGGCTGATGACGACCTGTCCGCTCACGGGAGAGGCCTGCGCGGGGTCGGCAGGCGCACCGGGCGCGTGGACGGGTCCGCCGATCGCGCCCCCTGCGGTACCGGTCACGCCGCCCCCCGAGCCGCCCGGCCGGCCGAGGTCGCCCAGATCGAGCGAGGACGCCGGGGCGGCCGGCACGACCGGGGTGCCGGTCGTGAAGTCATAGCCGCAGTTCTCGCAGAACAGGGAGCCGGCGGGCGAGAGCTCGCCGCAGCTCGGGCACGTCACGGGGCCGCCCGACCCGCCCGGGGCGCCGCCACCCGTCGACGCCGCCGGCGTCGGACCGCCGACCGGACCGCTCGATCCGCCCGTCGTCGTCACGGCCGACGCCGGGATGGGCGCGCCACAGACGTCGCAGTAGTCCGTCGAGGTGCTGGTGTGCCCCTCGGGGCAGATGACGCTCATGCCTTCCTCACGCGGGTGGTCTTGGTCGACGCCGTGTCGAGCGCCATCTCGTCGAGCTTCGCCGTGTGGCGCTTGAGCCGCACGGTGCCCTCTTCCTCGTTCTCGACCTCGACGATCTTGCGCAGGCGCGACGTGGCCTCCTCGTTGCCGGTCTCGGCGGCGAGCTGGACGGCGCGCCCGAGCTTGACCGTCGCCGTGGCCTCGTCCCCGGCCGCCTTGGCTGCGAGGCCCTCCTGGATGACGGACGCGAGCTCGGCCTGGCCCGTGTAGTGCGCGACCTCCGGGCTGATCCGGGTGGTGAGCGAGTGGTCGTCGGACCACTTGGCCTTGACCAGGGCGGACGCCACGACCTCGGTGCCCAGGGCCAGCTGCACGCGGGCGGCGAGCTGCTCGGAGCCCACGGGCTTCGACGGGACGCGGACGGCCACGTGGTAGTCACGGGACTCGTCGCCCCACGCGCCGGTCGGGTAGGCGCCGGTGAGCGGGTTGACCTCGGAACGGCGGGACGTGAGGTCCTCCACGGTGGGCGCGACCTGGCGTACGAACAGCACCTGCGAGCCCTGCGGGGCCCAGACCCGCAGGTCGGCGGCGGACACGCCCCGCGACATCGACTTCTCCACCAGCGACGCAAAGTCGGCGGCGATGTCCTCCGGCCGGGCGATGAGGTCGACGGTGCCGAGCAGGGCCGTCGAGATCTTGCGCAGCTCCTCGACGACCCAGCGGTCGCCGACCCCGCGCGCGTCGCACTGGAAGTGGCCCGTGACCTTCTGGATCACGCGGTCGAGGGCGACCGTGGCCTCCGACTCGTTCTTGCCGTCGGTGAGCAGGATCGCGTGCTTCTGGGCCGCCTGGGGAACGGTCGCGAACAGCTCGTCCGCGAGGTACAGCCACGTGGAGATCGCGGTGCCGCCACCCGGCTCCATGTGCGAGATCGCGCGCTTTGCCTCCTCGCGGGCGCCCGGCTCCATCATCACCATGGCGACGCGCGCGTTGGGGTAGGGGAACACGCGGGTCGCGACGTGCGAGCCGCCGACGATCGCGAACCAGGTGCCGTCGGCGATCTGGTCGACGGCGACGGCGGCGGCGTGCTTCGCCGACTCCATGTTGCGGCCCTGCATCGACCCGGACGTGTCGACGATGATGATCTCCGCCGTGGAGCCGTCGCTCGCCGTCCCGGGCCCGCCCGCGGTCCCCGCGCCCGTGCAGGTCACGGACACGATCGCGTGCACGTCGGTGGCGCCGTCGGAGAGGAACTCGTTCTGGAAGACCTCGGCGGTGAAATCGGCCACGGGGGGCTCCTTCGGGTCGTGTGCTTGCAGGCTATCGAAAGTGGTTCAGCCGAGCGGCGCGAGCCGGGCGAGGGCCGCGGTGATGTTGTCGCGACCGCCCTGGTCGTTCGCCCAGCGGACGAGGGCTGCCGACGTGGCGAGCGGGTCGCCGTCGGACTCGCCGGCGAAGCGCGTCACCAGGTCGAACATGTCGTCGGCGGCCGAGCAGTAGTTCCACAGGCCGTCCGAGCAGACGAGCAACCAGCCGGCACCGGCGGGCACGGTCGCGGCGCAGTGCGCGTCCGAGTCGGGGGCGTCGGGGCCGAGCCAGCGCGTGATGGCGTGCGCTTGCGGGGCGTTCTCGGCCTGCGTGCGCGGGACGCCGGCGGCGATCATCTCCTGCGCCCACGAGTCGTCGACGCTGAGCTGCTCCGCGTGCCCCGAGTCGGCGAGCCAGTAGACGCGGGAGTCGCCGATCCAGCCGGCGACGACGAGGTCCCCGTCGACGACTGCCGTCGCGAACGTGCACGACGGCGGTTCCCGCACCGGGTCGCCGCCGGCCTCGGCCGCGATCTGCTCGGCCGCGATCTGCTCGGCCGCGATCTGCTCCGCCGCCTCGACGACGGCCTGCCCGGCCGCCCGTGACGAGGCCACGAGCGCGTCGGTCCAGCCGGCGATGCGCTGTGTCACCGTGCCCTCGACGGAACGATCGCCGGCCGGCCCGTAGCCGGCGAGCACGTCCCGGGCCGCGCGGGACGCGGCGAGCGACGCGATGTCGGAGTCCGGCGCGCTCGACACGCCGTCGCACACCACGAGCACGGCGAACCGGCGCCCGGCGTCCTCCGGTGCGGCCAGCGCCATCGCGTCCTCGTTGCGCACGTGCCGCACGCCGCGGTCGCAGACCCCGGCGACCCAGGGGGCGGGCTGCTCCTCGAAGTGGTCGCGCTCCAAGGCGGCCGGCGTACCGCACTCCTCGCAGTAGCCGTCCTCGGCGACGCGGCCGCCGCACGCGGCGCAGGGCCGCGCCGCGGGCACCTCCCCGGAGTCAGGGTCGAGGTCCAGCACCGCGCCCACGGGTTCGGCAGGGCCGGCCGGGACGCCTGGGACGCCCGTGCCGCCCAGGACGGCCGGGACGCCGTCGGACGCAGGAGCGAGGCTGGTGCCGCAGGCCTCGCAGTATCGTGCCCGGGGTGCGGCAACCTCGCCGCAGCTGGGGCACGTCACTACCGCGGCGGCCTCGGTGGTCATGTCGGTGCTCTCTTCTGTCATCGCAGGGTCCAGCGCCTGACGGAGTTTGCCCGGTCCACGAGCGCGATGCGCTCGCCGCGGTCGTCGGTGAGCCGGGCGAGGTCGCGCAGCGCGGCCTCGAGCCCGTCCCGCAGGGCGGGCTCGGTCGCCTCCGCCCCTGCGAGGCGCAGGCCGGGCCGGGCGCCCTTTTCGACCACGACGTCGAGCGCGGCCGACAGCGCGTCGACCGTCACCTCGGTCCGCGGCCGGTCGGGGACCGGCGCGCCGTCGAGGCCGGAGACCGCGTCGGCCAGCGCCTCCAGGCCGCGGCCCGAGCCGACGAGCATGCGGGCGCGCTGCAGACGCGCGTCGCCGTACGACCTGCGGGTGGGCCCGACCAGGTCCAGCGCGGTCAGTGCGCCGTCGTGGTCGCCGCGCGCGCTGCGGACGCGGGCCAGGCCGAACGCGGCCGGGCCGATGTAGTTGGCGTCCGAGCGGGCGCAGATCACGTAGAGCTGCTCGGCGATCCCAGGCTCGCCCGACAGCTCGCAGGCCGTTGCGAGCGCGAGCTTCGGCGCGAGCTCGCCCGGCACCTGGCCGTACACGGCGTTGAACGAGGCGCGGGCCGACGTCGCGTCACCACTGGCGAGCAGGTGCAGGCCCTCCATCCAGGCCGCCCGCCACTCCCACGGGTCCTCCTCCAGGATGGCCGCAACCTCGAGCTGCAGGCGGGCGTCGTCCCCCGCCTCGATCGCCGCGCGTGCCGTCGCCAGACGCACCTCGACGGTGTGCTCGGGTGCCCGGGCGAGCGCCGCGACCCGGGCGGCAGGGTCGGCGACGTTCACGCCGGCGAGCCAGCTCGCCATCGGGTCTGCCGGGTCGATCCTGAGCGACGGGAGCTGCTCCCAGGCGAGGGGGTGGTCGGCCTCGTCGGCGAGCGGCGGCTCGAACAGCACGGACGCCGCCGACGTCGTCGCCGAGTGGTCCGGGCCCGCGTCGGTGGCGACCACCTCGCGCAGCACGCCCAGGAGCTGGCCGCGCGCCTCGTCGACCGTGGCGAACCGGTCCGCCGGCTCGGGGGCGCACGCCTTGGCGAGCCACCGGTAGAGCGAGTCGTACTTCTGGAAGACGGGGGTCTCCGCCACCGGCGGCAGCGACGCGACGTAGGTCGTCGTGTTGCCGCGGAAGTCCAGGACGAGCGACGCGAGCGTGCGGCCCAGCGTGTAGATGTCGGAGGCGACCGACGGACCGACCTCCGGGACCTCCGGCGCCTGGTACCCGGCGGTGCCGAAGATCGCCGACGTCAGGTCGTCCGCACGGCGCACGCCGCCCAGGTCGATCAGCTTCACGCCGTCGCCCTGAGCGATGATGTTGTCCGGCTTGAAGTCGCAGTACAGCAGGTCGTGGTCGTGCAGGTACGAGAACGCCGGGAGGACCTCGAGCATGTACGCGACTGCCTGGTCCACCGGGAACGGGTCGTTGACGCCGTTGTTGGACTCGCGCCGCGCCTGCAGCAGCTGCTTCAGCGACCGGCCGCCGACGTACTCCATAACGGTGTAGCCGGCGCCCTCGTGAAGCGCGAAGTTGTAGATCTCGACGATGAGCGGGTGCTCCACCTCGGCCAGGAACTGGCGCTCCGCCACCGCCGCCTCGTAGGCGTCCTTGTCGCCCGCGTTGAGCAGGCCCTTGAGGACCACCCAGCGGCCGTTGACGTTGCGGTCCCGCGCCAGGTAGATCCAGCCGAGGCCACCGTGGGCCAGGCAGCCCACCACCTCGTACTGCCCGCCGACCAGGTCGCCGGGGTTCAGCGTCGGCGTGAAGTCGTACCGGCTGCCGCAGTGCGCGCAGAATCCCGCGGTCCGCCCCGGGACGCCGTCGCGCGAGCGGCCCACGGGCTCGCCGCAGGTGGGGCAGTACCGCTTGCCCTCCGCGAGCTCCGGGGTCGGCATGACGGCTTGCAACGGGTCGGTGACCGGGGCCGGCGGCACCGTCGTCAGACCGGCGCCCAGGCGGTGCCCGCGCAGGCGGGTCGAGCCCGTGCCGACGCGGCGGGTGGCGCGCGTGCCGGATCCCTTCGTGCGGGCCGAGCCGAGCGCCGACGTCGCGAGGCGCGCCGAGCTCGTGCGGCCCGTCGCGGCCTCGCCCATCGGCGAGAGCGCCGCGGTGCCCAGGCCCGCGGTGCCAAGTCCCGAGGTGCCCAGACCCGAGGTGCCGTTCTGGGTGGTTGCGCCCGACGTCGTACCGCCCGACGGCCCTGCGGGCGTGCCGCACACGTTGCAGTAGCCGTCCTCGATGGTGCCGGTGCAGCCGGGCTGCGCACACGGACCGCCCTCCACCGAGGTCGGCACCGGCGCGGCAGCCTCCGCCGCGACCCCCGCAGGCGTGGCGGCTGCGGAACGCACCGTGGCGCCGCCGCCCGACGGCGCTGCGGGCGTGCCGCAGACGTTGCAGTAGCCGTCCTCGATCGTGCCCGTGCAGCCGGGCTCGGCGCAGGCCTGGGTGGTCATCGTGTTCCTCTCGACGGGAGGTCGCGGACGAGGACCTCGAGCTGGTCGACGAAGTGGCGGGCGAGCGCGAGGTGGCACGGGACGGTCTCCAGGGCCTCGCGCGCCTCGGCCTCGCCGGCCGTGACGGTGGGGGAGCGGTCGCGGCCGTTGCCGGCCGCCTTGGTGAGCAGGCCCTTGAGCCGGAAGCGCAGCTCGGCGCGCTCGCGCAGCGGGCCGGTGTAGGCGTCCTCGCAGGCCTCCATGGCGCGCTCCACGGCGCCCAGGCGCTCCACGTAGGCAACGAGCGCGTCGCGGTCGTCCGGGACCTCGCCGAGGCGTGTGACGTCGGGGATGGCGCGGCGCGGCGGGTCCGCGATCTCGCGGCGGCACCGGTCGGCCACGCCGGCGAGCACGGGGGCGCGCTGCGCCAGCGTCTCGCGCAGCTTCACGGCGCGCTCACGGTCCCGGGCCAGCGACCGTCGTCGGGAACTCGCGACGATCAGGTCGCGCTCCGTGCGGGCGACCTCCGTCTCGAGCTCACCGAGCGGGCCGCCGACGTCGGCGCCGCGCGCCGCGTCCGTACGCACGCGGCCGAACCGCTCGCGCAGGCGTGAGACCCGCGCGACGTCGTCGCCGCGGGCGGCGTCCTCCGCCCGGACGAGCCCTGCGGCGACCGTCCGGAGGCGTGCGGTGACGTCTGCGGCGTGCGGGTCGTAGGAGAGGCGGGCGGCGAGCTGCCCGGCGAGGGCGTCGCACAGCCGCGCCGCCTCGACCAGCGAGAGGAGCGACGTCGCCGGGTCGCCGCCGAGGCGGCCCCAGATCAGCTGCGACATCCGCTCCCGCTCGACCGTGCCTGCTCGGCCCGAGTCCCACGTCCGCACCAGGTCGTCCGTGCGCGTGCGCACGGCCTGCCAGAGGGTGAGCGCGAGCACCACGTCGGCGGTGAACACCGAGGGGTCCGCGGCCTGGCGTGCGGCCGCGTCGAGCCGGTCCAGCTCCGCCCGGCGCGCGTCGAGCCACGCCTCCAGGTCGGTGAGGTAGGTCAGCAGGGCGCGCGGCTCGGCCGCCACGCCCAGGCTGCCTGGAGCGTGCGGCGCCGCCAGCGTGCCCGCCTGCCCTCCCGGCAGCCCGCCCGGCCGTGCCGCGGCGGCCTCGGTCATGGTGTGCGTCCGTACACGGGGGTGGGTGGGGCGGGCGCGCTGCCCAGGACGCCGAGCCACGTGTTGTAGCTGCTTGTCCACGTGCCGTCCGCCTTCATGTTCTCGAGGACGCCGTTGACGAATCGCACCATGTCGACCTTGTCCGCGGGGATGCCGACGCCGTACGGCTCGTCGCTGATCGCCGCGCCGACCACCTTGGCGTACGGGTCCTGTGCGGCGAAGCCGGCCAGCACGGTGTCGTCGCCCGTGATCGCGTCGACCTCGCCCTGCTGGAACAGCACGAGGCAGCCGGTGTGCGTCGCCGCGGCGACGGGCTCGATGCCCTCCCACTGCGACAGCCGGTCGAACGTGGTGGTGCCCACCGGGGCGCAGACCCGCTTGCCCTCGAGGTCCGCCACGCCCGTCGCCGTGGAGTCGAGCGGGACGAGCACCTTCTGGCCCGAGTGGAAGTACTCGGCCGAGAAGGCGATCTCCTTCCACCGGTCGCAGTTGATGGTGAACGTGCGCACCACCATGTCGACCTCACCGTTGGTCAGCACGTCCAGGCGCTGGCCGGACGTGATCACGCGGTACTGGATGCGGTTCGGGTCACCGAAGATCGCCGCCGACACCGCGTGCGCGACGTCCACGTCGAAGCCCTCCATGCTGCCCGAGAGCGGGTTGCGGGAGCCCATGAGCAGCGTGTCCGCGGAGACTCCGACCCTCAGCGCCCCGCTGTCGCGGATCGCCGCCATGGTGCTGCCGGCGGGCAGGGCGCCGGGTGACGGCAGCGCGCCCTCGGGCGCATAGGAGGCCAGCGGGTCGCTCCCGTCGTCGCAGGCCGTGGCCGTGGCCACCGCGCCGATGGCATTACCCCCCGCCGCTACCTCCGTGCCGGCCGCCGTCTCGGCCTGCGCAGCGGTATCGGCCTGCAGCCGGATCGCGGCGACCCCGGCCGGGACCTGCGAGGACGGGGCGCACGCTGCCGTGCCTGCGAGCAGTGCCGCCGCGAGCGCCAGTCCGAGCGCGCGGCGGGTGGCGATGGTGCCCCTCATCGGTACTCCTTCAGTCGCACGTTGACGCCGGTAGCGGCGAGCACCGCCGCGAGCAGCCCGGTGACGAGCGCGATCCACGCCGCCGCGGTCGAAGTCCCGGAGGCCGACCCGAGCCGGTCGTCGACGTCCTGCCCGGCCGCCGTGATGTCGTCGCGGGCCTGCTGGGCGAACGCGTCGAACGCCGCGGCGGCCGTGCCCTCGCCGGTGGCCGTCGCTGCCGCGACCGCCTCCTCCCAGCTGCCCGCGTCGTCGAGCGCGCGGATGCTGCGGTGGGCCTCGACCCACTGGGTGAGCAGCGAGGACGAGCCATCGCCGAGCTGACCTGCCGAGACCGCCTCGCCCAGGATCTGGGCGGCGGGAAGCGGGCACACGGTCAGCGCTTCCGCGAACGCCTCGTCCGCGAGCTGCTCCGCGGTCAGGGCCGACGTGTCCGTGCAGGCCACGAACCGGTTCTCGAACGCCTGCCCGGAGCCGCGCTTGATGAGCGTGAAGCTCTCCATGGACTTGGCGTCCGTCGCCTGGGCGAGGGCCTGCGAGGACGTCACGACGGCGCCGTACGGGCCGTCGTTGACGGCACGGGCGACGCCGTTGCCGCCCACCACGGCTGCGCTGACGACCACGGCGCCGACCAGCGCGGCCACGGTGCCGAGTGCGAGCCCGGTGTTGAGCACGCGGTGCGTGCGGCGAGCCAGCCACACCTGCACGCCGACCAGCACGATGACGCCCAGCCAGACGAGGGCGAGCAGCGCCTGCGTGAACGCCACCGAGGACTGTCCGTCGGTCACGCGCTGCGCCGACGCGGCGGCGACAGTGTCGAGCATGGGCAGCGTGTCGGAGCGCAGCGTCGTGGACGCCTGGTCCAGGTAGGCCGCGCCGACAGGGAAGCCCTGCCGGTTGTTGGCGCGGGCCGACTCGACCAGGCCCGCGTACTGCTGGATCGAGTCGGAGACCGTCGCCAGCTCGTCGGTCTCGGCCGTGGAGCTCGCCGCGAGCCGTGGCACCGCTCCCGCGGCGGCGGTCAGGTCCGTCTCGTAGCGCTCTCGCGCCTCGGCCGGCTCCAGGCCACCCACGAGGAACGCGTTCGTCGCCGTCGCGTCCGCCGAGACGAGATCGTTGCGGAGCTCCTGCGTGCCCACGAGCTGTGCGGCGTCCGCCCGGACGTCGTCGAGCGCGCCCGCCTGGCCGAGGCCGGCCACGAAGCCCAGCGTGCCGAGGCCGAGGCTTGCGACCACCGCGACGACGGACGCGAGCGCCAGCCGCCCGGGAGAGTCGCCCAGTCGCCGCCGGACGCCCCGTGCCCCGGACGTGATCCCGTACGGCGAGGCCGGGGCTGCCTGCCCCGGCGACGACGTCGTGATTGTCATGCGGACTCCTCGTCCTCGATCATCGGGCTGCCGGCCGGCCGGCTCGGGCTCCGCTCGCTCATCGTCTCGCTCTTGTTCTCGCTGGTGGTCACGCTCGTGCTCTGCTCGTTCGTGAGGTCCGGAACGCTACCCGGGGCCACCGACACGGGCCCCGGCACCGGCTCGGGAACCGGCCCGGGAACGGGGTCGGCGTCGGACGAGATGTCCACGACGTCCGTCAGGTCCTCGGGCAGCAGCTGCCTCAGCTGGTCCACCGTCGGCGCGGCGACGTGGCGCAGGCGCCACGCGTGCCGCGCGACGGCCGCGTCGAGCATGTTGCGCGCCCATCGCCCGTTGCCGAAGCCCTCGCCGCGCGGCTGCTCGGCGACGAGGTGCTCGAACCGCTCCAGCGTCCCGGGCAGCGGCTCGAAGTCCGCCCTGCGCGCCAGGTCCTCGAAGATCTGCCGCAGCTCGCCGTCCGAGTAGTCGTCGAACACGATCGTCTTCGCGAAGCGCGACTCGAGGCCCGGGTTCGTCGTGATGAACCGCGCCATCGGCAGCGGGTAGCCCGCGACGACCACGACGAGGTCGTCGCGGTGGTCCTCCATGTCCTTGACCAGGGTGTCCACGGCTTCCTTGCCGTACTGGTCCTCGGCGAGCGCGTAGGCCTCGTCGATGAAGAGCACGCCGCCGAGCGCCCGGCCGACCACCTCCGTGGTCTTCGTCGCCGTCTGCCCCAGGTAGCCCGCGACCAGCTCGGACCGGTCCACCTCGACCAGGTGGCCCTTCTCCAGCAGCCCGAGCGCGCGGTAGATGCCCGCGACGAGCCGCGCGACCGTCGTCTTGCCCGTGCCCGGGTTGCCCACGAACACGAGGTGACGGGTCAGGGTCGGCCTCGTCAGCCCGGCCTCGGTGCGCAGGCGCTCGATCCGCAGCAGCTCCGTCTGCCGGCGGATCTCGTCCTTGACGCGCGTCAGGCCCACGAGCCCGTCCAGCTCGGCGAGCAGCTCCTCGAGCGACCGCGCCGGCTCCGGCGCTTCCCCGGGCACGGCAGAGCCTCCGCTGCCCGACGCCGGTCGCGCGCCTCCCGCCGTCGCCTCGCCGTCGCCCGTGGCGGCGCCGGGCGTCGTGGGGCCCGTGCCGGCGGAGCCGGTGCGGAGCTGGTCGAGGATGTCGGACACCGAGGGGACCCCGGGCGGGAGCCGGGTGCCGGTGAGGCGGCCGAGGTCGAGGTCGGCGGGGGCCGGGGGCGCCGTCGGGCCGGCAGGACGCGACGCCGCAGCGCCCCGGCCCGCGACCGCGCCGCGGTAGACCGCCGCCGCACCCGCCGCCGCGGCCACCGCGCTGATGCTCGGCTCGCCGATCTCCGCCGCCGCGTCCGCGACGCGCGCCAGCGCCTCGGCGTACGCCCCGGCGTGCGGCGAGCCGGCCGCCACCAGCCCGGCGAGCAACGCCGTCGGCGAAGAACGCCAGCGGCGGCCCTGCTGGGCCGCGTCGAAGAACGGTTGCAGGGTCGCCGCCACGTCGTTGCCGTACGGCCGGCCGGTCGCCTCGAGCCACGCCTGCGGTGCGCGGGGCGACGACTCCGCGACCGCGGCGGCGAGCCGCTCGCCCTCGGCGCGCGCCGCCTCGGCTCCCACGCCGGCCGAGCCGCCGGTCGAGGTGAGGGCGGCGAGCGCGGAGGCGAGCTCGGCCGTGCTCATGGGAGCACCCCCGTTCGGCTCTCCGCGGCACCTTGAGGGACCGATCTGGTGACGGACTGCCGAACCTGGGTGCGCGGCCCGTTCACGGCGTCGGCTCCGGCGGCTCCAGGGCCCCGGTCCCCGGCCCCGGCCCCGGCTCGGCCCCCGGCTGTGGCGGCGTCGGCAGCTCCGGCAGCGCGAGCCCCGACTGGCCGAACTTCTCCTGCAGGAACACGCCGTGCGCCACCAGCGCCACGGCGTCCTGCCGGGAGACCGCGTCCGAGATCTGCCCCAGGACGTGGGTGAGCAGGTCGAGCTGGTCGCACAGCACGTAGAGCGCCGGCTTGGCGCCGTTGACGGGGCGCGTGTTCGCGAACTCCCGCGGCAGGCGCGCGTAGTTGTTGACGGCCTCCGGCAGGTAGCTCGTCGCCGTCGCCACGACCGTGTGCGCCTGCTGCGAACCGGCACCGAGCCGGTCGAGGCGCGGCGCCATCTCGTGCACCACCGCTGCCACGCGGTGCACGCGCGCGGCGATCACGGTCGGGACCGCGGCAGCCACGCGCGCCTCGACGGCGTCGACGGCGGCCAGCAGGTCGTCCGTCGTCGGCGGCAGCGGGACCCCCGTGACCGGTGTGGTGCGAACCGGCTGCTCGGTGCCGGACAGCCGTCCGAAGAAGTCTTCCAGCCACCCCATGCGTGAGCGAGCCCCCTCAGAGCTGGTTCAGGTCGAGCGAGCCGCTCGCGACGCCGTCGGTGCTCGACCGCCGCGCCCGGTCCAGGTACTCCTGGGACTTGGCGGTCTCGGTCTGCAGCACCCCGATCGTCTCGGCCATCGAGTCGAGCGCGCGGGTCTTGAAGTCGCTGATGGAGTCCATCGTGGCGTAGATGTTGGCGAACGCCTGCTGGAGCTGCGGCAGGCCCACCGTCGAGCTCGCGGCCTGCTCCTGGATGCGCGCCGACTGGTCGGCCAGCATCTTCGACGTCGCCGCGATCATGTTCGACGTGGTCGTGTTGAGCGCGCTGATCTGGTCGAGCACGAGCCTCTGGTTCGCGAGCGCCTGCGCCACGATCACGGCCGTGCGCAGCGCGGAGACCGTCGTGGTGGTGGCGCGGTCGACGCCCTTCACGAGCTCCAGGTTGTTCTTGATGATGATGTCGATCGCGAGGTAGCCCTGGATCGACACCGCGAGCTGCGTGAGCAGGTCCTGGTGCTTCTGGCGGATGTAGAACAGGACGTCCTCGGACAGGGCCTTCGCGCGGTCCGGGTCGGCGATCTGGAGCTCGGCGATCTTCGCGGCGAGCTGGGCGTCGAGCCGCTCCGCCACGTAGATGTACTGGTTGAGCCGGGCCATCGTGTCCCAGAGGTTCTGCTTCTCCAGGTTCAGCGCGGCGTTGTCCTTGCGCAGCTCGTCCTGGCCGTTGTAGAGGGCCTGGATGATGGCGTTGAGCTGCGACTGGGCAGACTCGTAGCGGCGGAAGTAGTCCTGGATCTGGTCGCCGAACGGGATGAAGCCGAGCAGCTTCTTGCCGACGTTCGCCTCGCTCGGGTCCAGGTCCTCCACGGTGCGGCGCAGCTCGAGCAGCGTCTTGCCGACCTTGGAGCCGTCCGCGAGGCCGCCCTCCTTGAGGGCCTTGACCGGCGTCTGCAGGAGGCGGTTCGACGAATCTGCCGCCTGGCGGATGTCCTGGTCGCCCATCGTGCGCACGTCGTCCGCGCGTGCCGCGAACTCCGGGGACCGCGTGTCGCTCCCGAGGAGGCCGTCCAGGTAGGTGGCGACCTTCTTGTCCAGTGCCGGGGCGACCGCCGCGTCCACCTTCGGGGCCATGGCCGGCGCCTGCGTCGCCGTGACGGGCTTGGCGGGCTCGGGCGCGGTGAGCACCAGAGGCGGTGCGGGCGGCTCGAGCGGTGCGGGTGCTGCCTCGGTCATCGGTGATCCTCCGGTCATGCGGCCGATCGTGCCGCGAGTATAGCCGCGGAGCCCCTCTCAGGACCGGGTCTTCACCCGCTCCAGGAGGCACCCGCGGCACCGTCACGGCTGCTCAACGCACAGGTATGGGGAAAGGTGCCCGACGACGTCGTGGTCGCCCGGCGGGGTTCGCGGGGCGGGTTGCAGGGCCGGTTTGCAGGGCCGCCCGGAGTCCGCCGGCTGGGCCGCCGGCAGGGCCGCCCGGAGTCCGCCTCGAGAACGCCATCAGGTATCGCCACCGCGATCGGAGCGATACCTGATGGCGTTCTCGAAGCGGACCAGACCATCGCCGGCGGCAGGGGGCGCCGCGGGGATGTTCCTCGACGGGTCGATGTCGTCGATCGCCGATACGTTCGATGGACACCCGCACGCACCGGCGAGCGGTAGACGAGGGAGTGGTGATGGCGAGCAAGCACTACCTGGTGGGGAACTCGGTGCGGCTTGTCGAGGTCGACGTGAGCGAGTTCGTGGAGGACGGTGCTGAGGTCCTGCGCATCGTGCTGCCTGGCGACGACACCCACTACATCGACACCGCGCCGCACGACGGGGCGCTCGTCTGGAGCGTGTCGGACACCAACGGAACGCTGAAGCTGGAGCTCTCGGGGTATCCCGTACGGGTCTACGGTTCGTGGCTGTTCTACGACCAGGTCGCCTTCCGGAAGCCGAGCGGGCGCGGCGTGGCGTTGGGCTAGGTGCGCCGACGACGAGACTCCGGGCGCAGGTCAGAGCATGGTGATGGTGCCCCGAGCAGGACTCGAACCTGCAACCTACGGATTAGAAGGCCGTTGCTCTATCCATTGAGCTATCGGGGCGCGTCCCCCATCGTAACGACAGGGCGTGCCGGTTCGGACATCTTCGCGTGGTGTTCGACACGCGGAACATCCGCGACATCTGGTGCGTCGCAGTTGGCATACGCACTGCGACCTATCAGGATGACTCCCGTGACCCTGGGAACACGTTCTGCCGTCCTCGGCCGCCGCGGAGGCGTGGACCCGGACGTGGCCGACCAGCTCGGCTTCACCGTCCACGACGTCGTGCGGGACCTGAGGCGCGACGTCGCCGCCGCGACCCTGCCCCTGCCGATCGACGGAGCGACCGAGGCGGACGCCTCTCGAAGCCGCCTCCTCGCCCAGCTCGACGAGCACCTGCTGCCCCGGCTGGGCGAGCTGTCGAGCCCTGCCATGGTGGTCCTCGCGGGCTCCACGGGGGCCGGCAAGTCCACGCTGTTCAACTCGTTGCTGGGCGAGGAGCTGTCGCCGGCGGGTGTGCTGCGCCCGACGACGCGCGAACCGGTCCTGGCCGTGCACCCGCGCGACGTCGAGGTGCTCAAGCCCGGGCCTGCCACGGACCTGGCGCGCGTGGTGCACCACCAGGGCGTGCCGCGCGGCACGGCGCTGCTGGACGCCCCGGACCTCGACTCGTTCCTGTCGGAGAATCGCAGCACGGCCCACCAGCTCCTCGAGGCGGCGGACCTGTGGCTCTTCGTCACCACGGCCGCCCGGTACGGCGACGCCACGCCCTGGGAGGCCCTGGGCCGCGCGAAGGAGCGCGGCGCGAGCGTCGCGATGATCCTCAACCGGGTGCCGAAGGAGAACCTGCCGACGATCCGCGCGGACCTGCTGGCGCGCCTGCGGGAGCACGGCATGACGGACGCGCCGCTGTTCGTCGTGCCGGACGTCGGCCCCCACGAGGGCCTGCTCGACGCGACGGTCATCACGCCCGTCCTGCGCTGGCTGTCCTTGCTCGCCGGACCGGACCGCTCGCGCACCGTCATCCTGCGCACGCTCAAGGGCGCGCTCGGCGCGCTGCCCGAGTGGGTCACGGGCCTGGCGGACGCGGTCGAGGAGCAGGGCGACGCCGCGCGCGAGCTGCGGCACACGGTCGGCGTCGTCGTGCCGGACGCCGCCGCGGCGGCTCGCCGGACGATCCTGGCCGGCACCGCGGGTGGGGCGTCCGTCGCGGCCCGCTGGTTCGAGCTCGCCAGTACAGCCGGCCTGGAGCGCGTCGTCGTCCGGGACGGCGTGGCGCGCAGCTCGCGGCGCGCCGGGCACGCCCGGGAGAAGGCGCTGGAGGGCCTGCGCTCCGAGGTGGAGGAGGCCGCCGTCCGCTCGCTCGTGGCCGCGGCCGCGCGGGCGGAGGAGCGGCTGCGGGCCGTCCTCGCGGGGCCCGGCGCGCCGCCGGGGGGCACGTCCGTCGCGCCTACCGGCAAGGACCGCGCCGCACAGCGCGAGGTGTGGGCGAAGGGTTCGGTCGGCGCCTGGGCGCGGGCGGCGGACGACGTCGTCGCGCATCTCGGTGAACCGGCACCGGCGGGAACGGGCGACGCGGACGAGGGAGGCGACCCGTCCGGTGTCGGGCAGCCCGGGCATCTCGAGATCTCCGACCGGGAGGCCAGGGTGCGCGCGGAGGGCGCGCGCCGCGCGTTCGGCGACGGCGGCCTGGTCGCGCTCGTCCTGGCCGCGGCCGTCGGCAACGACGACGCCGAACGCCTGCTCGACAGGGTCCTGGGCGAGGTGGCGACCGACGCGGTCGCCGAGCTCAGGGGTGATCTTGCGGACCGCGCCGCCGCTGCGGTTGCGGAAGAAGCCCGTTCTGTCCAGAGTGCCCTTGTGGTCCCCGCCCTTGCCGACGACGCGGCCGCAGCGCTGCGCGTTCGGCTCGCTGAGCTCAGGAGGCTGACATGACGAGCCAGGACGCCGTCCTGCGCGTTCGCACGGAGGACCTTGCCCGGGCGCTCGAGGTCTCCGGGTCCCGGCTCGACGACAACGTCTTCGGCAGGATCGCGACCGCGGTGGCGAGCGTCCGCGAACGCCTGGCGCTCGGCGTCGACCACACGGTGGTGGCGCTCGCGGGCGGCACCGGCTCGGGCAAGTCGAGCATGTTCAACAAGATCTCCCGCCTCACCTTCGCGGACGTGGGCGTCAAGCGGCCGACGACGGCGAAGGTCACCGCCTGCGCGTGGAGCGACGACGCCGCCGCGCTGCTGGACTGGCTCGGGGTGGAGCGCGAGCGGCGCATCACCCGGGCCGGCGAGCTGGACGCCGCGGACGAGGACGGGCTGGCGGGTCTGGTGCTGCTCGACCTGCCCGACCACGACTCGGTGGAGCCCGGCCACCGAGACATCGTGAACAAGGTGCTGCCGCTGGTCGACCTCCTGGTCTGGGTGGTGGACCCGCAGAAGTACGCCGACGACGCCCTGCACTCCGGCTACCTGCGCGAGTCGGTGGGCCTGGAGGCGTCGATGGTGGTGGCGCTGAACCAGATGGACACGGTGCCGGTGGGCCAGCGCGAGACCCTCGTGAACGACGTGAAGCGGCTGCTGCGCGAGGACGGGCTCGACGGGGTTCCGGTCGCGCCGGTGTCGGCCCGGACCGGTGCGGGCCTGGACGAGCTCCGCGGGTTGCTGGAGAAGGTGGTGGCCCGGCGGTCGGTCGCGGCCGGGCGGGCCGCGGGGGAGATCGAGTCGGCGGCCCTCCTGCTGCTCGACGAGACGCCCGCCGAGGTCCCGTGGCACACGGACGCCGTGCTCGACCGCGAGATCGACGCGCTGGCTCAGGCGGCAGGCTTGGAGGCGGTGGCGCGGCAGGTGGCCGCGGCTGTGCGCAACGGCTACGGCAGGCCGGAGTTCCCCGCCCCGGACCCGGACGCGATCGCGCTGTCCCGGGCGCGCTGGCTCACCGGCGCGGGGGACGCTCTGCGGCCCGGCTGGCAGCGGTCGCTCGCGGAGTCCGTGGCGAGCGCGGAGACGATCGGGGCGTCCGTCGTGGCCGCGCTGCGGGGGATCACGCTCGACACGAGCGGTCCGTCCTCGGCGAAGGCGATGCGGCGCACGGCCTTCGCGGCAGCAGGCGTGGCGGTCGTGATGGGCGTGGCGACGGTCCTCGCGGCGACCGGCCTGCTGGCGGTCGACCAGGTGTGGACGACGGTGCTCGGCGTGGTCGCCCTGCTGGCGGCCCTCGTCGGGATCATCCTGCTCCTGGCGCTGGTCCAGGTGCGCCGGACGCTCGCCCGGCGGCGCGAGCAGGCGGTCGTCGCATCGGGGCGGGGGGCGCTCGAGCGGGTGCTCGTGAGAACCCTCGGCGAGCCGACGCAGCGGCTCCTCGACGAGCACCGTGAGGTGCGCGAGCTCGCACAGGCCGCGCGCGACGACAGCCCCGCCGTACGGCTGGAGCTCGCTCCGAGCCCGACCACAGGGTCCCAGATCGGGGCTCCGTCCCCAGGCATGATCAGGCTGCCGGACGCCCGCGCCGTCCGGGCCTGATGCTGGGTCCGGGCGACCGGCCGCGAGGGCCGGCCCCGGACCCGGAGGGGGCGCGATGAGCGACGTGATGGTGACCGTGAACGGCTACGTGGGGACCAAGCCGCTGCTGTACCGGTCGGAGGCGACGGGGGCCGAGTGGACCTCGTTCCGCGTGGGCAGCACGCGGCGCGTGGTGAACCGCGCCATGGGAGAGTGGTCCGACGGGCCCACGCTGTGGTTCACGGTCAAGGCGTGGAACACCGCGGCGCGGAACGTGGTCGAGTCGCTGGCCAAGGGGGACCCGGTGTCGGTGCACGGCCGCCTCGGCGTCGAGGAGTGGGAAGGCACCGACCACAAGACGCACACGTCTCTGGTGGTGTCGGCGGTGTCGGTCGGTCCGGACGTCACGCGCGGCGTCGCGCGCTTCACGCGCGTGATCACCACGACCGCGGTGCCCGACGGCGCCCCGGGCGACGGCCTCGCCGCGGCCCCGGGCCCGAGCGAGGGCGGCGAGGACCCGTGGAGCATGCCCGCCGACGGCCTCGGGGCGAACGGCACGGGTGACCAGGACGACGCGGGCGACCCGTCCGGCGTCGGGCGAGGGGCTCTGGTGACCGCGTAGGCTTGGGCAGGCCCGCCGCGCCGCGGCGGCGCGCACCCCGGGGCCGGTTCCCGGCCGGGGGCAGCGCCCCCTCCCGGGGCGCGGCGGGCGAATCCGATCTCTCCCCAGCGAACGGTGGATCACAGGCAGTGGCTGAGTTCATCTACTCCATGTACAAGGCGCGCAAGGCGCACGGCGACAAGGTCATCCTCGACGACGTGTCGCTGAACTTCCTGCCCGGCGCGAAGATCGGCGTCGTCGGTCCCAACGGCGCCGGTAAGTCGACGATCCTGAAGATCATGGCGGGCCTGGACCAGCCGTCCAACGGCGAGGCACGCCTGTCGCCGGGCTACTCGGTCGGCATCCTGCTGCAGGAGCCGCCGCTGAACGAGGAGAAGACGGTCCTCGGCAACGTCGAGGAGGCCGTCGCCGAGATCAAGGGCAAGCTCGACCGGTTCAACGAGATCTCCGCGCTGATGGCGGAACCGGACGCCGACTTCGACACCCTCCTCGCCGAGATGGGCACCCTCCAGGAGGCCATCGACGCGGCGGACGCGTGGGACCTCGACTCCCAGCTCGAGCAGGCGATGGACGCCCTGCGCTGCCCGCCGCCGGACGCGGACGTCACGAACCTGTCCGGTGGTGAGCGCCGCCGCGTCGCGCTCTGCAAGCTGCTCCTCGAGAAGCCCGACCTGCTGCTGCTCGACGAGCCCACGAACCACCTGGACGCCGAGTCCGTGCTGTGGCTCGAGCAGCACCTGTCGAGCTACCCCGGCGCCATCCTGGCCGTCACCCACGACCGGTACTTCCTCGACCACGTCGCCGAGTGGATCTGCGAGGTCGACCGTGGCCGCCTCTACCCGTACGAGGGCAACTACTCCACCTACCTGGAGAAGAAGGGCGAGCGCCTGCAGGTCCAGGGCAAGAAGGACGCCAAGCTCGCCAAGCGCCTCAAGGACGAGCTGGAGTGGGTGCGGTCCAACGCCAAGGGCCGTCAGACCAAGTCCAAGGCCCGCCTCGCGCGGTACGAGGAGATGGCCGCCGAGGCGGAGCGCACGAGGAAGCTCGACTTCGAGGAGATCCAGATCCCGGCCGGTCCGCGCCTGGGCAGCCTGGTGCTCGAGGCCGACGACCTGCAGAAGGGCTTCGGCGAGCGGCAGCTCATCGACGGGCTCTCGTTCACGCTGCCGCGCAACGGCATCGTGGGTGTCATCGGCCCGAACGGCGTCGGCAAGACGACCCTGTTCAAGACGATCGTCGGCATGGAGCCGCTCGACGGCGGCGTGCTGAAGGTCGGCGAGACGGTCTCGATCTCCTACGTGGACCAGTCGCGCGGCGGCATCGACCCGAAGAAGACGCTGTGGGAGGTCGTGTCCGACGGCCTCGACTTCATCAAGGTCGGCAACGTCGAGATCCCGTCGCGTGCGTACGTCGCCTCGTTCGGCTTCAAGGGTCCGGACCAGCAGAAGCCGGCGGGCGTGCTGTCCGGTGGTGAGCGCAACCGCCTCAACCTGGCGCTGACCCTCAAGCAGGGCGGCAACCTGCTCCTGCTCGACGAGCCCACCAACGACCTCGACGTCGAGACCCTCGGCTCCCTGGAGAACGCGCTGCTCGAGTTCCCGGGCTGCGCCGTCGTGGTCTCCCACGACCGGTGGTTCCTCGACCGTGTCGCGACGCACATCCTCGCCTACGAGGGCAACGAGGAGAACCCGGCGAACTGGTACTGGTTCGAGGGCAACTTCGAGTCCTACGAGGAGAACAAGGTCGAGCGCCTGGGCGCCGACGCTGCCCGTCCGCACCGCGTGACGTACCGCAAGCTCACGCGCGACTGACCCGTCGCGTTCTGCGCACGCTGTGGCGGGGGGGGGCGCCCGCCGCCCCCCCCCCCCCCCGGGCGGGGGGGGGGGGGGGGGGGGGGGGGGGGGGGGGGGGGGGGATG
>NZ_JAKGSG010000006.1 GCF_021568775.1 Antribacter soli | reverse complement strand
CCCCACCCCCCCCCCCCCCCCCCCCCCCCCCGCCCCCCCCGCGGGCGCCCCCCGGCCCGGGGCCCCCCCCCCCCCCCCCCCCCCCCCCCCACAGCCGTGTCCTGGGGAATGCTCGTGCGGTGGGCACGGGAGAGGTGCGAGCATCCGGACATGACTCGCGTGCGGCCCACCTGGCCCGAGCTGCCCGAACCGGTGCGGGAGGCGATCGAGGAGCGCCTCTGCTCCACCGTCACCGGCTGGACCAGCCACGACGGCGGCTACTCGCCGGGGCTCGCCTCCACGCTGCGCACGGCGGACGGGTCCCTGTTCGTCAAGGCGGTCGCCACCTCGCACGAGGTGTCCACGCGCTTCTACCGCGACGAGGCGGTGCGCGCCGCCGCGCTGCCGGAGGGCGTCCCGGCGCCCCGCTTCCGCTGGCACCTCGAGATCCCGGCCGACGGCGGCTGGGTGGCCGTCGCGTCGGACGCGGTCGAGGGCCGCCCTCCGCGGACCGATCCGTGGGACCCCGACGACCTCGCCGAGCTGCAGTGCCTCGCCCGCCGGATCGCTGAGCACGAGGTCCCCGCGGGCGGGGCCTTCCCCGAGTTCTGGGCGGGCTGGGGCGACGGCGCACGGCTCGCCGACGAGCGGCCCGCCGGCCTCGCCACGTACGACCCGTGGCTCGCCGCCAACCTCGACCGGATCGCCGGGGTGACCACGCCCGACCGGCAGGCGGAGGCGTTCGGCGGCCCGCGCCTGGTGCACGGCGACCTGCGCGGCGACAACGCCGTCCTGCTCACCGCGCCCGGTGCGGCGCACGCGGGCGCGCACACGGGGGCGCACACGGGCGCGAGCAGCGTGGCCGTCGACTGGCCGAACGCCGTGCGCGGGGCAGCGTTCCTGGACCAGACCGGCATGCTGCCCGCGGTCCAGGTGGAGGGCGGCCCGGCGCCGGAGGAGGTGCTCGCGCGCCACCCGCTCCCCGCGGGCACCGACCCGGAGGCGCTCACCTGCTGGGTGGCGGTGCTGACGGCGTACTTCGTGGCGAGGTCGGTCGAGCCGCCGCCGCCCGGGATCCCGCATGTGCGGGCGTTCCAGCGCGCCCAGGCCGAGGCGTGCATCCCGTGGTTGCGTCAGCGCCTGGCCGCGCGAAGGGGGTGAACTCGGCGCGCCGGAACCGGAAGGCCCCCGAGGTCCCGGCTACCGAGAGGGCGGGGTGGTTTGCCCGGTGTCTCCCGGTTCAGTCATCATGCAAGCATGAACGCACAGCCGCGGCCGGGCTGGGCCGACCTGCCGCCGGTCGTGCGCGCGCGTATCACGGAGAACCTCGGCGGCCGCGTCATCGCGTGGACGAGCTACGACCACGGCATGATGCCCGGCTATGCGATGCACCTGCAGACGACCGAGGGCCAGGCCTATGTCAAGGCGTACCACGCCCCGGACCCGCTGACGAACTACGGGTTCCGCTCGGAGGCGGAGGTGACGGCTCACCTGCCCGAGGGCGCGCCGGCACCGCAGCTCCTGTGGCTGATCGACGAGGAGTTCGAGGGCTCCGGCTCGTGGACGGTCGCGGCGTACTCCATGCGCCTGCTGCGGAGGCCGGCCGACCCGTGGGAAGCGGACGACATCGCGTCGGCCGTCCGGCTCGCGCGGCGGATCAGCGAGACCCGCGCGCCCGCCCACGAGCCGTTCCGCGATGTGGCGGCGTACTTCCAGGGGGACGTGTGGGCGCGGGTGGCCGAGGAGCACGCGGACGGGCCGCCCGGCTTCACGCCCTGGATCGCCGAACGCTACGCGCTGCTCGACTCGCTCGCCGTGCAGGTGGGCGACGCGACGCGGGGCGACCGCCTCGTGCACGGCACGCTGCGCCGCGACACCGTCCTTCTCGACCCGCGACCTGGCGGGAGCGACGGGCTCGTCGTCGACTGGATACACGGAGTGCGCGGCGCGCCCTTCCTCGACCAGGTGATGATGCTCCCGTCGCTACAGATCGAGGGCGGCCCGCCGCCGGAGCGCGTCCTCGAGAGGCACCCGTTCCCCGCGGGCACCGAGCCGGACGCCGTGAACGCCTATCTCGCGGCGATCGCGGGGTATCTCGTGCACCAGTCGAGCCAGCCGCCCCCACCGGGGCTGCCGCACCACCGGCCCGCCCAGCGCGCCCACGCGCACGTCTGCGTCGACTGGCTCCGCCGTCGGCTCGGCGGCTGAGCCGACCCGTCCGCGCGGCATCACCGAGCCTGACCTGTGCCGCTGCGGCAGACTGTGCGCCATGACGTTGCCCGACGACGCAGGCTCGCCTCCCGCCGCCGGTTCGCCCGACGACGGGGCAGACCAGGCGGTGCGGTCGACTGTCGCTCCGGGGAGCGGCCTGCCCGCGGACGGGCTGGTCGACGCCCTGGACACCTTGCGGGCGCGCCTCGGCGCGCTGCGGCTGCCGCTGGAGGCGCCGGGCGCCGGGGCAGCCCGCACCGACCTGCGGCGCGCGATCGACCAGCTCGACGACTACCTGCTCCCGCGCCTGCGCGCCCACCGCGCGCCGCTGCTGGTCGTGGTCGGCGGTTCGACCGGCGCCGGCAAGTCGACCCTCGTCAACTCGGTCCTGGGGGAGCGGGTCAGCCGCCCCGGCGTCCTGCGCCCGACCACGCGCGCCCCGGTGCTCGTGCACAACCCGCTGGACGAGCGGTGGTTCTCCACCGACCGGGTGCTGCCCGGACTTGCGCGCGTGTCGACCACCGGCGGGCACGGGTCGATCGTGGCAGGCATCGCGGGCGGGGCGTCCCGGCCGGGCACAGCGGGCGTCGCCGACCCGGACGCCCCGACGCGGACGCTCCGTCTCACCCCGAGCGAGGCCCTGCCGCAGGGTCTGGCCCTCCTCGACGCACCCGACATCGACTCGGTGGAGACCTCGAACCGTGAGCTTGCCGCCCAGCTTCTCGGCGCGGCGGACCTGTGGCTGTTCGTCACGACGGCGGCCCGCTACGCGGACGCGGTGCCGTGGGACCTGCTGAAGCAGGCGTCGGCCCGCAAGGCGCAGGTCGCGATGGTGCTCGACCGCGTCGACCCCGGCGCGGAGGCCACCGCGGACGACCTGCGCGCCATGATGGCGGAGCAGGGTCTGGGCGACTCACCGCTGTTCGTGGTCCCGGAGACCGCGCTGGAGGACGGCTACCTGCCGGAACGCGCGGTCGCGGAGATCTCCACGTGGCTGACCGGCCTCGGCGGCGACCCCGGGGCGCGCGACCGGGTCATCGCCGCCACCCGCGACGGGGTGGTGGACTCGCTCGTGGACCGGGCGCTCGCCCTGGCCGACGCCGCGGACGCCCAGGAGACCGCCGACGCCCGCCTGCGGCACAGCGTGACGCGCGCCTACGAGGATGCCGTCGCCCACGTGACCGCCGCGACGTCGGACGGCGCTCTGCTGCGCGGTGAGGTCCTCGCACGCTGGCAGGACTTCGTCGGCACGGGCGAGTTCTTCCGCGCCGTCGAAGAGGGCGTCGGAAAGGTCCGCGATGCGATCGGCGCGTTCTTCCGCGGCAAGCCGCGCCAGGCACCGCAGGTGGAGCAGGCGATCGCGCACGGCCTCGAGTCCGTCGTGCTGGACGCGGCCGAGGAGGCCGCCGAGCGCTCCTACCAGGCGTGGCGCGGCGACGCCGCGGGCGAGCCGCTGCTCGAGGGGCTCGGCCTGTCGCGGGCCCCGGCGTCGCTGCGCGGTCAGGTCGGCGAGCAGATCCGCGGCTGGCAGGGCGACATCCTCGAGCTCGTGCGTGACCAGGGCGCCGCCAAGCGCGGCACGGCGCGTGCCCTCTCGCTGGGCGTCAACGGGCTCGGCGTGGCGCTGATGGTCTTCGTCTTCGCGTCGACGGGCGGCCTGACCGGCGTGGAGGTCGGCATCGCGGGCGGCACGGCCGTGCTGGCGCAGCGCCTCCTCGAGGCGGTGTTCGGCGAGGACGCCGTGCGGCGTCTCGCGGTCCAGGCGCGCGAGCGGCTGCGGGTACGCGTCCAGGCGGTCATGGACGGGCAGGCCGCGCGCTACACCGCCCAGCTCGACGCCCTCGGTTCCGCCGACGCCGGCGGCCCCGGCCTGCGCGCCGCCGCCGCGGAGGTCGAGGTGGCGGCCCGGCTCGAGCGTGCCGGGCGCCTCGTCCCGTCCGACGACGGTGGGCAGCCCGGTGTCCTCGCCCGGCCGCTGCGCGGCGTGGGGTCTGGCGGTGGGCGTCCGCACCGGCCGGGAGCGGGGGCCGTGCCGGTCGGGCGGGGCGAGGCGGCCGTGGGGATGGCCGAGGGTGGCCGCCGCCCGGGCTTCTGGGCGCGCCTGCTCGGCCTCTTCTCCGGCCCGGAGGACGCCCGGTGAGCCGGCTCGACCTCGTCGACCGAACCTCCGCCCTGGAGACCGCAGCGAGCGAGGCAGAGGGCCGGCTCGCGCAGGCGCTCGTCGACGACGCGCGCGCCGTGATCAACCGCGCCCGGGAGCGCGGCGGGCTGTCCGCCGAGCACACGGTGGTTGCCCTGGCGGGGGCGACCGGGTCGGGCAAGTCGTCGGTGTTCAACGCCGTCGCCGGCCAGGACATCGCCGTCCCGGGGGTCCGCCGTCCGACGACGTCGCACGCGCTCGCCGCGGTCTGGGGCGATGGCGCCGACCCGCTGCTGGACTGGCTCGACGTGCCACGCCGTCACCTGATGGCGGGCGGGGACCTCGCCGAGGCCGAGCCGGCCGCGTCCGGCACTGCTCCGGCACGTTCTGCCTCGCCGGGTTCTGCTGCGGCCGGTGACGACCCGGGCGACGGGGTGCACCCGGGTGACCGGCCGGCGTCGGGCAGCGTGGGCAAAGGCCTGCGCGGGCTCTTCCGCCGCAGGACGCCCGCGGGCGACGTGTCGGGACTGGTGCTGCTGGACCTGCCCGACCACGACTCCGTCATGACCGACCACCGGGTGCGGGCCGAGCGGCTGGTGGCGCGGGCGGACCTGCTGGTGTGGGTGGTCGACCCGCAGAAGTACGCGGACGCAGCCCTGCACGAGGGCTTCCTGCGGCCGCTCGCGGGCCGCGCGGACGTGGTCGTCGTGGCGCTCAACCAGGTGGACAGGCTCGCGTCCGACGAGACCGAGGCGATGCTCGCCGACCTGCGGCGGCTCCTCGCCGACGACGGGCTCGCCGGGGCGCGCGTGATGGCGCTGTCGGCCCGGACGGGGCAGGGGGTCGACGCGCTGCACGGTCTGCTGGCCCAGGCGGCGGCGAAGCGGGAGGCCGCGAACGCGCGGCTCGGCGCTGACGAGCGGTCTGTCGCCGCGCGGATCGTCGACGCCTGCGGGGCGCCGCCCCCGCAGCACGCCGGCGACCGCGCGCAGACCGCGCTGCTGGCCGCCCTGGAGGACGCGGCCGGCGTGCCTACCGTGGTCAGCGCGGTGCGGGAGTCGGCGAAGCGGGACGCGCACGCGGCGACCGGGTGGCCCCTGACCCGCTGGGTCGCGGGCCTGCGGCGCGACCCGCTGCGCCGGCTCGGCCTGCGTGCCGCCGACCGTCGCGTGCCCGCGGACAGACCCGACCTCGTCCGCACGTCGCTGCCGGCTCCCCGGCCGGCGGTGCGGTCCGCTGCGTCGTCCGCGGTGCGTCGCTACGTCGAGGAGATGACCGACGGCGTCGCCGACTCCTGGGTGCTCGCCGCGCGGTCCCGCGCGCAGGACGGGATCGACGAGCTGCCCGGTGCCCTCGACCATGCCGTCGCGCTCACGTGGCTCGAGACCGTGCGCAGGCCCTGGTGGTGGCAGGCCGTGAACGTCCTGCAGTGGGCGCTCGTGACCGTCGTCGTCGCCGGGCTCCTGTGGCTCACGGCGCTGTTCCTGTTCGCGTACCTGCAGCTCCCCTCCCTGCCCACCCCGGTGTGGACGCCGCCGATGTGGACCGGTGGCGAGGACGTCGTGTTTCCCGGCTGGACGCCGCCCTCGTCCGGTCCCGGCGAGGCGGTGGACCCGTTCCAGGTGCCGTGGCCCACGCTCATGGTGCTCGGCGGGCTCGTGCTCGGGGTGCTCGTCGCGCTCGTGTCCCGCCTGTTCGCGGCGGTCGGGGCTCGCCGCCGCGCCGCTGTGGCCCGACGTCGGCTGCGCGAGTCCGTGGCGGGAGTCGCAGACCGGCTCGTGCGGCAACCCGTCGGCGAGGAGCTCGCCGCGCTGGAGCGGTGCCGCAAGGCGGCCTCGGCCGCGGCGCGCTGACCGGTCCGGGTCAGTAGTCCGACTCGTCGTAGGCGTCCAGGGCGAGCAGCTCTCGGATGGTCGCGGCCTCGTCACCGCCAGGTGCGGTCGCCGCCTGTACCGCGGCGACGAGCGTGTCCTGCGTGGTGGCGCGGCTCGCCTCCTCCCACAGCGGGACCGCCTGCTCGGAGGCGTCGGCGAGAGCGTCGGCGTGCGGCTGCACGTCGGCCGGCCAGGTGGTGGCCCGCAAGCCGTCGATCTCCGCGCGGAGAGCTCCCGCCGTCGCGGCGGCGAGCCCGGTCTGCTCGTCGAGCGGACGGCCCTCGTTGATCGCCGTCTCGAGCTGCTCGAGCACCTCGTTGTACGGGCGCACCATCTCCACGTACCGCTCGCCCGCCTCCGCCTGGGTCAGCTCGGCCGGGCTCGCCGTGGCGCTCGCGGCGCTCGGACCGCCCTGTGAGCCAGGGGCGCAACCCGCCACGCTGATCGGCAGGGCCAGCACCACCAGGACCACACCCGCGACGATGCGGCGCATCGTTTCCTCCCACCGTCGGAACCGGACAAATAACCGGACGAATCAGACGCGGACCGTAGCACGGTGGCGCGCCCCGGCTCCCGACCCGTAACGATTAGGCGAGCACCCGGCCGAGCGACCGGCGTCGGGCCGAGCGACCGGCGTCGGGCCGAACGACCGGGCCAGGCCCGCCGGTGGGCGAAGATGGTCGCATGCGTCTGCACATCCCCGTCTCCCTGCGCTGGTCCGACCTGGACGCGTACCAGCACGTCAACAACGTCGAGATGCTCGGGCTCCTCCAGGAGGCCCGCATCACCGCGTTCTGGCACCACGAGGACGCGGAGGAGCCCTGGCCCACGGCCGTCATCGCGACGGGGCCGGGCGCGCCGAGCCACACGTTCGTCGCACGGCAGGAGATCGAGTACCTGCGGCCGCTCGCGTACACGCGCACGCCCGTGCGGGTCGAGATGTGGATCGGCCACATCGGCGGGGCGAGCCTGGACGTCTGCTACGAGGTGCACGACGGCGGGCACCGCTTCGACCGGGTCGCCCCCGCGACCGGCGGTGAGCCGTACGCGCGGGCGGTCACGACGATCGTCCTGGTCGACGCCGAGACGGGGAACCCGCGCCGCATCTCGTCCGAGGAGCGGGCCGCGTGGGAGGGGTTCGTCGGGGAGCCGCCGAAGTTCCGTCGGCGCTGAGCCGGCGGGGCGGTCCGCCGTCCCGGCGGACCCGCGAGGACCCTCTTCCACGCAGCGGCGGTCAGGCGGGAAGGCGGATCATGCCTTCCTGCGCGATCGACGCGACCAGCGTGCCGTCCTCGCGGAAGACCCGCGTGTGTCCGAGCGCTCGGCCGCCCTGCGCGGACGCCGAGCCCTGCACGTAGAGCAGCCACTCGTCGACGCGCACGTCGCGGTGCCACCACATCGCGTGGTCGAGGCTCGCCATGGGCACCGTCCCGCCCACGTCCATCCACGACTTCCCGGCGACGCGCAGGGCGGGCTCGAGCATGAGCTGGTCGCACGCGTACGCGAGCAGGGCGCGGTGCAGGAGCTGGTCGTCGCTCGCGAGCGGGCGCCGCGAGCGCATCCACACCATCTGCGTGTCGGGGGCGGGCCGGCCGTCCCGCACGGCGGCGTCGGGCCCGAGATACAGCGACCCCCCGACGTGGCGCAGCTCGAACGCCGAGGCGTCCGTCCAGAACTTCGCCGCGGGGTGGTCGATGCCGGCGAGCTCCTCGAAGGCGGAGCGGACCTCCGAGGGCGGCGGGACGTCGTCGGGCATCGGGGACGTGTGCTCGAAGCCGCCCTGCTCCTCCTGGAACGACGCGATCATCGACAGGATCGGCTTGCCGAACTGGGAGGCGTGCGTGCGGCGCGCGCTGAACGACCGGCCGTCACGCAACCGTTCGACGGCGAAGTCGATCGGCACCTCCAGCGACCCCTCCCGCAGGAAGTAGCCGTGCAGGGAGTGGATGTTGCGACCCTCGGGCACCGTGCGGCCTGCGGCGACGATCGCCTGGGCCAGCACCTGCCCGCCGTAGACGCGCCGGGCGATGCCGGGCACGCTGTCGCCGCGGAACGCGTCGTCCTCGCCACGGGGGCCCCAGCCCTCGAGGTGGCGCAGGTCGAGGACCGTCAGGAGGTCGTCGAGCGCGTCGGGCTCGCTGCCCGACGGCGTCGTGACGCCCAGCGGCGCACCGGCGGGGGCTTCGGTCAGGTTCTCGGCAGGTCGGTCCAAGGCTTCGTCATTCCTCGAAGGTTCTGGTCGGGATGATCCTGCGCTCCGCTTCGGGCGGGTGCCCCGTTCCTCGGCCCTCACCCTCCGCTTCGCTACGGATCATTCCTCGAACGTGTTGATCATGGAGAACGCCGCGCGCTCCAGGTAGTCCCAGAGCTGCGCCTCGTTCAGCGGGGCGAGCCCGAGGGTGCTGACCGCGGCGCGCATGTGCGTGAGCCAGCGGTCACGCGCGTCGGGGTTCACCTTGAACGGTGCGTGGCGCATCCGCAGCCGGGGGTGCCCGCGCTGCTCCGAGTAGGTGCCCGGCCCGCCCCAGTACTGCTCGAGGAAGAGGGTCAGGCGCTCCTTGGCGGGGCCCAGGTCCTCCTCGGGATACATCGGGCGCAGGACCGGGTCTCCGGCCACCCCGTCGTAGAACGCGTCGACGAGCCGGACGAAGGTCTCGTGCCCGCCGACGGCCTCGTAGAACGAATC
Organism: Antribacter soli; assembly: GCF_021568775.1. Classification (GTDB taxonomy): domain Bacteria; phylum Actinomycetota; class Actinomycetes; order Actinomycetales; family Cellulomonadaceae; genus Antribacter; species Antribacter soli. Next base: position 93,021 of record NZ_JAKGSG010000006.1, on the reverse strand, counting down.
TGTCACCGGGACATCTTCCCACTCGCATGTGACACTCGGTCGCGTGCAGGCCGCTCAGGGTTGTGACCCCGGCTACGTGCCAGACCCCTTGCGCGCACCGATAGGGTGGTGGCAGACCTGCAAAGACGCACGGATCGGAGATGGCACATGACCAAGGCGAACCAGATCCTCGCGGCCCTCGGCGGCACATCGAACGTCGTCGACCTGGAGCCGTGCATCACCCGTCTGCGCGTCGAGGTGAGCGACCCGGCGCTGGTGGACGAGCCCGGGCTGAAGTCGTCCGGCGCGTTCGGCGTGGTGCGGTCCGGTCGCGTGGTCCAGGTGATCGTGGGTCCGGAGGCTGACAACCTCGCCGCCGAGATGGACGTCCTGCGCGCGTCGTGAGACCCGATTCCCCGGAACTCTTGCGGGGATTGTGAAGGTGGCCTGACCTGCACGTACCACGCCGCCGCCCCCGGTAGCGTGGTGTGACGTGATGTCTTCCTTCGCCATGCAGTTCTTCGAGAGTGCCGAGGACTTCTGGCAGTGGTTCCTCGACACCCCGCTCCGGATCATCCTCATCCTCGTCTTCGGGTTCATCCTGCTCGCCGTGGTGCGCCGGGTGATCTCGCACGTCGCCGAGCGGATCGCTGCCGGTATTCCGAGGCCGGCCCGGTACGGCGAGCACGCGGCAGGGCCGGGCGGGTCGACGGACCCGGGGGCCGCGGCCCAGGTGGCGGCGAACCCTGTCGCAGCGCCCGGCACCCTCCCCGGGGGCCCGGGGGCGGGCCGCCCTCGCCCTCGCCCTCGCCCTCGCAAGGGGTTCACGCCGCAGTTCATGGCCGACGCCTTCGCGATGGCCAACCCGCTCACGACGCAGCGGCGCGCCCAGCGCGCCCGCACGGTCGGCTCGGTCCTGCGCTCGACGGCGAACGTCGTGATCGGCGCGCTGATGGTGCTGATGATCCTGGGCGAGCTGGAGGTGAACTACGCCCCGATCCTCGCGTCGCTGGGCGTGGTGGGCATCGCGGTCGGCTTCGGCGCGCAGGCCCTCGTCAAGGACGTGATCTCCGGGCTGTTCCTCCTCGTCGAGGACCAGTTCGGCGTGGGTGACAACGTGGACCTCGGCGGCGGCGTCGTCGGCACGGTGCAGGAGCTGGGCCTGCGGCTGACGCAGGTGCGGGCCTTCGACGGCACGCTCTGGTACGTCCGCAACGGCGAGATCGTGCGCGCCGGGAACCGCACGCAGGAGTGGAGCCGCGCCCTGGCGTCGGTGCAGGTGCCGGTCGGGTCGGACGTCGACGCCGTGCGCACGGCCCTCGGCCGGGCGGCGGACCGCGTGCGTACCGACCCCCGGCTCGCCGAGTTCCTCCTGGAGGCGCCGTCGGTGCGGGGGATCGACGCGGTCGACACTGCCGCGGTGACCTTCACCCTCCACGTGCAGACGCGGCCCGCGAAGCAGTGGGAGATCGAGCGCGCGCTGCGCAGCGCGGCCCACGCCGAGCTCCTGGCGTCCGGGATCGTCGCGTCGTCCGTCGTCGAGGTGCCGGGCGTGCAGTGAGGGGCGCGGACCGGGTTCCGCGGCTTCGGGCTCTTGGGATGGCAGGATCTTTCCTGTGAGCGACGAGACGACGACACCCCCGGCCGGCGGGCCCGGCCTGGCCGAGGGTGCAGCCGCCGGCGCGGGCGTGCCCGGCGAGCTGCTGGACCTGGCCGCCGCGCACGGGGTGCTGACCGGGTACACCGACCACTACGGCGTCGCTCAGCAGGTGCGTGCCACGACCCTCGTCGCGGTGCTGGAAGCGCTCGGCGTGCCCGCTTCGACCCCTCAGGCGGTCGAGGGCAGCCTGGAGCGGTCCCGGGACGACGTGTGGCGCACGGTCCTGCCGCCGACGGTCGTGGCGCGCCACGGCGTCGAGCAGCAGGTGTCGGTGCACGTCCCGGAGGGCGCCCCGTTCGACGCCTGGGTGGAGCTCGAGCCAGCCGACGGCGCGCTGTCGCCGACAGCCACGCCCTGGCGCGTGACGGCGGCGGGCACCCTCCACGGAGAGCGCGAGCGTCGCGCCCTGGCTCGGGCCGACGTGCCGGCCGAGACCCGCACCGTGGATTCCCGCACGCTCGAGCGCGCCGTCGTCACGCTTCCGGAGGACCTGCCGCTCGGCTGGCACACCCTGCACGCCCGGTGCGACTCGCTGGAGGCGAGGGCCACCCTCGTCGTGACGCCGCAGCGCCTCGAGCTGCCGCCGGAGGTGGCCGGGCGCCAGGCCTGGGGCTTCCTGGTCCAGCTCTACTCCGTGCGGTCGCGCGACTCGTGGGGGCTGGGTGACCTCGCCGACCTCGCCGACCTTGCGTGGCTGACCGCTCACAACGGCGGCGCGGACTTCGTGGCGGTGAACCCGCTGCACGCGAGCGAACCGGTGGTGCCGCTGACGCCGAGCCCGTACCTGCCGGTGTCGCGCCGCTTCCTGAGCCCGCTGTACATCCGGGTGGAGGACATCCGCGAGACGGCCTACCTCTCCGCCGCGGACCGGTCCCTCGTGGAGTGGGCCGCCGAGCCGGTCCGCGAGCTCTCGACGGACCCCGGTCCGATCGACCGCGACGCGGTGTGGGAGGCGAAGAGGGCGGCGCTCGAGGTGGTGTTCACCGCGCCCCGCTCGGCATCGCGACAGACCGCGCTCGACGAGTTCGTGCTGGAACAGGGCCGCGGCCTGGTCGACTTCGCGACGTGGTGCGCGATCGCGGAGCACCTGAACGGCCGGAACTGGCCGCCGGAGCTCGCCGACCCGACGTCGCCCGCCGTGGGCGTGCTGCGCCGGTCCCTCGCCGAACGTGTGCAGTTCTTCATCTGGCTCCAGTGGGTCGCCGACGAGCAGCTGAAGGCCGCCCAGCGCATCGGCCGCGAGGCGGGCATGCGGATCGGCCTCGTGAAGGACCTGGCGGTCGGCGTGCACCCGGAGGGCGCCGACGCGTGGGCGCAGGCCGCCGTCCTCGCCCGTGGTGTCTCCGTGGGCGCCCCGCCCGACATGTACAACCAGCAGGGACAGAACTGGTCGCAGCCGCCGTGGAACCCCGGCGCGCTCGCGCGGGCCGGTTACGCGCCCTACCGCGACATGCTCCGCACCGTCTTGCGCCACACGGGCGCCCTGCGCGTCGACCACGTCCTCGGGCTGTTCCGGCTGTGGTGGATCCCGGGCGGCGCCCGCGCGTCCGCCGGCGCGTACGTCACCTACGACCACGAGGCCCTCATCGGCATCCTGTGCCTCGAGGCGCATCGCGCCGGCGCCATCATCATCGGGGAGGACCTGGGCACCTTCGATCCGTGGGTCCGCGAGTACCTCGCGTCCCGCGGCATCCTCGGGACGTCGGTCCTCCTTTTCGAGCGGTCCGACGACGGAACGCCGCGTGACCCCTCGTCCTTCCGGCACCTGGCGCTCGCAACCGTGACGACGCACGACCTGCCGCCCACCGCCGGGTACCTCGCGGGGGAGCACGTGGACCTGCGCGAACGCCTCGGGCTGCTCACCGCGGACCCGCAGGTGCTGCGGGCGAAGGCCCGGGCGGAGCGAGAGTCGCTCGTCGACGCGCTCTCCAGGCGGGGCCTGACGACGTTCGACCCGTCCGAGCGCGAGCTCGTCGAGGGGCTGCACCGCTACCTCAAGGACACCCCGGCCGCGCTCGTCGGCGTGCACCTGACCGACGCGGTGGGGGAGCGCCGCGCCCAGAACCAGCCGGGCACCGACACCGAGTACCCGAACTGGAAGGTGCCGCTCGCCGACTCGGCCGGGGCCGTCGTCATGCTCGAGGAGCTGTTCGACAACGCACGCCTGCGGTCGCTCGTCGCGGTGATGAACGAGGCGCCGCACCCGGAGGACCTCCCGGGACCGGGCGGCTGAACCTCGCGAAGCAGAACCGGCCGAAGGAGGAGGGAGCGGAGCCACCGGCTCCGCGCCCCCCCCCATAGGGCGGGGGCGGCGGCCCACGGGGGGGTGGGTGGGGGACCCCCCCCCCCCCCCCCCCGCCCCCCCCGCCCCCCCCCCCGGGGCGCCCCCCCGCCCCCCCCCCCCCCCCCCCCCCCCCGGCACACGCTCTGCTTGGGCCCGACCTCTTCGGCCACGTTCAATGTCGGGGCCGAGGCCCGTCAGGCGTCCGCGGCCTGGGCCTTCAGGGCTCGCTCCGTGCCCGCCAGCGCCTCGATCACGAGGCGGCGCAGCGCGGGAGCGGCGTCCGCGTGGGCGTCGAGCCAGGACTGCGTCGCGTCGCGCAGCTCGGCGGAGGCGACCGGCGCCGGGTAGAAGCCCTCGATGATCTCCTCGGCCATGTGGTACGTGCGCTCGTCCCAGACGCGCAGCACGGCGTCGAGATAGGGCTGTACGAGGCCGGCCAGCACCGCGGGGTCGTTCACGTGCACCGTGCCGAGGCCCGTCTGCCGGATGATCGCGTTCGGCAGGTCGGGGGAGTCCACGACCTTCGTGAACGCGGCGACCTTCGCCTCCGTCGTCGGCACGGTCGCCCGGGCGCGGGCGGCGGACTGGCGGCCGGTGGCCGTGTCGTCGTCGGCCAGCGTGGCGTCGATCTCCGCGTCACCGGCGGCGCCGTTGAGCACGAGGCCCTCGAGCAGCTCCCAGCGCAGGTCGGTGTCGATCTCCAGGCCGCTGAGCGCGACGGACCCGTCGAGCAGGCCGGACAGCGCCGCGACGTGCGCGGGCGTGGACGCCAGGTGCGCGAAGAACTTCACGAGCTGGAACTGCAGGTCGGAGCCCGCGGGCGCCTGCTCGGCGAGCGCCCACAGCGTGTCGCCCACCTCGGCGAGGGTGGCGGCGCGGCGCTCGGGCGCCACGTACTGCTTGGTCGCCAGCGCGAGCTGGTTGAGCGTGGTGCGGATCGTCGTCGACTCGGTCTCGGTCGCGATGTTCCCGAGCACGAGGCGCACGTAGTCCGACGCCGGGGTCTCGCCGTCGCGCACCGCGTCCCAGACGGAGCCCCACACGAGGGAGCGGGCCAGCGGGTTCGCGATGCTCGCGAGGTGCTCCAGGGCGACCGGGAGCGACTCGGCGTCGAGCCGGATCTTCGCGTACGCCAGGTCGTCGTCGTTGATGAGGACGAGCGCGGGTCGGTCGAGCTCGCAGAGCTCCTTGACCTCCGTGCGCGCGCCGTCCACGTCGACCTCGACGCGGTAGGTCCGTACGAGCGCGTCACCGTCGAGAGAGTAGAAGCCGATGGCGAGGCGGTGCGGGCGCAGGGTCGGCCACTCGGCGGGCGCGGTCTGCAGCACCGTGAACGAGGTGATGCGGCCGTGCACGTCGGTCTCGATCTCGGGACGCAGGGTGTTCACGCCGGCCGTCTCGAGCCACAGGGCGGACCACGCCGACAGGTCGCGGCCGCTCGTGACCTCGAGCTCGGAGAGCAGGTCGGACAGCTCGGTGTTGCCCCACGCGTGCTTGCGGAAGTACGCGGAGACGCCGGCGACGAACGGCTCGCGGCCGACCCAGGCGGCGAGCTGCTTGAGCACGGAGGCGCCCTTGGCGTACGTGATGCCGTCGAAGTTGACCTGCACGTCCTCGAGGTCGTTGATCGACGCGACGATCGGGTGCGTGGAGGGCAGCTGGTCCTGGCGGTAGGCCCAGGCCTTCTCCATGGCGGCGAACGTCGTCCAGGCGGCGTCCCACTCGGTCGCCTCGGCGGTGGCGAGCGTCGACGCGTACTCCGCGAACGACTCGTTCAGCCACAGGTCGTTCCACCACTTCATCGTGACGAGGTCGCCGAACCACATGTGCGCGAGCTCGTGCAGGATCGTCACGACGCGGCGCTCCCGCACGGCGTCGGTCACCTTGGAGCGGAAGACGTACGACTCCGTGAACGTCACGCAGCCCGCGTTCTCCATGGCGCCCATGTTGTACTCGGGCACGAAGAGCTGGTCGTACTTGGTGAACGGGTACGGCACGCCGAACGTCGACTCGAAGAACTCGAAACCCTGGCGGGTCTTCTCGAAGATGTACCCGGCGTCGAGGTGCTTGGCGAGCGACTTGCGCGCGAACGCGCCGAGCGGGATCTCCCGCCCGTCGGACGACGTCAGGGACGACCGCTCCACGGAGTACGGGCCGGCGACGAGCGCCGTGATGTACGAGGAGATGCGGGGCGTGGGCGTGAACGTCCAGGTCGCTGCCCCCACCGCCGGGTCGCTCGCGTGGGTCGCGGAGGCGGGCTCCGGCGTCGGCTCGTTGCTCACGACCTCCCACGCGGCGGGCGCGGTCACCGTGAACTGGAACGTCGCCTTGAGGTCGGGCTGCTCGAAGACCGCGAACACCCGGCGTGAGTCCGGGACCTCGAACTGCGTGTAGAGGTACACCTCGCCGTCGACGGGGTCGACGAAGCGGTGCAGGCCCTCGCCCGTGTTCGTGTACGCGCAGTCGGCGACGACGACCAGCTCGTTGGAGGCGGCCAGGCCGTCGAGCGTGATCCGCGAGTCGGCGAACACCTCGGCCGGGTCGAGCTCGCGCCCGTTCAGGACGACGGACCGCAGCGACGGTGCCACCAGGTCGATGAACGTGGCGGCGCCCTCGGTCGCCGCGAAGCGGACGGTCGTGGTGGATGCGAACGTCGTCGGACCCGTCGTCAGGTCCAGCGCGATCTCGTACGACTCGACGGACACGACACCGGCGCGCTCGATCGCCTCTGCGCGCGTCAGGTTCTCTCCGGGCACGGACCCTCCACTCGTCACGGGCGCCAGGCGCCCCCTGTGAAACCAGGGTCGATCATGCCACGCGACTCCGACGCTCCCCTCGGCTTTTCCCCAGGCCTCTACGGCTCTGTCAGGCCGTACCGGTAACGTTGGGCCCACGTGGTCGATTCGTGCTCGCCGGTGACCAGTTCGTCCCGGATGCGATGGAAAAGATCCGATCCTGGTTCGACCAGTCCCCGTCCGACGTGACATCCTGCCCGATGGCCTTGGGCGCGCCGCGGGCGGACCCGAGCCAGACCCGAGGAGCGAGGAGTCGAGATGTCCGGCGCAGTGCCACCGCCGCCTCCGCCAGGGGCCGCACCTGGCAGGCCCGCGTACCCGTACGACGGGGCACCCGGCGAGGAACCCCGTGAGCCCACGTCGCCGACCCCGGCGCAGGAGCCGGCGCAGCGGACGCAGGCGCAGCCGACCGTGCACGCGCCCGTGCCACAGCCGCCGGACGCGGAGCCTGTCGCGCCCGTCCAGGCTGCCGGGCAGCCCGCGACGCCGCCCTCCGGGCAGCCTCCGGTACCGCCTCAGCCGCCGATGGCGTCCCAGCCCACGGGGCCGTCTCAGCCCATGGCGCCCGTGCAGCGCGTCTCGGCCGCGACGCGGATGCCCCCGGCGATCTCGCCCGCCTCTCAGTTCTCCCAGGCCGTCACGCCGGCGCCCGCCCGTCCGGGCCAGCCGGTGGTGCAGTCCCTCCACAACCATGCCCAGCCGCAGCCTCAGCAGTCGTACGAGGACGCGAGCCTGCAGCAGTACTTCCCCGAGCAGGGCGGCTATGCGCCTGCGCCCTCCCAGTACCCCCCGGCCCAGTACGCGCCGCAGCCGGGTTACGCGCCGCAGCCGTACGACCCGCAGTACTCAGGGCAGTACGCCGCGGAGCCGGCGGCCGGGTACCAGCAGGGCTACGCTCCCGCCCCGGCGCGCCGCAAGCTCACCCCGGGCTGGATCGCGTTCATCGCGATCGACGTGGTCCTCGTGGTCGCCGCGCTGATCTTCGCGATCAACCTGATCGGCAGTTCCGACGAGACGCCTGGCGGCTCCGACCCCACGTCCGTGGCGTCGGGCGGCACAGCCCCTGCCACGGGCGGACCGGAGGCCGGCGAGCCGTGGGCGGTCCCGGCAGGGTCAGCCGTGTTCGCGGCGCCCAGCGGGAACATCACCTGCTACATCACTGCCGACGAGGCCCGCTGTGGCATCGCCAAGCTCAACAACCAGCCGGCGCCCGTCGACACCTGCGCAGGCACCGTCGGCTACGTCGCGACGGTGGACGCGCAGGGCAACATCGGCTATCCGTGCATCGCGGCGGACAAGCAGCCCCAGGTGGCCGCGGCGGACGTGCAGAAGCTGGCGTACGGCCAGAGCACGTCGGCGAACGGCTTCACCTGCAGCAGCGCGGACACCGGCATGACGTGCGTCGCCGACGCCACCGGCCGGGGCTTCACCATCGCGAAGGCCGGCATCAACAGCAACTGACCGCCACGCCTGCCGACGTGGTCGGTCGGTCAGGACGGACCGACCACGTCGGCGAGAAGCCTGGACATGCGAACGGGTCGCCTCCTGCGGGAGGCGACCCGTTCGCCGTCGGGCGGCGTCACCAGATCCGGACACGCTCCTCCGGGGCGAGGTACAGCGCGTCCTGCGCACCGACCTCGAACGCCGTGTAGAACTCGTCGACGTTGCGTACGACGCCGTTGCAGCGGAACTCGTTCGGCGAGTGCGGGTCGGTCGCCAGACGGCGCACGACCTCCTCGTCGCGCCCCTTCGACTGCCACACCTGGGCCCAGCCGAGGAACACGCGCTGCAGCGCCGTGAGGCCGTCGATCACCGGCGCCTCCTCCAGCGGGCCGCCCAGTGCGATCCGGTAGGCCTTGATCGCGATGGACAGGCCGCCGAGGTCGCCGATGTTCTCGCCGATCGTCAGGCTGCCGTTGACGTGCGGGCCGTCCTGCGCGAGCTGGACCGGGCGGAACGCGTCGTACTGGGCGATCAGCGCGGAGGTGCGCTTGTCGAACTCCGACCGGTCGTCGGCCGTCCACCAGTCCTCGAGGCGCCCGTCGCCGTCGTACTTGGAGCCCTGGTCGTCGAAGCCGTGGCCGATCTCGTGCCCGATCACGCCGCCGATGCCGCCGAAGTTCACCGCGTCGTCGGCATCCGGGTCGAAGAACGGCGGCTGCAGGATCGCGGCCGGGAAGACGATCTCGTTCATGCCCGGGTTGTAGTAGGCGTTGACCGTCTGCGGCGTCATGAACCACTCGTCGCGGTCGAGGGGCTTGCCGATCTTGCCCAGCTCACGGTCCTGGTCGAACGCGTTGGAGCGGCGGACGTTGCCCAGCAGGTCCGCCGCGTCGACCTCGAGGGCCGAGTAGTCGCGCCACTTCACCGGGTAGCCGACCTTCGGCGTGAACCGCTCGAGCTTCGCGAGCGCCTTGGCCTTCGTCTCGTCGGTCATCCAGTCGAGGCTCTCGATGGACTCCCGGTACGCCGCCACGAGGGCCTCGACGAGCCGGTCCATCCGCTCCTTGTGGGACGGCGGGAAGTGCCGGGCCACGTACTCGGCGCCCACGGCCTCGCCGAGCGCGCCCTCGACGAGGGAGACGCCGCGCTTCCAGCGCTCGCGCACCTCCTGCGCGCCGGTGAGCGTGCGGCCGTAGAAGTCGAAGTTCGCCTCGACGATCTCGTCCGCCAGGTACGGAGCGCGGGCCGAGACCAGGTGGTAGGTCAGCCAGAGCTTCCAGTCCTCCAGGGGCTCCGACTCCCACAGGCCGGCGAGGCCGACCGCGTAGTCCGGCTCGCGGACCACGACGTCGTCCAGAGCACCCTCGGGAGCGCCGAGGGCCGCGACCCAGGCGGCCCAGTCGAAGCCCGGCGCCTTCTCGGCCAGCTCGGCCAGGGGCATCGGGTTGTAGGTCAGGTCGGCGTCGCGGCGCTTCACCACGTCCCAGTGGTGCTCGGCGAGGCGGGTCTCCAGGGCGACGACGCGCTCCGCGCCCTCCGTCACACCGGCGAACGCCAGCATCCGTGCGACGTGCGGCGTGTACTTCTCCCGGACCCGGGCGTACTGCTCCTCGCGGTAGTAGGCCTCGTCCGGCAGTCCGAGGCCCGACTGCACCAGGTACACCACGTACCGCTCGGGGTCCTTCGCGTCGTTGTCGACCCAGAAGCCGACGGCGTGCGCGCCGCCCGTGCGCTGCAGCGCCCCCAGGGCGGCCGTCAGCGCCGCCTTGTCCGACGCGCCCTCGATCAGGGCGAGGTCCTCGGCCAGCGGCTCGGTACCGAGCGCCTCGATGCGCTCGGTGTCCATGAAGCTCGCGAACATCGCGCCGACCTTGGCGTTGGTGCTGCCGGCCTCGGCGCCGCCGGCGGCCAGGTCCACGATGATCTCGCGGACGTGCTCCTCGGCCTGGTCGTGCAGTGCGCGGAAGGCGCCGTCCATGGCGCGGTCCGCAGGGATCTCGTGGCCGGCGATCCACGTGCCGTTGACGTGGCGGTACAGGTCGTCCTGCGGGCGGACGGCGGGGTCGAGGGCGTCGAGGTCGATGCCCGACCGGAGGCTGGCGTCGGTGGTCATGCCGCCCAGACTACGACCAGCCGCCGACACCTCCCTGCGGATGGGGGAAGATGGCGCCATGCGCCTGCACATCGCCGCCGACCACGCCGGGTACGAGCTCAAGACCCACCTGGTGAAGCACCTGATCGCCGACGGGCACGACGTCGTGGACCACGGTGCCCACGACTACGACCCGCTCGACGACTACCCCTCGTTCTGCCTCGAGGCCGGCGAGGCGGTCGTTGCCGAACCGGGGTCGCTCGGCATCGTGATCGGTGGCTCGGGCAACGGCGAGCAGATCGCGGCGAACAAGGTCGCCGGCGTGCGGGCAGTCCTTGCCTGGTCCCTCGAGACCGCGCGCCTCGGCCGCCAGCACAACGACGCCAACGTCATCGCCGTGGGCGGGCGCATGCACACGGTCGAGGAGGCGACGTCGTTCGTCGACGCGTTCGTCGCCGAGCCGTTCTCCGGCGACCCGCGCCACCAGCGCCGCATCGACCAGCTCGCCGCCTACGAGAAGTCGCGTGCCTGAGGGACACACCGTCCACCGCCTCGCGCGGACCCTCTCCACGCTCTTCGACGGCCAGACCCTGGCCGTGTCCAGCCCGCAGGGCCGGTTCTCCGACGGGGCCGCGCTGCTGAGCGGGCGCGTGCTCGTCGCGTCCGAGGCCTGGGGCAAGCAGCTCTTCCTCGGCTTCGGGGGAGACCAGGACGACGTCGTCTGGCTGCGCACCCACCTCGGCCTCTACGGGGCGTGGACGTTCTCCGGTGACGGCTCCGCGCCGGTCGCGCACGCCATCGGCGCCCCGCGGCGCCGGATCGGCGAGCGGGAGACGGTGCTGCCCGACGAACGGGTCGCCCCGGGCGCTCCTGGCACCTCTCCCTCCCTCGCGTCGCGCGGGGTCGCGGAGTGGGAACCGCCGGCGCCGCGGGGTGCCGTGCGCGTGCGCCTGCTCGGCGACCACGCCGCCGCTGACCTCACCGGCCCCGCTGCCTGCGAGGTGATCACCGGGGCGGAGAAGGTGGCGGTCGAGGAGCGCCTCGGCCCGGACCCGATCCGCGCCGACCCCGGTCCTGACGCCGGCGGAACCCCTCAGGGCGCAGCGCGTTTCGCCGCCGCCGTCGGCCGGTCCCGCGTCACGATCGGGCAGCTGCTGATGGACCAGGCCGTCGTCGCCGGGGTGGGCAACATCTACCGCGCCGAGGCGCTCCATCGCGCAGGCCTCGACCCGCTGCGAGCCGGCCGCGACGTCCCGGCGGCCGCGGTCCGCGCGCTGTGGGACGACCTCGTCGTGCTCATGCGCGACGGCGCCCGCACGGGGGCGATCGTCACGACCCGGCCGGAGCACCGGGACGCGGCGTCGCCGGCCACGGCCGTGCGGGGCGGTCGAACCCGCCAGAACACCGACGGCGAGCCCGGCTCCGTCCCGGCCGACGACGCGTTCTACGTCTACCACCGCGACGGGCTGCCGTGCCGGGTGTGCGGCTCGCCCGTGCTGGTCAAGGAGCTCGCGGGACGCAACCTGTTCTGGTGCGGCACCTGCCAGGTGTAGGGCGGACGCAGCCGGGCCGCCGTCGGAAGCCCGCGCTCAGAAGACCCAGCTGCAGACGGGCTTGACCGGCCACGCGAAGGCGGCGCTCGCACGCGCGAGCGCGCCGGGCGTGTGCTCGGCGACCAGGCCGGCGGCCGCGAGGGAGGCGAGCGTCATCCCGCCGAGGTAGGCGGCGCCGAGCTCGCGCACGTCGAGGGAGATCGCGGGGTCCTCGAAGACGCGCTCGGCCTTCGCCGGGCCCCAGGCCGTCGCCTGCAGCCGCCACGTGCCGGCGTTGCCCGGCAGGCGCATGTCCGTCACGGCGATCGTGACGTCGACGTCCGCCGCGTAGGTGCGGCCGGCGAGGGCGGCAGGGACGTCGACGATCCGCACCCAGACGTTGTCGGGTGTGCGCGGGAGTGCGGCCCGCGGGTCGAGGAGGAGGTGCTGGACCGGGTCGTCCACCGGGAGGAAGGCGATCGTGACCTCGGCCATGAGGTCCAGGTCCACGAGCACGCCCCACAGGGTGCGCGCAGCCGCTCCGTCGAGGGCGACCGCCTCGCCGACGAGCACGGTGCCGCGCGGCCCCGCGTTCTCCCAGGCGTGCTTGCGCCGGAACGTCGCGTACCCGCGCGGCTCGCCGTCGAGCTCGACGACGGCGATGCGCCGCGGCTCCCGGCCGCCCCGGTACATCGGCGGGTCGGCCCAGTACGACGCCTGCAGCTCCTCCGTCTCCCGCTCGGCCCACCCGGGGCGGTTGAGGCCCGGCGCGCCCGTGGGGGCCACACCCGCCGCACGGTGCAGGGCGTCGACCAGGGCCCCGTGCCGGTCGCGCGACGCCGCCTCGATCCGCACCGTGTGCCGCTCCGCGCCGGGGACGTGGCGCAGCTCGGCGCCGCGCGGGATCTGCAGGCGCAGGTCGTCCGCGGCGCGGCCGTACCCGAACCGGCCGTAGATGGCGGCCTCCGCGGCGAACAGCGCCGAGAGCGGCTCGCCCCGGTCCATGCAGTCGGCGAGGTGCTGGTCGATCATCGCGCTGAGCAGCCCACGACGGCGGTGCTGCGGGTGCACGCCCACCCAGGTGAGCCCCGCCGTCGGGAGCGTGCCGCCCGGCACCTGGAACCCGGTGAACGGGTAGGACGCATGGAGCGCCGCCAGGCCGTCGAACCCGTCCGCCTCGATGCCGGTCGTGCGGTCCCAGCTCAGCGGGGACGGGACGCCCAGGACGTCGTCGGTCTCGGAGGACGTGGGGAACGCCCACGCGTCGAGCTCGACGACGAGCCGCCGGTCGTCCTCGGTGAGCGGGCGGAAGCGGTAGCCGTCGGGGAGCGTCATGGGGTCGATCGTCGCCCCGGCACCACGTCCGCGCCACCAGATATCGGCCGTGGCTACGATGCCCGGGTGGCCCCTGAGCTGTCCGACGCCGAGGAGTACGTCACCGCCGTCCTCGACCTCGTGCGCAGGATCCCGCCCGCCCGCGCGATGACGTACGGGCTGGTCGCGGAGATCGTGGCCGAGACGCTGCACCGCGGCGGCCCCCGCCAGGTCGGGGCGGTCCTCGCGGGCTCCGGCGACCGGTACGCCCACCTCGCCTCCGACGGCGACCTCCCGTGGTGGCGCGTCGTCAACGCGGCGGGGTCGCCGCCCGCGCACCACCTCACCGAGGCCCTCGACGCGCTGCGCGCCGAGGGCTGCCCGCTCTCGCGCGACGGCCGCCGGGTCGACCTGCGCCGAGCGGTCTGGTTCCCGGACCAGACCTGATCCGGGTCAGGCGCGGGCGCGCTCCAGGCCGTCCAGCAGGAGGTCGAGCGTGAACTCGAACTCGGTCTGGCTGTCGCACCAGCCGAGAACCGGGTCGGTGGCGTCGTGCATCTCGGTCGTGATCATCGCCGCCGTGTACGGCAGCGCATCGACGATCGCGGCGAGCCCGGCCTCGGCGAGCTCGGGCTCGAGGCTCCCTCCCGCCTCGGCCGGGCGGAAGACCTCCTGCGTGAAGCCCAGCACCATGCTGCCGAGCGCGTGGAGCGCTCGGTGGGCCAGGCGGTACGAGAGTCCGCCACGGACCATCGCCCCGACGACGCCCTCGTAGAGGCCGTACACGACCGGCGGGACGGTCGAGCGCGAGCCCATCAGCCCCGGCGCCCAGGGGTGGCGCAGCATGACCGTGCGCGCCGTGAGGCAGCGGGCGCTGACCTCCGCGCGCCAGTCCTCGGCAGGCAGGTCGCGCCCTGCGATCTCCGTCGCCACCTCGGCCGCGACGACGTCGACCAGCCCGTCGAGCAGGTCCGCCTTGCCGGGCAGGTGGTGGTAGAGCGACATCGCCTCGACGCCGAGCTCGCCAGCGACGCGCCGCATCGTCACGGCGGCGATCCCCTCGGCGTCGGCCAGCGCGACCGCTGCCGCCAGGACGCGCTCGCGGGTCAGCGGCGCCCGCGTCGCCCTCATCGACTCGATGTTCGTCATCCGGTCCATCCCTTCCCGTGGGCCACTTTACGTCGTAAGGTCGCCTTACAACGTAAGGTTGAACCGAGAGGACCCCCATGAACTCGCTCCACCCACGCACGGCACGCACCACCGGGCTGCTCTACCTCGCGATGGCCCTCGTCGCGATACCGGGGTTCCTCGTCATCCGCCCGATGCTGTTCGACCCTGACAGCCCGGCGTCGACCCTCGCCCACATCGTCGAGAACGAGGCCCTCGCACGCCTGGGGATCGGCCTGGAGCTCACGCTCGTCGTCGTCCAGGCGCTCGTCGCCCTGTGGTTCTACAGGCTGTTCCGTGGCGTCGACGCGTTCGCGGCGGGCTCGCTGGCCGCCTTCGGGCTGGTCAACGCGGTCGCGATCCTGGCGAGTGCTGCCTGCCTCGGCGCGGCGCTGGACACCGCCCTCGCGCCGCCGTTCACCGGTGACGCGGCCGGAGGCGGGGCTGGTGGCGCCGCCGGCTCGGTCCAGCTCCTGTGGGTCCTCAGCGGCAGCTTCTGGGACGTCGCCACGCTCTTCTTCGGGCTGTGGCTCATCCCGATGGGCGTCCTCGCGCTGCGATCGGGCATGCCGCGCGCGCTCGGCTGGATCCTGGTGGCCGGCGGCGTCGGGTACATCGTCAGCGGCTTCGTCACCTACCTGGCACCCGCCGCCGCACCGGCGGCTGAGCTGCTCCCGTACCTTGCGACCGTCGGCGAGTTCTGGATGATCGGCTGGCTGTTGTGGCACGCACTCCGCGCGGCCCGGGTGGGCGCCCGGCTGAGCTAGACCTTGCGCGGCGCGATCCGCGCCAGGGCCGCCCCCGCCGCCGACCGCACGCGTCCGGCGGGGGTGCGGTCCTGCGCCGCCGCGAGCACCGCCAGCATCGAGGCCGGGTCGCCCTGGACGAGCAGCGTCGTCAGGGCGGTCGACTCCCACCGCTCCAGGTCGCGGCGCACCTTCGACGCCGGCCCGACGAGCGCGATCTCCTCGACGAGCGCCGTCGGAACTGCCGCCGCGGCCTCGTCCTTGCGGCCCGCCAGGTACAGCGCCTGGACCTCGTCCATCGCGTCCTGGTAGCCGAGCCGGTCGAGCGACGCCTTGTGGAAGTTCGCCTCCTTGGACCCCATTCCGCCCGCGTACAGCGCGATGTGGGGCCGGATCACGTCCGCGGCGGCCTCGACGTCGTCCCGCACGACGACGGGCACCGTCGCCAGGACCTCGAACCCGCTCGCGGGGGAACGCTCCTCCGAGCGTGCCGCGAACCCCTCGTCGAGCAGAGCCCGGAACTCGGCGTCCATGCGCGGGGCGTAGAAGCCGGCCATCCACCCGTCGGCGATCTCGGCCGCGAGAGCCACGTTCTTCGGCCCCTGGGCGGCGAGCACGACCGGGATCTCCTTCCGGAACGGGTGCACGGTCGGCTTGAGCGCCTTGCCGAGGCCCATGGCGCCGGGCGCGTCGGCCGGCAGCGGGAGCTGGTAGAACTCGCCGTCGTACGCGACGGGGCGCTCGCGGGCGAAGACCTCGCGCAGGATGTCCACGTACTCGCGTGTGCGCGCCAGCGGCTTGCGGTAGGGCTGGCCGTACCAGCCCTCGACGACCTGCGGGCCAGACGCCCCGAGCCCCAGCACGAACCGGCCCTTCGACAGGTGGTCCATGGTGATCGCCTGCATCGCGGTGGCGGTGGGCGTGCGGGCCGCCATCTGGGCGATGCCGGTGCCGAGCCGCACGCGGCGGGTGCGTGAGCCCCACCAGGCCAGCGGCGTGAACGCGTCGGAGCCGTAGGCCTCTGCGGTCCACACCGAGTCGAGGCCGAGGGCCTCGGCGGCGACGAGCGCCTGCTGGATGCCCTTCGGGGGCCTGCGGGACCAGTAGCCGGTCTGGATGCCGATGCGCATGGTTGTCCTCGTCGTCGAGCGGTCGCGTCCTGTTACCCGGGACGCACGGTCCCGGGTAACACCGTGCACACCCTATCGGGTGCCCGACGCAGCCCGCCCCCTCGCGGGAGAGGCGAGGGGCAGCTGTCGGGCGGACCGCCGGGGCGAAGCGAAGCGTCGGAGGCCGCTCACTCTGTGGGGGCAAAGGGGGACCCCGGTGAGGGGCCCCCCCAGCCCGCACCCGCACCCCGGGCGGCGCCGCCCCCCGGCCCCCCCCCCCCGCCCCCCCCCCCCCCCCCCCCCCCCCCACGCCAGACCTCTGCCGAGCGCCTCAGATCACGTACTCGATGAGCTGCGACGGGTCCTCGATGGCGGGGCGCGGGTGCGGGTGCGCCTCCGGGATGCGGATGCGCGCCGGCACGCCGACGGCGACCGCTCCGGGAGGGACGTCCTTGACGACGACGGCGTTCGCGCCGACCTGCGCGTCGTCGCCGATCCAGACCGGGCCGAGAACCTTCGCGCCCGCGCCGACCATGACGCGGTCGCCGAGGGTGGGGTGCCGCTTGCCCCGGCGCATCGAGCGGCCGCCGAGCGTCACGCCGTGGAAGAGCATGACGTCGTCGCCCACGACGGTGGTCTCGCCGATCACCACGCCCATGCCGTGGTCGATGAAGAGGCGATGGCCGATCCGGGCGCCGGGGTGGATCTCGATCCCGGTCGCGGCGCGCGACAGCTGGGAGAGCAGCCGCGCCGGCAGCCGCAGCGCCGGGTGCCGCCACATCCGGTGCACCACCCGGTGCGTCCACACCGCGTGCACCCCCGGGTAGGCGAGGGCGACCTCGAGGAGCGACCGCGGGGCGGGGTGGGGGCCCCGCGCGCCCAGCTGGTCCTCACGGAGGAGCTGCAGGAACGCGCGGGCCCGGGCCGGCAGCGTCATCAGTCGAGGAGGCCCTCGAAAAGAATGGTGGACAGGTAGCGCTCACCGAAGTCGGGCACGATGACGACGATCAGCTTGCCCGCGCTCTCGGGCCGCTTGCCGATCTCGAGGGCGGCGGCGATGGCCGCGCCCGAGGAGATGCCGACCAGGAGGCCCTCCTCCTTGGCGGTGCGGCGCGCGACCTCGAGGGCGGTCTCGGCGGAGATGTCGACGACCTCGTCGTAGATCTTGGTGTCGAGGATCTCCGGGACGAAGTTCGGGCCGATGCCCTGGATCTTGTGCGGGCCGGGCGCGCCGCCGTTGAGGATCGGCGACTCCTGCGGCTCGACGGCCACGATCTTGATGCCGGGGTTGCGCTCCTTGAGCACCTGGCCGACGCCCGTGATGGTGCCGCCGGTGCCGATGCCGGACACGACGATGTCGACCGTGCCGTCGGTGTCGGCCCAGATCTCCTCGGCGGTGGTCTTCCGGTGGATCGCGGGGTTGGCCTCGTTGGCGAACTGGCGGGCCAGGACCGCGCCCGGCCGCTCCGCCGCGATGCGCTCCGCGGCCGCGACGGCGCCCTTCATGCCCTCCGAGCCCGGCGTGAGCACGAGCTCGGCGCCGTACGCGCGCAGCAGCGCGCGGCGCTCCTTGGACATGGTCTCGGGCATGGCGAGCACGACGTTGTAGCCGCGTGCCGCGCCCACCCAGGCCAGGGCGATGCCGGTGTTGCCCGACGTGCCCTCGACGATCGTGCCGCCCGGCTGGAGCTCACCGGACGCCTCGGCCGCGTCGATGATCGACACGCCGATGCGGTCCTTCACGGAGTTGGCCGGGTTGTAGAACTCGAGCTTGGCCACGACGGTGGCCTCCAGGCCCTCCGTGAGCGCATTGAGCTTCACGAGAGGGGTGTTGCCGATCAGCTTGGTCGCGTCGTCGTAGATGCGGGCCATGGTGTGTCCTTCGGTGTGGTGGTGGGAGTGGTGTCTGCGCCCGCCCGGTCTGCGGGCGTGCTGCACCTGATGGGAGCGTTGGAGTCGAGCCGGAGCGTCGTGAGTTCGCCGCGGCCACGGGCGCGCGCAGGCGCGCTGGTGGTCAGGCGTCTCGCGAACGCTCTAGAGACAGCATCGACAGCGGGAGGCGACCACGCACGCCGACAGAGATGCCGGGGTGGCCGTGAGGAGGGCTCGACGGGGGAGCGGGTGATGCATGGCTTCCTCCCGGTCGTGGCGGCTTCTCCTCGTGGTGCGAGCCGACCGGTGGGAACAAGCAGGGCTTGACCCGGAGTCGGCTCGCGAGACGCAGGTTATCCACGACGTGGACACTTCGACAAGGCCTGTCTCATCTATCGAGCCTGCCGATACGAGGATCACCCGTCCGGGGGCGGGCGCCCGACGGGCGACGTGGGGTGCGATCGTCGGCCGAGCGGGCGTAGGCGCTGGTCACAGGCCCGCCCGTGTGCTGTGCTCTGCGGCATGGAACTGATCGCCACCAGCGTCGTCGCGGTCCTCGGAACGCTCCTGGGCGCAGCTTTCACCCACGCGTTCCAGCGACGGGCCGTCAAGGAAGCCAACGACCTCGCGCGAGGTGAGAAGCTCCGGCAGGAGCGCGTCGAGGCCTACAGCTCGTTCGGCGGCGCGCTGGCGAACTACCGGCGCAGCCAGCTCGACCGTTGGTACACCACGCACCGCGACGCCGCCGATCCCGACCTGGACCAGCTGCAGCGCGAGGCCCGACGTCGTCGCGACGCGGCGCTCGAGGCCTTGTTCCGGGTTCAGCTGCTCACCGATGCACCGGAGGTCGTCACGGCCGGCTTTGAGGCGTTCGACGCCATGGACCTGTTCGCCCGCGCGAGGTCCAGGGAAGAGGTCGAGAAGGCCCGCGACACCACGAGGGCTCTGATGCACACGTTCGTGCAGGTGGCGAAGCAGCAGCTGGAGCCTGGTACGCCGGCCCCCCGGCCGAGGTAGTCGCTCCGTCGGACGGAACGACTACCTCGGCCGGAGGGCCGGCGTTGATCACCTAGGGAAGCTGGACAGTGGTCGGTGAGCCGGCGACGAGCGGGGCGACCGTCACCTTGTCGATGTCGGGAGCCCATGCGGAGGGGTTCCCGAGCCGGATCGCGCCGGTGCTCGTGGTCAGGGTGATCGGTACGGTCCGCTGCCAGAAGCTGTTCCACGCGTAGGTGTAGCGGAAGAACGCGGAACCGACGGGCGTCGCCCCCGTGCCCTCGGTGACGACGACCTGCCGGTCGACCACCTGCGGGTTGTAGTCGTGCGAACCCGCCAGCTCGGCGTTCGCGTAGTGGATGACGAGGTTGTAGCTGCCGGCAGCGGCGAACCCGCCGCTACGGGGGATCGAGACGTAGTTGTTGCTCCCGTTGCCGACCCACCCCACGTACTGGCCGCCGGAGGCGTTCGAGCCGGCAGCAGGATCGACGCTCGCCACCGCCGCGCTCCCGTTGCGCGTCAGCGCCTCGCCCTCGAAGGTCGACGCCGAGGCATCTCCCGCAGGTGCGCGGGTGACGGTCACCGACTTCACGCGGACCCCGAGGTTCGACCTCAGCTCGAGCTCGTTGATCCCTTCCGTCAGGTGGGCGCGGACCGTGGTCCGGCGGTGACCGGCGTTCGGGACCTGGACCACCGAGGCGCTGCGGCCACCGAGGTCGAGGCGAAGGTCGGACGCCCCCGTCGTGTAGTACTCCACCGCGACGTCGTAGTAGCCGGTCTCCATCGCGTTGAGGTAGGCGTCGGCCCGTTGTGCCTGGCCGGCGACGCTGCCGAAGCCTCGCGTCCCCGACTGCCAGCCGAGGGCCGCCCCGCCGTGGTAGCGCAGGGTGCTGGCGGGATACGCCGTCGGCTCGCCGGTCGTGGTGTCGGTGACGACGAACTTGTCCAGGGTGATGTCCGAGCCCGGGAGAACCTGGGTCCCGTTCTGGCTCGCCCGGACGGACAGGACGTGCGTCCCCGCGGTGAGCGACACCGAGACCTCGGCGCTGCCGCGGTACTGCCACTTGGACGTCGCGTTGAGCGCAAGGTCGGCCGTGTACTGGATGGTGGTCCGGCTGGAGCCGTCGACAAAGAGGGCGTGCCTGCCGGGCTTGCCCGGCGCGGAGCCGATGACCTGGAACCGGTAGGTGCCGGTGCGGGGAACGGTGACCGTCCAGTCCGCCTTGGACGTCGGCTGGTTGAACGACCCGACGTCGTTGCTCCCCGAGGCGAGGAACTTCCAGCCCCCGCCCGCCTGGGGGTTCTGGTAGTAGGCCGTGGCGGCGGTGAGCTGGGTGGCCTCGGCCTCCACGCTCGTCGTCCACACCGGATCGACAGTGATCGCTCGATCCTGCTGAGGCGTGATCACCACCTGATAGGCGGCGTACCGGTCGTACGTCGGAACGGTGACGCTCAGGTTGCCGCCGCTGACGGCAACCCCGTCCAGGGCGTGGACGACGCGCGGAGTCGCGGCGAGGCCCTCGGCGCCGGTGAGCGTGACCTCGCGGACCTCGACGTCGACGGCGGTGCCGAAGACGGCGGAGGAGAGGCCGCGCAGGTCGACCTGGACGTCGTCCTCGGTGCCGCCGTAGAGCACGGTCGCGCGGCGGTTGGCCGCGTCGATCGCCCCGATGCCCTGGAGGCTGTCGACCGCGTTCGGCTGAGGCGGTGTCACCCGGACGGTCTGCGACCCAGCCAGGTCGCCGTACCACTTGAACATCCACCAGCCGCCGTTGGCGCCGCCCGGACGGGCGGTGTTGTCGGAGAGGTTGCCGGCGTAGTTCCAGTAGGCGGTCTGGGCGTCGACCTTCGTGTCCTCGAACATGGAGAACCACTGGACGAGCTGTCCGGGCACGCCCATGTCGCGCAGCATGCCGTACTCGGTGATGTTGACGGGGATGGGCGAGACGCCCAGCGACTGCTCGAGCGCGCGGTAGTCGGCGAAGTGCGTCCGGTAGGTGGCGAGGTTGTCGATGCCGAGCTCGTGCCAGATGAACACGTCCGGCAGGGTGCCCTGGTCCCGGGTGTACCGGAGGAAGTCGTTCGTACGGGCGGGCTGCCAGCGGGTGTCGCCGGTGCCGCCGATGCGCGCGTGCCCGAGGCCGTGGCGCTGCCAGACCTGCTGGATCTTCGCGTGGACCGCGCTCCAGTCGGCGTTGAACTGGTCGCGCTGGGTCGACCAGTTCGGGTACCAGTTGCCGCCGTCGGGCTCGTTGAACGGGATGAAGAGGTAGGACTGAGGGCGGTCGGACTGCGCGGCCACCGCTTCGGTGACGAACTCGACGACCTCGAGGTAGTCCCACACGCCGTTCGCCTGGTTGGTGAAGGCGCCGTTCGCCTGGTTGTAGGTGCGCGTGTCCCCCGGGCGCTGTCCGCCGTTGTACGGCCAGTCGGGGTAGTAGTCCTGGATGTAGATCGCCAGCTCCGTACCGTGCTTGGCGAAGAACCCGTCCTCGATCCGCAGCGAGTCACCGCTGGGGTGCTGGGTGCCGTACGGGGCACGCTGGGACGAGTTGGTGATGTGGGCGCCGTTGACGAGCGCCGACGTCGGGACACCGATGTCGCCGAACCCGTAGAGGGTGCCGGTCGCACCGCCCCGGAAGGCTCCGGTCGTGGCGCCGAAGTCCACCGTGAGGACGTCGGTCTCGGCAGCGGCCGGCTGTGCGACCGTGAGGGTGGCCGCGACGAGGGCTGTCACCACGACTCCGCCCCACCGTCGTCGGTGGCGCGACCTCCGCACGGCTGTGGTCTGATCTGCGCTATCAGGAATGCTCACCTGGGTTCCACCCCTTCGTGGATCGGGACCTCGGACGGCCTCTGTGCCGCGTGACTTCCGGCGTCGCGCGGACGAGAGACGGCGGCTGTCGTGTCGACGACACGGTGCCGGGGAACATGAAAGCGTCAATCATCCCGGTTGGCAAGGGGTACTCCGGCATCGGCACGGTGAGCGCGTAACCTGGCCCTGTGGAAAACGATCGCCCGATGAAGCCGCCTGTCATCGCCGACGTCGCGCGCGTCGCCGGCGTCTCGGTGCCGACCGTCTCGCGCGTGCTCACCGGCTCGGTGCCGGTCAGCCCGGAGCGCCGGGCCCGGGTCATGGCCGCCATCAAGGAGCTCGGCTTCCGGCCGAACGGGGCGGCCCGGGCTCTGGCGACCGGCGGTCAGCCCCTGATCGCAGTGTTCGCGGGTGACACGACGCGGTACGGCTACGCCTCGACGATCCAGGGCATCGAGGAGGCCGCGCGCCAGGCCGGCTACATGGTGGTCATCTCGGTCGTGGATGCCGACGACCGGCGGACCGTCGACGCGGCGATCGACCATGCGCTCGGCCAGCCGATGGCCGGCGCGATCGTCCTGGAGTACGACCCGCCCGGTGTGGCCGCGCTCGCGGCGATGCCACCGTGGCTGCCCGTCGTCGCAGCGGCCTCCGGCAAGCCGTCCGACGAGCAGGTCGCGCACGCGTTCATGGACGACCGCGCCGCCGCCGCCCGCGCCACCAGGCACCTGCTGGACATCGGCCACCACACCGTCTACCACGTCGCGATCCCTTCGCCCGGCCGCCCGAGCGCCCGCATGCTGGGCTGGCGCGACGCGCTCACGGAGGCGGGCGCCGTCGTCCCGCCGGTCCTGTACGCCGACTGGGCACCGGACTCCGGCTACGACGCGGGTACGCGGCTCGCGCTCTCGGACGAGGTGACCGCGGTGCTGTGCGGCAACGACGAGCTCGCCATGGGCCTGACCAAGGGGCTGACCGACGCCGGCAAGCGGGTCCCCGAGGACGTGAGCGTCATCGGCTTCGACGACCACCCGCTCAGCCACCTGTGGACACCGCCCCTGACCACGGTCCGCCAGGACTTCGTCCGGCTCGGCCAGAAGGCGTTCCACCTGCTCAGTACCCAGATCGACAGCGGGACCGTCCCGGCGTCGGTGAGGTTCGTCCCCGACCTGATCCTGAGGTCGTCGGCAGCGCCGCGCGCCGCCAGGGTGGCCGACGTCGGCTGAGCCGGAGGTGCAGCGCAGGGTGTGGGCCGAGGTACGAGGCACTCGCCCGGAGCGGAACCGCAGGCTCAGCCGATCAACAACGTCGGCTGAGCCGGAGGTGCAGCGCAGGGTGTGGGCCGAGGTACGAGGCAGTCGCCCGTAGCGGAACCGCAGGCTCAGGCGATACCCGCTGTGGCTGAAAGCGGTTACGGGGCAACTGCCAGCACGGCCCAAGCGCTTCGCCGCCGAGGCTTGCATCATCTTCTGATATGCGCTTTCATGGGCTCCGTGCAAGGGAGCCTGCCGATGACGGCGAACGACCGACCCGCAGCGACGCGAGTGACGCTGTGGGCCCCCGACGGGCTGGTGCTCGTCCTGCCTGACGACGCCCCGGCCGGTCTGTCCACCGGCGGTGCCGGCACGCCCACGCAGCCGCTCGTGGAGATCCTGGCCGTCGGACACGGGCACGCCAGCGCCAACACCCGCAACACGGCGACCTCGATCGGTGCCCGGCTGCGCGTGCTCGGCCACGACGTGGAGCGGGCGGACGGCTGCGCGATCGTCCAGGTGCGCCAGGGCGACCCGGTCACCGGCCTGCTCGTGACGTCTCACCTGCGGGTCCGGGACGGCGGCAGCTCGTTGCAGTCGTGGACGTCGGTCCGCAACGACGGGTCCGCGCCCGTCGTGCTCCAGGCGGTGTCGTCGCTGATGATCGGCCGCCCGGTCGGCACGACGCCGGTAGCCGGGACGCTGTCGCTGGAGGGCCACGGCGAGTGGGTGGGTGAGAACCGCTGGGCCTGGACGCCGCTCTCGGGCCAGGACGGGCTCGTCACGCTCGACCTGCCCGCTCACCAGCACCAGGACGCGCGCGGGGCCCGCAGCGTCGTCGGCGCCGGCTCGTGGTCGTCCGGGCGACGGAACCCGTGCGGCGTCGTCGCGTCGGAGCACGGCCGCTCCCTGGCCTGGCAGATCGAGCACAACGGCGCCTGGCGCGCCGAGCTCGGGGTCCGCCTCGACGCGAACGGCGACGAGCTGCTCGTCCTCGGCCTGCTCGGCCCCACCGACGACGACCACGCCTGGACCCACATCCTCGGGGTCGGCGAGTCGTTCGAGTCGGTCCCGGTCTCCCTCGCGGCGGCGTCGGGGTGGCAGGAGGCTCTGGGCGAGATGACCCGGCACCGCCGGGCGTCACGCCGCAACCCACGCCGGCCCGGCGTCGTGTTCAACGACTACATGAACACGCTCATGGGGGACCCCACCACGGACAAGCTCCTGCCGCTGGTCGACGCCGCGGCCCGGGCCGGGGCGGAGTACTTCTGCATCGACGCTGGCTGGTACGACGACGGCGGCGACTGGTGGGACTCTGTCGGCCTCTGGGAGCCCTCGACCTCGCGGTTCCCCGACGGCGGTCTGCGACGCGTCGTCGACGCGATCCGCGCGGCCGGCATGGTGCCGGGACTGTGGCTCGAGCCGGAGGTCGTGGGCGTGCGCAGCCCGCTGGCGGACCTGTTGCCGGACGAGGCGTTCCTGCAGCGGCACGGCACGCGGATCGCGGAGCACGGCAGGTACCTGCTCGACCTGCGGCACCGCGACGTCATCAAGCACCTCGACGAGGTTGTCGATCGCCTGATCGAGGACTTCGGCGTCGGCTACTTCAAGCTCGACTACAACGTCACGCCCGGCGCCGGCACGGACCTGGGCGCCGACAGCCCGGGCGACGGCCTGCTCCAGCAGAACCGGGCGCACCTCGACTGGATCGACGGCGTCCTCGCCCGGCACCCTGACCTCGTGATCGAGAACTGCGCGTCGGGAGCGATGCGCGCCGACTACGCGCTGCTGTCGCGGCTCGACCTGCAGTCGACGTCGGACCAGCAGAACCCCCTGCTCTACCCGCCGATCGCGGCCGGTGCGCTCGTCGCTATCGCGCCCGAGCAGGCCGCGAACTGGGCCTACCCGCAGCCGGAGATGAGCGACGAGCAGATCGTCTTCACGCTGTGCACGGGACTCGCCGGCCGGCTCTACCTCTCCGGCCGGCTCGACGACATGACGGCCGAGCAGTCGGCGCTCGTCGCTCGCGGCGTCGAGCTGGCCAAGCGATGGACGCCACGTCTGGTCGACTCCGTCCCGTTCTGGCCGCTCGGGCTCCCCACCTGGAGCGCGCCGCTCGTGGCCGCCGGC
Source organism: Antribacter soli (assembly GCF_021568775.1). Lineage (GTDB taxonomy): Bacteria > Actinomycetota > Actinomycetes > Actinomycetales > Cellulomonadaceae > Antribacter > Antribacter soli. The sequence goes on along the minus strand of NZ_JAKGSG010000006.1, from coordinate 67,834 downwards.
CTGCGCAGCGCCGACGAGTCGCTCGTCGTCGTCTGGTGGCGCGGACCCGAGGCCACGGCCATCGACCTCGACCTTCCCGCGGGCTCGGTCGACACCGCCTATGGACCGCCTGACGACGGGTGGGACGTCACGCGCGACGGCGACGGACCCGTCCACCTCCGCATCCCCGCGGGCCCACAGGCCCGCGTCCTGAGAGTCCGGCACGCCGGGCTCGTCTGACCGTCGGGGCCGTAGCGGCCCCGCTCGACCCGCAGTCGGCGAAGACTGCGTCAATCCCAAGGAGTCGATATGAAGAAGTATCTGACCATCACTACGGCCGTCGTCGCCGTCGGCCTCCTCGCCGCCGGGTGCAGTGACCCGACCGCGGGCGGCGGCGGTGCGGGCGGCGAGCCCGCAGCGTGGCCCGCCCAGGACACGGACCTGGACGGGACCACGCTCACGATCTGGGCCGCGCAGAACTCCAACACGGTGCCCGAGGCCGTCGTCGCCGGGTTCGAGGAGCTAACCGGTGCCGAGGTCGAGGTCGTCACGATCCCCGACCCGTACGAGCAAGGCATTCAGACCAAGGTCGCCACGGGCGACATGCCGGACCTGGCGTTCTGGCAGCCGACCGCCTCGATGCTGACCGCGCTCAACGCCCCGACCAACCTCCAGCCGCTCGACGGCGCACCGTGGGTCGACTCGTACAGCGACGGTCTCGCCGACATCACCGGCAGCCTGGACGGCACCCAGTACGCGGCGCTGATCACGAGCCCGGCGGTCGAGGGCGTGTACTACAACAAGGAGGTGTTCGCCGAGCACGGGATCGCAGAGATCCCCACCGACTGGAACACCTTCCTCGAGGTCGCCCGCGCCCTCAAGGCCGAGGGGCAGACGCCGTTCTACGAGATGGGCGAGGACCTCTGGGCCACGCAGTGGTGGATCCACGTCCTGCTCGCCGACGCGGCCAAGGATGGCTTGTGGGAGCGCGTGAACACCGGCGAGGAGAAGTTCACCGACCCGACGATCCTCGGGGCCATCGAGACGTACGAGTCGCTGATCGACGAGGGCCTCTTCAACGAGGACATCAAGACCGCGACGTTCGAGGACCAGGGGGACGCCCTGCTGGCGGGTGACGCCGCGATGGTGGTCCAGGTGACCTCCTTCTTCGGCCAGCTCCAGGCCAAGGCGGACTCGGCCGAGCTCGACGAGAAGATCGGCTTCTTCCCCATCTCGCCGTCCGGAAACGTCGGGACGTTCATCCCCGACCAGTCGAACGCCCTCGTCGCGTTCAAGACCGGTGACGCCGATCGCGAGGCGGCAGCGCGCCAGCTGCTGACGTACTGGCTCGGCGACGGGTATGCCGACTTCGTGGCCGACCGCGACACGATCTCGCTGCAGGACGGCGTCCCGACGCCGGACTCCGTGCCGCAGGCGCTCCTCGACGTGCACGCGTCCCTCGGTGAGTCGGTCGGGTCCATGCAGGTGCTCGCCGTGGCGAACCCCGACATGTACATCTCCCTGGCCGACATGGTCCAGGGCACGATGACACCGGAAGAGGTCGCGCAGGAGACCCAGGACCAGTTCGCCCAGCTCGCCCGCGCCCAGGGCGTCGAGGGCTTCTGACCCAGACCACGAGGCGCCGGGCCGGGGGGGGGGGGGCCCCCCCCCCCCCCCCCGCGGAGTCTACGGGCCGCAACAACCCCCCCCCCAGGGGGGAGTCCCCCCCCCCCCCCGGGGCGCCGGCCCGGGGGGGGGCGCCCCGGCGCCCACCCGCCGAGGACTGATCGTGACCGCACAGACCACCGCCAGAGCACCGATGCCACCCGCGAGACCATCAGCGTCGCGCCGGCGGACGGTACGCCCCACCACCTACCGTCACCGCGCCAGTCACCCGGCGCGGTACCTCATCCCGGCGTTCGCGGTGCTCGGGGTGTTCTTCTTCGTGCCGACGATCTTCAACTTCGTCTACGCGCTGACAGACTGGTCGAGCTTCAAGAGCGAGATCGGGTTCGTCGGCCTCCGGAACCTCGAAGACCTCGTCTCGAGCGGCACGCTCCTGACCTCCCTGCGCATCACGCTGGTCTACGCGGTTCTCGTGGCGGTCTTCCAGAACCTCTTCGGCCTGCTGCTGGCGCTCCTCCTCGAGCGCGACACGAGGATCAACCGCTTCGCCCGCGTCATGTTCTTCATCCCGGTCGTCATGTCCGCGCTCGCCGTCGGCTACGTGTTCCAGGCGATCCTCAAGCCGGACGGCGCCGCCAACTCCATCCTCGGCGTCGTCCTCGGTCAGGAGGTCACGATCCCGTGGCTGGGGGACACCACCTGGACGCTGGTCGTGGTCGCGCTGATCCACTCGTGGAAGTGGATGGGCCTGTCCATGCTCATCTACCTCGCCGGCCTCAAGACCATCAGCGAAGACGTGCTCGAGGCCGCCCGGCTCGACGGCGCCTCGTCGTGGACCGCGTTCCGCGACATCCGGTTCCCCCTCCTCGCACCGGCGCTGACCTTCAACGTCGCGACCGCCCTGCTCGGCTCGATGAACGGGTTCGACATCGCCCAGGCGACCACCGGGGGCGGACCGGCGCGCACCACCGAGCTGCTCAACATCTTCATCTTCCGCACCTTCGGGCAGGGCCTGTTCGCCCAGGCCACGACGATGAGCCTCGTGCTCTTCGTCGTCGTGGTGGCCCTCGCCCTCCCCGTCATCCGGACCCTGCGCAAGAGGGAGGAAGTCCTGTGACCGCCACGACCTCTGCATCGATCGTTGCCCGGCGCCGCGACGTCCGCGACGTCCGCGACGTCCGCGCCGGAAGGAGGCACGGAGCCTGGAGCCGGATCCAGCCGGTGGTGGCGCTCCTCGCCGTCGTCCTGCTCATCGGCATGCCGCTGTGGATCGTCGTCGTCACGGCGGGCAAGACCCAGGCCGAGGCCTTCAGCCCCGACCTGACACCGCCCGCGACGTGGCAGTACGCCGAGAACTTCTCCGCCGTCTGGCAGCAGGGCCGGGTCCCGGCCGCGTTCTTCGGCAGCCTGCTGGTCATGGTCCCGGCCGTCGCCGGGGTGCTCGCGCTCGGCTCGCTCGCGTCGTGGGTGCTCGCTCGCCGCAGCTCCCGTCTCATGGCCGTGCTCTACGCCCTGGCCATCAGCGGTATCGTCCTGCCGCCCGCCGTCGTGACGATCGTGCTCCTGCTGCGCCAGCTCGGCCTCGCGGGCACCGCCGTCGGGATGATCGGCGTCTACATGGGCATGTACATGTCGACCGTCATCTTCTTCGTCACCGGATTCATCCGCACGATCCCGGCCGAGCTCGAGGAGGCGGCGCGTGTCGACGGGGCCAAGCCGCTCCGCGTCTTCGGCACGATCATCCTGCCGCTGCTCGCACCCGTGCTGTCGACGGCGACCATCCTGATCTGCCTGTACGTGTGGAACGACGTCTTCTACGCGTTCTTCGTCGTGGGCGGGCGCCTGGACACCCTGCCGCTGAACCTGTTCCAGGTCGCCAGCGCCGGGCTGTATCTCGACAACTGGCACCTGATCTTCGCCTACGTGCTGCTCATGAGCCTGCCGCTGCTGGTGGTGTTCATCGTGGCTCAGCGCAGGATCATCTCCGGGATCACGTCCGGGGCGGTCAAGTAGCGGCTTCGTCCGGCGGCTGCACGTCCACGGCGACCCGGTTCGCCGCGGACGTGCGCGTCGCTACCATCGCTGCGTGACGAACCCGGACATGACGGACAACGCCCTCGGCGAGCCCAACTTCTCGCCCGACGCCCACCGCCTGGACCTCGGCCGGACCAACCTGATCGCGGTGCTGGTCGGCTTCGTGCTCACCGCCCCGCTCACCTGGGGCTGCCTCACGGTGGTCCTGGACCCCACCGCCGGCGGCGCCCGCTGGGTCGGCCTGTTCTTCGCCCTGCTGTTCGGCAGCCTGACGGTGTTGTTCGTGTTCGGCGCCCGCGCCGCGCTCCGGCCGCGCGGCGTCGTCGTCGACGTGACGGGGATCTGGTTCTGGCACGGCAAGGACTGGGACCGGATCGCCTGGAGCCAGATGGCCCGCGCGGGCGTCTCGTTCGAGCTGCCGCCGGGGGTGCCGGCCCTGACCCTCCAGGACACGGTGACCGGCTGGGCGAGCGACAAGGTCATGGAGGCGCTGCGCGTGACCGACAAGCGCCGGACAGCCTTGGAGATCGTGCCCGCGCGCGACGAGGACCTCGCCGCGCTGCCGCGCCTGATGAAGTACCGCAAGCCCGACCCGCAGCCGGCGCCGGGTCTGCCCGCCGTCCGCTGGTACGTGCCGGTCGGTCCGGCGTACCACTCGTGGAAGAACCTCATGGCGGCGGGGGAGCGGTTCGGCGGGCAGACGTGGGTGGGCTTCTTCCAGCGACCCTGGGGCAGCATCGGGAACGGCTGGGTCCTCCCGCGCGGCTGACGCGCCGGACCTCGGCGCGCCGGCCGTCCCCGCCTCACCCGTCCTGGTCGTGCCCGGCGTACTCGAAGGACCGGACGGTCAGGCTTCCTCGCGTGCAGACGAGGCCGACCATCCGGCCGGTGAAGCCGCCCGCGACCTCGGTCGAGAGGTAGCGGCCGTCGATACGGGCCAGCTCGACGGGGCCACCGGGCCCATGGACGACCGCCACGATCTGGTCGGGACCCAGCTCGTTGGTGTTCCCAGGACCGCCCGCGGGCACCGTCTGCAGCTCCAGGACCGTCCCGGCCGGCGCCGGTGAGTCGCCGAGCACCGACACGACCGGTCCGATGCGCGCCACGGCCCGGACCGTCCCGTCCTGGACCTCGAGACCGACGGCGTGGGACGGGTCGATCCGGATCTCCAGCCCGCCGACGGCGCCCCTGGTCGCCTCGACCTCTGCGCGCACGACGACGCCGGCGTGCTCCTGACGGCGTCCGACGAACGTGCGCTCGTCGGCGCGGCCCGTCATCAGCCAACGGTCGTCCGACCACGCCAGGACCTCGTCCGGGAACACCCCGGCGCCGACCCAGTCGAGCGGGATGACGCGGTCACCCAGGCCCGTCTCGACGGAGGGCACCGCGGCCGGCTGCAGCGGGCCGACGACCCGCGGCCAACCGTCGTGCCACGCCACCTCGGCGGCGTACGTCTCGCGGCCCAGGGCGTGCCACCCGGGGAAGTGGCCCCGCGGACGCACCCCGAGGAACACCATCGCCCAGGAGCCGTCGGGTCGTTCGACGAGATCGGCGTGGCCGGTGTTGTGCACCGGTCCGAGAGTGCCCCTGGCCGTCAGGACCGGGTTGTCCGGGCTCGGCGCGAACGGGCCCGACGGGGACAGGCCGCGGGCGACCGTCACGGCGTGACCATGACCGGTGCCGCCTTCGGCGACGATCAGGTACCACCATTGCCCGACGTGGTGCAGGTGCGGACCCTCGGGGTGCTGGCCACCGGTACCGCTCCAGAGGCGACGAGGCTCGGACAGCAGCTGTCCGGAGGCCGGGTCGAGGACGGCCTGACGGATCCCGGAGTCCGACCAGGTGAGGTAGCACGTCCCGTCGTCGTCCCACGCGAGGTCCGGATCGATCCCGCCGGCGGCCGTGATCCGCACCGGCTCCGACCACGGACCGGCCGGGTCGGCGGCGGACACCAGGAGGTGGCCCGGGCCGTCGGACACGTTGGTCGTCACCAGCCAGAACTTCCCGTCGTGGTGCCGCAGCGTCGGCGCGTAGACGCCGCTCGACGGGGACCCGTCCCGAAGCGCCAGCTGAGACGGTCGGTGCAGCGCGTGGCCGACGAGCTCCCACCAGACGAGGTCCGTCGACCGGAAGATCGGAACTCCCGGCGCGTACTCGAAGCTCGAACAGGCCAGGTAGAACTGATCACCCACCCGGACCACCGTCGGATCCGGATGGAAACCCGCCACCACCGGGCGAACGGGCATGGTCGGTGCATCGGGCAGCGCAGCGGTGAGCTCAGGCACGGCACGACGATGCCACACTCACGGCAGCGGCTGAAACCTTTTCGGCTGCCGGCCCACGCGCGCCTGGGCGGCCCGCTCGTAGACGAGCGCCGCGAGCGCCTCCGCCACGGCGAGCCCTGCGAACACCGCGACCAGGGAGCCGAGCCTCAGGCTCGCCACGGCGAGCGCGAACGTCGCGACCGCGACCACGGCCCGCAGGGCGGTGAGGACCCGCACCTCCCCGGCCCGGCGCAGCGCCGTGAACGGGATCGTCGTCAGCAACGACAGCGCGCGCCAGGCACACGCGACCAGCAGCGGGACCAGCGCGGTCTCGGCGTTCCAGGCCTCCCCGAACAGCAGGCCGAACCCCCGCAGGCGGTCCAGGACCAGCAGCACCACCGCAGCGCCCACGACCGCCGTGCCCGAGACGACGACGTCGAGCCGGGAGTGCTCCTTGAGAAGTCTCAGGCGCATGAAGTTGAGCGGGATGGCCAGCAGTCCTGAGACTGTCGACACCGACGTGAAGAGGACGGCCTCCACCGGCCCCAGGAACGCAAGGATCATCGCGTTCAGCAACGGCGGGATGACGCCGGTGATCACGGTGTCCGCCAGTACCCAGCGCAGCACGCCGGGGTCACGGCGCCCGGACCGGTCACCGACGGGGGCGCTCCGCACCAGCGTGGCGACGGCGATCCCCGCGAACAGCGGGACCAGGGCCCACCGCTGGCCGGCGAGGCCCGCCAGCACGCCGCCGAGCGCGCCCGCACCGACCGCGATCGAGGCGTACGCCTCCCGCCCGTCGAGCCGTTCCGCGACCGACACCCCCCGGCCGACCTCCAGCGCCGCGGCGAGCACCGGCAGGCCGACGCACAGCAGGACGGCGTCGGCCGGGAACACGCACAGCACGAGCGCCGTGGCGATCCCGAGCAGCGCGAGCCACCGCGGGAAGACGACGCGGCGGCCGGAGCCTGGAGACGCCAACCGGGACTCGACGACGACCGCGAACGCAAGCTGGCCGACGAAGGTGGCGACCAGCACGGCGACCGCGATACGGCCCTGCTCCGGCGCCGTGAAGAGCCGCGCCGAGATCGAGACCACGGCAGCGGGCACGACGGCCAGGGTTACCCCGCCGAGCAGGGTCACACCGCTCGAGCCGGCGCGGGCGAGTCGCCTCCCGGCGCTCACCGCTGCACCGCCGCCGTCTGGCCGCCGATCGTCCGGCCCGTGTACCCCTCGAGCCTGCCGAGGAACGCCCACCAGCCGTCCCCCGGCGTATGGGTGGCCGGGTTGCGGAAGCCGAACACGAGCCCGGCGAGCAGGTAGGCGGCCCGCCACCAGAGGGGGTACCCGTGCACCGTCACCAGCCGCCCGAGGCCCCGGCCATAGCTGCGGAGCTTGCGGCGGCGCTCCGCGGCGCTCAGCCCGTGCGGGTCCGGCACACCGCCCACCCGCACGTCCGGCGGCAGCCACTCGAACCGCTGCGCCAGGTCAGGACGCCGCCGGACCAGGCGCAGCAGAAAGTCGGTGGCCTCGCCCGCCTGCCACGGCGTCGGCCCGCCTGTGCCCATCGCCGCGTCGAAGCCGCCCACCTCGAGGAAGACGTCCCGCCTGACGAGGAGGCCCATCTCGATCACCGACCACACCGACCGCCGGTCGAGCACCGTACCCGCCGGAGGGAGGACGAACTTCGGCCCGTTCTCGTCGACGACGGTGAGCGCCCCCGCCTGCAGGCCCGACGCCTCGGCCGCCGAACGCAACGCCTCGACGGCGCCGTCCGGGAACCAGGTCGTGTCGTTGGGGAAGCCCAGCAGGAAGTCCCGCGCGGGCAGAGCGGCGACTCCCGTGTTCCGGCCGAGAGCGGCCCCACGCTTGGACGTGGTGACCACGACGGGCAGACCCTTGTCCGCGTACCGGGCAGCCAGCGCGCGCACCTCTGGGACGGCGCCCTGCGCCACGACCACGACCCGGTCCGACGGGCCGAGCCGGCCGTCGAGCGAGGCGAGGAGGCGGTCGAGCGCCCGGACCCGGCCGAGGGTGGAGACGACGAGGCCAAGGTCGACCCTCGTGCCGGCGACGGACGTCCGGTCTGCCTCAGCCACGGCGCGCCTGCACCTCGTCCAGCGTGCGGGCCAGCACGCGCGCGGTCCGCTCGGCCGACGCGTCCCAGGTGAACAGCGTGGCGCGGGCACGTCCGGCCGCGCTCATGAGCTCGCGCTCGGCCGGGTCGGCGACGATGCTCACGAGCGCCTTCGCCAGCGCGGCCGGGTCGGTTGCATCGGCGTACCGTGCGGCCGTGCCGCCCACCTCACGCAGGACCGGGATGTCGTTCGCCAGCACCGGGACGCCTCGCTTCATCGCGTCCGCGACGGGAAGCCCGAAACCCTCGGCGAGCGACGGGCAGACGTAGACCGTCGCCGAGGCGAAGAGCGCCTCGAGCTGGTCCTGCGTCACCCACCCGAGGAGCACGACGTCGTCCTCGAGCCCGAGCTGGCGCACCTGCTCGCGCAAGTGGACGTCCCTGCGGCTGCCCGTGACGACCGTCGTCGGGCGCTGTCCTGGGGGGATCGCGGCAAGTGCCCGGAGGAGCCCGTCGAAGTTCTTGTGCGGCATGCGGTTCCCGGTCGACAGGACGACCGGCCGGCCCGAGATCGGGGGCAGGCCGGCGAGAGCCGCCTCGACGTCGATGCCGGGACGCACCTCCTGAGCACCGTTCGGCACGACGTCGATCCGGTCCGCGGGGACGTCGAGCGCGCGGCTGATTCCGCGCGCCGCGTCCTCGCTCACCGTGAGGATCCTCGTGGCACCCCGTGCCGCGCGGCGCACGAGCCACGAGGTGACGGCCTGCGCCGCCTGGTGCAGGTCCCGGTTCGGCAGCTCGAGCATCGTGACGTCGTGCACCGTCACGAGGGTCGCCACCCGCCGCCCGGCCGGGCCGAAGTTTGCCGGGCACCAGAGCAGGTCCGCCCCGGCTCGGCGGGCCCGCCGCTCCACTGCGAGGACCTCGGCAGCCGCCCAGAGCGCGCGGCTGTCCGCGTCGAGCGCGAGCGCGTGCACCTCGCCCGGGAACCAGCCGGCCACCTCGTCCTTGCCTGTGGTGCTGGTCAGCGCCACGAGATCGACGTCCGGCAGGTGGCCCGCCGTCCGTGGCAGCAGCTCGCGGGCGTACGTCTCCATGCCGCCGCGCTCTCCCGACACGAAGAGCAGGTCGACGACGACCTTCGACCGGTGGGTCACCGCACCCCGTCGCCCACCGGGACCGCCTGCTCGGGGGCCCGGCTGTCGACCACCACCGTGTCCCGTACCGCACCGGCCGGTGTGGGCACGGCGTGCGACTCGACGTCCGTGGCGGACGGGTTGGAGCCGAAACGGGTCGGAATCCCGAGGATGCCGATGAACATGCTGGACATCAGGGTCTGAAAGCCGAGCATGAGCCCGAGGACGGCCGGAACCGCGACCCGGACCGCGGCGCGTGCGTCGAGCGCGCCGAAGCCCTCGCCACCACCCCAGCGGACCACCTGGACGATCGCGGCCACCAGGCCGAGGAGGAACAGGCCGAGGCCGGTGAGCAGGCCCCGCTCCAGGCTGAGCTTGTCGATCGCCGACCGGAAGCGTGACCCCGTCGGGATGAAGCCCTCGTGCCAGGCGTAGACCTTGGTGAGGATGGCGAACAGGATGCTCTGATAGCCGACGACCGCGGCAGCCATCGCGTAGATCATGGTCGACACGTCGAAGCCGACCGACCCGATCTCGATGGGTCCGAACAGCAGCACCAGGCTGGCGACGACGCCCAGCGTGAGCAGCGTGACGCCCGGCACCCAGAAGAGCCAGCGCGGCGAGAAGATCAGGAGGAACCGCAGGTGACGCCAGCCGTCGCGCCAGCTGCGCAGGTGCGGCGGACGGGACCGCCCGTGGGGGCTCAGCGTGGTCGGCATCTCGGCGACCGACAGCTTGGCGAGGCACGCCTTGACGATCATCTCGGAGGCGAACTCCATGCCCGAGGTGCGCAGGCCGAGGGCAAGGATCGCCTCGCGGTCGAACCCTCGCAGGCCGCAGTGGAAGTCGCCCACGCCCGGCTTGAAGAAGAGCTGGCCGATGCCGGAGAGCACCGGGTTGCCCAGGTACTTGTGCAGGGGCGGCATGGCGCCCGGTGCGATGCCGCCCTGGAAGCGATTGCCGATCACCAGCTGGAAGCCCTCGCGCAGCTTGGCGACGAACGGGTCCAGCCTCGAGAAGTCGTAGCTGTCGTCGGCGTCGCCCATGATGACGTACCGGCCGCGCGCGTCGGCGATGCCGCCAAGGAGGGCCGCTCCGTAGCCCTTCTCGGCGATCGGGACCACGCGGGCACCGCACGCCTCGGCGATCGCCTGGGAGCCGTCGCTGCTCCCGTTGTCCGCGACGAGGACCTCGCCCTGGATGCCGGAGCGTTCCAGGAAGCCGAGCGCCTTGCGGATGCAGACCTCGAGGGTCTCGGCCTCGTCGAGGCACGGCATGAGGATGGTGAGCTCGAGGCTCGGCGTAGCTGCCATGGCAGGTTCGTCCAGGGAGATCACAGGGAGGTGGCCGCAAGGAATCGCGGCCGGCGGACCAGGGTCAGGGCCGAGACCCATGATCTGCGAAGGTTGGTCCGCGCGCGCGGTCAGCGCATCCGTCGGCGCACGTCCGGGGCGCGCGCGCCGATCTGGACCAGGATCGCGAGCGCGGCCGCCTCCGCGGTACGGTGCCGCGCCGCGTCGTCGAACCACGCCCGGGCGCTGCTCCTGAGCGCCGCGCCGCCCTCGACCGCGCGGACGATCGCGGAGCCGAGGTCCTCGGGGGCGACCGACGGCGCGACATATCCGTTGACGCCGTCCTCCACGAGCTCGACGGAGGCGTTGTCGGGGGCATCGACGAGGACGACCGGGGTGCCGACGGAGCCGGCCTCGACGACGACGAGGCCGTAACCCTCGCGGCGGGACGGGTTCACGAGCACGGCGGCCGTGCGCACCCGCTCGGTCAGTTCCTCCTCGTCCACGAACCCCGGGAGGCTCACGACGCCGCCGAGACCGAGTCGCTCGATCTCCGCCGTGACCGCCTCGCGCTGCGGCCCCTCGCCGAGGATCACCGCATCCAGGCCGGGGACGCGCTCGCGCGCCCAGGCGACGGCTGCCGGTATCTCCTCGACCTGCTTGTCGGGGATGTGGCGGCCGACGAACACGACCGTCGGGGTGCGGAGGGCGTCGAGGTCTGCCGGAGCCGGTGCGTCGATCAGTTCCTGGGAGATGAGGCCGGGGCTGACGATCGGCGCGCGGCGGGCGCCCTCCGCGGCGAGGCGTCGGCCGTTCATGTCCGAGTGGCACGAGACCCACGGGCTCACGCGGACCGCCAGGTGCTGGAGCGTCCGCGCGACCCGCCCCATCACGGGGCCCGAATAGTCCAGCCACTGGTCCGGCCGCCACACCTCGAGGAAGTCGGCGCAGAACCTGGTGCGCGTGCCGAGGAGCGCGAGGCGGGCCGCGAAGACGTTGAGCGCGGGGAGCGCACTGACCAGGACCGCGTCGTAGTCCCGCCGGTGGCGGACCAGGTAGGTGAAGAGGCAGGCGGCGAACTTCAGGGCGCCCGGCGTGCGGCGTGTCCCCGTGCTGTCGTACAGCTCGAACGGGCCGCTCGCGGCGATGACGCGGACGCCCGACACCGGGGTGGGTGCCGCCCCGTCCCACTGCCGCCGGGTGAGGTAGTCGACGTCGTTCCCGGCACGGGCGAACGCGTCCGCGAAGAGGCCGTACTGCCGTTCGCCGCCCCCTGTCGTGAGCGGGAAGAAGCAGTCGTAGACAACCGCGATGCGCACCCGGCGAGGCTAGCCGATGTGGGTCCGCGGTACCCCGGATAGCATGTGGCCGGTCCTGCCGAGCAGGTTCGGGACGCGGAGACGCGAGCGACGATCCATCGAGGACCAGTCATGACGACCATCGCCGGGAATACGACCCGTCCCGCGTCCGTGACCCCTGCGCGCCCGGCGCCGGCGCGTCCGCGCGTGTACTGGACGGCATTCGCGGTGCTCATGACCCTGACGTCGCTCTGGTCGCTCGCCACACCCGTCGTCAGCGGGCCGGACGAGAACGTCCACGTCATCAAGGCCGCCGCCGTCGTCCGCGGCGACCTGTACGGGCGCTCGGCCCCGGGGAACCCGGGCGCCGGCGAGGTGGACATCCCTGCGATCTACGCGGTCACGGCGTCGTACCCGGTGTGCTTCGCCTTCCGCGGTGGGGTAGCGGCGGACTGCGCCCCCGAGCTGCCGAGGGGCGAGGCGGCCGAGCAGACCATGACGGCGAGCACGTGGGTGATCAGGAACAACCCCGCGTACTACGCCGTCGTCGGGCTCCCCACCTTCCTCCCGCCCGGTGAGTACGTGTTCTACCTCATGCGCCTGGTCAGCGCCGGCCTCTGCTCGCTGGTCCTCGCCTGGGGCTTCGTCGCCCTCGCCGACGTCACGCGACGTACCTTCGTCGCCGCGGGGGTGGCGACGGCGCTCATGCCGATGGTCGTCTACCTCAACAGCATCGTGAACTCGTCAGGGCTCGAGATCAGCGCCGCACTGACGCTCTGGATCACCCTGCTCGCCCTCGTGCGAGCCCCGGACCCGGCGCGGCTCACCTCGCGCATGGCGGGGATCGCGGTCGTGACCGTAGTGCTCCTGAACTCCCGGGGCTTGTCGCCGTTGTACATCGCCGCAATCGTCGTGATGGTCGCCGTCGTGGTCGGCCCGTGGGCCACTGTGCGGCGAACGATGCTCGACCGCAGGTCCTGGCCGTGGCTCGGCCTCGTCGTCGCCGGTACCGTCCCCGCTCTGTGGTGGACCCTGTCCGCCGGCACGCTCGAGGGCGGGGGCGGCGGGCACCCCGAGCTCGGTTTCCGCACCACTGCGAACCGGACGTTCTTCGAGACCGGGGACTTCCTCCTCGTGGCCATCGGGCGGTTCGGCTGGTTGGACACGAGCCTGCCGACGCTGGGATACGTGGCCTTCGCCGCGGTCGGTGGCTTCCTCGTGCTCCTCGCGTTCCTCCTGGGCGACCGGCGTGGGCGCGTGGCGATGGTGAGCGTCCTGGCGGTCGCCGTGCTGCTGCCGGTGATCGTCCATGCCTGGCAGGCGAGCAACGTCGGCTACATCTGGACCGCTCGCTACTCGATGCCGCTCTACGTGGGCGTGGCCGCCACGGCAGGCTTCGTGTGCCGCGACGCGTTCATCGAGCTGCCACGCCGGCTCGCCGAGCGCACCCTCAACCTCGTCGCGTCGCTCATGGCCACCGGACTCACCCTCGCGCTCGTGGTCACCCTTCGCCGGTACACGATCGGCGACCAGGGATCGTGGTGGGGTGTCTTCGACGGGCCGTGGGCGCCTCCCGTGCCCTCGGCGGTGCTCCTCGGGATCCACGTCGTAGCGTCAGCCGCCGGAGCTCGGCTGCTGGCCAGGCTGGCGCGCGACTGAGGAGCATTCGGCCCGACGGCTGCCGATTCTTGCCCGAGATCGGGCAAGAAGTTGCCGGTGCCGTCGACGAGTGTCAGTGTCGTGCCCCATGAGGACGGCATCGGACCTGGTCGCGCACGTGGTGTCGACCACCGGGATGACACCCGCCGAGGCGGCCCGGGTCATCGGGGACGTGGTGGCGTACTACGCCACGCCGGTCGAGGAGGTCGTCCGACGCCGGCACGCCGAGCTGCAGACCTACGGGGCCAAGAACCCCGAGATCTTCGCCCGGATCGCCGCCGAGCTGGAGGACCGTGTCGTCGCAGCACCCGTGCTCACCGAGCGTCAGCTGCGCCGGATGATCTACGGCTGACCGGCCGTCGTCGGGGCGTTCCACAAACGAGGAGAACCATATGTGCGGAATCGTCGGTTACGTCGGCGGGCAGCAGGCCGCGCCGCTGCTCGTCGAGGCGCTGACCCGGCTGGAGCACCGCGGCTACGACTCGGCGGGCGTCGCCGTCGTCGGCTCCCGGTTGCAGGTGACCAAGCGTGCCGGGCGCGTGCGGGACCTCGCCGCGGCGCTGCCGAAGCGGATGGCCGGCCGGATCGGGATCGGGCACACCCGGTGGGCGACCCACGGCCCCGCGAACGACGCGAACGCGCACCCGCACACGGACGCGACCGGCACCGTGGCCGTGGTGCACAACGGGATCGTGGACAACGCGGCCGCGTTGCGCCAGCGGTTGACCGACCAGGGCGTGGCGCTCGCGAGCGACACCGACAGCGAGGTCTTCGCGCACCTCATCGCCCTGTCGGACGCCGACACGCTCGAGGGCAAGGTCGTCGACGCGCTGGCCTCGATCGAGGGGACCTACGGCCTGGCCGTGCTGCACGCCGGATTCCCGGACCGCATCGTCGTCGCCCGCAACGGCAGCCCGCTGCTGGTCGGCGTCGGCGAGAAGGAGATGTTCGTCGCGTCCGACCTCGCGGCCCTCGTGCGGCACACCACCACTGTCGCGCACCTGGAGGACGGCGAGCTCGCCACCGTCACCGCGTCCGGCTTCAGGACGTTCCGCCGGGACCTGACCCGCACCGAGACGCAGGCGCGCCAGGTCGACGTCGACCCGAGCGCCTACGAGCACGGAGCGGGCGACGGCCGGCCGCGCATGTACACGGAGATCCTCGAGCAGCCGGAGAGCGTCGACCGGACGCTGCGCGGCCGGCTCGACGAGCGGTTCGGCACCGCGCACCTGGGCGGGCTGGACCTCGACGCCCGCGAGCTGCGCGCGATCCGCCGCGTGAAGATCCTCGGCTGCGGGTCGGCGTACTACGTGGGGCAGATGGGTGCCCTGCTCGTCGAGGAGCTCGCGCGCATCCCCGCCGATGCCGAGGCAGCCAGCGAGTTCCGGTACCGCAACCCGATCATCGAGCCGGACACGCTGTACGTGGCGGTGAGCCAGTCCGGCGAGACCATCGACACCCTGCTCGCGGTCGAGGAGATCAAGCGCAAGGGCGGGCGCGTCATCGGTCTCGTCAACGTGGTCGGGTCGGCGGTCGCGCGCGCCTGCGACGGCGGGATCTACCTGCACGCCGGGCCCGAGATCGCCGTCGCCTCCACCAAGGCGCTGACGACGATGTACGTCGGCTTCGCGCTGCTGGCGCTGCAGCTGGGCCGCGTGCGAGACCTGTCGGTCGCCGACGGCAAGCGCCTCGTCGCAGGCCTGCAGAAGCTGCCGGCGCAGATCGGGCAGGTGCTCGCGACCGAGGACCGGATCGCGGAGCTCGCAGCGACGCTCGCGCGGTCGGAGAGCATGTTCTTCGTCGGGCGGGTGCGCGGCTTCCCCGTCGCGCGCGAGGGCGCGCAGAAGTTCAAGGAGATCAGCTACCGGCACGCCGAGGCCTACCAGATGTCCGAGCTCAAGCACGGGCCGCTGGCCCTGATCTCACCGGACGTCCCGACGGTCGCCATCGTGCCCGACGACGAGCTCACCGACCGGAACGTGGCCGCCCTGCACGAGATCGCCGCCCGCGGCGGGCCGCTCGTGGTGGTCACGCACGCCGGGGTCGACCTGGGGGCGCTGGAGGTCGAGCGGATCGACGTGCCCAAGAACGAGACCGAGCTCGACCCCTTGCTGCTCACGGTGCCGCTGCAGCTTCTCGCGTACCACGCGGCGTTGGTGCTGGGGCACGACGTCGACAAGCCGCGGAACCTCGCGAAGTCGGTGACCGTGGAGTGATACGCCCCCGGCGAATACGCTCCGGCCCCATGACCCACGTCGCCTTCACCGGACACCGCGGCCTGCCCGACGACGTCGTGCCGCTCGTCGACCACGCTCTACGAGCCGCGCTCGAGTGCTTCGACGCGGGCGGCCTCGTCGGTACCACGTCGCTCGCCGACGGCGCCGACACGCTCTTCGCCCGTGCCGTCCTCGACGCCGGCGGGAGCCTGACCGCCGTCATCCCCGCGGCCGACTACCGGGACGCGGTCCGCGCCGATCATCGCCCCGTGCTCGACGACCTCCTCGCCCGGGCCGCCACGGTCATCACGCTCGACCATCCCGAGTCGACCGGCGAGTCGCACATGGCCGCGGCCCACCGGATGCTCGACGACGCCGACGAGCTCGTCGCCGTCTGGGACGGGGAGCCCGCTCGCGGGTACGGCGGCACGGCCGACGTCGTCGCCGAAGCCCGGCGACGCGCCATGCCGGTCACCGTCGTCTGGCCCGCAGGCGCGCGGCGGGACTGAGCCGGTCAGACGGGCCGGAGCACTTCGGGGTGTTCGACCCGGTGTCGGGGGAGTCGGACCACGAGCCGGCGTTCGTCCACCTCGTGCCGCCCCGCCACGCGCGACCGTCCTGGTGAGGCCACTCGCGACCGTCCTGGTGAGACGACCACGGCGCCGGGCTCCCTCGCTGACGAGGGAGCCCGGCGCCGCCGTCGGCCACTACTCCTCGGCGAAGTCGCCCCCGAAGAGGTCCCCGACCTCGTCGAACATCTCGCCGAGGACCATGCCGCCGACGACGCCCGCGGCCACTCCGCCGACCACGCCGCCGAGGCCGACGCCACCCCCGTGTCCGCCGTGACCGTGACCCTTCAGACCGCGGTGACCCGCGTGACCGCCGAACATGGACCGCCGCTCGGCCAGCTGCCCCACCCAGCCCTCCACCTCGTGGACCCAGTCGCGCCGCTCGTCCAGGCCGACCGTGATCCGCAGCACGGAATCCTGGCCGCCGCCGAAGTACCCGCCGCGCTTGTCGGCCTCGAGGATCACGTCCATGCTGTGCGGCCCGGCGACGAAGGTCAGCTCGACCTCGTTGATCTGCCTCGCGTACTGCGCCGGCGGCATCAGCTCGATCTCCTGGAAGAACGGCAGCTGCTGCGCGACCCCGTGCAGGCGCCCGTACTCGAGGTCGGCCGAGCGGAAGCCGAACCCGAGCCGCCAGAACGCGTCGAGGATCGCCTCCTGGATCGGCAGCGGTGCCACCCGCAGCGGGTCCAGGTCGCCCTTGTCGACCGCCTGCGCGATCGCGAGCTCCGTGCGCAGGCCCAGCCCGACGCCGATCGGCCGGCCATCCAGCTCGTTGAGCGGAGTCTCCGGGTGCAGCGGGAACGAGAACGGCACCGTCCGCTCCTCGTCGGCGCCCAACCGGAAGCCCCCGGCCACGGTGATGCGCCCGAACGTCACGGTGCCGCGGCTCTCACCGCCGCCGTGCTCGGCCTCGACGCGGGCCTCCAGCTCGAGGGTGACGTGCTGGACCTCGACGTCGGAGGCGCCGCCCTTCAGGCGCACCTCGCCGTTCACCGTCCCGCCGGGGCGCACGGCGACCGGCTCCAGCACGGTGTCCACCATGGGCCCGCCCACGCCGAGCGCACCGAGCAGCTTCTTGAAAACCATCGACGTTTCCACTCCCAACAGTCGTCCTGACATGCTCCGGCTACGGAACGTGCCGAATGCGCGGATCGTTCCGGCGGGAGTCGAACCGGCCGCACCGGCGGACCTGTCAAGGGACGATGACGGTCTTCCCGGTGGAGTGGCCCGTGCGGGCCTTGGCGATGGTGGCGGGTGCCTCGTGGAGCGGGACCTCGGCGTCGATGCGGACGCGCAGCTCTCCGGAGGCGGCGAGCTCGGCGAGCGCGGACAGCGTCTCGGCGGTGGGGCTGTTGCCGAGGTTGACGCCGAGGATGTCGCGGGCGGCCAGGGCGCCGGGATCGGTGGCGAAGTTTGTGCTGACCAGGGTGGCGCCGGCGCGGAGCAGGCCGGCCATGGGGCTCGTGTCGCCGCCGGTCGGGGTGACGAGGTCGAGGACGGCGTCGATGCCCTCGGGGTGGGCAGCGGCCACCTGCTCGTGAGTGGGAGCCACGGTGAAGTCGATGACTGCGTGGGCACCGAGGTCGCGGAGGTGGTCGGCCAGGTCCGGGGTTCCGGTGGCGAGAACGCGGGCGCCTGCCCGGGCCGCGAACTGGATGGCGGACTGCCCGACGCCGCCGCTGGCGCCGTTGATCAGGAAGGTGTGCCCCTCCTCGAGGCGCGCGGCCTCGACGGCCTGGTAGGCGGTCACGCTGGCCGTGGGGAGTGCGGCGGCGAGGGTGAAGGGCACGCTCTCGGGGATGCGGGCGATCTTGCCGTCCTGGTCGGCGAGCGTGTACTCCGCGTAGGAGCCATGGCCCTGCGGCAGGCTCATGAACTGCCCGTAGACACGGTCGCCCGGGCGGAAGCGGGTCACGCCCGGCCCCGTCTCCACGACCACGCCCGCCCCGTCCGAGCCCATGACCAGGGGGAAGGCGTGCGGTACGGCGTCCCTGAGGGCGCCGTCGGCGACCTTCCAGTCGAAGGGGTTCACGCCGGCGGCGTGGATGCGCACGAGGAGCTCGCCGGGGCCGGGCTTGGGCATGGGCAGGTCGGTGAGCAGCGGGTGGGTCCCGAAATCGGTGACGACGACGGCCTTCATCTCGATGTCCTTCGTGGCTGGTCGGTTGTTGTGCGGTGAGCGGGTTCGGCGAGGTAGCGGCTGTACACCAGGTCGCCGATGGGACGGGTCTCGGCCAGCCGGAGGGGCCGTGCGGGACCGTGGGGGAAGGGGCCGGGGCCGACGAAGCGGGGGGCCCTGGCATCGCCGATGAAGAACGGGGCGGTCACCAGGTGCAGCTCGTCGACGAGCCCTTGGGCGAGGAACTGGGTGTGGATGCTTCCGCCGCCCTCGACGAGGAGCCGCCGGATCCCGCGCGCCTCGAGGTCGGCCAGGACGGCGGCGAGCTCCAGCGGGCTTCCGGCGTCGACGACGGTCGCGGCCGAACCGAGACGGCGGCGGCTCTTGGCCGCGCCCGCGCGGTCGGAGTAGACGAGCCGGTCGGTGCCGTCCCCGGCGAAGAAGGCGGCGTCGGGGTCGATGTCTCCGGTGGCCGTCAGCACGACTCGGACAGGAGACTCCGACCGCCCCTCGGTACGGCGTTCGGCACGCAGGCGCGCCGAGCGCACACGCAGGCGGGGGTTGTCCGAGCGGAGCGTCCCGGCGCCGATGAGGATGGCATCGGCCCAGGCGCGCAGCGAGTCGACGCGCTCCCAGTCCTCGTCGTTCGAAAGGATGAGGCGCTGCTCGTCGGTGTCGTCGATGTAGCCGTCGATCGACATCGCACTGGAGAGCAGCACGCGTGGACGAGTAGCCATGAGGATCTCCGGCCTGTCCGTCCCGACGGTCAGCCGACCAGGGACGCCACAGGCGCGAGGTCGATGGTGTGGTGGGTGTGCTGGACCTTGGCGTGCAGGTAGCGCAGGTTGCTGGGGTTGGTGTGCACGCCGGTGGGGACGCTCCGGGACACCGACAGGCCGAGCGCCCGCAGCTGCTGCGCCTTGTCTGGGTTGTTGGTGAGCAGGTCCAGCTCGGCGATGCCGAGAGCGCTGAGCATCTGGGCGGCGGCGGTGTAGTCGCGGGCGTCCTCCGGCAGGCCCAGGGCCAGGTTCGCCTCGTAGGTGTCCAGTCCCGCGTCCTGGAGGGCGTAGGCGTCGAGCTTGTTGTACAGGCCGATGCCGCGGCCCTCCTGGCGCAGGTAGAGCAGGACGCCGCCGGTTGCGGCGATGCGCTCGGTGGCCTCGCGCAGCTGAGGGCCGCAGTCGCAGCGGGCGGAGCCGAATACGTCACCGGTGAGGCACTCGGAGTGCAGACGCACCAGCGGGGTGGGCGTGGCCGTCGGGTCCCCGAGGACGAGGGCGACGTGCTCGGCGCCGTCGACCAGGCCGTGGAAGGTGATCGCCTCGGTCGCCACCTCGAAGCCGTCGGGGAAGCGCAGCGGGATGCGGACCCGGGTGCGCACGGCGGCGGCGGGGGTGCTGGTGGTCATGGCGTCTCCAGATCGCTTCCGTTAGTTAAAATTCGAACGACGGCGCTACGATACGATGGTCGTTCCAATTCGAACAACCAGACGGAGCTGTGGCGTGGGTCACACGAGATGGCTGAGTGACGACGAGATGCGGGCATGGCGGGCGTTCACCAACGCTCACGCGTTGCTGTACCGCCGGCTGGACCACGGGCTCAAGGAGGAGGTCGGCCTGTCCGGCCTGCAGTACGAGATCCTCGCCCGGCTCAGCGGGGCTCCGAGCCGGGAGATGCGGATGGCGGAGCTGGCCGGTGACCTGGTCAACTCCAAGAGCGGGCTGACCTATCAGGTCGCGCAGCTGGAGAAGGCGGGGCTCGTGCGTCGGCGCTCGTGCACGAGCGACGAGCGCGCCGTCTTCGCCGGAATCACCGATGAGGGCATGGCGCTGCTGGAGCGGGCAGCCCCCGGCCATGTCACCAGGGTCAAGGAGCTGCTCATCGACGTGCTCACGCCCGACCAGCTGCAGGCGCTCGCCGACGGGCTCGGGGAAGCCGGCCGCCGCATGGCCGACGGCGCCGGATGCTCTCGGCCTGACCGGGCGACCGAGGCCGAGCCATGTGAATGAGGGGCGCCGCCGTCGCAGCCGGCCGTGCGTCCCGGGGCGCCTCCGCTACATCTGGCGCTCGACGATCTTGCGCTGGATCTGGGCCAGGCACTCGGCCAGGAGGTCCAGCTGCTGGGGGGTGAGGGCGTCGATGACCAGCTCACGCACCAGGTTGACGTGGCCGGGTGCCGCTCGGCGCATCGCCTCCATGCCGAGCGGGGTGATGGCAGCGATCACCCCGCGGTCGTCGGTGGTACAGGCCGCGCGACTGACCAGGCCCTCCTTCTCCAGCTGCACGACCTGGTAGGTCAGGCCGCTCTTGGAGACCGCCATGGCCTCGGCGAGCGCCAGCATCCGCATCGACCCACCGGGTGCATCGGAGAGGCGGGCCAGGATGCCGTACTGCACGTGGGACAACCCGGCGTCGGCGCGCAGCTGCTGATCGAGCACCCGGTTGAGCAGCACCGTGCCGCTCACGAACGTGACCCACGCCTGCTGCTCGTGCTGGTTCAGCCACTCGACTTCGCTCACGAGTCCCAACCTACTGTCGGACCGGCATCCCCAGACCGGGTGTCGTCGCCGCGTCAGGGACGGAGTGCGTGGGGAGTCCCACCGCTGCATGGACGGTGGCGTCGTCCTCGAACATCGTCAGGGGCCCGGGGGTCGTCGCCGCATCGGCGAGTGCTGTCCGTCCGCGCGCAGCCTGCGTCCCGCGCGCAGCACCGTTGCCCGGGCCAGCTCGTCGAGGGCGTCCACGAGCACGACGTCGGGCAGGAGGCCCGGAGGGGTCGCCGCCGCCGCGACCGACAGCTCGGTGCACCCCAGTACGATCGCGCCCGCCCCACGGAGGCGCAGGTTGGCGACGACGCCCTCCAGCGCGGTCAGGTCACTGCCACGGCCCGCCTTCACGCCGTCGTAGATCAGGGACGTCACGGTCGCCTGACCGACGACGTCCGGAACCAGGGCCTTGATGCCGCGCGCGCTGAAGGCGTCCACATAGACGCCCGACTCGATCGTCCCCTCCGTCGCGAGGAGGCCGACGGCCTCCGGCCGCGACCCGCTGAGGCAACCGGTCCAGGCGTCGCTCGACAGCACCGCGGACACCGTCACGTCCACGGCGGACAGCAGCGGGATCGATGTCGCCCCGGCGATCGCGCCGGCGAACGCGTGTGCCGTGTTGCACGGCAGCACGAGGAAGGCGGCCCCCGCCCCGGCGAGTCGCCGCGCGTCGGCAGCAAGCACAGGCCCCGGATCGTCGACGGAGCGCCCCAGCACGAACGCTGTCCGGTCCGGGACGGTCGCGTGCTGCAGACCCATGTCGACGTGGTCCTGGTCGCGTGCCGCGTCGGTCAACCGGACGACGCGTTCCATGAACAGGACCGTCGCGAGCGGCCCGACCCCGCCCAGCACGCCGACGAACGTTTCCGCGGCCCCGGCGCCGGGCGCGCCGACGTCAGGCAACCTCACGCTCCGCGGACGGGGCCTCAGGCTGCCCGGGCACCCCGCCCGCTTCCTGCAGCGGGTGGTACTGCGAGAACTTGCGCACCTGGTTCAGCTCAGCGAGACGTACCCAGGCGTCGCGGCGCGGCGACGGGTCCCGCCTGTACTTCAGCGGGTGCACGACGCGGGCGCGGCGCACGGCGGCGCGTACCGACTCGTCGTGCACGTACCTGTCCAGGAGGAAGCCCGGGACGATCCGGTACAGCACCTCCAGCGGCTCCGTGGCGTGCGGCCAGTGCCCGGTGAGATGGTCCGCCATCCAGTAGGCAGCGGGGTTCAGCCCGCTCGCGGTCAGGTAGTAGTTGGACCGCCCCGTGCGCGGGTTCAGCTCGAAGAAGTGCCCGACGCCGGTACGCGGGTCCACCTTCACGTCGAAGTTCGCGAACCCGGTCCAGCCCAGGTGCTCCACGAGCCGGCGGGCGTCTGCCTCGACCTGCGGAAGCCCGCCGGTGAGGATCGCCGCCGGGTTTCCCAGCGTCCCGGGCGTGCGCTCCTCGAGCAGCACGCGACCGCCCCACGCCATGCGCACCGCGCCCGTGAGATCTGAGTACGTGGTCATGATCCGCATCTGCGAGTCGTCGCCGGGCACGTACTCCTGGAGGATCATCGGCCGTCGGTAGCCCGCTTCCCCGGCCGCCTTCAGGAGCGCGGCCAGCTCGGCGCGATCCCGCACCAGGTGCACCTTCGCCTTGCCGCGGAACGACACCTGGTGCCACGCCGTGTTGTCACCGGGCTTGGCGATCACCGGATAGCGCAGGTCAAGGTCGCCGACGGGCTCCCCGCCGTCGCGAACCTCCGTGCGCGGGTGTGGGACCCCGATCTCATGGCAGAGCTCGGAGAACCGCCGCTTGTCCATCACCCTGTCGAGCAGACCGACCGGCGGGTAGGGGACGACCGCCACGTCCTCCAGACGCGCGCGGTGCTCCGCGAGCGCCCGCACGTACCAGTCCACGCAGGTGAGCGCGATGACCGGGCCCGGGGCCGTCGCGGCGGCCCGGCGGATCAGCTCGACCATGACGGCGGGGTCGTCGAGGCGCGGTTCGACGACGTTCCGGATGATGTTGGAGTGCGCGACGGTGGGCGTCGGGCGGATGGACACGACGGTCGACCTGACGCCGTAGCCCTCGTGAAAGGCGCGAGCGAGGCTGTAGGCGCCGGCGTCGCCACCGAGGATGACCGGATGTACCGCTGCGTAGTTCCTCATGCCACGTCAGACGGGCGACGCGCGAGGAAGGTTGGGGCACAGAGCGGGTGAACTGGAAAATTCGGGCGCAAGATCTCGTCCGTGGCGGCGTCCGATGGTCTGGATGTTGAGGCCTTCGGCCAGGTTCAGGACGTAGGTTCCGGCTTGGGTTCGACCGATTCCGATGTGGTGCAGGCGTCCGGCATGGTGTTCTCAGCGGGACCCGCCCGGGCCCAAGAGTCCGTTGGGCCTGCCGGGGAACCGGCTGCAGCTGGTGGACATAGAACGTTTACTACTTGACGCAACGGCGTGTTAGCGCTCACAATCTGGTCAGCCGACGAAGCCTGACTTACCGGGCAATTTGCTTCGTCGGAGCGTTGATCGGCGTGGCCACGCCAACACGGGATTGTTAGCGCTAACACTTCGAAGCATGCGCCCGGGCATGCGTCGCAGTGCGCCCTCTTCGGGTGAACCGTTCGGCTCTTGATCAAGGAGGATCATGTCTGCCTTTGCTAGCTCTTCATCGATCGCGCCGCCGTCGCGGCGACGTCGGTGGTTGATGCGGGTCGTCGCCGCTGGAGTGGCGGCGGTGATGGCCGGTGGCGGCATCGTCGCGGCCACCGGCCCGGCCTCAGCTGCCACGGTCGACACGACCGCCTGGTACGTGCTGCTGAACCGCAACAGTGGCAAGGCCCTGGACGTCAGCGGCGTGTCCACCGCCGACGGGGCCCGGCTCCACCAGTGGACCCGCACGAACGGCACCAACCAGCAGTTCCAGTTCGTGGACGCCGGCGGCGGCTACTACAAGCTGCGCGCGCGGCACTCCGGCAAGGTGGTCGACGTGTCCAGCTGGTCGACCGCCGACGGTGCCGCCATCCACCAGTGGACCGACACCGGCGGCGCCAACCAGCAGTTCCGGCTGGCCGACTCCGACAGCGGCTACGTGCGCCTGATCAACCGCAACAGCAACAAGGCGGTCGAGGTCCAGAACGCGGCGACCAACGACGGCGCCAACGTCGTGCAGTACAGCGACTGGGGCGGCAGCAACCAGCAGTGGCAGCTCGTCCGGGTCGACGGCGGGAGCGGCACGTGCACTCTTCCGTCGACGTACAACTGGACATCGACCGGCCCGCTGGCACAACCGCAGAACGGGTCGGTCGCGCTCAAGGACTTCACCGCAGTCCGCCACAACGGCCAGTACCTCGTCTACGGGTCGACTCACGACAACGTAGCCCCTCCGGGCGGCAGCTGGGGCTCGATGGCCTTCAGCCCCTTCACGAACTGGTCCGACATGGCCTCGGCCGGCCAGACCCAGATGACGAGCTTCAATGCTGTTGCGCCGACGCTTCTCTACTTCGCCCCGAAGAACACCTGGGTGCTCGCCTACCAGTGGGGTTGGCCATACACCTTCTCCTACCGCACCTCGAGCGACCCCACCAACCCCAACGGCTGGGGCCCGCACCAGGAACTCTTCACAGGGACCCTTCCCGTCGGGGCTCCCATCGACCAGACCCTCATCGCTGACGACCGGAACATGTACATGTTCTTCGCCGACGACGAAGGCAACATCTACCGGTCCAGCATGCCCCTCGGGAACTTCCCGGGCAGCTTTGGCTCGAGCTACACCAAGATCATGACCGACACGAAGGCAAACCTGTTCGAGGCGGTTGAGGTCTACAAGGTCCAGGGTCAGAACCAGTACCTCATGATCGTCGAGGCCATGGGGAACAACGGTCGCTACTTCCGCTCGTTCACGGCCACCAGCCTCGACGGCACGTGGACCCCGCAGGCCGCCACCGAGAGCAACCCCTTCGCAGGGAAGGCCAACAGTGGCGCCACCTGGACCAACGACATCAGCCACGGCGATCTGGTTCGCACCAACCCCGACCAGACCAAGACCATCGACCCCTGCAACCTGCAGTTCCTCTACCAGGGGCGCGACCCCAGCTCTGACGGTATGGACTACGGCCGCCTGCCCTATCGGCCGGGTCTGCTGACTCTGCAGCGCTAGTGGCGTGACGCAGGTCTGGTGTACCTGACGTTCGCCGGCAACAGCTCATGCCGAATCGGCTGAGCGATGTCACAGGTTGCTGCGATCAGGATCGCGTGGGGATGTAGCGGGCGGGCTCGGTGCAAGGCCGAGCCCGCCCCGCAGATCCGGCGGCAGGGACGCTGAGCGAGCTTGACGGCGGCTAGTCGGGGAATGCACAGGTCGGGACAGTCGACGCCGACCCGGACCGGCGCCGGCTGGCAACGCCCACAACGAAAATATTCCTACGCATGCCAGGAGTAAGTGATGCGAACAAGAGCAAGGTGGCTCGGGCCGATCGCGGCGCTTGGTGTCGTGGTGGCCATGGCGATGACGCCGATCGGTCCCGCGAGTGCGGAGTCCAACGGCGGGGTACGTGTCATGCCGCTGGGTGACTCCATCACCGAGGGCACACAGACGCCGGGCGGATACCGGATCGGCCTGTGGCAGCGCCTGGCCAACGCCGGGTACACCACGGACTTCGTCGGGTCGCAGTTCAACGGGCCCGCGAGTCTCGGCGACCACGATCACGAAGGCCACCCCGGCTGGCGTATCGACCAGATCGACGCAAACATCGTCGGCTGGCTGAACACCTACCAGCCGCGCACCGTGCTGCTGCACATCGGCACCAACGACATCCTGCAGGACTTCAACGTCTCCAGCGCCCCGAACCGGCTGTCCGCACTGATCGACCGCATCACCACGACGGCGCCGAACGCCGAGGTGTTCGTCGCGCAGATCACTCCGCTCGGTTGGAGCGAGGGGGATGCCGCGGTCAACAGCTACAACGCCGCGATCCCCGGCATCGTCCAGAGCAAGATGAACGCCGGCAAGAACGTGCACCTGGTCGACATGCACGGCGCCCTGACCACCGCCGACCTGACCGACGGCGTCCACCCGACCGCCGCCGGATACGACAAGATGGCCGCGGTCTGGTACGACGCACTGCGATCAGTACCCGGCAGCGTTGGCTCCGCGGGCACCACCGAGATCGTGGGTGTCCAGTCCGGTCGCTGCCTCGAGGTCACCGGGCTCGGCACCGCCAACGGTACCGGCGTGCAGCTGTGGGACTGCTGGGGTGGCTCCAACCAGCGGTGGACCTACACCGCCGGCAAGCAGCTCATGGTGTACGGCAACAAATGCCTGGATGCCTACGGGCACGGCACCAGCAACGGTACCCAGGTGGTCATCTGGGACTGCAGCGGACAAGCCAACCAGCAGTGGAACGTCAACGCCGACGGCACCATCACCGGGGTGGAGTCCGGCCTGTGCCTGGACGCCTCGGGCTGGGGCACCAGCAACGGCACGAAGGTCACTCTCTGGACCTGCGGCGGCGGACAGGTCAACCAGCAGTGGACCAGACGGTAACTCCGGCGTGGCGGCCCGCGGGTAGTTGAACACGCGGGCCGCAAGCGGGGCGAGGTGTCGGCACCAGTGCCTTGAGTCAGGAGTTCTGTTCAGATGTAGGTCCGCACGGAGGCCGTTCCTTCAGGCTCGCGGGGCGCCGACGCCGGGCGGCTGAGTCGCTGACCCAGGCTGCCCGGCGTCGGTCTTCGTGGACGGGTCAGAACCGTGTCCACTTCTGGTTGTTCGCGGCGCTGCAGGTCCAGAGGATGAGCACGCTGTTGTTACCGGTGGCGGCCTGGCGTACGTCGAGGCACTTGCCGGACTGGACGCCCTTGATGGTGCCGTCGGGCTGGAACGTCCACTGCTGGTTCGTCCCGGACCCGCAGGCCCACCAGATGACCCGGGTACCGTTGGCGGTGCCGTTGCTCTCCGCGTCGAGGCACTTCCCGCCGGTGCTGATCCGGTTGGTCCCGGTGACGGAGAAGACCAGGGAGTACCTGAACCTCCACTCACGTCGGTCGCTCCCACGCCCCTGTCGGGCGCGCCCCGGCGTGCCCGACGACGTCGGTGGCCTGATCGACCGGCTCGCGGGACTCAACGCCAGTGACAACACCTTCATGGCCTTACTGGATGTCGACCCAGTAGTTGTTGGTGTCGACGCGACCGTTGCCGTGGAAGATCTCGGTGCCGGCTTGGATGCTGGAGAGGTACTTGTCGCCGCTGAGCCATCCGCGCCAGATCAGGTGGCCGGTGAAGTCGCGCAGGTTGAGGTTGACCGAGGTGGTGTTGGAGGTGCGGATGAACGAGTAGACGTTCCAGCCGACGCCGTTGCCGGCGTCGATCCAGCCTCGGTACAGGTCCCAGGAGGCGCCGCCGATGGTGACGGTCGCCTGGTAGCTCCCGGCCGGTCCTGCCCCGCCGTCACGGTAGGGCCAGATCATGATCTCGTCGGTGGGGTTGTTCGACGAGCCGGGGTTGGACATCGGGTGCAGCCACAGGTCGTAGGCGACGTTCATCGTCCCGGCCTGGTTCACCGTGTAGTTCCACGTGGTCGGGATGGAGCGGTAGTCGCCGACGCGCACCGGAAGCTCGGTGCCCGGCCGCTGCCAGCCCCAGTGCCACCCCAGGACGACGCTGGAGTAGCTCTTGACCGAGTTCGTCTGGCCGCTCCAGTTCCAGGTGGTTCCCCACCCGATGGTGTCGCCGGACTGCCAGGAGTCCCACGAGCACTGCCAGCCCGAACCCGAGCCCGCACCCCAGAGGTTGTTGTTCACGTAGTACTTGCCCATCGCGACCGTGCCGCCCGACGAGCAGGTCGAGGCCGCCTGCGCGGGCACGACCCCGACCAGCGTCGAAGCCAGAGCGGCACTGATTGCGACGGCCGCGCCCCTGACAAGACGTCTGATGAATGAGATTCGCTTCGTTGCGAGCATTCATGTCTCCCTTCATCGAGCCCTTGGTCCGTTTGTGCGACCGGAACATCGATGTTTGCTGGGTCATGTGTCCAAACTAGGATGCATCTACACATATCACCTGTCAATAGGTCAGATGAATCCGAGGAAGTGCGGGTACCGCATACCTTCGCCGATGAGGGGCCCCGCAAGCGGTCTTCGGGGAGCGCCCTCCCTAGCGGTTCTCGAGCAGTACCTTCACGTCCCACGGCGGGACCACCACGCTGCAGGCCGGCAAGGACTACTCGCTGGACGGCACCACGTTGACGATCAAGGCGAAGTTCATCAAGCGCATCCTCGGCGACCGGGAGATCGGCACCAGCGGTCAGCTCAAGATCTACTTCTCCGACGGCATGCCCTGGAAGCTCAACTTCATCAACTCCGAGGACGTCGTCATCGAGGACGCCACCGGAACCAACGCGGGGCTGACGATCCCGACCGCGTTCAACGGCGACCGGCTGTCCATGATGGAGTCGGTCTACGCCGACGGCACCGCGGCCGGCTCCATCGACTGGACCACGTTCCTGGGGTTCTGGGAGGACTTCCGGCCTGACTACGAGAGCGGGACCATCCTGCTGACCAAGCTGTACCTGGACTGCCTCAAGGACGGCGAGCCGGTCTTCCTGACGTTCCACTTCTGGAGCGGCCAGACGATCGAGTACACCGTGACCCGCGACGGCACCGCCGTCACCGGCACCGCCTGACATGCGGACACCTTCGGGGGCGGCGTGGACGCGCCGCCCCCGAAGGCGTGGCTCCCTTGTCGCCTCCCCGAGCAGCCCGTCGACGTCGAGGAACTGCGAGTCAATTTGAGCACTCATGCGCCAGAACCCGGAAACGGATCCGACCGAGGACTTCTCGTCGGCGCCAACTACCACCCGCACGATTCCGGTCCTTCAACCTGGCGTCGCGACGTCGCGATGATGCGGGAGGCCGGCACCCAGATCGTGCGACTGGGCCATCTCGCCTGAGACACCTTTGAACCGACGGACGGCAAATTCCGGTTCGAGTGGTTCGACGAGGTCATGGACCTCATGTACGACTACGGCATACGCGTCATCCTCGACATCGCAGTGCGACCTTGCCGCTCTGGCTGTACCGCAAGTGCCCCTCGATCGGCGTGACCGACGCGAACCAGGTCGCCGGCCAGTTGTGCGCGATAGGCATCGAGAACTGACGGGCGTACGCGGAGCACCCAGAGCCTCCGGAACGCGGGGAGCGCAGGTCAGAAACTGCTTCTGACCTGCGCTCTCGCGGGGGAGAGCGGGCGACGGGAATCGAACCCGCGTAGCTAGTTTGGAAGACTAGGGCTCTACCATTGAGCTACGCCCGCACGGTGCCCGGCGACGTCCCGCGCGCCCCCGGGGACGGATCGCCCTGGGTACGCCACCGGTCGTCGGACCGCGGGCCTCACCCTAGCAAACCCCACCCGGTGGAACGTACTCCGAGGCGTGCCAGCACTGCCCGGGGCACTACA
Organism: Antribacter soli; assembly: GCF_021568775.1. Classification (GTDB taxonomy): domain Bacteria; phylum Actinomycetota; class Actinomycetes; order Actinomycetales; family Cellulomonadaceae; genus Antribacter; species Antribacter soli. The sequence goes on along the minus strand of NZ_JAKGSG010000006.1, from coordinate 38,587 downwards.
CTGGCGCGGTGCGTACGGGCAGGTCGCCCATGCCGCGGGCTGTGGCGCAGGTTGGTAGCGCGTCCGCTTTGGGAGCGGAAGGTCGCAGGTTCGAATCCTGTCAGCCCGACTCGCCGGCCGCGGAAACTCAACGTTTCCGCGGCCTTTGGAGTCTGAGGCCTTGTAGAACCGCTCAGGACCTGTCCACACACCCGGTCCACGAGCGCTGCTGCGGATGGCTCGAGCCGCGCTGTCCGGTATGTCCCGCCGAGCGCTCCCACGGGCCCACGCTGCGATCCGTAACCACTAACCGGCTCTCACGCGTCTGGTGTCGTATGCCCACATCGCGATCTCGACGCGGTTGCGGGCGCCGAGCTTGGTCATCAACGATGCGACGTGGGTCTTGACCGTGCTCAGGCCGACGAAGAGCGCGGTGGCGATCTCGGCGTTGGTCCGGCCCCGGGCCACCAGCGCGAGCACCTCCTCCTCGCGCTCGGTGAGCGGGTCGATGGGCTGGACCGGTACCCCCGGTGCCTGGTCGGCGAAGGTCGCCAGCAGCCGGCGGGTGACGTTGGGGGCGATCAGCGCGTCCCCGTTGGCCGCCGCGTGGATGGCCTGCACGAGGAGCTCCGGCCCGGCGTCTTTGAGCAGGAAGCCGCGGGCGCCGGCGCGTAGGGCGCCGAGGACGTACTCATCGAGGTCGAAGGTGGTGATCACGACGACCGCCATCGGGTCCGTCACGTCTGGCCCGGCCAGGCGCCGCGTCACCTCGACGCCGTCGAGCCCGGGCATCCGGATGTCGACGAGGAGGACATCGGGACGCAGCCGGGTCGCCAGGTCGAGCGCTGCGAGCCCGTCTGCTGCCTCCCCCACGACCTCGAGGTCGGGTTGCGCGCCGAGGATCATCACCAGCCCGGTCCGGACCAAGTCCTGGTCGTCGGCCACGACAACACGGATGGTCATGCCAGCGCCTCCACCGGCAGCACGGCCTCGACCACCCAGCCGCCCTCGGGCCTCGGCCCCGCGGAGAGCGATCCGCCGAGGAGCTGGGCGCGTTCGGCCATGCCCAGCAGGCCGAACCCAGGCTCCGGGGCCGGCCCTGGCTCGGTCTGTCCATCGTCGCTGACACGCAGCCTGACGGCGTCGCCCTCCCGGCGTACGTCGATCCCGACGCGGGTCGCGCTCCGGGCGTGCCGTACGGCGTTGGTCAGCGACTCCTGCGCGAGCCGGTAGAGCGCGGCGTCCACGGGTCGTGCCAGCCGGGTCAACGAACCGTTCAGCGAGACCTCGACGGTCGGCGTCGCGTCGGCGCGCGCCAGAGCAGGCAGGTCCGCGACACCCAGCTGCGGTGAGTAGGCGACGGCTTCCTCCTCACGCAGCACCCGCACCATGGATCTCATCTCCGCCAGGGTTCGCGACGCTTCAGACTCGATCGCGGCCAGGACCTCGGCAGCCTTCTCAGGCTGGGTGCCGGCGACCACGCCACCGGCCTGCGCCTGCACCGCGATGGCCGAGACGTGGTGGGCCACGGTGTCGTGCAGCTCGCGCGCCAGCGCCACCCGCTCCTGATTGCGGATCTCGCGCTGTTGGCGATGCCAGAGGTCCGCGCGGTAGCGGAACACCGCCGCGAGGGCGACGAACAACAGCAAGAGGACGCTCCCGCCGAAAACGTCGGCCCAGCCCGCGGAGGAGGCGTACATCCCGAGCGCGACGACGACTGTCACGAACGCCGTCCCCAAGACCATCTCCCGTCCCGAGCCCCACCGCACCAGGGAGTAGAGCAGGATCAGGACGGCCATCATGGAGTAGAGGCCGAGGTTCCCGGCGTGCGCAGTCAGCTGGAGGACCGAGAGCAGCCCGGCGACGCCCCACCCGACCAGGGCGGCCATGAGGGGGCGACCCCGCCGCCAGAGCAGGGCGGGCACCAGCGCCAGGGCGAGCACCGTCACAAGGGGTCGCCAGGCCAAGCCCGGCCGAACGATGCCCTCGACCAGGGCGGCGGCCGCGAACACGCCCACCAGCAGCCAGTCGAGCCGACCGATGGGTGGGGCGTCAGCAGGCCGCGGCTCATGCCAGATGGAGCGCCGGAAGGTGACCACGGCTCCAGCCTAGGGATCGGCGTGCCTCGGCGTACCGGCCGAAAGTACGAGAGAGAGACCATGCCATCGGCCAGGTGAACTCCGGCCTCCGGGCCGGTGCGCCCGCCGCCGGGCTCAGCGAGCGTGGACCCACCGATCCTCACCACGACAACGGAGCCCATGATGAGCACACGTCAGCCCACCACCACACTGGAAGACCAGCGGATCCCGGTGAGAGCCAAGCTCGCCGCAGCGTGGACAAGCTTCATGTTCCTGTACGCCTACGTGGACATTCTCGGCTTCTTCACGCCCGGCATCGTCGAAGACATCCTCGACGGCCGGGTCTTCGAGTTCGACCTCTCCCAGACCTTTTCGACCACGGCGCTGACCCTCATGGCCATCCCGATCTTCATGGTCGTGCTGTCGATGACGCTGCCCGCCCGCGTGAGCCGCATCGCGAACCTCGCCGTGGCCGCGCTCTACGTCCCCGTCACGGTATTCAACGTGGCTGGCGGGTTCTGGCTGTACTTCTACGGCCTTGGCGTCGTACTGGAACTGATCGTTCTCGCCCTCATCCTGAGGTACGCCTGGACCTGGCCCCGCACCGCACGGTCGGCGAGCACGGCGACCAGCCCGGACCGTGAAGGCGTTTGCGCCCAGCAGCAGGCGTGAACCCAAGAGCAGTCCTCGTCCTGTTCGGAGCCATCTGCCTCGGTGCCGCGGTGCGGGCCTCGTGGCGGTGGGACACCAACTAAACCCGGCGTCGCGTAGGGGCCTTCCAAGGCCCCTACCGGCAGGTCAGGTCATCGGACCGATCCTCGGGGTCCCGTCACCTGGTTACGCGCGCTCTGCACGACGCACCTCCGCGACGCTGAGCAGCGGGACCCATGCCCAGGTACGGTCACGAGTCACGTGGGGAGAGTCAGCGTGAAGCGGCAGCCGGTGCCGCCGTCGGGCAGTGTCACGTTCTCGACGATGACGCTCCCGCTGTGCACGTCCGCTACCGAGCGCACGATCGACAGCCCGATGCCGGCTCCGCCGACTCCGGGCGTCCGCGCGGCGGTTCCGCGCCAACCGGCGTCGAACACCCGAGCCAGGTCGCCGGCCGGGATGCCGCCGCACCCGTCGGTGACCTGGACGACGGCGGTGCTCGCCGGGCCGCCGTCGGCCCCGCGCCCCGAAGCACTCACCCGTACGCGCACTGCACCGCCCACGGGGGTGTGCCGGACGCCGTTGGCGACCAGGTTGGTCAGCGCCCGGGCCACCTCACGCGCGTCGACCCGCGCCACCACGGGCGACTCGACCTCGCCAGACAGCGTCACCCTCGCGGCGTCCGCCAACGGCGCTGCGGCCGCGAGCGCGTCTGAAACAAGGTCGCCCACCGCGACCGGGTCGCGGCGCAGCTCAAGTCCCGCGGACTGCAGCCGCGACAGCGCGAGCAGGTCGTCGACCATCTCGCTCATGCGCAGGTTCTCGGCCTGGATGCCCTTGACGGCCACGGCCGGCTCGGCGACCCCGTCCTCGAGTGCCTCGGCGAGCGCGCGCACTGCGGCCAGGGGCGTGCGTAGGTCGTGCGACACCCACGCGACGAGCTCGCGCCGGCGCTTCTCGATCTCACGGTCCCGGTCTCGCGCCGCGAGTGCCGCCGTCCGCTCCGCGGAGATTCGTTGCGTGCGCACTGCCAGCGCGAGCCCGACCCCCAGCGCTACGGGCACTGCAGCGAGCAGCAGCCAGAGCACGGTCGCGGAGTCGCCCTTGGACAGGAACATTGCCCGCGCGCTGGCGTAGACGGCGGCCGCGACCGACCCGACCACCACGAGCGGCGCCAGCACCGCCGCGGACGTGGGCCGCCGTCGGCCGACGGTGAGCACGACGACGGCTCCGAGCGCGCCCACCCCCGCGGCCACCCCGGCCGACAGCGCGACGCCCTCGAGCACGGGGCTCACGGCGCACCAACCTGGGCCTGCGTGCGAGCGGGCACCGACGCGTCCCAGCGGTACCCGACGCCGAACACCGTCACGAGCCGGGTCGGGTGCGACGGGTCGGCCTCGACCTTCTCCCGCAGCCGTCGCACGTGCACCGTGACGGTCGAGCGGTCGCCGAACTCCCAGCCCCACACCTCGCGCAGCAGCGTCTCGCGGTCGTGCACCTGACCCGGGTGGGCGAGGAAATAGTGCAGCAGGTCGAACTCGCGCACGGTGAGCTGCAGCTCCCGGTCGTCGCGCAGCACGCGGTGGGCCGTGGCGTCGAGCACCAGGTCGCCGTCGCGTAGCGTGCCCGACGGCAGTACGTGCCCCGGGTCGCCGTCGGGCGTCGCGCGGGGGTCGGGATCTGGGAGCGCGCGCCGCAGCAGCGACCGCACGCGCAGCACGAGTTCGCGGGGGCTGAACGGCTTGGTCACGTAGTCGTCGGCGCCGACCTCGAGCCCGAGGATCCGGTCCTCTTCCTCGCCGCGCGCGGTGAGCATGAGCACGGGCAGACCGGGCCGGACGGCCCGCAGCCGGCGGCATACCTCGATCCCGTCGAGGCCTGGGAGCATGACGTCGAGCACGACGGCGTCGGGCGGCCGGGCGGCCGCTGCCTCGAGGGCCGTAGGCCCGTCGGCGGCGTGCTCAGCCGCGAGCCCGGCGCGCTCCAGGTAGGCCACCACCACCTCGGCGACGGTGACGTCGTCGTCCACCACGAGGACCCGGGCCACGCACCCAGCGTAGGCGCGGGCACGTGGGGTGAGGACTGTTGTCGGAGCCGGCAGGCAGGCGCGTCACCACCTTGTCAGCACGGGGTAAGACCGCCGTCATGGAACTGGCAGCCGTGCCGCGGTGAGGTGGAGGAGAGCCGGCCGCACGGGCCGGCCGGAGAGGGGAGAACCATGAACCGCACCCGAGTGTTCGCCGCCGTCGGCACGGTCGCACTCGCGGCCGGCGCCGTGCTGCCGCCCGCCGCGGCTGCCCAGGCCGGTGTGAGCGGGGAGGCGTTCTACGTCGACGGGGTGGCGTACCGAACCGTCGCGACGCCCAACGACCTGTCCGGTACCGGGGCGCCGGTCCACTCGTTCGACGTCATCTACGACCTCGGCGGCCACCAGCTCAACGTGGCAGAGGCCGCGCCCGGCGACACCGACTACAGCGGAGGTCGCTGGCTGGTCCACGCCGTGACGTTCCCGTCCGGCTACGACGCCGCGCTCGCGGCCGGTGACCTCGACGGCGACGACATCCTCGGCAGCGCCGAGACGACCAGGTAGTTGTTCACGTTCTGAGGTCCAGATCGTGAACAACTACCTGGTCGACGCCGGCAGCCTGGCCGGGCTGAGCAGCCGCGACCAGTTCAGGTCGTGTCGAGCCGCCCGTCGCTCAGCCCGACCGCCGAGAACCGGCGACGAGTGCCTCCAACGTCGCGTGGGCGCCGACGCGGTGCAGGGACCCGAGCGCGTCGAGGTACGCCTCGACGAAGCGCGGTTCCTCGGCCAGCGACCCGAACAGCGCACGGTTGCGCAGGAACGCCACCGGGTCGTCGCGCTGCGACCGGGCGAGCGGGACGAGCTCGTCCGCGAGCCGGTCGACCACGTCGATCGGCTCGCCCTGCTCGTCGACGCCCTCGGCATAGCGGGCCCAGCTCGCGACGACGGCGGCGGACCGGGCGACCTCGCCCCCGGCGACGAGCTGCTCGCGCACCACCGGCACCAGCCACTTCGGGATGCGGTCCGACGACTCAGCGCACAGCCGCGCGAGCGTGTCGCGCACCGCCGGGTTCCCGAACCGCTCGAGGAGCGTCGTCTTGTACGCGTCGAGGTCGACGCCGGGCACCGGCCGCAGCGTCGGCGTCGCCTCGCGGTCCATGAAGTCGCGCACGAACGTCGCCACGACCGGGTCCGCGACCGCCTCGTGTGCGTACCGGTAGCCGCTCAGCCACCCGAAGTACGCGATCGCCTGGTGGCTGGCGTTGAGCAGCCGCAGCTTCATGAGCTCGTACGGCTCCACGTCCTCGACGAGCTGGACGCCCGCGTCCTCGAACGGCGGCCGGCCGAGCGGGAACCGGTCCTCCAGCACCCACTGGAAGAACGGTTCCGCCACCACGGGCCACCGGTCCTCGACGCCGAGGCGCTCGCGGACGAGCTCGCGGTCCTCGTCGGTGGTCACGGGGGTGATGCGGTCCACCATCGAGCTGGGGAACGCGACGGCGTCGTGCACCCACCGCCCGAGCTCCGGGTCGCGCAGGGCCGCGAAGGCAGAGAAGACGGTCCGCGCCTTCTCGCCGTTGCCCTGCACGTTGTCGCAGGACATCACCGTGAAGGGCGCCAGGCCGCGCGCCCGGCGACGGGCCAGGGCCTCTACCACGTAGCCGAACACGGTGGTCGGGACCGCCCCCGGACGGGCGTCCGCGACGACGGCGGGCGTCGTCGCGTCGAACTCGCCGGTGACCTGGTCGAAGTTGTAGCCGCCCTCGGTGATGGTCAGGGACACGATGCGGGTCGCCGGGTCGGCGAGGCGCTCCAGCACCGCCTCCGGGTCGTCCGGCGCGAAGAGGTACTCGACGAGGCTGCCGATGACGCGGGCGTCGAGCCTGCCGTCGGGGTGCTTCGTCACGAGGGTGTAGAGACCGTCCTGCGAGTTCAGCGCGTCGCGCATCGCGGCGTCGCCGGGCAGCAGGCCGACGCCGCAGATGCCCCACTCGCGGGCCTCGCCACGGCGCAGCAGGTCGTCGATCGCCAGCGCCTGGTGAGCGCGGTGGAAGCCGCCGACGCCTAGGTGGACGATGCCCATCTGGATGCCGGAGCGGTCGTACGAGGGCAGGTCGACGCCGGGCGCGTCCGTGCCGGCCAGAGACCCGAGCGGGCTGCGGAGGTTCAGGCTCACTTGACTGCCCCCATGGCCAGGCCGCGGACGAGCTGCTTCTGGGCGAGCCAGCCGGCGAGCACGACCGGAAGGACGGCGAGGGTCGATGCGGCCGAGAGGATGGCGAGGAACTGCCCACGGCCGGAGACGAAGCTGGCCAGGAAGGGTGGGACGGTGCGGGCGTCGACGGTCGTGAGGATGTTCGCGAGGAAGTATTCGTTCCAGGCGAAGATGAAGCAGATCAGTGCGACGGCGGCGACGCCGGGTAGCACGATGGGCAGGACGACGCGGATGAGCTCGGTGCGGAGGTTCGCGCCGTCCAGGCGGGCTGCTTCGACGATCTCTTCGGGTACTTCGTTGAAGAAGGACCTCATCATCCAGACGGCGATGGGGAGGTTCATCGCGGTGTAGAGCAGGAGCATCACGTTGATGTTGTCCAGCAGGCCGAGGGTCTTGAGGATGATGAAGATCGGCAGGATGGATGCGGCGGCGGGCAGGAACCGGGTGGAGATGAAGAAGAACAGCACGTCCCGGATCTTGACGATGGGCCGGATCGACAGCCCGTACGCCACGGGGATGGACAGGGCGAGGACCAGGAGGGTGGATCCGACGCTCGCGATGAAGGAGCTGGTGAGGTAGTCGCCGATCCCGGTGTCGATCACCGCCCGGAACTGGTCCAGGGTGAGGGCGGCGTCGAACCGGGGCGGGATGGCCGCGGCGTCGTTCTCGGACTTGAGGGCGGTGATGACCATCCACGCGACCGGGAAGAAGAGCAGGAGCACGATCAGCCACGTCAGGGTGGTGATCAGGCTTTCCCTGAAGATCCGCATCAGCGCACCTTCCCTTCGACGAAGATGGAGAACGTGCTGCGCAGCGCGATCATCGCGACGCCGATGGTGACGATGACGGCGATGACGCCGAACGCGGCGGCCTGGCCGATGTCCAGGCCGATGAAGGCTCGTTCGTACAGCAGGTAGGACAGGGTCTTCGTGCCGCCGGTGCCCTTGGTCATGATCGCGATCGGGTCGAAGACCTGTAGCAGCATGATCGACCCGAGGAGGGTCGCGATCTCGGCATAGGGCCGCAGGTGGGGCAGGGTCAGGGACCAGAAGATGCGGGCCGGTCCGGCGCCGTCGACGGCTGCCGCCTCGAGCACGTCCCCGCCCTGGCTCTGCAGGCCGGCCATCAGGATCAGCATCATGAACGGCGTGTACTGCCACACCAGGACGGCGACGATGGTGACCAGCGGGAAGTTGGTGTTCCACTGCACGGGGTCGATCCCGAGCAGCCCGAGGGACCAGTTGACCATGCCGACGTTGGAGTCGAGCATGAGCCACTTCCACACGAGCGCTGCGGCGGCGGGCATGACCAGGAACGGCGTGATGGCCAGGGTGCGGGCCAGGCCGCGTCCGCGGAACTTGCGGTCCAGCAGGACTGCGAGGAACAGGCCGAACACCAAGGACAGCAGGACCGCCGAGCCCGTGATGATGACGGTTGCGCCGAGGGACGAGAGGAACTCCGGTCGGGTGAAGACGACGGCGTAGTTGTCCCAGCCCGTGAAGCGGATCTCGTCGGGACGCAGCTGGTTCCATCGCAGGAACGAGAAGACGATCGTCACGACGAACGGGATCTGGGTCAGCAGGATCGTGAAGGTCATGCCGGGCAGGACGAGGCCGCGGGCGAGCCTCGCTGTCTGCTTGGCGGCCGCGCCGGCGGCGACGGGCTGTGCGTCTCGCCTCGATCGCGCGCCGTTCCCGATCCCGCGGGGCTTGGGTGCGGTGCTCGTGTCCACAGCGGGACCTCGCGGTGATGTCGTTTCAGGGTTGCTGGTCATGTCGCCTCCGGCCGGCTCCCGGGTTCACCTGGCACCTCGTGCCAGGTGAACCCGAGAGCATCGGCCCGTCGTTGCGGACTACTTCTGCAGGTCGCCGGCGGTCTGGGCGATGTCCTGCCCGCGGTCGAGGGCGTCCTGGACCGTGGTACGGCCGGCGATCGCGTCAGCGACGAGCTGCGCCACCTGGTTGCCGACGTCCTGGAACTCCGGGATCGGGACGTACTGGATCCCGACCCACGGCTGTGGGTCCACGCCCGGCTGCTCGGGGTTCACGCTCTCCATCACCTCGAGGGTGATCGGAGCGAACGCGGCCGCTGCCTCCTGGTACTCGGGGATGGAGTAGGTGGACGTGCGCGCGCCCGGCGGGACGCGGGTCCAGCCCAGCTCCTCGCCGACGAGCTGGTGGTACTCCTTGCTCGTGGCCCACTTCACGAACGTGGTCGCGGCCTCGGGGTTCTTCGTCGTCTTCGGGATCGCGAGGTTCCACGACCAGAGCCAGCCGGACTCCTCGGTCTTGTACACGGGGGCGTGGGTGTAACCCATCTGGCCCGCGACCTCGGACGCCTCGGGGTCCTCGAGGATCGACGCCGCGACAGAAGCGTCGTACCACATGGCGACCTTGCCGGAGCTCAGGAGGTTCAGGCACTCGGTGAAGCTGTAGGACACCGGGTCCGCCTGCCCGTGCTCGGTGAGGAGATCGACGTAGAACTCGACGCCCTCCACGAACTCGGGCGAGTTCACCTGGGCGTCCCAGTTCTCGTCGTACCAGTTGCCACCGAAGGTCTGCACGACCGTGGTCAGAGGAGCGAAGAGATCGCCCCAGCCGGGCTTGCCGCGCAGGCAGATGCCCGCGTGCTCGTCGGTGTCCAGGACGGCCGCGTACTCCGCGACCTCCTGCCAGGTCGGGTTGTTCGAGATCTCGATGCCCGCCTCGGCGAACATAGCCTTGTTGTACATGAGGATCGACGACTCCCCGTAGAACGGCACCGCGTACTGCTTGCCGTCGACCGAGAGTGCGTCACGAAGCGGGGGCAGGATGTCGTCCACGTCGTACGCGGCATCCCCCTCGAGGGACTCGGTGAGGTCCAGGAGCCAGTCCTGTGCACCCCACTGCGGGACCTCGTAGGCGCCGACGGTGACGATGTCGTACTGGCCGGCACCGGAGGCGACGTCGGCAGTCACCGCTGCACGCAGGTCCCCCTCCTCCATGGTGACGAACTCGACGGTGATCCCCGGGTTGTCCTCCTCGAAGTGGCTCTTGAGCTCCTCCATGTCCTGCATCTGCGGGTTGTTCACCGTCGCGATGGTGAGCTTGACGTCGCCTCCGGCGCCTCCTCCGGCATCGCCGGAGGATGAACAGGCGGTCAGCGCCAGGGCCAGCGCACCGACCGCGAGCCCGGCGGGCGCGGCCTTGTGGCGCCAGATCCTCGTGAGCATCATTGCTTTGACCCTTCTCGTCACTTCGTCGTGGGATGGCGTGAGATGTCGTCCTGTCGTGAAACGCGGACTGGAACATGCTCAGGCGGGGCCGGAATGGGGGTCAATCACGGTGTTTTCGAAACGGTCACCGGGATTGCGGAAACGCACGCGGTATTGCGCGGCCCGACGTCGGACGCCGGAGGGTCCCGTCCTGCAGGCGGTCCGACGAGGCTTGAGGGGTGGGCCGGTCTGCCCGGGTTGCGGCGCTCCGGGGCTCGATCCTCGTCCGTTCGGGCGTGGCGGAACCGGTCTCGAACCGGGCACGAACTGGTGCCCCCCGCAGGCCAATCGGTCACGCTCGGGGAGCGCTCGTCTCACACCTGGACGATGTTCGCCCCGGCCGCGTGGAAGGCGCGCGCACGGACGGAGCTGAGCTGCGTGCCGGTGATCATCGCCTCGAAATCCTCCAGCCCCGCGAACCGGACAAAGCTGGTGACGCCGAACTTGTGGTGCGCCCCGATGAAGATCCGCCGCCGGCTCACCTCGATCGCGGCGGCCTTGACGCGCGCGACCGCGGGGTCGGGCGTGGTCAGCCCGTCCTCGATGGTGACGCCGTTCGCGCCGATCAGCCCGAGGTCGAGGCGGAACGTGCGGATCATGTCCACGGCACTGCCGTCGACGACGCCGAGCGTCTTGCCGCGCACCCGCCCGCCGATCATGATGACCTGCACGTTCGGCCTGGCCGACAGCTCCGTAGCGACCGGGAGGGACGACGTGAGCACCGTCAGCTCGCGGTCCCGCGGCAGGGCCCGCGCGGCGAGGAGCGGCTGGAAGCCCTCGTCGACGAAGATCGTCTGCGCCTCGCCCAGGTGTCGCGCCGCCTCCGCCGCGATCCGTGCCTTCTCCTCCGGGAAGCTCTGCCGGCGCTCCGACAACGCCGTCTCGAACGAGCTCGTCTCCACGGGAAACGCGAGCCCGTAGCTGCGTCGCACCAGGCCCTGCGCCTCCAGCTTGCGCAGCTCGCGGCGCACGGTCTCCTGCGAGACGGACAGCAGGCGGGCCGACTCGCTCACCTCGATCCGGCCGCGGCTGCGCACGAGGGCGAGCAGCTCCTCGATCCGGGGCGCATGCCGCACACCCCGCTCCGGCATCGTGGGCTCGGTACCGGCAGGCGCGTCGAACGCCATCGTCAAGCCTCCTGTCGTCCGGTTCCTCTCTGAGTCTGCCGCTTATCGCGACATTCGGGAATCGGCAGGCGCATCTCCTTGGTGGCCACCGCCCCTACCCGTGCCTCGAGCACGGCGTGGAGGCAGGCTTGGAGTGAGGTGGTGCGGCCATGGCCTTTGCTGATCGCGTGGACGCCGGCCGGAAGCTGGCGACGAAGCTCCTGCGCCTGCGAGACGAACCCGTGGTCGTGCTCGGCCTTCCACGAGGCGGTGTCCCGGTCGCCTTCGAGGTCGCGACGGCGCTCGGCGCGCCGCTGGACGTGATCCTGGTCCGCAAGGTCGGGGTGCCGTTCCAGCCCGAGCTGGCGATGGGTGCCCTCGGCGAGGACGGCGTCCGGATCGTCAACGACGAGATCGTCCGCAAGGTCGGCGTCTCGGAGCACCAGTTCGCCGACGTCGAGTCGCGCGAGCGGGGCGAGCTGGAGCGCCGCGCGCTGCGGTTCCGTGGCGACCGTCCGCGCGTGCCGCTGGCGGGCCGTACCGCGGTGGTGGTCGACGACGGGATCGCCACCGGCTCGACGGCCCGGGCGGCCTGCCAGGTGGCCCGGGCGCACGGTGCAGGCCGGGTGGTGCTGGCCGTGCCGGTCGCGCCGCCCGACTGGACCGCCCGACTCGGCGGCGACGCCGACGAGCTCGTCTGCCTGGACACCCCCGACCACTTCTCCGCGATCAGCGAGTACTACGTCGACTTCTCCCAGACCTCCGACGACGAGGTCATCGCATGCCTGGAGCGGGCGAGCGCAGGAGCGACGACGACGGCGCCGGGCACCGCGGGCGACGACCCGCCCTCGCAGGACGAGGAGGTCACGGTGCACGCCGGGCCCGTCCGCCTCGGCGGCCGCCTCACCGTGCCCGACGTGGCGGCCGGGGTCGTGGTGTTCGCGCACGGCAGCGGAAGCAGCCGGCGCAGCCCCCGCAACCGCTACGTCGCCACCGTCCTCAACCAGGCCGGGCTCGGCACGCTCCTCTTCGACCTGCTCACCGCCGAAGAAGAGCGGGACCGCGCCAACGTGTTCGACGTCGGCCTCCTGGCTCAGCGTCTCGTCGACGCCACCCGGTGGCTGCGCACCCAGCCCGGCCTCGACAAGCTGTCCGTCGGCTACTTCGGGGCCAGCACCGGTGCCGCGGCCGCCCTGTGGGCCGCGACCGAACCCGACGCCGGCATCGCCGCCGTCGTGTCGCGCGGCGGTCGCCCCGACCTCGCGGCCGCCCGGTTGCCGATGGTCACGGCCCCCACGCTGCTCGTCGTCGGAGGCGCCGACGACGTCGTGCTCGACCTCAACCGCCAGGCGCAGGCCCAGCTCCGGGGGTGCGAGAACCACCTCACCGTCGTCCCCGGTGCCACTCACCTCTTCGAGGAGCCCGGCACGCTCGAGACTGCCGCCGAAGCGGCCCGGGACTGGTTCACCCGCCACCTCGCTCCGGCGCCCCGGGCGGGCCGACCGTGAAGGTCGCACTGGCGGGCGACACCATGCTGGGCCGCAAGGTCGCCCAACGCCTCGCGGTCGTCGCGCCGACCACGCTGTTCAGCGACGAGCTCGTGGCCGTCGCGCACGAGGCGGACCTGTTCGTGCTCAACCTCGAGTGCGTCGTCTCGGATCGCGGCGCACCGTGGCCCGACCCGGACAAGCCGTTCTTCTTCCGCGCCCCACCGGTCGCGGCCCAGGTGCTCCGGCACCTCGGCGTGAGCTGCGTGACCCTCGCCAACAACCATGCCCTGGACTTCGGCGCGGAAGCGCTCCTCGACACGTTCGGCCACCTCGCCGATGCCGGGATCGGCTGGGTCGGTGCCGGTGCCGACGAGGCTGCCGCCCGCGCCCCGATCGTCCTCGAGGCCGCCGGCCTCAGGGTCGGGGTCGTGGCCGTCACCGACCACCCGGCCGACTACGCCGCGGGTCCCGGCCGCCCGGGGGTCGCGTTCGCGGACCTCGAGCACGGGTCGGCGACCTGGCTGCTCGACACGATCAGCGGGCTGGACACCGACGTCGTCCTCGTGACTCCGCACTGGGGCCCGAACATGGTCACCCATCCCGTCCCGCACGTGCGGGTGGCAGCGACGACCTTCCGGGTGGCCGGCGCCACCCTCGTCGCCGGGCACTCCGCCCACGTCTTCCACGGTGTCGACGACTCCGTCGTGTACGACCTCGGCGACTTCATCGACGACTACGCGACCGACCCCCGCCTGCGCAACGATCTGGGGCTCCTGTTCCTCGTGACCTTCGACGACGACGGGCGGCTCGTCCGGCTCGAAGGCGTCCCCCTGGCGCTGGACAACTGCTTCACCCGCCTCGCTGCACCGGACGAGGCTCGCTGGATCACCGACCGGTTCCGGCGCGCCTGTGCCACGTTCGGCACGGAGGTGACGCAGAGGAGCGGCCGGCTCGTCGTCGAGTGGGACCGCCCGTGAGCCGCGCTCGACGGGTCTACCCGGCCGGGTGGACCTCGTCCAGGAGCGGGCTCAGGTGGCGCGAGCGCAGGGCCCGCACGGCCTGGCGGGCGCCCGCGTGCAGGCACGCGGTCGTGCTCTCGCCTCGTAGGTGGGCGACGAGGAACCCGGCGAAGAAGGCGTCGCCGGCCCCGTTCGTGTCGACGACGTCGACCGGCTCGGCCGGGCACGTGGACCAGCCGTCCGCGGTGAGCGCGACCGCGCCGCGGGCGCCGAGCGTGCACACGACGGTCGTCGCGCCGCGGGCCAGGAGGCCCTCCATGACGGCCCTGTGGTCGGGCGTGCCGTCGTCGTTGAGGAACACGTGCGAGCAGGCGTCGGCGAACGGGCGGTGGAACTCGGCGACGCCGTCGTAGTCGTGCAGGTCTGTCCACAGCGTCGCCCCGCTCGCGCGGGCGGCGGGCAGGAGCTCCAGCCCGGCGGTGCTCAGGTCGAGGACGACGTGCCCGGCACCCGCCAGGACCTCGGCCGACGGCGGTCCGGCCGGCTCCGCCGTCGCGAGATAGATCGACACACGCTCGCCGGCATCCGTCATGAGGTTCAGGTGTTGCTCGGTGGGCCCGTCCGTGCGTCGTGCGACGAGCTCGATGCCGCCGCGGTCGAGCGCGCCCAGCACGAGGTCCGCCTCGGCGTCGGTGCCGACGGTCGTGACGAGCCGCACGCGCATGCCGAGATCGGCAAGGTGGAGCGCCTTGCCCGCGCTCGTCCCGCCGAGCGTGCGAACCGTCTCGCGGGCGAACACCGTCTGCGGGCGGGGTTCTGGAAGGCGGTCGAGCCGCACGAGGGTGTTCCACGACGCCGGGCCGGCCACCACCACCTGAGGTTCCACGAGGCCCCACTCTCTCATCCGACGGCCGGGCCGGATGTCAACCGGGGACGTCCCGCTGTGCACGATTCGCCCGCTACGCACCTCCTGCGCAGGCCGCCCCGCCGCTACTCTTCCGGGATGGACACGGTGTACGTCGTCGGTGCCGGACCGGGTGGCCTCGCGGCCGCGGCCGCGCTCCAGGCCCGCGGGTTCGGCGTGACGGTCCTGGAGCGGGACTCGGTGGCCGCATCGTGGCGGCGCCACTACGAGCGGCTCCACCTGCACACCACGCGCCGGTTCTCCGGCCTGCCCGGCCTTGCGATCCCGCGGGCGTACGGCCGCTGGGTCGCGCGGGCCGACGTCGTCCGCTACCTCGAGACGTACTCCGCGCGCCACGGGCTCGACGTCGAGACGGGCGTGGAGGTCACCCGCATCGACCCTGATCCCGCCAGGTCCGGCGGCTGGTTGCTGCGCACCGCGTCCGGCGAGGAGCGGCAGGCGCGTGCGGTCGTCGTCGCGACCGGCTACAACCACACCCCGCTCGCGCCGGACTGGCCAGGTCGCGACGGGTTCACCGGCGAGCTGGTGCACGCGAGCGCCTACCGCGACGCCGCGCCCTACGCGGGGCGCGACGTGCTCGTGGTGGGCGTGGGCAACACGGGCGCGGAGATCGCCGTCGACCTGGTCGACGGCGGGGCGGCGCGCGTCCGGCTGGCGGTGCGCACGCCGCCGCACATCGTCCGGCGGTCGCAAGGCCCGTGGGCCGCTCAGTACACGGGCATCCTGGTGCGACGGCTGCCCGTGGGGCTCGTCGACCGGATGGCCGGTCCGGTCCGGCGCGCCAGCGTCCCCGACCTGACGCACGTGGGGCTGCCGGTGCCGGCGGAGGGCCTGTACACGCGGGTGCAGCAGGGCGCGATCCCGGTGCAGGACGTCGGGCTGGTCGACGCGGTCCTCGCAGGCCGGGTCGAGGTGGTGCCGGCCGTGACGGGGTTCGACGGCGACGCCGTCCTGCTCGCTGACGGCAGCCGTGCGACGCCCGACGTCGTGCTGGCCGCGACGGGGTACGCGCGGGGGCTGGAGCCGCTGGTCGGGCACCTGGGCGTGCTCGGCGACCGCGGCGTGCCCGTCGCGACCGGCGGCCGTGCGGCGGCGCCGGGGCTCTGGTTCACCGGGTACACGAACCCGCTGAGCGGGATGTTCCGGGAGATGGCGATCGACGCCCGGCGGATCGCCCGCGCGCTCGCGCGGGGATGAGGCGCCGCAGGGGTCCGCACGACCCCGAGGCGCGGCGGCAACCGAAGACCGCCCCGCGGCCCGGTTGGGGGGCGGTCCGCGGGGCGGGGCTTGGCTCGGCCGGGCATCACCCGGCCGGCATCACCAGAGGCGGGCGCCGGGCCAGGCGGGAGACTGAGGAAGGGGCAGCAGCGCCGACATGAGCAGCTCGCGCGGCAGTTGCGCAACCCCCACGAGGGCGATCCCTGCGGCGACGAGCTGGGCCTGCTGGGGCACGTCGGTGTCGGCGAGCGTGAAGCAGACGACGGCCGCCCCGGTCGCGAGCAGACAGGTCGCGAGGAGCATCACGTCGACGTCGTCGACGGGCGGTACCTCGAGGGCGACGGCCTTCAACGGGCCGGTGCGGTGCAGCAGCGTGCCCACGTTGAGAGCGGAGCCGACGACCTCGAGGCCGGGCTGAGCGGCAAGCGCCGCCTGCGCGACGGCCGCGGAGCGCAGGTCGTGCGCGACGACGCCGGCGGACACGGTGCGGGGGCGCGGTCGTACGACGGTATCCGGCACAGAGCACCCCCTTGTTCGCTGAACACGCCGGGTCACATCATCGGGACCCGGCGTGGGAATTTCGCCTCATGCTGCGATGGACGTTACGGTCCTTATGTCGCAGGACGATCGCACAGCGGCGGGAGAGCCGCGACACGACGGCGGACGGGGAGGCGGGGTGACCAACGACGCGCGCGAGGCGGCACGGTACCTCTGCGAGCTGCTCGGCCGGCCGGGGCCGTACCGCCGCCAGTGGCAGGCGCGCGCCACACGCCTGCGCGGCGACGAGATCAACCATCGTGCGGTGTGCCGCGTGCTCGCGCCCGTGGTCTGGGCGGACGGCCTGGACATCCCGGAGGACTCGCTCAAGGACCGGGTGGCCCGCGCGCTGCGCGGGGAGGT
The DNA here is from genome assembly GCF_021568775.1 of Antribacter soli. GTDB lineage: Bacteria > Actinomycetota > Actinomycetes > Actinomycetales > Cellulomonadaceae > Antribacter > Antribacter soli. The sequence continues at coordinate 21,787 of NZ_JAKGSG010000006.1, read as the reverse complement.
GCTGAGCCCGCAGACGCTGACCTGGTTCGTGGACGCGTTCGGGTTCCGTCGGGACGAGGCCGAGACCCTGTGGGCCCTGCTGCTGGGGGCGGTCCCGCGCTCGCGGGTGGTCGCCGGCCGGGCGCGCGCGCCCAAGGGCAGCCCGGAGGGCTCGGGCCCGGAGCGGTATCGCTCGGTGACGGTGTACGAGACGCACCGCATCGGTCCGGACGGACGGCCTCGCGAGCACGTCACGAGCCAGGTCGTCGAGGCGCTCGTCGACGGGCTCGACGTCGTCCGCTACCGCTTCGACACCACGGACGTCGAGATCGAGGTGCTGCGGGGCGGGACCCTGAGCCCGCTGTACCGGCTGGACGACCACTTCCATGCCGTCGACATCCACCTGAGGCGGACGCTCGCGGCGGGGGAGACCGCGTCGGTCGAGTACCGCACGTCGTTCCGGTACCGGGAGCCGCCGCCGCGGGTGTACCGGCGGGCGGTGTTCGGCCGCCTGGAGAGCCTGCGGATGCAGGTCGAGTTCGACCAGGCGCTCGTGCCCGGCAAGGTCTGGTGGGCGGAGTGGGACGACCTCGAGGGCGACCCGACGTCGCTGGAGCCCGTCGAGCTCGACGACGAGCTGTCGGTGCAGCGCTTCGTGTCCGTCATGGAACGTGCCATCGTCGGCTTCACCTGGGACTGGTGACCGGTCGCCGGGCGCACAGCCTCCGGGTTCGAGTATCCACCGGTACGCGCGTACCATGGACGGGTTGCCCGTGCGCCGGTTGCACGCAATCCCATTCCCCGTCCTCTGGAGACCATCGAAGTGAAGAGCGCCGTCGAGACCCTGGATCCCACCAAGGTCAAGCTGACCGTCGAGGTGGACTACGACGAGCTCAAGCCGAGCATCGACCACGCCTACAAGCACATCGCGGAGCAGGTGAACGTCCCCGGCTTCCGCAAGGGCAAGGTCCCCCCGCGCATCATCGAGCAGCGCGTCGGCTGGGGTGCGGTGATCGAGCACGCGGTGAACGATGCCCTGTCCGGTTTCTACCGCCAGGCCGCGAACGAGGCGAGCCTGCGCCCGCTCGGCCAGCCCGAGGTCGACGTGACCGAGGTCCCCGCCAAGGCCGGCGAGGGCCAGCTGAAGTTCACGGCCGAGGTCGAGGTGCGCCCGGAGATCGAGCTGCCCGAGCTCGACGGCCTGGACGTGACCGTCGAGTCGACGAGCGTGACGGACGAGGACATCGCGGAGCGCCTCGACGCGCTGCGTGAGCGCTTCGGCACGCTGGTCGGCGTCGACCGCCCGGCCGTCGACGGCGACTACATCGTCATCGACCTCAAGGCGCTCATCGGCGACGAGGAGGTCGACTCCGTCTCCGGCGTCTCCTACCAGATCGGCTCCGGCAACATGCTGGACGGTCTGGACGAGGCTCTGACCGGCCTGTCCGCCGGCGAGACCACGACCTTCCGCGCCCCGCTGGCCGGCGGCGAGCACGAGGGCCAGGAGGCCGAGGTCACGGTCACCGCCCAGACGGTCAAGCAGCGCGACCTGCCCGAGGCGGACGACGACTTCGCGCAGCTCGCCTCCGAGTTCGACACCCTCGACGAGCTGAAGGACGACCTGCGCTCGCAGGTGGCCTCCATCAAGACGTCGAACCAGGCGGTCGTCGCCCGCGACGCCCTCCTGGAGGCGCTGATCGGCGCCGTCGAGATCCCCGTCCCGAACGGCGTGGTCGAGGCCGAGGTGCACCGCCACCTCGAGTCCGAGGGCCGCCTCGAGGACGACACGCACCGCGCCGAGGTGACCGTGGACGCCACGAAGGCGATCAAGAACCAGATCCTTCTCGACACCCTCGCCGAGAAGCTGGAGATCAAGGTCGGCCAGGGCGAGCTCGTCGAGTACCTGGTGAGCGCGTCGCGCCAGTACGGCATGGACCCGAACGAGTTCATCTCGACGCTCGACCAGAACGGTCAGATCCCGTCCATGGTCGGCGAGGTCGCGCGCTCGAAGGCGCTCGCGGTCGCGCTGCGCAAGGTCGAGGTCAAGGACGCCGACGGCAGCGTCGTCGACCTGAGCGAGTTCATCGGCTCGGACGAGGACGACGCCGCACAGGAGGCCCTCGAGGCCGCCGTCGCGCAGGCCTCCGAGGCTGCCGAGGACACCGCGACGGAGTCGGCCAAGGCCTGAGAACCGCCCTGACGATGCCCGACGCCGGTCGGTCGCCTTCCGCACGGATCGCGCCCGACGGCGTCGGGCATCGTCGTCTCTCCGGACCCGGCGTGAGGCCCCTCGCTGTGGGGGGGGGCGGGGGGGGGGGGGGGGGGGGGGGGGCCCGCCCCCCCCCCCCCCCCCCCCCCCCCCCCCCCCCCCCCCGGGGCCCCCGCCCCCCCCCCCCCCCCCCCCGGCGGCCCCCCCCCCCCCCCCACCTCGCCGGCTGTAGCCTCCCCGCATGACTGACGAGGCCGCCGCGCTGGAGCGCCGCATCAAGGCGTGGCTGATCGTGTTCGTCGTGGGCCCTGGTGCTCAGCGGGGCGACGGCATTCCCGCTGGTCACCGAGATCCGGTGGGCGGACGACCTGCTCCGCGCGTGGGGCGTCGACGCCTGGCTGCCCTCGCTCACCGAGTGGATCGCCCGGGTCCGGGAGGGGCTCGAGGCGACGGACGCCCGGTACCCCTTCGTGCTCTACGGGACGGACTGGCTCGCGTTCGCGCACCTCGTCATCGCCGTGGCGTTCTGGGGGCCGTACCGCGACCCGGTGCGGAACGTGTGGGTGATCCAGTTCGGGCTGATCGCGTGCGCCGGGATCATCCCGCTCGCGCTCGTGTGCGGGCCGATCCGCGGGATCCCGTGGGGCTGGAGCCTCATCGACATGTCGTTCGGCGTCTTCGGGGCGATCCCGCTCTGGGTCGTGCTGCGGATGGTCCGGCGCCTGGAGACCCTCACGAAGGAGCCGGTCGCCGCTCTGGCGTGAGCGGCCCCGTGGATCACCGCGCGACACCGTGGACGGCCGGGTCGGGGCCCGCGCCTGGCAGCACCGGGGGCGTGTAGTCGTAGAGCCATCCGGTGGCCCGCTCGAAGACCAGCGGCACGACGAGCGGCATCACGATCTCCTGCAGCCGCAGCGCGAGGCGACTGCGGCTCTTGGCCTCGCGGTTGTCGTCGGACGCCTTGAGCATCTCGGTCACCCGCGGCCGACGCGCCAGCTCGTAGTCCTGCAGGGCTCGGAGGACGGTTGAGGAGCCGGCCAGCGCAGACCCGAGCGCGACCGCGTCCTCCAGCGCCATCGACGCTCCCTGACCAGCGCCGACCGGGTGTATCGCGTCCCCGACCAGGACGACCGTACCGTCGTGCCAGCGGGGGACGGGCGCCAGCATGTGCTGCAGCGTGGCGAGCTCCAGCGTGTCGGTGCTCGCGATCAGGTCGGCAGGCACGGGCTCGTGCCGGAAGAGGTCACCGAGCCGGCGGCGCCACTCGTCGTCGACCTGGCCGCCGAGCGCCGGTGCCGTTCGGCTCGTGACCTGCGCCTGCCACCAGACCTCGCCGGACGGCGTCGTGACGTGCAGGAAGGCCCCGTTGCGGCAGAAGGTGATCGTGAACGTCGGGTCACCGGCGGGCTGCGGCGCGCCGGCGCGCGTGCGCCCCCACACCACGTACATCCCGGCGTATCGCGGCGCGGCCAGGGCCGGGTTGAGCGCGGTGCGTGCGGTGGACCACAGGCCGTCCGCGCCGACGACGACGTCGGCCTCCTCGGTGCGCCCGCTCGCGAACAGGGCGGTGCCACCGGTCATCCCGACCAGTCGCTCACCCGTCACGATGCGTGCGCCCGCCTCGGCCGCGGCGCCGCGCAGCTCGGCGACGAGGTCCGCACGCAGGAGGGTCACGCTGTGCTCCGCGCTGTCGCCGCGTCGTCCCCGGGGGACGTCCGCGAGCAGCCGCCCCTTGCCCGAGCGCAGGTGCTGACGGGCGACGGTGAACCCGCGGGACCGGACGCGGTCCACGCAGCCGAGCGCGCCGAGGGCGCTCAGGCCGTTCGCGGCGAGGCTCACGAACGAGCCGACCCGTCCCGCCGGGTCCTCGTGCGCCTCGAGGACCACCACCTCGGCGCCCGCCCGGCGTAGCGCCACGGCGCTCGCGGCCCCGCCGACCCCTCCTCCGACCACCACTGCACGCACAGGACGCCTCCACCGAATAGTAATTCACCGAATGTTGATTCAGTATGTTGCGTGCGACGATGGGGCGTCAAGGGAGGTCAGCGTGGGTGTGCGCAAGGAGCGGGCGGACCGGACCCGGGCCGCGCTGAAGGATGCCGCGCGCCAGGTCTTCGCCGAGCGGGGATACCTGAACACGAAGATCACGGACATCACCGCCGCCGCGGGCCGCGCGACCGGCTCCTTCTACGACCACTTCGCGAGCAAGGAGGAGCTGCTCCAGGCACTCCTGGCGGACATGGAGGACCAGGCCTCCGGCGACCTCAGGTCCGAGGAGGGCACGCCCGAGCACGACCTCACCGACCCTGCCCACCTGCGCGACCACGTCCGGGTCGCCTGGCAGGTCTTCCGCGATCATCTGCCCGTCGTGGTGGCGCTCCTCCAGCAGACGATGGCGGAGCAGCCTGGCACCGGGCGGGCCTGGCAGCGCCTGGCCGCCGACACCGAGCCGCTGCGCGAGCACCTCGAGCGGGCCCGCGAGAACGGCCGCGAACTACCAGGTGACCCGGCCCTCGTGGCCGCGGCGATGGGCGGCGCCATGAGCATGCTCGGCTACGCGCTGCTCACGGCGGGCCCGAGCGGTCCGGACGTGTCCGACGACGACGTCGTCGACACCCTCACGGCGTTCTTCCTGCACGGCCTCGCCGGCCGCGAATCCTGACGCTGTCCGACGCCGGACCGCGCGCCCGGGTGCACCGCGCCGGGCGTCAGTGCGTCGTCCGCACCTCCAGCGTGACGTCCCGCCGGCTCCCGTCCCGCAACGTGAGCCTGGCCTCCCCGGTGAGGGCCTCGGCGCCGGGCGCCCAGACCGCCCACCAGCCGCCGTCGACGGACGCCTGCGCTGTCGCTCCGTCCTCGAGGATCACCTCGATCGCGGTGACGTCGGAGCCTGCCCGGCCGAACGCTGAGGTCAGGGCGCCCGCACCGGCCGCGCCGGAGGTCCACGACGTCGTGCCGAGCTGGTACGTGAGGACGTCGTCGGCGGCCGGAAGGTCCTCGTCGAGCGGCTCCGGCAGCCGCGCCGCGTTCTCGACGACGTCCCAGGCACCCGGCGCCGCGCCGACCGTGGCCAGGCACTCGCTCCAGGCGTCCTCGCCGGCCTGGACCACGTACGTGTAGTCGCCGCGCACCTCGGTCAGGACGGGCCGCACGGGCACCTCGACGATCGGCAGGCCGGGTGCGTCGTCGTCGACCCACCGCGTGACGGGCGCGCACTCGCCGGCGAGGCCGGCGGGCAGTGCGGAGGTCACCTGGGACGGCACGCGCGTCCAGGTGGCGAACGCCGTCGGCGTGCTCCACGGCGACGCCACGACGATCGCCACCCCCGCCGCGACGGCGAGGCCGGCCGACACCAGCGCCGGCCGAGCCGCCCGCGTGTGGAGCGGTACCCGGCGCCGGGTGTGGAGGATGGCCTCCAGGGCCGCGTCGTGCGGCGTGCCGGGCGAGCGAAGTCCTCGCGCCGGGTCGAGCTCGGCGACTGCCTTCATCACGGGAGAGTGCACAGTCGTCTCCTCAAACCTTGCGGCTCGGTACGGGTTGGCGGTGCGCCATCGCGTCGAGCACCTCGACCAGGTGCCGTCGCGCGCGGGTCAGGCGCACGGAGAACGTGGACGGGCGCAGCCCGAGGACCCGGGCCGCCTGCTCCGTCGTCAGCCCGTCCCAGGCCACGAGGGCGATCACCTCGCGCTCGCCTGCCGTGAGCCGGAGCCAGGCGTCCTCGAGCTCCAGCCGGTCGATGGCGACGTCGTCCGCCGACGGGCTCACCTCGACGGGCTGCCGAGCCATCCGAACGCCCAGGGCCCGCCAGCGTCCCTCGCTGCGGGTCCTGGTCGCCACGACGTTGCGCGCGACGCCGAACAGCCACGGCCGTGCGTCGTCGGGCACGTCCTCGAGCCGCCGCCACGCCACGAGGAACGTCTCGGACACCGCGTCGTCGACGAGCGCGGAGTCGAGCCGGCGCGCGACGAACCGCGTGACGTCCTCGTGGTTCGCCACCCACAACCGGGTCAGCCGGTCAGCGGCGTCACCCTGGTCCAAGCCCGCTTCTCCTTTGTTCTCCTGCGCGTACATTGCCGCCACCTGCACCTGAACTACACCACGAACGTCTCATTGTCCGGTTCGTTCGGTACCTTGGATCCACCCAAAGGGGATCAGATCGACCGGGGAGGATCGACGATGACTCGAAGACTGACGGGAAGATCGGTACTGCGGCTCGCCGCTGCGCTGGTGGGAGCGTGCGGGCTCGTCGCCGTGGCCGGCGCGACGGCGACCGCAGGGACGTCTGCGGCACGCGGGGACGGCACGGCGAGGTACGAGGTCGAGCCCGTGCCCGGAGTGCCCGTTGCGGGCAGCCCCGACGGTGTGTGGCAGGCCTGGGCGGCCGCCGACCGGCAGAAGGCGGCGAGCACCGACTGGGCTGCGGCGGCGGCCGCGCGCGGCTGCGTCCTGACGGGCGTCGAGATCGTCGACGAGGTGGACGTCGCCTACAACCGCGCGATGGGGGCGCCGGCCGACCTGGTCACCACGCGCGTGGACACCACGGAGGACTGCTCCGGCTCGCCCGCCATGGCGCCGGCCACGAAGCCGGAGGCGCAGCGAGCGACGACGGCGGACGGGATCAGCGTGCTGAGCCTCCCGTCCGGGACGCAGTGCGCCACGACAACCGGACCGGGCACGATCTGCATCTACAAGGGTTCCGGTCTGATCACGACATCCTGGGAGTACCGCGGCTCGGGCAGCGTGACGGGCTTCCTCCGCATCTACCAGATCAGCACCTCGTCCTCGGGCTGCCCGACCGGCGGTATCTGGCACACCGGCCCGAGCTCGACGTGGAGCAGCGGCCAGACCCGCTCCACCTCCAAGACGCAGACCCAGAACGGCGGGTACTCCGCACACATCTGGAAGCAGGTCACGATCGGGCACTCCGACTGGGGCTCGACCTGCGCGGTGCTCTGACGGCGTCGGCCCGGGGCCGGGCGCAGGCACGAGGTCGAGACCAGGTGGCGAAGGCCGCTACGGTTTCGGGGTGACTGCCGCCCGGCGCCTTGCCGTTGTCCTGACCTGGCTCGTCGCCCTCCCGGTCCTCGGGGTGGGCGTGGCCCGGGCCCTGCCGACCGACGAGTTCCTGCCGTTGCCGCAGGTGGTGGGGCTCGTGCCGTGGGCGGCGCTCGCCACCGTCCCGGTGCTCCTGCTGGCCGCCATCACCGGGCGACGCTTCCTCGTGGTGCTGCTCATCGTGGCGCTCGGCACCTTCGCGTTCTGGGTGTCGCCGTTCTGGTGGCCGTCGACCAGCGTGGCCGCCGACCTCGACCCGGAGGACCCCGGGACCCTGCGCGTCCTGACGGTGAACGCGCTCTACGGCAGGGTCGACGCGGACTCCGTGGTGGCCGTGGTGCGCAACGAGCACGTGGAGGTGCTCGCCGTCCAGGAGCTCACCCCCGAGCTGCGCGACCGGCTCGCCGAGGCGGGCCTGGACGAGCTCCTGCCGTACAACGTGACCGACCGGCTCGACGAGCCCGCGGCCGGCACCGGCCTGTGGGCGTCCACCGAGCTGCGCGAGGTCGATCAGGTTCCGGGCACGGCGTTCGCCATGCCGTCGGCGCTCGTGGACGCGGGCGGGACGGACGTCCGCGTCACGGTCGTGCACCCGGTGCCGCCGCTGCCGGGCAACACCGGGCAGTGGCACAGCGAGCTCGCGGCCGTCGGCGACAGCGCCCACGCGGAAGAGACGCCGCAGATCCTCCTGGGCGACTTCAACGCCACCTACGACCATGCGTCGTTCCGCGCCGTCCTGGGCGACCGCTTCCAGGACGCGACGCGCGCGTGGGGCACGGGCCCGACCGTCACCTGGCCCGTCGGCAGACAGCTCCCACCGCTGCCGCTGTTCGCGCTCGACCACGTCGTCGTGGAGCGGTCGATGCAGGTCTCCGACGTGGTGACCGTGACGGTCCCGGGGACGGACCACCGGGCGGTGCTCGCGACTGTCGGCGTCTCCTGAGCGGCACGACGCCGGTCGCTCGCCCCGGGCGCGGGAGCGTGCCTCCGGCGTCGGCCGCCTGAGACATGGCCCTTACGGGCCCCCAAGATCTACGCTGGAGATGACCCGTTCTGCCGATGACGACGCGGCGGTGACACGTCATGAGCTGGACCTTCCTCACGCGGCCGGCGCGAGTGCCCGACCCGCTGGTCACGCTGCGCCTGCAGATCCGGCTCGGCGAGCTCGCGGCCGAGCTGCGTCGCATCGAGGAGGACCCCGGCGTGTACGCCAGGGCCCACCACTGGCTCGCCGCGCAGGGCGCGTACGACGCGCTGCTGCGCGAGGCCTGCCGCCTCGCCGGCCTGCCGACGCAGGCGGCGCCCCTGCGCGCCGACGAGCGGGCCGCCGCCGACGAGCGGCTGCGGGAGGAGCTCGAGCTCAGCTCTCGCGGCTGGTCCTGGTGAGCGGCGTCGCGTAGCCCTGAGCCCTGCGCGCAGCGTGTCACCGGACGCAGCGCACGGCAGCGCGGGCGAATCGGGGCCATCCGTTCTATGTTCGGTCCCGTGCCGACACGTCAGATGCGCCTCGCGCCCGCCACCCCTCGCGCGCTGCCTGACGAGGTAGTGGGAGCCCTCGCCGCGCTGCGCACGGAGGTCGGCCTGCCGGCCATGTTCCCGCCCGAGGTGCTCGACGAGGCCCGCGAGGCCGCCGAGCGGGACGTGACCGCCGACCGGCAGGACCGCCGCGACGTCGAGCTCGTGACGATCGACCCGCCGGGGTCGATGGACCTGGACCAGGCCGTGCACGTCGCGCACTCGGGCGACGGGTACATCGTCCGGTACGCGATCGCCGACCTCGCCGCGTTCGTGACGCCGGGCGGTGCCCTCGACGCCGAGGTGAACGCCCGCGTCCAGACCGTCTACGGCCCCGACGCACGCACGCCCCTGCACCCGGTGGCGCTCTCGGAGGGCGCGGCCAGCCTGCTCCCGGACGAGGACCGCCCCGCGGTCCTGTGGACGATCGGCCTGGACGCGCACGGTGAGGTCACGTCCACGACTGTGGCCCGCGCCCTGGTCCGCAGCCGCGCCCGCCTCACCTACGACCAGGCTCAGGCGAGCCTCGACGACGGCACCGCGGCCGAGTCGCTCCAGCTCCTCGCGGACGTCGGCCGGCTGCGGCAGTCGCTCGAGCGCGAGCGGGGCGGGGTGTCGCTCGACGTGCCGGAGCAGCAGGTCGAGCAGGGGGAGGACGGCTCGTTCGCGCTGACGTTCCGCCGCACGCTCCCTGTCGAGAGCTGGAACGCCCAGATCTCCCTGCTCACGGGCATGGCGGCCGCGCGCCTCATGCAGGAGGCGGGCGTGGGGATCCTGCGCACCCTGCCCGACGCGGACCCGCGCGACCTCGCCCGCCTGCGCCGCACCGCCGCGGCTCTCGACATCGCGTGGCCCGAGGGGGTCCCGTACTCCGCGCTCGTGCCCACCCTGGAGTCACGCCTCCCGGAGCACGCCGCGTTCCTCAACGAGGCCACCTCGCTGTTCCGGGGTGCGACCTACGCGCCGTTCGGCATGCCCGGCCCGGACGGCACGCCCGTGCCGGTGCCCAAGCAGTCGCGGCACGCCGCCATCGCCGCGGACTACGCCCACGTGACGGCGCCGCTGCGCCGCCTCGTCGACCGCTACGGCACCGAGGTGTGCCTCGCCGTCGCCGCCGGGAAGTCCGTCCCGGAGTGGGTCCTGACGGCGCTCGCGGACCTGCCCAGGAGGATGGCCGAGGGCGGCCGCCGCACGTCCGGCTTCGAGCGCGCGTGCATCGACATCGTCGAGGCGGCGCTCCTGACGGGCCGCGAGGGCGAGGAGTTCGAGGGCTTCGTCGTCGACGTCGACGAGCCGCGCGCCACTCACACGCACGAACCCGGGGCGTCCGTTACCAACGAGCGCGGCCAGGTCGTCCTGCGGGACCCGGCCGTCCGCGCACGGGTCGAGGGGCCGATCCTCCCGCTCGGCGAGGAGGTCCGGGTCAAGCTGTACGAGGTGTCCGTCGCGGACCGGAAGGTCCTCTTCAGCCTCCTCGGCGGACGTCCTGCGGCACCCGCCCGGGAGGTCCCGGTGCCCGACGACGTCCGGGTCGCCCCGGGCGACCAGGTTCCCCTGGCGGGCGGTCCGGGGCGTGGAGTGCTCCCGCCCGGGACGGTGCTGCCGGCGCCGCCGGCCACGCCGCCCGGGATTGCTGCGCTCGGGATCACGCCCCCCGGGATCGCGCCGCAGGCGGCGTTCGCGGCGCCCGTCCACCCGGGAACTGTGCCGGGCCTGCCGCCGGTGCACCCGTCCGGCGAGATGCCGCTGGCGTCCTTCGACATGCCGCTGGAGGACCCGGGCGAGCTGCCCGCTTCTTTCCACTGGTGATGGCTTCACCAGCCTTGAGCGAGCCGGCCGTGCTCGATCACGAGCCGTAGCTCGGCCTCGTGAGCGAGCGCGTCGCCGGGCGAGACCCCGTCTCGAGCGGGCGAGTTTCCGCGGACCAGGAGCGATCCGGCATCTCGTGATGCAGGTCACTCATATCTCAATTCCGTAACTATAACGTTTTCCAACGACATACCCCCTCCCGCTCGTCGCCAATCTTTAGTTAGGTCTCCTTCCGTACGAACGGTGGAACCGCGCGACGCCGTCGCGCCGCCGACGCGAGAGGAACGACATGACCCGACCACGTGCCCGCAGGGGGATGCTCCTTGCCGCCGCGCTCACCACTGTCACGCTTCTGGCCGCCGGCTGTTCCGGCCCTGCGGAGTCCGACGAGGGACCCGTCGACACCACGCTGAACGTGTGGGCCGGCAGCCAGACCCCCATCACCGCGAACTTCAACCCCTACGCGCCCACCGTGCTGCACGGCGCGCTCGGCCCGGTCTACGAGACGCTCTTCTTCTACAACAAGGCCGGCGGCGGCGACCCCGTGCCGATGCTCGGCGAGTCGTTCGCCTGGAACGAGGACGGCACCGTCCTCACGATCACGATCCGTGAGGGCGTCCAGTGGAGCGACGGCGAGGACTTCACCGTCGACGACGTCATCTACTCGCTGACGAACGAGGTCGGCAGGTCGGCGAACCTCGTCTCCGCCGAGGCGAGCGACGACACCACCGTCGTCGTCACGTATGACTCGCCGCAGTTCACCAACGAGGCCGCGATCCTCGGCGGCGCGTGGATGCTGCCCGAGCACGTCTGGGCCGAGAAGTCGGTCGAGGAGGCCACCACCTGGGCCAACGAGGCGCCCGTGGGCACCGGCCCCTACACCGTCGACACCGTCTCCGAGGCGTCCTACACGCTCGTCGCCAACGAGAACTACTGGCAGGAGGGCAAGCCGGCGGTCGCGAAGGTGCGATACCTCGGCATCGACGCCAACGCCTCCGCCGAGGACCTGCTCAAGTCGGGTGACCTCGACTGGACCGGCATGTTCGTTCCCGACCCCGAGGGCGTCGCCGCTGCCGGCGGCCCCACGGGCTACGTGAACACGCCGCAGGACCCGACCGTGCTGTACACCTGCGCGAACGCGGACCTCGGCTGCAAGGGCCCGCAGACGGACGTGGCGGTGCGTCAGGCGATCAACATCGCCATCGACCGCGGCACCATCAACGACAAGGCGTTCGTCGGCCTGGCCGCCCCGATCTCGCCCACCTACGCGCTCCTCGGCCGGGACGACCAGTGGATCGCCCCCGACGTCGAGAAGGAGAGCCCGCAGAGCGGCGACCCGGAGGCCGCTGCGGCGATCCTCGAGGAGGCCGGCTACACCCTGGGCGCCGACGGCGTCTACGAGAAGGACGGGGTCAAGGTCGAGCTGACCCTCACGTCCGTCGAGGGCTGGACGGACTACAACGACGCCGCGAAGCTGATCGCGGAGCAGGTGGCGGCCGCCGGCATCAAGGTCACGGCGAGCACGGCCACGTGGCAGGAGTTCTCCGACTCGCGCCAGTCGGGCAACTTCCAGCTCATCATGGGCGGCATCATCGGCACGGCTGTGGCCGACCCGTTCCAGATCTACCGCGACTGGTTCTCGGGCGAGTACACCCAGCCGGTCGACACGCAGCTCGAGGCCGGCGAGTGGAACTTCACGCGCTACTCGAACCCCGTGGTCGACGCGGCGGTCGCGCAGGCCGCGGCCGCGTCCGACGAGCAGACCAAGATGGACGCGTACGCGGAGATCCAGCACGAGATCACCCGAGACCTGCCGTACATCCCGCTCGTGATCAACGCGACGCAGACGTTCTACAACGACACCGAGTTCACCGGCTGGCCCACCGACGAGGACCTCTACGCGTTCCCGCCGTCGTGGGGCTCCGTCTCCGCCGGCTTCATCCTGGCAAACCTGGAGCCGGTCGAGTGATGACGAGGACCCGAGGAGGAGCCGCGACGGTGCGGACGGATGGGAGCGACACGTGAGGTACTACCTGCGACGGGCCGCCTTCTACGCGATCACCGTGTGGGCCGCCATCTCCCTGAACTTCCTGATCCCCCGGCTCATGCCGGGCGACCCCGCCGACATCATGCTGGCCAAGATGGCCCGCAGCGGCGAGGTCGCCCCCGGCGTCGAGCGCACCATCCGGCTCCTCCTCGGGTCCGACACGAACCAGACCCCCTGGGAGCAGTACGTCGCGTACTGGGGCAGCCTGCTCCGGGGCGACCTGGGGGTCTCGGTCACCAAGTTCCCCACCCCGGTGACGGAGCTCATCAGCGCCGCCCTGCCATGGTCGATCGGGCTGCTCGGCCTCGCGACGGTCATCTCGTTCGTCCTCGGCATCGCGGCGGGTGCGTGGATCGGCTGGAGGCGCGGCACCTGGGTGGACCACATCATCCCCGGCTCCACGCTGCTGCAGTCTCTGCCGTACTTCTGGGTGGCGCTGCTGCTCGTCTACGGCTTCGCGGTGGTCAACCCGTGGTTCCCCCGCATCGGCGGCTACGACGTGTTCACGTTCGACGGACCTGAGGCCACCGCGGAGTTCGTGGGATCGGTCATCTACCACGGCGTCCTGCCGGCGCTGACCGTGGTGCTGTCGTCGTTCGGCGGCTGGCTCCTCGGGATGCGCAACATGATGGTGTCCACCCTGTCGGAGGACTACATCACCACTGCCGAGGCCAAGGGCCTGCGGCGCTCCCGGATCCTGATCGGGTACGCCGTCCGCAACGCGGCCCTCCCGTCCATCGCGGGCTTCGGCATCTCGCTCGCGTTCGTGGTCACGGGCGCGATCGTCATGGAGCAGGTCTTCACCTACCCCGGCCTCGGCAAGCTCATGATCACCGCCGTCCAGGGCAACGACTTCGCCCTCATGCAGGGCCTGTTCCTGGTCATCACCCTCACCGTGCTCGCGGCGACGTTCCTCATGGACATCGTCTACGGCTTCGTCGACCCGAGGACGCGTCTCAATGGCTGAGTACCGGATCCTTCCCCCTCGCTCCGAGAAGCTCCTCGCGGGGCTCTTCATCACCGGCGGCATCGTGCTGTTCGCCGTCGTGGCGCCGTTCCTCGTCCAGGACCCCCGGTTCTCCGGGAACGACGCGTTCCTGCCGCCCAGCGCGGACCACCTGCTCGGCACCACGAAGCTGGGCTACGACGTGCTGGCGCAGCTCGCGCACGGCGCCCGCGGCTCGCTCCTCGTGGGCCTCGCCGCCGCCGCCATCGCGATCGCGCTGTCGCTGATCTTCGGGATCTTCGCCGGCTACGCGGGCGGCTGGACCGACGAGGTCCTCACCATGGTCACCAACATCATGCTCGTCATCCCCGGTCTGCCGCTGGTCATGGTGATCGCCGTCTACGCGCAGAGCCGCAGCCTCTGGCTCGTGGCCTTCATCCTCGGCATCACCGGCTGGGCCGGCTCCGCGGTGGTGCTGCGCTCGCAGGCCCGGTCCCTGCGGTCTCGCGACTACGTCGAGGCGTCGCAGGTGGCCGGCGAGCGGACCTGGCGGATCCTCCTCGTCGAGATCCTGCCGAACCTCCTGCCGCTCCTCGCGGCCCAGTTCCTGTTCGCCGTGGTGTTCGCGATCCTCGGCGAGGCGGGCCTGTCCTTCATCGGGCTCGGCCCCAACGGCTCCATCACCTGGGGGACCATGATCACGGAAGCGTACGGCGGCAACGCGATGTCCGCGGGCGCCTGGTGGTGGTTCGTACCGCCGGGGCTGCTCATCGCCGTCTTCGGCGCCGGCCTCTCGCTCGTCAACTTCTCCATCGACGAGGTGGTCAACCCCAAGCTCCGCGTCGTCGCGGAGACGGGCGACCGGCGTCGGGCACCCGAGGCAGCCGCCCCCGCCGCCGCTCCCGTGCAGCCCGCCGAGCCGAAGGCGGAGGTGACCGCATGACCACCCCCGTGCTGACCGCCCAGGGCGTGTCGATCGAGTACCGGACCACGCCCGTGGTCCGCGCGGTGCGCGACGTGTCGCTCACCCTGCACCGAGGCGAGATCCTCGGGCTCGCCGGCGAGTCCGGGTGCGGCAAGACCACGTTCGCCTACGGGCTCACGCGCCTCCTGAAGTCCCCGGCCGTCCTGACGTCGGGCGAGGTCGTGTTCCACGACCGCGTCGGAGGCGACGTGGACGTCGCTGCGCTCGACGGCGACGCGCTGCGCGCGTTCCGCTGGGACAAGGTCTCCATGGTGTTCCAGGGCGCGATGAACTCGCTCAACCCGGTCATCACCGTGCGGGCCCAGATCGACGACGTCCTCACGACGCACCGGCCCGGGATGCCCCGCGCCGAGCGCGCGGAGCGGGCCGCCGAGCTCCTGCGCCTCGTCGGCGTGGACCCGGGGCGTCTCGACAGCTACGCCCACCAGCTGTCGGGCGGAATGCGCCAGCGCGTCATGATCGCCATGGCCCTCGCGCTGAACCCGCAGGTCATGATCATGGACGAGCCCACCACCGCGCTCGACGTCGTGGTCCAGCGCGAGATCCTGCGCGAGATCATGCGCCTGCGCGAGCAGTTCGGGTTCGCGGTCGTGTTCATCACCCACGACCTGCCGCTCCTGCTCGAGATCAGCGACCGGATCGCCGTGATGCTCGACGGCGAGATCGTCGAGCTCGACACCGCCGAGAACATCTACGAGCGTCCGCAGCACGCGTACACCCAGCGACTGCTGGAGTCGTTCCCCAGCCTCACGGGCGAGCGAGGCGGCTTCGTGCGGACGGGTGCCCCGGCCGGATCGCCGAGCACGGCCGACATCACCGTCGAAGGGACCGTCTGATGGGAACGCTCGAGGTCCGCAACCTCGTCAAGGACTTCCGCGTGGGCCACGGCTTCCGGCGCTCGCGGCTGCGCGCGGTGGACGACGTCTCGTTCACGCTGGAGGCGGGAAAGACCGTCGCGCTCGTGGGCGAGTCCGGGTCGGGCAAGTCGACGGTGGCCCGCACGCTCGCGCGGCTCGAGACCCCGACGTCCGGGGAGATCCTGCTCGACGGCCGCCCGGTGTCGGGCAGCCGCACCGCCATGCGTGCGTACCGGCACGACGTGCAGATGGTCTTCCAGGACCCCTTCGCCTCGCTCAACCCGTTCCACACGGTGGCGCACCACCTGGAGCGACCGCTCGAGCTGCACGGTGTGGCGCGCGGGCGCGGGGCCGTGGCCGAGCAGGTCGCCGGCCTCCTCGAGCGCGTGTCCCTCACACCCGCCGACGTCTATGCGGCGAAGCGGCCGCACGAGATGTCGGGCGGCCAGCGCCAGCGCGTCGCGATCGCGCGCGCCCTGGCGCCCGGCGCCCGGTTCCTCGTGGCCGACGAGCCCGTCTCGATGCTGGACGTCTCGATCCGGCTGGGGGTGCTCAACCTCCTGGCATGCCTGCAGCGGGAGGAGAACCTCGGCGTCCTGTACATCACCCACGACCTCGCGACGGCCCGCCACTTCAGCGACGAGATCCTCGTGATGTACCGGGGCCAGGTGGTGGAGCGGGGGCCGTCCGACCAGGTCATCCTCGATCCCCAGCACGCCTACACGAAGACGCTGCTCGCAGCGGCGCCGGACCCGGCGCGGCACGGCAGGCTCCGGGACGAGGTCCGGGCGGAGCTCGCCGGGGAGCGCGCCTAGGCTCTTGCCGTGCCTGCCCGACGCCGGACTCCTCCCCCCGTAGGTCGCCTCGCCCTGGGTGCGTGGTCGCGGGGGGAGGCGACCCGCACCGACCTGACGACCGCCGTCCGCTTCACGCTCGAGGAGCTCGCGGACGTGGCTCCCGGCTCGTCCGTGGAGGTGCGGGTCCCGCCGGCCGGCGCCGTGCAGGCCGTCGAGGGACCCCGGCACACCCGGGGGACGCCGCCCAACGTGGTGGAGACGGACCCCGAGACGTGGCTCGGACTCGTGACCGGCCGGGTGGCCTGGGCCGACGCCGTCGACGACGGGCGGGTCCGGGCGTCGGGGGAGCGCGCGGACCTGTCGGGACTGCTGCCACTGCAGGCGGCCCGGGAGCGGTGACGCGCCGCCGCGCGCCCGGTGCGGGGTGCGTCGGCGCCGCCGCGCGTTCTTCACCCGCGTGTTGGTCCGTGCGTGTCGGTGGCCGCCGATACCCTCGGGCTCACACCCCGCCGTGGTGCTCCGGCGGGCGGAGCTTGACTCGTTCCGGCGACGTCGAAGAAACAGCGTTTCCGGGATGGTGTCCCGCCCGTAACCAGCGGTTCACAGCGCTGTGGTTGGTTGGTGCCGCCTCTGACCGGCCCCTACTCTCCCTTACTGAAGAAGGAGTCAGCGTGACACCCAGCACGCTCCGATCCTCGCGACAAGGGCGGGCCGTCTCAGCGGCCCTGTCCGCGTCGCTCGCCCTGCCCGCGACGCTGGTGCTCGCGCTGCCGGCGGACGCCGCTCCGTCACCCGGCTCCCCCCTTGTGATCAACGAGGTGTACGGCGGCGGCGGCAACAGCGGTGCGGCCTTCAACCAGGACTTCGTCGAGCTGTACAACCCGACGGACGCTCCGCTGTCCCTGGACGGCTGGTCGCTCCAGTACGCCTCCGCCACGGGCACATGGGCGAACGGCTCGCAGACCAACCTCACCGGTACGGTCGCGCCCGGCGGCTCCTTCCTCGTCGCTCAGGCCCTCGGCTCCAACACGGCGCTGCCTTCGCTCCCGACGCCGGACGCCACGGGCACCATCGCGATGTCGGGCACGGGTGCCAAGGTGGCCCTGGTCAGCTCGACGACCCGGCTCGGCTGCGCGGGTCTCGCCTGCGCCACGGACCCCGCAGTCGTGGACCTGGTGGGCTGGGGCGCCACGGCGAGCTCGTACGCCGGCTCGGCGCCGGCCCCCGCGACCACGAACGCCACGTCGGTCTCGCGCGACGCCGCGCACACCAACACGGCCGACAACGCCGCCGACTTCACGGCGGGCGCGCCCACCCCGGCCAACGCCGGTGACGGCGGCTCGGAGCCGACGCCGACGCCCACCCCGACGCCGACCCCCACCCCGACGCCCACGCCGACCCCGAGCCCGACCGAGCCGGCCGGCGTCACGCCGATCGCCGACATCCAGGGCACGGGTGCCGCCTCCCCGCTGGTGGGGCAGACCGTCACCGCCGAGGGCGTGGTCACGGCCGCGTACCCGTCGGGCGGCATCAACGGCTACGTCATCCAGACGGCCGGCACCGGCGGCGCGATCGACCCGGCGACGCACACGGCGTCGGACGCCGTCTTCGTCTTCTCGTCCTCGACCGACGACCTGGTCGCCGTGGGCGACCTGGTGCGCGTCACCGGTGCCGTGAGCGAGTTCAGCGGGCTCACCGAGATCACGGTGACGAGCACCGCGGGCCTGCAGGTCGTGGGCACCGGCTCCGTCACCCCGGCCGTGCTGCCGTGGCCCGCCACGGGCGCCGTCCGCGAGTCGCTCGAGTCGATGCTGTACGACGCCGGCGACGACTGGACCGTCTCCAACACCTTCAGCACGAACCAGTACGCCGAGGTCGGTCTCGCCTTCGGCGACGGCCCGCTGCTCCAGCCGACCGACGTGGCCCGCCCGAGCACGCCGGAGGCCGCGGCCCAGGCCGCCGAGAACACCGCCCGTGCGGTGACCCTCGACGACGGCGCGTCGGTGAACTACCTGTCGGCCGCCAACTCCGGCCTCACGCCGCCGTACGTCTCCCTGAGCAGCCCGGTCCGCGTGGGCGCGTCGGTGGACTTCACGGAGCCGGTGATCGTCGACTACCGCAACAACGCGTGGAAGCTGAACCCGACGCGTCAGGTGACGGCCGGCGGCGCCGCTCCGGCGGCCTTCGAGAACGACCGCACGGCCGCCCCCGAGGCGGTGGGCGGTGACGTCTCCGTCGCCTCGTTCAACGTGCTGAACTACTTCACCACGCTGGGTGAGCAGGTCACCGGCTGCACCTCGTTCAACGACCGCACCGGCGACCCGGTCACGGTCAACTCCTGCCCGGGCTCCGGCCCGCGCGGCGCCTACGAGGCCGAGGACCTGGCACGTCAGCAGGCCAAGATCGTCGCCGCGATCAACGCGCTCGACGCCGACGTGGTCGGCCTCCTCGAGATCGAGAACTCGGTCAAGGTGGACGGCGTGGCGGACGAGGCCACGGCCACGCTCGTCGCGGCCCTCAACGCCGCCGCGGGCTCCGAGAAGTGGGCGTACGTGCCGTCGTCGGCCGAGCTGCCCGCCGCCTCGGAGATGGACGTCATCACCAACGCGATCATCTACCAGCCGGCCGCCGTCGAGCGGGTCGGCGAGTCTCGCGCGCTCGGGACGCAGAGCTCCGCGGGCGGCGCGTTCGACAACGCACGTGAGCCCCTGGGCCAGGCCTTCGCCCCCGTGGGCGGTGGCGCGACCGTCTTCGTCTCGGTCAACCACTTCAAGTCGAAGGGCTCGGCCGGTCCGTGGCCCGGCGACGCCGACGCGGGCGACGGCCAGGGCGCGTCCAACGAGTCTCGCGTCCGCCAGGCCACCGCGCTGCGGGACTGGGTCGCCTCCGTGACGGAGCCGGGCCAGCCGGTCGCGCTCGTCGGCGACTTCAACGCCTACACGAAGGAGGACCCGCTGCAGGTCCTCTACGACGTGGGCTACACCGACGCCGAGTCGACCCTGGCCGCGGGCCAGCACTCCTACTCCTTCAGCGGCCTGTCCGGCTCGCTCGACCACGTGCTCCTCAACGGCGCGGCCCTCGAGCTGGCCACCGGCGCGGACGTGTGGGAGATCAACGCCGAGGAGTCCATCGCGCTGGAGTACAGCCGGTACAACTACCACGGCACGCTGTTCTACGACGAGAGCCCGTTCCGGTCGTCCGACCACAACCCGGCGGTCGTCGGGCTCGACCTGGTGCCGGACCCGGTCGACATCGACGTCGTGAACATCAACGACTTCCACGGGCGGATCGACGCCAACACGGTGAAGTTCGCCGGGACGGTTGAGGGCATCCGGGCGCAGAACCCCGAGGGCACGGTCTTCGTGTCGGCCGGTGACAACATCGGTGCCTCGCTGTTCGCCTCCGCGTTGCAGCAGGACACCCCGACGCTCGACGTGCTGGACGCGCTCGACCTGGCCACGTCCGCGGTGGGCAACCACGAGTTCGACCAGGGCTTCGCGGACCTCACGGGCCGTGTCGAGGAGAGCACCGACTTCGACCATCTCGGCGCGAACGTGTACCTCGCGGCCACCGGTGAGCCGGCCCTGCCGGGCTACGAGGTGGTCGAGGCCGACGGTGTCCGGATCGGTTTCGTCGGCGTCGTCACCGAGGAGACGCCCACCCTCGTCACGCCGTCCGGCGTGGCGGGGCTGGCGTTCGGCGACCCGGTCGCGGCGCTCAACCGCGTGACGGGTGAGCTGCTCGACGGCGACCCGGCCAACGGCGAGGCCGACCTGGTGGTCGCCCTGGCGCACGACGGCGCGAGCGCCGGCACGCCCGACGGCTCCACGATCGAGGAGGAGATCGCGGCCGGCGGCCCGTTCGCCCGGCTCGTCACCGAGACCGACCCGCGCGTGGCAGCCATCCTCACCGGCCACACCCACAAGCAGTACGCGTGGGACGCCCCGCTCCCCGGTGTCGAGGGAGCGACCCGCCCGATCATCCAGACGGGCAATTACGGCGAGTTCCTCGGTCACATCTCGCTGACCGTCGACCCGCAGACGTTCGAGGTGCTCGACTACACGGTCGCGAACGTGGCCCGCACCACGACCGCGGACGCGACCCTGGTCGCCACCTACCCGCGCGTCGCCGAGGTCAAGACGATCGTCGACGCCGCGCTGGCCCAGGCGGCCGTCATCGGCGCCCACCCGGTCGGCAAGGTCACGGCCGACGTCACGACCGCCTTCGCCGGCGGCTCGTACGTCGACGGCGTGTGGAGCGGCGGGGGGCGTGACGACCGCGCCTCCGAGTCGGCGCTCGGCAACCTGGTCGCGAGCTCGCTCCGCGACACGCTCGCCGACGAAGCCCGCGGCGGCGCCGACATCGGCGTCGTCAACCCGGGTGGCCTGCGCAACGAGCTGTACTTCGGGGCGGACGGCGTCATCACGTACGCCGAGGCGAACGCGGTGCTGCCGTTCGTGAACAACCTGTGGACCACCACGCTCACGGGCGCCCAGCTCGACGAGCTGCTGGAGCAGCAGTGGCAGACGGACGCGGCGGGCAACCGCCCCTCGCGCCCGTACCTGGCGCTCGGCCTGTCGGACAACGTGTCCTACACGGTCCGTACCGCGGACCGGCTGGCCACGCCGGGCGACAACGTCACGTCGATCACGATCGACGGCGTGCCGGTGGACCCGACGGCGGAGTACCGCGTCGCGACGTTCTCCTTCCTGATCTCCGGTGGCGACAACTTCCGCGCGTTCACGGCAGGCACGGACGCCCGTGACTCGGGCCTCGTCGACCGCGAGGCCTGGATCGACTACCTGCAGGACAACTCGCCGATCACGCCGTCGTTCGCCCGCACGCGGGCCGTCGTGGACGAGCTTCCCGGCACCGTCACCGCCGGCGAGAGCCTCTCGGTGGCGGTCTCCGGCCTCGACCTCACGTCACTGGGCGCCCCGGCGAACACCTCGGTCGCGGCGTTCCTCGCCCCGGCCGGCGGCTCCGTGGCCGACGGCGTGGCGCTGGGCTCCTTCCCGGCGTCCGGCGGCGCGGCGGCGGTGTCCGCCGTCGTCCCGGAGGGGACCGCGGCGGGCGCGTACACGCTGTACGTCGACGCCGACCCGAGCGGCACGCTGGTCAGCCTGCCCGTGACCGTCGCGGCCCCGCCCGTCCCCGAGTGGGACCGCAAGGCCGTGTACACGGCGGGCGACCAGGTCACGTACGACGGGAGCGTCTACACCGCGCTGTGGTGGACGCGGAACCAGGTCCCGGGTGCCTCCCCGTGGGGCGCGTGGGCCGAGGTCGGCGCGTCCGTGACCTGCGCGTCCGGCACGTACCTCGAGTGGACCCGGTCGTGGGTGTACCGCGGTGGCGAGACCGTGGTGCACGCCGGTCACCTGTGGCAGGCGAAGTGGTACAGCCGCAACCAGGAGCCGGGCACCTCGCCGTGGGGCCCGTGGCAGGACCTGGGCGCCTGCTGACCCAACCAGACTGCGGACCCACGTGCTGAAGTAGTCGGGATGTCGTCGCGCCAGGCGACCATCCGGCCGCTCGTTCCTCGCGGCCTCCCGCCAGGCCCATCCAGCCTGGCGCGACGACATCCAGAC
>NZ_JAKGSG010000005.1 GCF_021568775.1 Antribacter soli | reverse complement strand
TTTCTGCCGGGGCGCGCCCGCCCCCCCCCCCCCCCCCCCCCCCCCCCCCCCCCCCCCCCCCCCCCCCCCCCCCCCCCCCCCCCCCCCCCCCCCCCCCCCCCACTACTTCGACGTCACCTGAGGCCGCTAGGCTGGACGGGTGAGCGAGACGCAGGCACCGCACGACGGCACGACCGACGAGGTCGAGGTGAGCCGCGTCGTCGACCCCGCGACGGTGCGCCGGGCGCCGCGCTACAAGGCGTTCTTCTGGACGGGTGCCCTGGTGGGGATCGTCGCAGGGGTGGCGCTCTCGCTGTACCTGGTCGGCACCCGAGAGGCGCAGGGCATCCTCAAGCCGGGCGTGTACGCCACGGTCCTCACGGTCTTCGTGACGACGGTGACGACGCTGCTCGCCGGGTTCGCCGCCGTCGTCGCCGACCGCTGGAGCCTGCGCCGGCGCTGAGGCGTCGGTCACCTGCCGTGGACCCGTCCCGGTGGTGCCCTGCAGGCGTGGGATACTCGTGGTATGCCCCCCCGCGGAGACGGCCGCCTGAACCACGACCTCATGCCTGGCGAGAAGGGTCCCCAGGACGCCTGCGGCGTCTTCGGAGTGTGGGCCCCGGGCGAGGAGGTCGCGAAGCTCGCGTACTTCGGCCTGTACGCCCTGCAGCACCGCGGCCAGGAGTCCGCGGGCATCGCCACCAGCAACGGTGAGCAGATCCTCGTCTACAAGGACATGGGTCTTGTCTCCCAGGTCTTCGACGAGACCGCCCTCAACGCGCTGACCGGCCACATCGCCGTCGGACACTGTCGCTATTCGACGACGGGCGGCGTCACCTGGGAGAACGCCCAGCCGACGCTCGGCGCCACCGCGACCGGCACGGTCGCGCTCGGCCACAACGGCAACCTGACGAACTCCGCCGAGCTGGTCAACCTCGTCGCCGAGCGCTACGGCGCGCAGCGCCGCGGTGAGCTCGCCCGCGGCAACACGACGGACACGGCGCTCATCACCGCGCTCTTCGCGGGCGACGCCGACCGCACCCTCGAGACCACCGCGCTCGAGGTGCTCCCTCGCCTGCGCGGCGCCTTCTCCCTCGTCTTCATGGACGAGCGGACCCTGTACGCCGCCCGTGACCCGCAGGGTGTGCGACCGCTCGTCCTGGGCCGCCTCGAGCGCGGCTGGGTGGTCGCGTCCGAGACGCCGGCCCTCGACATCGTCGGCGCGTCGTTCGTGCGGGAGGTCGAGCCGGGCGAGCTCATCGCCATCGACGCGGACGGTCTGCGGTCCACGCGCTTCGCGCCGGTCGATCGGGCCGGCTGCGTCTTCGAGTACGTCTACCTCGCCCGCCCCGACACGGCGATCAACGGCCGGTCCGTCCACGCGGCGCGCGTGGAGATGGGCCGCCAGCTCGCTCGTGAGCACGCCGTCGACGCGGACCTGGTCATCCCGGTGCCGGAGTCCGGCACGCCGGCCGCCGTCGGGTACGCGGCCGAGTCGGGGATCCCGTTCGGCCAGGGCCTGACGAAGAACGCGTACGTGGGCCGCACGTTCATCCAGCCGTCGGACACGCTGCGCCAGCTCGGCATCCGGCTCAAGCTGAACCCCCTGCGCGAGGTCATCCGCGGCAAGCGCCTCGTCGTCGTCGACGACTCGATCGTGCGCGGCAACACCCAGCGCGCCCTCATCCGGATGCTCCGCGAGGCGGGCGCCGCCGAGGTGCACGTGCGGATCTCGTCGCCCCCCGTGAAGTGGCCGTGCTTCTACGGCATCGACTTCGCGTCGCGCGCCGAGCTCATCGCGAACGGCCTGTCCGTGGACGAGATCGCGCAGTCGCTCGGCGCCGACTCGCTCGGCTACATCTCGACCGACGGCATGATCGCCGCCACCGAGCAGCCCGCGTCGCAGCTCTGTGCCGCGTGCTTCACGGGCCAGTACCCGATCGAGCTGCCGCCGGACGATCAGCTCGGCAAGCACCTGCTCGAGCAGGCCGAGCTGCCGCTCGGCTCGCCGGAGGACGGCCTCAGCCGGATCGCCGTGAGCGCGGGCGCCGGGTCCGCCCTCCAGCACCCCTGACCTCGCACCCCTGAACTTCGCACCACCCTGGAGACCGGCTGTGACTTCCGAAGGCCTGACCTACGCCGCCGCCGGCGTCGACACCGAGGCGGGCGACAAGGCCGTCGAGCTCATGAAGGACGCCGTGCGGCGAACGCACGGGCCGGCGGTGCTCGGCGGGGTGGGCGGCTTCGCAGGCCTGTATGACCTCTCGGCCTTCGCCTCGTACCGGGCGCCTCTCCTCGCCACGTCGACGGACGGCGTGGGCACCAAGGTGGCGATCGCGCAGGCGCTCGACATCCACCACACCATCGGGTTCGACCTGGTCGGCATGGTCGTGGACGACATCGTCGTCGTGGGCGCCAAGCCGCTGTTCATGACGGACTACATCGCCACCGGCCGCGTGGTGCCCGAGCGGATCGCGGACATCGTGCGCGGCATCGCACAGGCCTGCGAGGTGGCCGGGACGGCCCTGGTGGGTGGCGAGACGGCCGAGCACCCCGGCCTGCTCGCCCCCGACGAGTACGACGTCGCAGGCGCCGCCACCGGCATCGTCGAGGCCGACGCCGTGCTCGGCCCCGACCGGGTGCGCGACGGCGACGTGCTCGTGGCGATGGCGTCGTCAGGCCTGCACTCCAACGGGTACTCGCTGGTCCGGGCGGTCGTGAAGCACGCCGGGTGGGACCTGTCGCGGCACGTGGACGAGTTCGGCCGGACGCTCGGCGAGGAGCTGCTCGAGCCCACGCGTGTCTACGCCTCGGACGTCCTGGCCCTGGCGGCCGACGACGCCGCGCAGGTCCACGCCTTCACGCACGTCACCGGTGGCGGGCTCGCCGCCAACCTGGCGCGCGTGCTGCCTGCCGGGCTCGTGGCCACTGTCGACCGTTCCACGTGGGACGTG
Organism: Antribacter soli; assembly: GCF_021568775.1. Lineage (GTDB taxonomy): Bacteria > Actinomycetota > Actinomycetes > Actinomycetales > Cellulomonadaceae > Antribacter > Antribacter soli. Next base: position 197,216 of record NZ_JAKGSG010000005.1, on the reverse strand, counting down.
CCGCCGGTCTTCCGGATCGTGCGCGAGCTGGGCGGCGTCCCCCGCCGCGACCTCGAGAACACGCTCAACCTGGGCGTCGGCATGGTGGCCGTCGTGGGCTCCGACGGGGCCGACGCCGCACTGGCCCGCCTCGCGGCTCTGGGCGTGCCCGCATGGGTCCTCGGCACCGTCGGCGTGCTCGACGCCGGTACGGCCGGGGATGACCTCGTGGCGGGCACCAAGGGCGTCTCGGGCGGCGCGGTGCGCCTGGTGGGCGACTACCGGGGCTGATCCCGGACCGCACGCGCGAGTGGCCGCCCTGCAGGTGCAGGGCGGCCACTCGCTTGTCCGCGGGACTGTGGTTCTCCGCTGGGCTCTTCCCCCTCACCCGAGGACTCGGGCGGGCAGACGCCGGCGGGTTGGTCGGACGGACGGTCAGCGATCGTCGTCGACTTCGGACCACTCGGTGTAGCGGTTGTCGTACTCGTCGTCCTCGGAGCCCGTGAACCGCGACTCCGTCGCCACGTCCGTGCGGGGGGTGTCCCCGCTGAGCTCCCGCTCGAGGGCGTGGTAGTTGGTCTCGGGGCTGTAGTACTTCAGCGCCCGAGCAACCTTGGTCTGCTTTGCCTTCTGACGGCCGCGGCCCATGGCTCCGACCCCCTCACGTAGGAGCGGGGCGGCCACGTGCTCAGACGTGCGGCCCCGAAGTGTGTTTCGTCTGTTCAGGTTCCAACGGTACATGCTCGCACGCCATTCCCTCCAGTCCGCCGGTCGTATTCGTCCGGTCCGCGGTGGATGTTCGGCGCGCGCCACACCGGAGTGGCTGTCCGGCGCGCTGAACATGCTAGCGGAAGGATGACTCCGACGTGACCGGTGTATGACCTTGCCGAAGCAGCCTCGAGCGCCGTCCGAGCGGGCCGCGGAGGCCGTCCCGCGGCTCCGCGGGCGGTGCACAGGCATCCCAACAGGCCCTTGCAGCCACTGCACAGCGCACGGGGGTACGGTGAAACTGGTGGAAACAGGAGGAGAACGGGGTGTTGCCGGACGACTATCAGTGTGAGGATGGTCTCGTGACGAGGTGTCCCAGACACTCCCAATCCTGGTGAGCGTGGCGAGGGGTTCATAGGTGGCGAATTCATCCGTGTCCCCAAGTCGCCTAAATCCTGTTTGCTGCTAACAATGGTGAGAGAGCGGGAGCCGTCAACGCTTGACACTGTCAAGCCGGTACCCGTTCCGGAGGAGGTGCAGGGATGTCCATCCACGGAGAATCCGAGGTCCTGCTCACGCCTGCCGAGGTAGCGAGCTTGTTCCGTGTTGATCCCAAAACGGTAACGCGTTGGGCAAAGGCGGGAAAGCTTTCGTCGATCCGCACACTCGGTGGGCACCGCCGGTACAAGGAGTCCGAGGTTCGGGCGCTGCTCGGTGCAGCGGCCGAGAGTGCCGACGACACCGATAAGTAGCCGGCGGATCGCTGGCAGGTAGGAGACGACGGCGCGCCGGGTGCTGTCCCCAGCTCAGCCCCGCGCGCGCCGGAGAGCCGCGGCCGCCACGGCCGCCGCTCCGAGGGCGACAAGTCCGAGGGTCGCCCCCACGAGGATCTTCACATTGCGAACCCGGCGCTCGTCAGGCGCCGGGTTCTTCTGTCGCGTGAAGATCCCCGCGACCATCGACCCCGCGTCCTCCGCAGCCTGCTTCGTGCTGCGGACCAGGTGGGACGCCTGGTAACGCGGGCTCAACCGCGTCGTCAGCTCGTCGATCGTCGCCGCGAGCTCCGTGCGCGTGCGCACGACGTCCGCCTCGAGCTGCTTTCGGTCGACCGGGGTGCGCGGCGGGAGAGTCTTGCTGGAACCGTTCGGGCCCCCGTGGGTGCCATGGCTGGCGGAAGAGCCCTCCGGGCCGTCCTGGGCCCCGGCACCGGGCGTCTGCGCGGTCATCGGCGCATCCCTTCCTTGATCGTCGTGATGTCGTCCTTGACCCGCTGGACGGTCTCGGGGGGCCTGCCCGCCCTCTTGAGCTGCCGTACGCCCACGAGGACCAGGACGACGGCCAGGAGGACCAGGAACAGGCCGATCGTGAGCGCGGAGAGCCACAGCGGCCACACGACGCCCAGGCCGAGCACGGCGGCCAGGATGAGGACGCCGAGCGCGTACGTGAGGAAGACCAGGGCGCCCGCCAGGAGCCCGGCTCCCATGCCCGAGCGCGCCGCCTTCTCCGCCAGCTCGGCCTTGGCCAGCGCGACCTCGGCCCGCACCAGCCGGCTGGTCTGCTCCGTCAGGTGCTCGACGAGCTTGCCCAGCGACGCCGGGCGATCGTCGTGCAGTGCGTCCCTCACCTGTTCGGTCATGTGCTCCTCCTGTGCCCGTGCGTGGCCCGTGCTGACCTCGGGACGCGCGCCCGCAACCTCCCGAGCAGTCCCGATGTCCCACTCAACCCGTCCTGGCCGCACGCGGCAATTCCTGCGGTTCGTGCCTGTGGATGAACTATCGTGAACATCTCCATGCGTGACCAAGGGAAATGCTGGAGAAAACTTCGCAGCGTGGCTCAGCGTGTGTGTGATCGTTGTGCCGTGCGACACACTCGTCGTAACGCACGACGCGGGCGAGATGGTGGCGGAGCCGGCGGGCAAAAGAAAACCCCCGAGAACCAAGTTCTCGGGGGTTTCACTGTGGCTCCGACCGGCGTCGATCCGGTGACCTTTCGATTTTCAGTCGAACGCTCTACCAACTGAGCTACAGAGCCGTGACGCGAACGCCCGGGACACCGTTTCCGATGTGACCGGGCGCATATCGCGCGACCCTGACGGGACTTGAACCCGCGACCTCCGCCGTGACAGGGCGGCGCGCTAACCAACTGCGCTACAGGGCCATGGTCGCTACCCGCGACCGTGGGGCTCGCTGTGAGCCGTGAGAATCCTAACCCACCTCCGGCCGGAACCGAAATCGGCTCCTGATCAGGGCGGACGAGCACCTCGCGGTCACGGCGGAGAGCCGTACCCCCAACGGGATTCGAACCCGTGCTACCGCCGTGAAAGGGCGGGGTCCTAGGCCGCTAGACGATGGGGGCTAAGACGCGCGCCAGTCTACAGGGATCTGCCGGGCGCTCGGCTCGCTTTTCCCGCCTTGGGCGGTCGGGCCGGAGCGCAGGTCCTCCGCCGGGGGTAGTGCCGCCGGAGGGGGCAGGATGGTCCCCGTGGTGGAGATGACGCGCGAGGAGTTCGAGGAGGCCGTCGGCGACGGCCTCGACCTCATACCCGAGGACCTGGCCGCGCAGATGGACAACGTGGTGGTGCTCGTCGAGGACGACGCCCCGGCCGACGATCCCGACCTTCTCGGACTCTACGAGGGGGTGCCGCTCACGGAGCGCGACCTGGCGTGGGCGGCGGGCTCGCTGCCGGACCGCATCACGATCTTCCGCAACCCCACGCTCGCGATCTGCGAGACGCGCGAGGAAGTCGTGGAGGAGGTCGCCGTCACCGTCGTGCACGAGATCGCGCACCACTTCGGCATCGACGACGACCGCCTCCACGAGCTCGGCTGGGCCTGACGGCCCCCGAGCGAAGTGCCTCAGGCCAGGGTGCCGTACTCCCAGTGCCAGGGTTCGCTCTTCGACCCGCCGGGACGCGCCCAGTCGGGGTTGTCCCAGCCGAACGCGGGCGCGTTCGCCCGCATCCACTCGTACTCGGCGGTGCCGTAGCTCTGCAGCCCGTCCGACAGGTCGACCGCGAGGCCCCACCCGTGGTTGGACGTGCCCGGCGTGGCCGCCAGGTAGCCCCTGAGCGCCTTGGTAGCGACTTGCTCCGCGTACGACCGGTACGAGTCGCTCACCGTCAGGTTCCGTCCGAACCGGGCCGCGAACGCCACGTTCAGCCGCTCGAGCTGGGCGGCCGCGTCGCAGCGCAGCTGCTCGCCGGGTGCGAACGAGAGGTTGCACAGGAGGTTGCTGGGGATCTTGCCGTTCCCGTATCCCGCGGTGCTGGAGGCCAGCTCGGCGAGCCGCGCCGCCTCGGCCGCGGCCGCGGCGGCCTGCTGGGCGGCGATCTCCTCGGGGGTGGGCGGCGCAGGCGTCACGGACACCGCCGCGAGCTTCGTCGTGTCGAGCAGCGCGCGGAGCGCGGCGGTCGCATCCTGGATCGCGACGGCGGCCTCGGCGACCTCCCCGCTGCCCGACGCCGCACCGGTCTCCACGAGTGCGGCCGCGGCCGCCCCGGCAACCTCGACGGGTGCCTCAGCGGCCGGGTCGGCGACGGTCAGCGCCTCGACGACGGGGTCGGCGTCGAGGAGGGGCGTCCCCAGGTCGACGGCTGATACCGCGGCGCTGGTCGCGACAACATTGCTGAAGACGGCCTCGGCTGCCACGGCCGCGGCCGTCGAGGCAGGCTCGGCGGATGCGGCGGCGTCCGTCGAGGCAGGCTCGGCGGATGCGGCGGCGTCCGTCGACGCAGGCTCGGCGGATGCGGCGGCGTCCGCAGGAGCCGGCGTGCGCTCGGTGCCGCGCGAGGCGGCGGAGGTGCGCACGAGCACCGGCTCGGTGGTCGCGTCGGCGACGAGGTCGCGCAGCACGGACGTGGCCTGTGCGATCTGCTCGTGGGCGGCGGCGTCCACCGGCGCATCTGCGGCGTACTGCGCATCCGAGAGCGCCTCGTCGGCGGCCTGCACGGCGGTGGCGACCTCGGTGCTCACCTCGACCGCCGTGGCGGTGGCAGGCGAAGGGGTGGCCGAGGGGGTGGCCATGGCAGCGGCAGACTTCGTCGAGGTCGAAGATCCGGAGCCGAGGCCGGCGGCGGCCGTCGTCGTCAGCGCCATGGTGGCGAGCGCGGCCGCGACGGCCAGGGACGAACGGCGGGTCAGGGGGTGGGCGTGCTTGGTGGGGCCGGCGTGCTGCCGGGAGGCGGCGCGAATCTCGCGCCGGGTCCCGGAGTGGCGCCCCATCAAGGGGCCTCCGTACGCTCGGGGGCAGGGACACCGTCGGCAAGGCCGGGGAAGACGGTCTGGGTCACGTGGTCGTTCCGTTCATGCACCGGACCATGTGCCCGTGGGCGAGCGGGACCGCGAGGGGGGTACCCCTCGAACGGACGGTCCCGGGTGGTCCGGTGCTGTCAGGCCACGGCTTCGCGCCCGTCTTCCGGGGGCCATGGCACGCGTGCCACCGGCGTGGAACCCGGGGACGTGGGTCCGCTCCCACGGCGGCAACTGATCCATCGTGAGCGACGTTTTCGGTCTGACCACAACGGATTCCGGCAGGATTCCTCACGGACCCCGTGAAGCACTCGTGACCCCGCGGTGAAGAAGGGACGGACACCCGCGAGTTGAACGACCGTCCAGTAGAAGCGCTTTCCAGATCGGTAGAAGCGTTTCCACGACCGGAGATCAGGTCTGCATCCTGAGACGAGAGTGTCCGCAGAGGTGCTGGGGCGCCGCCACCGAGGCGCGCCGTCGTTCACTTCTCGGATGTCGACAGAACAGACCGGCCACCCGCCGGAGATCGCTCGCGGCGCAGCCGACCATCCACCGGCCCGCGCCCACGAGCCCGTCACCGTCTCGATCCACCGTGTCGTGAGCCCCGACCGGGTCCCCGAGGTCACCGCCTGGGTCCAGGCAGGAGTCCGCCTCGCCAACCGGTGGCCCGGCTTCCTCGGCTCGGGATGGATCCGCGCCGCCGAAGGTTCTCGTGACTGGTACATGCTGTACCGCTTCGCCGACGCCGAGCGGCTCGAGGCCTGGGAGGGCTCCGAGCAGCGCCAGGAGTGGCTCGTCGGGGGCGAGGGCCTCGTCGAGGAGCGCCGCACCGAGCGCAGGACCGGCATCGAGGGCTGGTTCGACGCGCCGACCCGCATCGACGAGCCCGGCGCGGGAGAGGCGGGCTCCGGCGTCGTGCCGCCGCGGTGGAAGCAGGCGACGAGCATCTGGCTCGGCTTCTTCCCCGTGAATCTTGCGTTCACCGCCCTGGTGGGCCTGCTCGTGCCGGGCTGGGACGGCTGGCCGGTCGTCCTACGCGTCCTCGCCTCGACGCTCGTCCTCACGCCCGTGATGGCCTACTGGGTCCTGCCGTGGGTCACCCGCCGGCTTCACCGCTGGCTGCACGCGGCCACGCCGGGGTAGCCACGCCGGGGTAGGTCGAGGCGGCGAGAGCCCCGCGGGTCGCAACGCGGACGGACAGGACGGGTGGTACATAAGGGATATGAGCCGACCGCACGGCATCGTGCCGCCCTACCTGCTCCAGCACATCGCCGAGGCCGCCCGCGAGGGGGTGCTCGCCGAACCGCAGGCCGCCGACGACTGCCGCCGCACGCTCGAGCTCGACGCCCGCATCCGCGCCTCCCGCGAGCGGCGCCCCACGGACCAGGTCGGGCTGCAGGCGCTCGCCCCGGACGGTGAGGAACCGCGCTACGGCGAGACGGCACCGGGAGGCGAGGTGACCGGCGTGGGGCAGCAGGTGTGGACCGTGCACACGGCCGCGAGCAGCACGCGGCTGCCTGGCGAGGCCGTGCGGGACGAGACACAGGAGGCGGAGTCGGGCGACGTCGCCGTCGACGAGGCCTGGACCGGCGTCCGGGCGACGCTCCAGATGCTCGCCGAGGCGTTCGGGCGCGACTCGTTCGACGACGCAGGTGCCCGCGTCCTGGCGACGGTGCACTACGGGAACAAGTACGACAACGCGTTCTGGGACGGCGCCCAGCTCGTGTTCGGCGACGGCGACGGGCGCGTCTTCGAGCGCTTCACCAAGCCCGTCGACGTCCTGGCCCACGAGCTCGCGCACGCCGTCACCGAGCACACCGCCGGACTCGTCTACCGCGGACAGGCGGGCGCGCTGAACGAGTCCGTGTCGGACGTTCTTGGTGCGTGCCTCAAGCAGCGCGTCCTCGGCCAGACCGCGCAGGAGGGTGACTGGCTGATCGGCGAGGGTCTGTTCCGGCCCGGCATCGACGGTCGCGCCCTGCGCTCCATGGCCGAGCCCGGCACCGCCTACGACGACCCCGCCCTCGGCCGCGACCCGCAGCCCGGCCACATGGACGACTACGTCGTCACCTCCGACGACAACGGTGGCGTCCACATCAACTCCGGCATCCCGAACCGGGCGTTCCACCTCGCCGCGACGGCGATCGGCGGGTCTTCCGCCGAGGGCGCCGGCCGCATCTGGTACGACGCGCTGCTCAGCGTCCCCTCCGACGCGGACTTCGAGGGCTTCGCCGCCGCCACCGTCGAGTCTGCGGGCGAGCACGCCGAGGCCGTTCGGACCGCGTGGGCCACGGTGGGTGTCGTGCTGCCCGACGCCGTACTGGTCGGCCCGGGCGGCGACGTCGCTTCGGGCGGGGCCGACGAGGCCGCTGAAGGCGAGCCGGCCGGCGGCGCGGGAACCTCGACGGTCGTGGTCCGGCGCAGCGGCGGGTTCACCGGCCTGACGCTCGAGGCCGTGATCGACCTCGACGACGACGGCGACCCGCGCACGCCCGAGATCCGGGTCCTCGTCCACCGGATCGACTTCACTACGGTGGCTCAGCAACTCGGCGGGGAGCCCGCGCACCCTGACGCCTTCATGTACACGTTCGTCGCGGGAGGGACCGAGGCCGTCGTGCCGGAGCAGAACGTCACGCCGGAGCTGCAGCGGCTGGCAGAGCTGGCGCTCGAGCGGTAGGCGGATCGGCCGGACGGGGCGACTACCTCGCGAGCCAGCCGAGGAGGCGGTCCGGCCGGTCCGTGATGATCGCGTCCACCGCCGGCCGGCCCGTCGCGCCCGACAGGACCGCCCACGCTGCGGGGTCGTTCTCCGTCCACACCATGACGCGCAGACCGGCGTTCTGCAGGCGGGCGACGAGCGTCGGGTCGCCGGCCACCATCCGCGCCGAGGGGTTGCACGCGACGACGCCCAGACCGGCGCAGACCGCCCGCAGGTCGGACGGCTCGAACGCGACGAGGAGCCCGCGCGGCAGGTGGGGAGCGACGTCCCGGGCGGCCGCGACCGTGTCGGGCCAGAAGCTCTGCACCACGACCCGGTCCGAGAACCCGGCGGCGTCGATCGCGTCGGCGACGGCCCGGACGTCGTCGGGCGACCAGGCGTCCTTGAGCTCGAGGAGCAGGTCGGTGCCCGGATGCCGGGCGAGAAGTCCGAGCACCTCTGTGAACGTCGGCACGCGCTGCCCCTCGAAGGCCGGGGCGAACCAGGCTCCGGCGTCGAGGTTGCGCAGACGGTCGGCGGTCAGGGCTGCGACGCGGCCGGAGCCGTCGGTCGTGGCGTCGACGGTGGCGTCGTGCAGCACGACGGCGACCCCGTCGGCCGTGAGCTGCAGGTCGATCTCCACGGCGTCGGCTCCCGCGCGGCACGCGGACTCGAGCGCGGCGAGCGTGTTCTGCGGCGCGACGGACGAGTTGCCGCGGTGCGCGACGACGGCTGGGGTCGCGGTAGGCGCGAGGAGCCGGGTCGCCGGTCGGGGCGCCGTGACCGGCACCGGGCCGGTCGGGTGCCGGCCGGCCCGGGCGTGCGTCCGGTGGCTCGCGACGAGCGCGAGCCAGCTGAACGGAGCCGGGCGACGTCGGCGTGGCCGCGAGCCAGGATCGCCGGGGTGTACGGGTGATGGGGCGACGAGTGCGGCTGAGGCGGCCATGGCGAGCTCCCGGGGTGCGGCGGTCGACCTCACGGTAGGTCTCGGCAGGGGCCGTTCCCACGGTTCGCACCCAAGTTCCCCCAGAGTTCGGGAGGATTTCACGCCGTCGTCCCGGGCGCGACCGCGCGTCCACGTGACCGCAACCGCCCCGTCGCCGGGGCGGGGGGTCTACGTGGCGGGATGCGCCGCCGGCCTTCCGGCCAGCCAGCCCGACAGGCGGTCCGGGCGGTCCGTGATGATCGCATCCACCCCGAGGGCCTCGAGGGCCGCCCACTCCTCCGGCTCGTCGGCGGTCCACACCATGACCCGCAGGCCCTGGGCGTGAAGGTCCGCGACCAGTCCGGTGGAGCGCGCGAGGCCGACCGACGGGTTGCAGCACGCGACACCCAGCTCGTCGACGAGCGCGACCGCCCCCGGGTGCCCCTCCCACACGAGGAGGCCGCGCGGCAGGTGCGGCGCGACGTCCCGCAGGGCGGCGACGGTCGACGGGTGGAAGCTCTGCACGACGACCCGGTCGCCGAGGCGCGCCGCGTCGATCGCGCCGGTCACCCGTGCGGCGTCTGCGGCCGACCACTCGTCCTTGAGCTCCAGGAGAAGGTCGGTGCCGGGACGGGACTCGAGGAAGCCGAGCACCTCGCCGAGCGTCGGCACCTGCTGTCCCGCGTAGTGGCGGGAGAACCAGGAGCCCGCGTCCAGCTCTCGCAGGCCGGCCAGCGACAGGTCGGCCACGCGGCCGGTGCCGGAGGTCGTCGCGTCGACTGTGTCGTCGTGGATGACCACGATCTCGCCGTCGGCACTGAGCTGGATGTCGATCTCGACCGCGTCGGCGCCGGCCCGCCACGCCGCCTCGAGCGCGACGAGGGTGTTCTGCGGGGCCACCGAGGAGTTGCCGCGGTGCGCGACCACCACGGGCCGTGTCCCGCCGACGGGACCGGGAGGAAGCAGGGTCGTCACGGCCACAGCCTCGCACGCGGGCCCGATTCAGGGATCCCCGGCCATGGATGGTTTCATGTCCGCATGATCCTGCGCTCCCGTCGCGTCGCCGCCCGCACGGCCGCCGTCGCCGTCACCGGACTCACGCTGGCCCTGCTGCTCTCGGCCTGCGGCTCGGACGGGGAGCCGGACGCGGAGGCGAGCGGGACGCCGTCGGTCACCGTGACGGAGCCGCAGAGCGACGACGGACCCCTGAACGCCAACGAGGCGTGCGCCGCGATGTACGTCTACGACGACGAGCACCTCGCCGACCGCGTCGCCGCCGCGTTGCTCGACGTCAGCCAGGACGGCCTGGACCCCACGATGGCCGACCGGATGCACGCGCTGGCTATCGACCTGGGCCGGCTCCAGGACCGCGTGCCGGAGGAGTTCCGCGACCCGATCGCGCAGATCCGCGTGCCGTTCGTCCAGGTCCAGGAAAAGCTCGACGCGATGGACGGCGGCGACCTCCAGCTCGACATCGGTGCGGCGACCGAGGGCCTGCGCGCCTACGAGGCGCTCTGCTGACGTGAGTCGCGGTCGGGCAGGTGCTCGACGGCGTCCTGGTATGCCTGCGTGGCGCGGCTGAAGTAGTCGAGGAGCACATCGAGCTGCTCGCCCGAGTATCCGGCGAGGATCTCGCCGATCCTCTGCCGGGCGGGTGCCATGACCTCGTCGAGCTGCGCCGGCTTGCCGATCGGCTCGACGATCACCTTGCGTCGGTCGCTCGGGTCTGGCGCCCGGCGGACGTACCCAGCCGCCTGGAGTCGGTCGACGAGCCGGGTGGTCGGCCCGGTGGTCAGCCCGGCGCGCGAGCCGAGCTCGCCCGGCGTCATCGGCCCCCCCAGCTCCAGGATGTTGAGCGCGTAGAGATCGGTCGCGCCGAGGTCGCAGGCCCTGGCGCTGGCGTGGCCGTGCAGCAGGACGGCGCTGAGGTAGCGGCGGTAGGCCCGGCTCGCGTCCGACGGCGGTGTTGACACGGACTCGCCCTCCCCATAGTCTCTTCCTCGGAGAAGAGACTTCCTTGTAGAAGTAACTTCCTGTGAGAAGGTACCAGACCCGGTCTGAATCCGAGACATGAGAAGGGACCCATCGAGATGACCGGCATCACGAGCCTCACCCAGACGACCCAGGACGACGACCTGGCCATCCGCGACCTGCTCGCCCGCAGCCAGGAGGCGTGGAACCGCGGCGACGGCACTGCCTACGGCGCGTGCTTCACCGCCGACGCCAGCGACGTCACTTTCGTCGGCACCGTCTACCAGGGAGGCGCCGAGATCGGCCGCGCCCACCAGGCCCTGTTCGGCAGCTTCCTCAGCGGTACCCGGCTGCACCTCGAGATCCTCGACATCCGCCGTTACGGCGCCGACACCGCCGTCGTCGTCACCCGAGGCGACGTCGCCAAGAAGGCACCGCGCCGGCTCGGGAAGCTCGCCACGTACGTCGTTGTCCGCGGAGCCGACGGCGGCTGGGGCATCGGCGCCGTCCAGAAGACCCAGCACCGGCCGCTGATGGAGGCTGTCTCGTTCAGGGTCCAGCCCGCCACCAGGCCCGCCGAGGGCTGACCTGGGGGAACTCGTCGTGATCACCCACGGCCTCGGTGTACTCGCTCCCGCTGTCACGCCTTGCGATCACTGGACTATCACTCGTGCGATCGTCCGACCATCACTCGTGCGAGTCGGCCGAGGTCCTGACCAGGCGAATACCGCCTGCGCGTGGCTGCGGGTCGGTCACTGGCGCTTCCGCACCTGGCGTTCATTCGTCATGCGTTCACCGAAGGGGTATCGCCCTCCCGAACCGTCTTCGTCGTTCTCGTGTCCGGCTCGCTGGGCGGGGTGCGCTGGGGTGCGGCAGAGGCGCTTGCGCCGGAGCCGCGGGGCCCCATCGCGGGGCCCTGCCCGGGCGGGCCGGACGCGTGGCGAAGCCGCGCCTTGAGCCAGTAAAGGAAACTCCTCACGACTCGGGATCTGCGGCAGCGGCCTGGGAGGCGAGGCGGAGTTCCCGGGTACCTCGAAGAGATTGCGAAGGAACAGCGTCGGGGCCTCACCGAAGCGGTACGTCGTCGCACCTGAGACCCCGCAGCAGCTCGACCTACGGAATATGGTTTTCGCAGACGAGGACGAACCTGGAAGGCTCCTTCGCATGCGCTCGATGAACAGCCGAGACGTCGAACAGGCCGTGGCCGAGATGGTCCAAGTACTCACGCCGTACGAGGCGCGAGACTGGCAGAGCCCGGCTGGGTCGCTGGAGTGGAACTGCTGGACGACAGCGGCCCATGTCGCACATGACCTTCTCGCCTATGCGGGACAGGTAGCGGCGAAGCCGGGGAGTGCCTACCTGCCGTTCGATCTCGTCATCCGCGCCGACGCGCCGCCGCGTGACGTGCTCGAGGTGGTCATCGCCTCGGGAAGGCTTCTGAGCAGCGCGCTGGCCGTGGCCGGACCCGACGCTCGCGCATGGCACTGGGGGGCGACTGACCCAGGCGGCTTTGCAGCGCTGGGAGTCAACGAGATCCTGGTGCATACGTATGACATCACGCAGGGTCTCGGGATTAGCTGGCTTCCACCTGAATCGCTTTGCGCCGCGGTGCTGGCCCGACTGTTCCCCGACGCTCCGCAAGGTGACCCGGTCCAGGTGCTCCTGTGGTCTACCGGGCGAGTGGATCTCGAAGACCGCCCCCGTGTCACGTCGTGGATCCTGAAGGCTGCGATCGATTGACATCGCGTCGCGCACCTTCGACGAGAGGCGGTCGCCGAAGCGGGAGAGGGCCGCTCCGGAACCACCCATGACTCATGGGGCACCCATTCGTTCGATGAGAACGCGCAGATCACCCGCCCACACCCTGAGGCGATCGGTTGGCTGAGAAAGACTCCTGGCAGGATTGGCACCCTGGCCCCGATCGCTGCCTGGCGGTAACTCGGGCACGCTCGGCCGTCGATGACGCAGGACGTGTACACGGGCCGTCGCGTTGTCGGTGGCGCCGTGAGCCCGCTCGATGGGCTGTTCGCGGCCTCGCCGGTCGCCGGGGATGCGGCTTGATGTCGCACACCACGTCGCACACGGCGCGCCGGTTGTTCGGGCGGGACGCCACCGGCGCGAACAACCGTGCTGGTCACGGCGTTGTGAAGGTGGGCCCCCCGGGGATCGAACCCGGAACCTACGGATTAAAAGTCCGCAGCTCTGCCGATTGAGCTAGAGGCCCCGCGCCCGAGAGATGCCCCGGGCGACGACACCCCAGCCTACGCGGGATGCGCGCTTCGTTCTGGCAGCGCGACCACGACATCGGGGCCCTTCCGGGGGTCCGGTCGGGCCAGGATGTCGTGGTCGGTGCGCGGCAACCGGGGTCGGACATCCGGGTCGGCACCGGATCGGCGCCCGGATGGCCCGGCCGCGGGGCACCTTATGCGAGGCTCCGACGGTCTGTCGCGCCGAGTCCCACCATCCGGGAGGATCCGGGCAGATTGCGTCTCATGCTTGCGACAAGCGGCCGGGCTTGGTTCGGTGGACTGGTCCAGGAAACCTACGAGAGGAGCACGCCGTGCTCACCGTGACCGACAACGCCCGTTCGGCAGTCGAGGACCTTGTCCAGCAGGCCGGCGTGCCCGCCGAGGGCGGGCTGCGCATCGCGCAGGCCACCGGCCAGCCGGGCAACTTCGAGCTCGCGCTCGTTCCCGCGCCGCAGCCGGACGACCAGGTGGTCGACGACTCGGGCGCCACGCACGTCTTCGTCGAGGCCGACGCCGCCCCGGCGCTCGACGCCCTCACGCTCGACGCCGACCCGGCCGCTCAGGGCCCGGGCTTCGTGCTCACGCCGCAGCAGGCCTGAGGCGAAGCAGTCGGAGGCTCCCCGGGCGCGTGCCCGGGGAGCCTCCGACTGCTCACGCAAGAGCTACAGCGCTACGCCGAGGATCCAGGCGCCGCCGACCACGAGCGAGCCCACGGTCACCGCCAGGAACACGCCGACCCACAGGAGGCCGGGGACCCCGGTGAGGCGGGCGAGCTGGTCGGCGTCGGAGGTGCGGGCCCGGCCCCGGGCGCGCTGGACCTGGAGCTCGAGCACCGGTCGCACCGCCCCCAGCAGCAGGAACCATGTCACCGCGTATGCGACGGCGCTCTGCACCGGGGGCTCGAGCGTCCAAGAGACGAAGACGAGCAGCGCCCCGCTCACGAGCACCGACCACAGGCCGAACCAGTTGCGGATCTGCAGCAGCAGGAGGCCGAGGAGCGCGACGAGCAGCCACAGCAGCCCCACCGCGTAGCCCTGGCGGAGCAGCCAGGCCGCGCCGAGGCCGACCAGGCCTGGCCCCACGTACCCCGCGAACGCGGTCAGCACCATCCCGAAACCGCGGGGCGCGCCGCGGGAGACAGTGAGGCCGGAGGTGTCGGAGTGCAGCCGGATGCCCTCCAGCTTGCGGCCCGTGATCAGCGCTGCGAAGCCGTGCGCGCCCTCGTGCGCGATCGTGATGACGTGCCGCGTGATCACCCACACCGGGCGGACGGCCACGATGAGGAACGCCACGGCGCACATCGTCAGCACCACCGTCTGCGCCGGCGGGTCCACGGGCGTGGTCGCGTTGGTCCAGATCTGCCCCAGCACGTCGCCCACGGCTCCGAACGGGGAGCTCGTTGAATTCATGCGGGCCATCGAACCACACACGTGTTGCCAGACGTGAGACACTTGCTGTTCGAGGGCTGCGCGGACCGCGCGCCCCGGCGTCGTGAAGATCCCCGGATTGTGCGCGGCGGACCACGACTTGGCGCCACGAGGGCGCCGCTACGAGCCCCGAGAGGCCTCTTACCTGTGACGACCTTCGCCGACCTCGGCCTGCCCGCGCCCATCGTGAGCGCGCTCACGGACCGCGGCATCACCACCCCCTTCCCCATCCAGACCGCGTCCCTGCCGGACTCGCTCGCCGGCCGTGACGTGCTCGGCCGCGGCCGCACCGGCTCCGGCAAGACGCTCGCCTTCTCCCTGCCCATGGTGACGCGCCTTGCCGCCGGCGCCCGCCGTGGTGCGCGCCGCCCCGGCGTCCCCCGGGCGCTGGTCCTGTGCCCGACGCGTGAGCTCGCGAACCAGATCGACGCCGCGCTGGCGCCGCTCGCCGAGACGCTCGGCCTGCGGACCACGACGATCTTCGGCGGCGTCGCGCAGTCGCGCCAGGTCTCGGCGCTCCAGGCGGGCGTGGACATCGTCATCGCCTGCCCGGGCCGGCTCGAGGACCTGCTGAACCAGCGGCACCTGAGGCTCGACGAGGTCGAGATCACCGTGCTGGACGAGGCCGACCACATGGCGGACCTCGGCTTCCTGCCCGGCGTCAAGCGCATCCTGGACCGCACCCCGGCCCGAGCGCAGCGCCTGCTGTTCTCCGCCACGCTCGACAACGGCGTGGACGTGCTCGTCAAGCGCTACCTGCACGAGCCGGTGACCCACTCGGTCGACGACGCGGCCGCGCCGCCGCCGCAGATGACGCACCACATCCTCGCTGTCGCCGACGCCGACGCGAAGAAGCACGTCGTGCACCAGCTCGCGCAGGGTACGGGCCGGCGCGTCCTGTTCACGCGCACCAAGCACCAGGCGAAGAAGCTCGCCAAGCAGCTCACTGCCTCGGGCGTCCCCGCGGTCGACCTGCACGGCAACCTCGGCCAGGGCGCGCGCGAGCGCAACCTCGAGGCCTTCTCGACCGGCACCGTCAAGGTGCTGGTCGCGACCGACATCGCGGCGCGCGGCATCCACGTGGACGATGTCGAGCTCGTGGTCCACGTCGACCCGCCGGCGGAGCACAAGGCGTACCTGCACCGGTCCGGCCGCACGGCCCGCGCCGGTTCGGGCGGCGACGTCGTGACCGTCATGCTGCCCGAGGAGCGTGCCGACGTGCGCGACCTCACCCGCAAGGCCCGCATCACGGCCCAGCCGCAGCGCGTCACGCCGGGCGACGCGACGGTCTCCGCCCTGGTGGGCGAGGTCGCGCCGCTCGTGGCGTACACGCCGCCGGCGCCGCAGCAGCAGCAGTCGCGCAAGCCCGCGGGCTCGGGTGGTCGCTCGGCCGCGGGTTCCGGCGCCGGCCGGGGCCAGAGCCGCGGCTCGCGCGAGCAGTCGCCGCAGGCCGGGCGCGTCTGGACCTCGACGAGCGGCCAGGCGGGCCGTCCGGCGTCGTCCGGCGGTTCGCGGCCCACGGAGGCCGGCACGACGGCGAACGCCGGTGGCAGCCGCCGTCGTCGCGGCGGCCGCGGCCGTGGCGGGAGCCGTCCGACCGGCGCGTGACCGGTGCCCGCTCGCGCCGGGAACACCGGCGTGAGCGGGGAGGTTGCCACCAGCGGAGGTGTCAGAGATGACCTACGAGGTGAGCAAGACCGACGAGCAGTGGCGTACCGAGCTGGACCCTGCGGAGTTCGCCGTGCTGCGGCAGGCTGCGACGGAGCGGGCCTGGACCGGCGAGCTCCTGGACGAGAGCCGGGTCGGGGTGTACCGGTGTCGCGCCTGCGGGAACGAGCTCTTCCGCTCCGAGACGAAGTTCGACTCGCACTGCGGTTGGCCGTCCTTCTACAGCCCGCTCGCGGGTGACCGCGTGGAGCTGATCGAGGACCGCACGCACGGCATGGTCCGCACCGAGGTGCGGTGCGCCCGCTGCGGCTCCCACCTGGGGCACGTCTTCGACGACGCCCCCCAGACCCCGACGGGGGACCGGTTCTGCATGAACTCCGTCAGCCTCACCTTCGAAGAGGCGTGACGGGGTAGCCGACGCCGGTCGCTCACCCCGGTGGGCGGCCGGCGTGAACGGTCTGCCAGGCCGTGAGGTCGGCCAGGTAGCGGTGCAGCAGCGTGGCGAGCTGGGAGACGTCGTCCGGGTCCCAGTCGGCGAGCGCGCCGCGGAACATCGTGATGCGGGCGGCACGGGCCCGCTCGAAGCGCTGTGCGCCGTCGTCGGTCAGGGTGATGCGCTGGCCGCGGCTGTCCTCGGGGTCCACGTCGCGCTGGACCAGGCCGAGGGCGACGAGGCGGCTGAGCTGGCGCGAGACCGTGGCCCGGCCGACGCCGAACGCCACCGCGAGGTCGGAGCCGCGGGTGCCGGGGTGCTGGGCGATGTAGGCCAGCAGGGGATAGGCGCTCGCCTCGAGGTCAGGGTGCACGCGCCGGGCGGTGAGCGTGGCCGACGACTGCGCGCGCCGGATGATCATCCGCACCTCGCGCTCCAGGGCGACGTACGGCTCTGATGCCGCCAGCGCGTCGTCCAAGGAGGGCGCGGCGACCGGCACCGGTGCCGCGTCGTCGACGCTGATCTTGTCGGCTTCTAGCATGCGACCCATTGTTGCGTGCTGAGGCGTTTCAATCCCAGAGCCGGGGGTTGCAACTTACTTACTCTGCGTAGGATCTGACGCCGAGGACCCCGGACGACCGAGAGGTGAAGCGATGAGCGAGACGACCGGCTGGATGCGACCCCTGGGAGCGACGGGGCTGACCGTGTCCGCGGTGTGCGCGGGAGGCGGGCCGCTCGGCTCGATGCCCGGCATCTTCGGCTATGACACGCCGGCCGAACGCGCCGTCGCGACCGTGCGGGCGGTGCTCGACAGCGACATCCGCTTCATCGACACGTCGAACGGGTACTCCGAAGGCGAGTCCGAGCGCCGGATCGGCGCGGCGCTCGCCGCGTACCGCGACGAGCACGGCGCGCTGCCGGACGACGTCGTCGTCGCGACCAAGGTGGACCCGCAGGGGAGGGACTACTCGGGCGACCGGGTCCGTGCGTCCGTCGCGGAGAGCCGGGAGCGGCTCGGTCTCGACGTCCTGCCCCTCGTCCACCTGCACGACCCCGAGTTCCACTCGTTCGAAGACCTCTCCGCGCCGGGCGGCGCCGTGGATGCGCTGGTCGCGCTGCGCGAGTCCGGAGAGGTCGGCGCGATCGGCCTGGCCGGTGGCCGCGTGCAGGAGATCGCCCGGTATCTCGACCTCGGGGTCTTCGACGTCCTGCTCGTGCACAACCGCTGGACGCTGGTGGACCGCTCGGCCAGGGACCTCGTCGCCACCGCTGCCGCGCGGGGCATGGGCGTGCTCAACGCCGCCGTGTACGGCGGCGGCATCCTCGCCCAGTCGCCGCCCGAGACCGTGGCCGGCACGTACGGCTACCGCGACGCGCCCGGCCCGGTGCTCGACGCCGTCCGCCGGATGCGCGAGGTGTGCTCCGCGCACGGGACCGACCTCGCCACGGCGGCGCTGCAGTTCTCGCTGCGGGACCCGCGCGTGTCGTCCACGATCGTCGGGATCTCCCGGCCCGAGCGGGTGGCGCAGACCGTGAGCGCGGCGCGTGCCGACGTGCCCGAGGCGCTCTGGCCCGAGCTCGCCGCGCTCCTGCCCGGCGAGGAGAACTGGCTCGACGCGCCGTTCACGCCCGGCTCCGGGGTCGGCGAGCAGGGCGCATGACCCGGCCCCTCCGGACGCGGTCTGCGGCGGAGACGGAGGGTGCGGTCCTGGACCTCGTCCGCTCGGGCGGCGTGATCAGCCGCGTCGAGCTGGCCGAGCAGTCCGGGCTCACCGGCGCCTCGATCTCGCGCGTCGTCAAGCGGCTGCTCGACCGCGGGCTCCTCGTGGAGACCGGGCAGGGCGACCGAACGGGCGGCAAGCGGCGGACGCTGCTCGAGCTCAGCACGGGCGGGCGCTACGCCGTCGGCGTGTCCGTCGACCACGCCCGCCTGACCTACGTGCTCGTCAACCTGCGCGGCGAGGTCGTCGCGAACGTCGAGGCGCCCGGGATCGGGCAGGACCCGCCGGTCACGGTCGTGCGGCGTGCGGCGCAAGGTGTGCGTGAGCTTCTCGACGGCCAGGAGCTGTGCGTGCGCGAGGTGGCCGGCGTCGGCGTCGCCGTGCCCGGCCGCCTCGATCCCGGCCCTCCCGGATCGGACGGGTCCTCGCGTCTCGCGACGGAGTGGGAGCGGCTCGGGCTCGAGGCCGTCCTCGGCGAGGCCCTGGGCCTGCCGGTCCGGGTCGAGCACGACCATGTCAGCGCCGCCCTGGGCGAGTTCTGGGTGGGGAAGGTCCCGGCGAGCGCGAGCTTCGCCTGCGTCTACCTGTCGGAGGGGTTCGGCCTCGGCCTGCGGCTGCGGGGCGACGTGCACCGTGGTGCGTCGCGCACCGCAGGCGATGTGGGCCACATGGTGCTCGACGCCGGGGGCGCGCCGTGCTGGTGCGGCTCGCAGGGGTGCCTCGAAGCGCTCGCCGGACCGGCGGCGGTCGTGGCCCGGGTGATGGCCTCGACGGCGGGCGGGGAGCTGGGGCTCACGGGCTCGCGCGCTGCGCAGCACCGGGAGTTCGCCACGGTGTGCCGGGCCGCGGCGGACCACGACGGGGTGGCCGCCGGCCGCGACGCGACGCGGGAGGCCTGCCGCGAGGCCGTCGAAGCCTCCGCGCGGTACGTCGGGACGGCCCTGCTGTCGATCGTCAACGTGCTGGACCTGGACCGCATCGTGCTGGCCGGGCCGGGCTTCGCCGAGGCCGGCCCGCTGTACGCGGACAGCGTGCGGGCCGAGGTCGAGCGGCGCTCGTCCCGACGGGAGACCGGGCCTGTGACCGTGGAGCTGAGCGGGCTCGGGCTGTACTCCGCGGCAGTGGGCGCGGCGACCACCGCCTTCGCCTGAGCCGGAGGTGCAGCGGAGGGTGGGGCCGCAGCGAAGCAAGGACCCGCCCGGAGCGGAGCCGCAGGCTCAGGCGAACAACTACTTCGCCTGAGCTGGAGCGGACTACTCCAGCTGGCCCTGCCGCCACAGGGCGGCCGCCTGCTCCAGCTCCTCGCCGGTGCGCAGCAGGGACGACGCGCCGCGGGTCAGGCGCGTGGCGGCGGTGGGGTCCGCGGGCTCGCGCGCGTCGGCGTCGAACGCGGCGCCGGTCGACAGGATCCGGCAGAACGCGCCCGCGCGCTCGAGCGCGACGGCGAGGTCACCCGTGAAGACGCCCGAGAGGACGACGTCGGCCAGGGCCCGCAGGTCCCCGGGCTCCGGCGGGTTCGGCACGCCCGCCACGGCCTCCTGGACGGGGGCGGCGTCGACGCCGAGCCGGTACCGCAGCATGACCGTCTGCGCGTCGCGCCGCACCCACTCGCGCAGGACGTAGAGCCGCCAGAGGGCGCCGGGGAGCGTGGCCGGGGCGGCGTCGGCCCAGAGAGCGGCGACCGTGTCGAGCCCTTCGGTCTCGACGAGGCGGACGAGCCGCTCGACGACCTCAGGGTCCTCCGACGAGCGTGCCCGGTCCACGAGGGCGCGCGCCGTGGCGTGCGCGACCTCTCCCCGCAGCGCGGGATCGAGGTCCCCCGGGAGGGCGTCCGCGTCGCGCGGGTCGAGCATCGCCGGGCGGCGCGGGGGGCGGCGGGCGTCGGTCACGCGTCCCAGTCTCCCCGACATCGTTGCGCAGGACGAGTACCTGCGCTTTCGCGCGTAGCGCAACCTTCCGACGACTTCGACGACGGCGAACCGCCTCCCCGGGCGTGTCTGATGGGTCACAGAAGGTTGTACCGGGCAACCATTAAGCGTATGGTTGCTTGCGGCAAACAAGGAGTCTGCATGTCCACCACGACACCCGATCACCCGCCGGGCACCTCCCAGGCGACCGCCGAGGACCTCGTCGCGGCGCTCGAGCAGCTCAGCCGCGCCCAGCGCGAAGCCGCCTCCCGCGTCGCCCAGTCGCTCGACCGGCCCCGCGCCGGCGTCGGCATCGCCCGAGTCCTGCACAAGGGCGGCCCTATGCCGCTCTCCGAGGTCGCGGCACGGCTCCGCGTGGACCTGTCGGTCGTGAGCCGCCAGGTCAGCGCGCTCGTCGACGCCGGACACGTCGTCCGCAGGGTCGACGAGACCGACCGTCGCGTCCGCACCCTCGCGCTCACCGACTCCGGCCACGCCCTCGCCGAGGACGCCGGCAGGCACCTCATCGCGCTCGTCCATCACATCTTCGAGGCCTGGTCCCCCGACGACTTCGCCGACGCCACCCGCGCCCTGCGCCGGATCGCCGACACGATCTCGGCCGCCACCCCTGCGGGCCAGACCCCGGAATCACCGCTCGACCCCAAGGAAACGCATCGATGACCAGCTCCACCGCAATCGCCGACGACAGGTCGGCGACGCCCCGCGCCGAGGCGACCGGTCCGGCGTCGGGCAGCACGCCCAACCCGCCCATGACGCACCGCGAGGTGCTCGAGGCGCTCTCGGGCATCATGCTCGGCATGTTCGTGGCCATCCTGGCCACGACCATCACCTCCACGTCGTTGCCCCGGATCGTCACCGACCTCGGCGGCACGCAGAACTCCTACACGTGGGTCGTCACGGCCGCGCTGCTGACCACGACCATCTCGACCCCGCTGTGGGGCAAGTTCGCCGACCTGACCAACCGCAAGACCCTCATCCAGGTCGCGCTGGTGATCACGGTCGTGTCCGCCGCCGCGGCGGGCTTCTCCCAGAACATCGAGACCCTCATCGCGTTCCGCGCGATGCAAGGCATCGGCGCCGGCGGCCTCACGGCTCTCGCGACCGTCCTGATGGCGGACATCATCTCGCCGCGTGACCGCGGCCGGTACATGGGCCTCATGGGCGGGGTCATGGCCGTCTCCCAGGTGGGCGGACCGCTGCTCGGCGGCGTCCTCACGGACGGCGTCGGCTGGCGCTGGACCTTCTTCGTGGGCGTCCCGTTCGCGGTCGCGGCGATCATCGTGCTGCAACGGACGCTGCACCTGCCTGCGCGGCCGCGCCGCGTCGCGAAGATCGACTACTGGGGCGCCAGCCTGATCTCCGTCGGCGTCGCGCTGCTGCTCCTGTGGGTGACCTTCGCGGGCAACGAGTTCGCGTGGGTGTCGTGGCAGACGGCTGCCATGGTCGGCGGCGCCGTGCTGGCGCTGGTCGGGGCCGTGCTGGTGGAGCGCGTCGTGGCCGAGCCGATCATCCCGCTGCACCTGTTCAGGAACCGCACGTTCGTGTTCTCGGTCGTGGCCTCCATGGCCGTCGGCGTCGCGATGTTCGGCACCGCGGTGTTCCTCAGCCAGTACCTGCAGCTCTCGCGCGGCAGGACACCCACCGAGTCCGGGCTGCTCACCATCCCGATGGTGGTCGGCACCATGCTCGCGGGCGTCGTGCTCGGCCGGATCATCTCGAGGACCGGCCGGTACAAGGCGATCATGGTCGGCGGCGGCGTCGTCCTCATCCTCGCCCTGCTCGGGCTGTCCACCCTGGACGCGCACACGAGCTTCGTCCTGATGGGCGCCTACCTGTTCGGCCTCGGCCTCTCCGTCGGCGCGCTCATGCAGAACCTCGTGCTGGCCGTGCAGAACACGCTCGACGTGCACGAGATGGGCGCCGGCACCTCGACCGTCGCGTTCTTCCGCTCCCTCGGCGGCACCATCGGCGTGTCCGTCCTGGGCGCCGTCCTGGCGAACCGCGTCAAGGACGACCTGGCCACGGGCCTCGCCGCGTTGGGCGTCCCCGCCGACGCCATGGGCGGCACGAGCGCCGCGGTCCCTGACCTGGCGATGCTCCCCGCGGTCGTCCGGACCGTCGTCGAGGACGCGTACGCCGACGGGATCGCCGAGATCTTCCTCCTCGCGGTCCCGATGGCCGTGATCGCGCTGGTCGCGACGCTGTTCATCAAGGAAGTCCCGCTGGGCCGCAAGTCCGGCATCGAGCAGATGCTCGACAAGGAGACCGAGGCCGATGTCGTGTGACGACGACCCACGTCACCCTGAATCGTTCGTCCTGACCCTTGGCAGCCCAGCCTGAACCGTTAAGATGGGCTGGCGACGCCGGACTGCGGTAGCCCCGGGCTCCACCTCAAGCCGCTTCGAGCGGCCCCGCGCCGAGAGGCGCTCCCGGTCCGGTGTCGCACCATTCCTCTGGTACGCGATGACGCGCTGCCGACGGGGCTGTGCCGTTTGTCACGGAGGGCCCAAGCACGGACTGCGAGTTGGTGAAGGTCGTCCACGGCCCCCTACTCTTAAGTTTGTTCATCTGCCCTTTACCTGGGAGACCCTCGTGCGCCTGCGCCTGACTCCGCGCGACACCACGTACTTCGACCTTCTTGCCGCGCTGGCCCAGCATCTCGTGACCGGCGCGTCCCTCCTCGCAGAGCTGCTCGGGGCGGACAAGGAAGGCCGCGAGAAGCTCGCGCTCCAGCTGCGGGACGCCGAGCATGCGGCCGACGACGCCACGCACTCGATCATGCGCCGGCTCAACCAGACGTTCGTGACGCCGTTCGACCGCGACGACATCTACGGCCTCGCGTCCGCGCTGGACGACTGCATGGACTCCATGGAGGAGGCCGCGGACCTCATCGTCCTGTACAAGGTCGGCCAGCTCCCCGACCGGGTCTCCGAGCAGGTCCAGGTGCTGCACCGGGCCGCCGAGCTCACCGCCGAGGCGATGCCGCGGCTGCGCTCCATGGAGCACCTCGCCGACTACTGGGTCGAGGTCAACCGTCTCGAGAACCAGGCGGACAAGCTGCACCGCAAGCTCATCGCGCAGCTCTTCGACGAGGTCACCGACCCGATCGAGCTCATGAAGCTCAAGGAGATCGTCGAGGTCCTCGAGGATGCGGCGGACAGCTTCGAGCGTGTGGCCAACATGGTCGAGACCATCGCGCTCAAGGAGTCCTGAACCGACGTGGAGGCAGCACTCGTCGTCTTCGTCGTCGCGCTCGCACTCGGGTTCGACTACACCAACGGTTTCCACGACGCCGCCAACGCGATCGCGACCTCGGTGTCGACGCGGGCGCTGACGCCCCGCGTCGCGCTGC
Source organism: Antribacter soli (assembly GCF_021568775.1). Taxonomy (GTDB): domain Bacteria; phylum Actinomycetota; class Actinomycetes; order Actinomycetales; family Cellulomonadaceae; genus Antribacter; species Antribacter soli. The sequence continues at coordinate 173,910 of NZ_JAKGSG010000005.1, read as the reverse complement.
TCATGGCGGCGGTCATGAACTTCGTCGGCGCCCTCCTCGGGACGGAGGTCGCCGAGACGATCGCGAAGCAGATCGTCGACCTCGACGACACCGGCTCGCACGCCGCGCTCGTCGTGGTCGTGTGCGCGCTGGTCGGTGCCATCGTGTGGAACCTCATCACGTGGTGGTTCGGCCTGCCGTCGTCGTCGACGCACGCGCTCATCGGTGGCCTCGTAGGGGCCGGCCTGGCAGGCGGCATGACGGTCTTCTGGTCCGCGATCGTCGACAAGGTCGTGCTGCCGATGATCATCTCGCCGGTGGTCGGCTTCGGCTTCGCGTTCCTGGTCATGCTCGCCGTGCTGTGGCTGTTCCGGAGCGCCGCGCCCGCCAAGACGTTCCGCCGGTTCCGCATCGCGCAGACGGCCTCGGCCGCGGCGATGGCGCTCGGCCACGGCCTGCAGGACGCCCAGAAGACGATGGGCGTCATCTACCTGGCGCTCCTCACGGCCGGCTGGGCGGACCCCGATGCGGGGATCCCGCTGTGGGTCAAGCTCTCCGCGGCCGCCGCCATCTCCGCCGGCACCTACTCCGGCGGGTGGCGCATCATGCGCACCCTCGGCCGGCGCATCATCGAGCTCGACCCGGCGCGCGGGTTCGTCGCCGAGTCCGTGTCCGCGCTGGTGCTGTACGTCAACGCGTTCGCGCTGCACGCCCCCGTGTCCACGACCCACACGATCACCTCGGCGATCATGGGCGTCGGGGCCACGCGGCGCCTGTCGGCGGTCCGCTGGGGCGTCGCGAAGAACATCGTCCTGGCATGGGTGTCGACCATCCCGGCTGCGGCCCTCGTGGCGGCCGTGACGACCTGGGTGCTCTCGCCGATCCTGGCCTGAGCGCTCAGTCGAGCGGTGGGGCGATGAGCTCCGCCGCCACCACCCGCGGTCCCTTCGACGTGGTCGTGACGTGCCCCACGAGGGCCTGGCCGGGCTCGAGGAACGGATCCTGCGTGGGCAGCGAGTCCGCGACGGCGCGCGCCGCGTGCTGCCCGAGCACGTCCAGAACCGTCGGCAGGACGGGCCGGTGCGTGCAGAGCAGGGTCGCGCCCGCGGAGTCCTCGAGCAGGTACCGGATCGTCGCGGCGACGCGCGAGGGCGAGCGCTCGTGCTGCGCCTCGGTCAGGTACTCGCTGAACGACGGTCGCAGGCCCGCAGCACGCACGTAAGGGTCGATGGTGGTGGCGCACCGTTCCCAGCGGGAGCTGATCGCCGTCTCGATCCCGTACGAGGCGAGCACCGGCACCAGCGCCGCGGCGTGCGCGTGGCCGATGGGGGTGAGCGGCCGGTCGCGCTCCGAGCCGTGCCACGCCGTGCGGGGCACAGCCTTGCCGTGGCGCGCGATGACAAGCGCCCGCGTGGGCAGGCGGCCTGCCTCGTAGGCTTCCTTGAGCGCGTCGAGCGGTGCGCGGTCCGAGGCCCAGGTGAGCCGCTTCGCCGCGTCGTCGGCGTCGAGCCACTCGGAGGCGTCCACCTCGGCCTTCAGCACCGGGGCCACGGGGTCCCGGGCGGTGAGCGCCGCACTGTCGTGGCCTCGCCGGGCCCGCCGCGCCGCCCAGTAGTGGACGCGCTTCACGCGGCCCTCCGGCGTGAGGTACTGCCGGCCGGGCAACGGCATCCCGAGCACGATCGGCTTCCCTGTCTCCTCGGCGACCTCCCGGATCGCCGTGACCTGGAACGCCTCGCCCTCCTCGACCTTGCCCTTCGGCCAGGACCAGTCGTCGTAGCGGGGCCGGTGGACGAGCTGCACCTGCAGGGACCCGCCGCGCACGCGCCAGACGACCGCGCCCGCGGTCTCGACCAGGGGGGCGTGGGCCTGACGCGTGCCTCCCGCAGGGTCCAGGCGTTCCAGGGCCGGGCGGAAGCCGGTCATCGGGCCCGGCCCGTTCACCGGACCGGCTCGAGCCGCCGCCGCCTGCGCTGGCGCTCGATCAGGAGGGCCTGCATGTCGTGCAGAGGCTCCCCTTCCGGCCCGGTGGCGTGACGGTCCCAGTGTCCGTCGGGCCGCAGGTGCCACGACGCCGTCGTATCCGACATGGACGTGTCGATGAGCTCGATGAGCTCCGCGATCTGGCCGGGGTCGGAGATCCGGACGAGGGCCTCGACGCGACGGTCCAGGTTGCGGTGCATGAGGTCGGCCGAGCCGATGAGCACCTCGGGCCCGCCCTCCGGACCCTCGCCGATGGCGGGGCCGACCGCGTTGGCGAACGCGAAGATCCGCGAGTGCTCGAGGAAGCGGCCGAGGATGGAGCGCACCCGGATGTTCTCGCTGAGCCCGGGCACGCCGGGGCGCAGGGAGCAGATGCCGCGGACCAGGAGGTCGACCTGCACGCCGGCCTCCGATGCGCGGTACAGCGCATCGGTGATCGTCTCGTCCACGGCTGAGTTGACCTTGATCTTGACCCAGGCCTCGTGCCCGGCGCGGGCGGCCGCCGCCTCGCGGTCGATGCGCTCCACGAGGCCCATGCGGACCGAGCGGGGCGCGACGAGCAGGCGGTGGAACCGTGACTGCGGTGCGTATCCCGAGAGCTGGTTGAACAGCCGCGTCAGGTCCTGGCCCACGTCGGGGTCGCACGTCAGCAGTCCGTGGTCGGTGTAGAGGCGGGCAGTCTTCGGGTTGTAGTTGCCCGTGCCCACGTGGCAGTAGCGCAGGAGCGAGCCATCCGGCTCCTGGCGCACCACGAGCGACAGCTTGCAGTGCGTCTTGAGACCCACGATCCCGTACACGACGTGCACGCCCGCCTGCTCCAGCTTGCGGGCCCAGGAGATGTTCGCCTGCTCGTCGAACCGCGCCTTGATCTCCACGAGAGCCAGGACCTGCTTGCCGGCCTCGGCCGCGTCGATGAGCGCATCCACGATCGGGGAGTCGCCGGACGTGCGGTAGAGCGTCTGCTTGATCGCGAGCACGGCGGGGTCGGCCGCGGCCTGCTGCAGGAAGGTCTGCACGGACGTCGAGAACGAGTCGTACGGGTGGTGCAGGAGGATGTCGCGCCGCCGGATGGCCGCGAAGACGTCCGTGGCCGTGGCGCTCTCCACCTCGGCCAGCTGCCGGTGGGTGGTGGCCAGGAACGGCGGGAAGTGCAACGCGGCGAGGTCGAGGTCCGCGATCAGGTTGAGGCCCGTGAGGTCCAGCAGGGAGGGGAGCGTGTAGACCTCCTCGTCCCGGACGCCGAGCTCGCGCACGATCAGCTCGCGGATGCGCGCGCTGATCCCCTCCGCGATCTCCAGTCGCACCGGCGGGCCGAAGCGGCGTCGCAGCAGCTCCTTCTCCATCGCCTGGAGGAGGTTCTCGGCGTCGTCCTCCTCGACCTCCACGTCCTCGTTGCGGGTCACGCGGAACGCGTGGTGCTCCACAACCTCCATGCCGGGGAACAGATCGTCGAGGTGCTGCCCGATGATCTCCTCGAGCGGCACGAACGACAGCGGCCCGCGCTGCGGGTCTGCCTTGCGTGTGCCGGGGCGCCGGGGCTTGCCCGATGCGTCCACGGCGATGAACCGGGGCAGCAGCGGCGGCACCTTCACGCGGGCGAAGTGCTCCTTGCCCGTGGCGGGGTTCGCGACCACGACGGCCAGGTTGAGCGACAGCCCCGAGATGTACGGGAACGGGTGCGCAGGGTCGACGGCGAGCGGTGTCAGCACCGGGAAGATCTGCTTGCGGAAGAACTTGTGCAGGCGCTCCTGCTCGCGCTGCTCGAGCTCGTCCCAGTGCACCAGCGTGATGCCCTCGGCGGCCAGCTCGGGCTGCACGTGCTCCTGGAACACCATCGCGTGGCGCGTCATCAGCTCGTGCGCGCGCTCGGAGGTGCCGCGCAGAACCTCGCGCGGCGACAGCCCGGAGGCGCTCGTCACGGCGATGCCCGTGGCGATGCGCCGCTTCAGCCCGGCGACGCGCACCATGAAGAACTCGTCCAGGTTCGATGCGAAGATCGCCAGGAACCGCACGCGCTCCAGCAACGGGATCTGCTGGTCCTCCGCGAGCTGCAGCACGCGCTCGTTGAACGCGAGCCAGCTCAGCTCGCGGTCGCCGAAGCGGTCCGCCGGGAGCGGCTCGTGCTCGACCGGGATGGTCGCGTAGCCGCTCGGCTCCTCCTCCGCGATGTGCTCCGCGATGTGCGCGGCCAGGCTCGGTTCCAGCTCGCGGGGTGCGGTGTTGGGCTGTTCCTGCACGACGGCGGTCGCCTCCTCGGTCTCGCGCATCACCCTGTTGGTGATTCCTCCAGGGCCGGTCGCAGGCACGAGAGCACTCGCGATCACGGACCGCGCCGCAGCGGTGCCACGGGCGGCCGACCGCACGAACCGCCCGCGCGCGTCGCGCATCTTCGGGGTGCCGTCTGTTGCGTCCGTCATGCTGCTCATGGTGTCACTGATCGATGAACGCAGGGTGACGATTTCCCACGGATTCGGTCAGGTGCGGGCGTACTGCACGTGCGTCCCCGCACGCTCGAACCCTGCCCGCGCGTACGTGGCGAGGGCAGGTGCGTTGTCGCCCTCGACGTAGAGCACAGCACGGGTCGCTCCGATCCGCGCGAGGTGCGCCAGGCCCGTCGCCGTGAGTGCGCCGCCGAGGCCGCGGCCCTGTGCGGTGGGGTCCACACCGACCGCGTAGATCTCGCCGTCGCGCGCGCCGTCCGGCTGCCCGGGCTCCACCTTCGTCCACAGGAAGGCGACGGGGTCGGCGGTGCTTGGCTGGGCCGTGGTTCCGGCGTCGGGCACGACCAGGAAGAAGCCCTCCGGGTCGAACCACGGCTCTGCCTTGCGCGCCTCGAGGTCTGCCCGCGTGAGACGACCCTGCTCCGGATGGGTCGCGAACGCCCGTGCGTTGACCCGCACCCACGCCTCGTCGTCCGCGCCCGGGACGAACGTGCGGACGGCCAGGCCTTCCGGCATCGCGGGCGGGGTGGCCGTCGTCGTGCCGAGCGGCCGCGCGAGGAGGAGAAGCTCCCGCACGGGCCGGTAGCCCGACTTCTCCGCGAAGGCGCGCGCCTCGGGCAGGTCGCCGTGCGCCCAGACCCGGAGCTGCTTGCCGTGCTGGCCCGGCTCTCCCGAGCGGGCGGGCAGGGTCGCGTCGCGCTCCGCCGTGCGCAGCAGCATGCGGCCGGTGCCGCGGCGGCGGTGCTCCGGGTGGACGACGAGCTCGGCGCTCGCCGTGTCCCCGGACCGGTCGACCTGCACGTATCCGATCGTCTTCCCGTACGGGTCGCGGGCGACGACGTGCGTCAGCCACTCCTCGTCCGCAGCCAGGTTCAGCAGCGGCTGTTCCGACAGGGCGGCGACGCCGTCGTGCTCGGCGGCCGTGTCCGCGAGGGCGCGCACGGCACGACGGGCGTCGTCGTCCAGGGGACCGATCTCGATGGGGGGCGCGAAGTGCACGGCCCCATCCTCCCCCAACCCTGCCGAGGTGGCCGCTCCGTCGGACGGGGCGACCACCTCGGCATCATGGGCTCAGTCCTCCGAGGAGGCCGACGGCGCCGCCAGGCCCGCGGCGATGAGTTCCATCACCGAGGAGTCGGCGAGCGTCGTGGCGTCGCCGACCGCGCGGTTCTCGGCGACGTCGCGCAGGAGGCGGCGCATGATCTTGCCCGACCGCGTCTTGGGCAGCTCGGCCACCACGAGGATCTTGCGCGGCTTCGCGATCGGCCCGATCTCCTTGGCGACGTGGGCTCGGAGCTCCTCCTGCACCTGGGCTGCGCTCTCGGCGTCGGACGCGCGGTGGGCGTGCTCACCGCGCAGGATGACGAACGCGACGACGGCCTGGCCGGTGGTCTCGTCCGACGCGCCGACGACGGCCGCCTCGGCCACGATGTCGTGCGACACCAGCGCGGACTCGATCTCCGTGGTCGACAGGCGGTGACCCGAGACGTTCATGACGTCGTCGACGCGGCCGAGGAGCCAGATGTCGCCGTCCTCGTCCTTCTTCGCCCCGTCGCCGGCGAAGTACAGACCCTCGAAGCGGGCCCAGTAGGTGTCCCGGTAGCGCTCGAGGTCGCCCCAGATGCCGCGGAGCATCGACGGCCACGGCTCGGACAGCACGAGGTACCCGCCGCCGCCGTTCGGCACGGCGTGCGCCTCGTCGTCCACGACCTCTGCCACGATGCCGGGCAGCGGCACCTGGGCCGAGCCGGGCTTGGTCGCGGTGACGCCGGGGAGCGGGCTGATCATGATCGCCCCGGTCTCGGTCTGCCACCACGTGTCCACGATGGGCGCCTCGTCGCCACCGATGACGCGGCGGTACCACATCCACGCCTCGGGGTTGATGGGCTCGCCGACGCTGCCCAGGACGCGCAGGGACGACAGGTCGAACCGGGCCGGGATGTCCTCGCCCCACTTCATGCAGGTGCGGATCGCCGTCGGGGCCGTGTACAGGATGGACACGTTGTACTTCTGGACCAGCTCCCACCAGCGGCCGCGGTGCGGCGTGTCGGGCGTGCCCTCGTAGATGACCTGCGTGGCGCCGTTGAGGAGCGGCCCGTAGACGACGTAGGAGTGGCCGGTGACCCAGCCGATGTCCGCGGTGCACCAGTAGACGTCGGTCTCGGGCTTGAGGTCGAACACGTTCTTGTGGGTGTACGCGGCCTGCGTCAGGTAGCCACCCGTGGTGTGCAGGATGCCCTTGGGCTTCCCCGTGGTCCCCGACGTGTAGAGGATGAACAGCGGGTGCTCGGCCTCGACCCAGACGGGCTCGTGGAACGTGTCCGCGGACTCGAGCGCCTCGTGCCACCACAGGTCGCGGCCCTCGGTCCAGGCGACCTCCTGGTCGGTGCGCTGGACGACCAGCACATGGCGCACCGTCGTCTCGGGCTCCCCCTCGCGCGGCGCGAGGGCCTCGTCGACGGCGGGCTTCAGCGCGGACGCGGCGCCGCGGCGGTAGCCGCCGTCGGCCGTGATGACGAGCGAGGCCTGGGCGTCGGCGATGCGGCTGCGCAGCGCGTCGGCCGAGAAGCCGCCGAACACGACCGAGTGCGGGGCCCCGATGCGCGCGCAGGCCAGCATCGCGACGACGGACTCGACGAGCATCGGCAGGTAGATGACGACGCGGTCGCCCGCGGTGACGCCGAGCGCGGCGAGCGCGTTCGCGGCGCGCGAGACCTCGCGCTGCAGGTCGGCGTACGTGACGGTGCGGGTGTCGCCCGGCTCGCCCTCGAAGTGCAGGGCCACGCGGTCGCCGAGGCCGGCTTCGACGTGGCGGTCCACGGCGTTGTAGGCGGCGTTGAGCCGCCCGTCGGCGAACCACCGGGCGACGGGGGCGCCGCTCCAGTCGAGCGTCTCCGTGAACGGCGTGTGCCAGCTGACGAGGTCGCGCGCCTGCTCCGCCCAGAACTCCAGGCGGTCGGCCTTCGCGTCGTCGTACAGCGCAGGCTGCGCGTTCGCCTGCGCCGCGAACTCGGCGCTCGGCGGGAAGCTGCGTGTCTCGTGCAGGAGGTTCTCGAGGCTCGGGCTGCCCGACGTGTGCGTCGGCTGGGTGTCTGTCACGGCGACCTCCGGTGCGCGTCTTCGCGAATTGTCGAGGCAGGGTTTGCTAGGAGTCCTGCCTTGGTGGAGCGTACTCCTCGTGACAGCGGTCACAGGCCTCCGTCACAGATTGAGACGGTACCGCCTCTTTGCGCGCCGGCGAAGCCCGCATGACGCGACGCGGTGCTGCCGCGGAACAAGCGGGGCGTCCCCTGGCGTTGCGGACGGACGTGACCCGGCTCTTCGAACCGATGACCCTCCGCGGGCTGACGATCCCCAACCGCGTGTGGCTCGCGCCGATGTGCCAGTACTCCGCCGTGGACGGCGTGCCGGACGACTGGCACCTGGTCCACCTCGGCGCCCGGGCCGCGGGCGGCTTCGGCCTCGTGCTCACCGAGGCGACCGCGGTGGCTCCCGAGGGCCGGATCTCGCCCCAGGACACGGGCCTGTGGAACGAGGAGCAGACGACCGCGTGGCGGCGCGTCGTGGACTTCGTCCACGCCCGCGGCGCACGCATCGGCGTCCAGCTCCAGCACGCGGGCCGCAAGGCGTCGGTGTACCGCCCGTGGTCGCCGGACCAGGGCAGCGTCCCGGTGCCCGACGGCGGGTGGGTCACCTCGGGCCCGTCGGCTTCGGCTCACCCGGGGCTCGCCGCGCCGGTCGCGCTGTCGCGTGAGGACGTGGCCGCGATCCCCGGGCTGTTCGCCGGCGCCGCCCGGCGGGCGCACGCCGCCGGCTTCGACGTGGTGGAGCTGCATGCCGCGCACGGCTACCTGCTCCACCAGTTCCTGTCGCCGCTCGCGAACGAGCGGACCGACGAGTACGGCGGGTCCCTCGAGAACCGAGCCCGGCTGCTGGTCGAGACCGCGGAGGCCGTCCGCGCCGTCTGGCCGGAGGACCTGCCGCTGTTCGTGCGCGTCTCCGCGACGGACTGGCAAGAGGGCGGGCTGACCGTCGACGAGGTGGCGGCCGTCGCGAAGTCGCTGGTGGCGTACGGCGTGGACCTCGTGGACGTGTCGTCCGGCGGGGTGGCGCCGGCGTCGATCCCTCTCGGCCCGGGCTATCAGGTCCCGCTCGCACGACGGGTGCGCCAGGAGGCGGGGCTGCCGGTGAGCGCCGTGGGGCTGATCACGTCGCCGCAGCAGGCCGAGCAGGTGCTCGTGGAGGGCTCGGCCGACGCCGTCATGATCGCGCGGGAGGCGCTGCGTGACCCGCACTGGCCGCTGCGCGCGGCGCGGGAGCTGGGCGTCGCCGTCGGGACCTCTCATGCGCCGGCCGACGGGCCTTCATGGCAGCCGCAGTACGAACGGGCGGCCTGGCGGTAGTCTTCCGCGTTCTCGCGTGTGCGCCCGGAATGCCGGGTGTATCGATTCGCCGCGTGGTCGGGCCCGTCGCGCTCCTTGTCGCGAACCAGGCGGGCTCGGGGCCCGACCACCACGGTGGCGAGATCTCTCTTACGAGTACGGCACCCGGGAGTTTGCCTCATGCCGGATGCCGCTCTCGCCAGCGGGACGGTGGTGATCAGGCGCTTCGTGTTCGCCAGGCTGGCCGAAGCCAAGCCGACGTGTCCTGGGTGCGGACCTCCAACGCGTGGGTGCCCACCGTCCATTGTGGTGCTGTGGTGTCCATCACAGCGTGTCCTCAATGCATGCGCAACGGCTGTCCGGAAATCTTCACAATTATGCCCGTGATGTCAATTCCTGTCGCGTTCTGCGTTCAGCACGAAAATCTTCTGCCAGATCTTCCGTGACATTCCAACAGTTAGCGTTTCTATGGTGGAGACAGTGTCGAGGACGACCGAGTCGCGGGACTCCTCGGCGCACAGCGCCGCCGTCTTGCCCACAAGACTGAGAAGTTCTGAACAGTACTCGAGGTAGTACTCGAGCTCGTCCGGCGAGAGATCCATCACCGGGCTCGCCTCCGTGCGGTGAAATGACCCGCGCAGCCGCTCCGGGTCTTTCGTGAGCTGATGCATGTCGATGATGTGCGCCAGGGACCGCAGCCGGTGCAGCAGCTCCAGCACGCTGCTCCGCTGGAGCCGCTCCGGCGCCGAGTAGAGAACCGCCACCGCGATCGCCACGAACACCGCGTCGTTGACCGTGCTCTCCACCAGCGGCACCCAGTCCAGCCCGTCGGGCCGGTCCGTGAATGCCGCGTGCGCCGCGAAGGCCAGCGCGACGGCGGCCAGAGTGACGATCGCCGTCACGAGCACGCGCGAGATGTCGCGGACCAGCCGCAGCCGACGCCGCTGGCGCCGCGCCGTCGCCGCGACCTCCGCCGTCAGGGCGGCGAGCTCCCGGGCGACGCTGTGCAGGCCGCGCTCCGGGAACCGCGCGCCGATGCGGTCCGTCAGGCGCAGGGCCGTCTCCAGGACCGGTTGCGCCACAAGCTTGTCGAACGACGTCGTCACGGCGAGCAGCGTAGAGGGGTATGGCCCGGTGCTGGGGCGGCCCTCAAAGGGGGCGCACGTACTGGCGGCACGTGTGCACCCGGGCGAAGCGGGCGCGCATCTCAGCCTCCCGCTCGACCGGCGCGTGCAGGAACGCGGTCACCAGCGGGCCGACGCCGTCGGGCACGGCGAAGCCGTCGGCAGCGTCCTCCCAGCCCTTGTAGACGTGCAGGTACCGGAAGCGCTCCGTGAAGCCCGATCGCCGGTACCACGCGTTCGCCGCTGTGTCCTCCCGGGTCCAGGCGTCGAGCTCGGTCGCGCCGAGCCCCTGGATGCGCGGCAGCGCGGCGGACAGGAGGGCCGATGCGATGCCGCGCCGCGCGTGGTCGGGGTGGACGGCGATCGTGTCGATCGTCGCGTGGCTGCCGTCGACCTCGATGTCGAGAATGCCTGCGATCGAGCCCGTGAGGGGTAGTTCGCCGTCGGCGACGGGTGCCTCCGCGACTGCCTCCGCGACGAGCAGGACGGCCGGCAGGTCGAACGTGGTGCGGCGGGTCTTGACGTCGTCGAAGTACTGCGTTCCGAGGAAGGACAGGATACGGCAGCGCAACCAGCCGACCTCGTCGGTGGGGGTGTAGGGGCGCACGAAGAAGGCCATGGGCAGTTCCGATCGTCGAAGGGTGCAAGACGCGGCGGCGCCACGTCGGGGCTGCTCAGTTCGACGACACGTGCGGAATCTGGCACGGCACGGCGCTGGGAGCCAGTGGATTTCGTGGGGTGTTGTCAGAGCTCCCACAGCGCGGAGATCGGCAGCCCCCACAGATTGCTGGAGTACTGGTATCCCGTGGCAGATGTCCCCAGCACGATTCCGCCCGCAAACCTGTTGCCGGCCCGTGCGGCCAGCTTGCTCAGACCGGCGAAATAGTCGCTCTTGTAGGCGCCGTTCGACGTGATCTCGATGCCAAGGACGCGACCATCGTGCATCTGGACGATCGCGTCAACTTCCAGGCCGTCCCGGTCTCGGAAGTGGAACAGGTCGTACTCCGTGTCACTCCACAGCGCCTGCTTCCGAAGCTCGGAGATCACCAGCCCTTCGAGCAGTGGACCCAGGTGCTCGCCCCCGGTCGGCCGGACCAACTGAGTCTTTGAAATAGGTCCAAGCCGCATCGCGAGTGCGGAGTCCGTGACCGAGACCTTGTGGCGACCGACCTCACGGTGCGTCAGGTTGGGTGTCCATGGGGGCAGGGTCTCGACCAGGTAGAGAGTCTCGAGGAGGTCCAGATAGGTGGTGATCGACGTCGCCGGGATGTGGGCCTGCTGTGCGACGCGGTTCTTGACGAGCTCGCCCGATTGATTCGCGGCCACAAGCCGCAGAACGGACAGGAGCCGCACCGGGTCGACCTCGCGCACATCCCGTGCGTCGCGCTGGACGATGCGCGCCAGATAGCTGTCGATCCAGGAACCTCGTGCTCGGTCGGAGACGGTGAGCGTCTCGGGGTAGCCGCCCGCCGCAAGCGCTTGTGCATAGCGCTCGCGGTCCCAGGTGGTGTTGAAGTCCTGTGCGCGCCCGTCTCCGTCGATGAACTGGTTGACGAAGGAGTCGACGAAACGCTCCACCCTTCCCGAGATCTCCCCTTGGCTGAGACTGCGCAGGCGGACGGTGTGAGCCCGTCCGGCGAGGCTGTCAGGGGTGCGCTCGAGCCGGAGCAGATCGGCAGAGCCGGTGAGTACGAACCGTCCCGGTCGGCGATCCCGGTCGATCGCGGCCTTGACGGGCAGGATGAGTTCGGGAGCACGCTGGACCTCGTCGATCACAAGAGTCCGATCGGGCGCTTGCTCCACGAACTGCCTGGGGTCTGCGAGGGCTGCGGCCAGCGTCTCGTCGTCGTCGAGGGTCACCTCGAGCGCAGGCGTGCCGTCGACCAGCATGTGCGCGAACGTGCTCTTGCCGACCTGCCGTGCTCCCTCTATGACGAGGGCCGGAAAAGTCCTGAGAAGCTCGCCCGCCCAGGCGAGTCCGTGACGTGCGATGAGGCCTTCCACGGAATGAGCATAATGCATTGTGGCATTTCCGCTCGTAGGTTTGCGGTTATCCGTTCGTAGGTTCGCGGTGCTACAGACGTAGGTTCGCGGTGTTTCTCAGGTACGTTCGCGGGCATTTCCTGGGGCGAGCCGACGCCGGTTCGCGTCGATCAGGCGCGTCGATCAGGCGCGACGCGACCGCCGTCGGATGCCGCGCCACACCAGCCAGGCGGCGACCGCCAGTGCGACCGTCCCGACGACGGCGATGACGGGGACCGGCTTGATCGTCGGCCGCAGCGCCACAGGCCGGCTGAAGGTCAGCGTGCTCCAGCCCTTCTCCGCAGCCAGCCGTCGCAGATTACGGTCCGGGTTCACGACGTACGAGTGGCCCACGGTGCCGAGCATCGGTGAGTCCGTGATCGAGTCCGAGTACGCATAGCTCGCCGCGAGGTCGTAGCCCTCGCGCAGGGCCAGGTCTCGAATCGCGGCCGCCTTGTTCTCGCCGTACGCGTAGTAGTCGATCCCGCCCGTGTACCTGCCGTCAGCCACGGCCATGCGGGTCGAGATGGCGTGGTCGGCACCCAGGACCGCGGCGATGGGCTCGACGAGCTCGGCGCCCGACGCGGAGACCACCACGACCTCGTGGCCCAGCCCGTGGTGCTCGGCGATCAGCTCCACCGCCTCCGCGTACACGTACGGGTCGACGAGCTCGTGGACCGTCTCCGCGACGATCTGCTGCACCTTCTCCACGTCCCAGCCGGTGACGAGCGCGCTCAGGTGTGCCCGCATGCGCTCCGTCTGGTCGGCGTCGGCGCTGCCGAGCATGAACACGAAGTGCGCGTAGGCGCTGCGCAGCACGTCGCCCCGGGTGATGAGACCGCCGGCGTAGAACGGGCGGGAGAACGCCGCCGTCGAGCTCGTCGCGATGATGGTCTTGTCGAGGTCGAAGAAAGCCGCGACCTTCCCTGCCGGGGACCCCGCCGGCCGGCTCGTGCGGTGCTGCGCCTCGGTCACGGGGTCGAGCCTAGCGGCGCTCGGTGACACGACGACGGACCCTCCCCGCGGGCGGGTTCGTCCTGCTGGTCGGCAGCCCGTCGCGACGGCGCCGTGCGCCGTCGTCCCCGACCACATTTCCGTACGGACGCTCCCTGTACACAGGTCCGACGTCGCTGCCCGCGCGGGGTGCGCCGTCTCGTCCAGCCTGGTCGCAGGACCCGGGCGGACGACCCGGGAAGAGACCGGGAGGACGCATGGTCGAGGCGAGGGGCACCGCCCTGGAGACCGAGGGCCGGGTCATCGGCGTCGTCGGTGCCTGCGGGGGCGCGGGGGCGTCCGTGGTCGCCGCGGCGGTGGCGCACGGGCTGCGCAGGGCGGGCGAACGGACCACGCTCGTGGACCTCGACGCGCAGGCGCCCGGCATCGAGATGATGCTCGGCACGGAGGACGCGGCGGGAGCGCGGTGGCCGGACCTCGTGGCGGCGCGCGGCGAGGTCGACGGTGTGAGCCTCGTCGCCGCACTGCCGCGCTGGGGCGTGGTGCCGGTGCTCAGCGGCACGCGGGAGCCTGGGCCGCCTGAGGGCGACGTCGTGCTCGACGTGTGCACGGGTCTGGTCCGGTGCGGCGAGACCGTGGTGCTCGACCTCCCCCGGCCCGGTGCCTGGGGAGCGGCGACGCAGACGTCGGACGGCAGCGGCGACGGGCGGGCCGTGCGCGCCCTGGTCGCAGGCTCGGACGTGATGCTGCTCGTCGTGCCGCTCCGGCTTCCTGCTGCTGTGGGCGCCGCCGCCGCGCGCGACGCCCTGCTCGCCGCGGGGGCTGCGGACGTGCGGGTCGTCGTGCGCGGGCCGGCGCCGGGTCGGGTCGACCCGGACGACCTGAGCGCGGTGCTCGGACTCCCGGTCGCCGCGGTCCTCGGGCGAGACGGCTGGCTCGCCTCCGCCGTGGAGCGCGGGGACGGCCCGCCCATGGGTCGGCGTAGCGTGCTCGGCCGGTTCGCGCTCGAGCTGGCGGGAGTGCTGTGAGCCGCGGAGCCTTTGCCGAGCCGCTGGTTCGTGTCGACGGCGAGCTCCTCGACAGCATCCGCGCCCGGATGCTGGCCGGTGTGGCCGGTGGTGAGGTCCCTGGCGGACCGGACGCCGCCGTGCGCGCCGCGGTCCGGGACAGCGGCCGGCTGCTCGGCAGCTCAGCGCTGCACGACCTCTCGCGCGCCGCATGCGCCGAGCTCGTCGGGGCGGGGCCGCTGCAGCCGCTTCTCGACGACCCCACGGTGACGGATGTGCTGGTCAACGGCCCAGATGATGTCTGGGTCGACCGGGGTGGAGGTCTCGAGCGCGCCGGGCTGGACCTGGGCACGCCCGCGGACGTGCGCGGGCTCGCGGTGCGGCTCGCCGCCCTCGGCGGCCGGCGGCTCGACGACGCGGTTCCCACGGTCGACGCCAGGCTGCCGGACGGGACACGCCTGCACGCGGTTCTCGAACCGCTCGCGGAGTCGGGTGCCCTCCTGTCCCTCCGCACCCTTCGGCTGAGGGCCTTCACGCTCGACGAGCTCGTCGAGCGCAGGGCGCTGCCGCCCGAGTGGACCGGCCTGGTGCAAGCCCTCGTCGTGCGCCGCGCGAACGTGCTCGTCTCGGGCGGGACCGGAACCGGCAAGACGACGCTGCTCGCGGCGCTCCTCTCCCTCGTCCCGCCCGACGAGCGGGTGATCACCGTCGAGGAGTCGCGCGAGCTCGTGCCCACCCACCCCCACGTCGTCCCGCTCACCACCCGCCGGGCGAACGTCGAGGGTGCCGGCGCAGTCGACCTTGCCGAGCTGGTCCGCAACGCGCTGCGCATGAGGCCGGACCGGATCGTGCTCGGCGAGTGCCGGGGTGCGGAGGTCCGGGAGGTGCTCATGGCGATGAACACCGGGCACGACGGCGGGCTCGCGACCTTGCACGCCAACGCGGTCGGGGTCGTGCCCGCGCGGCTCGAGGCCCTGGCCGCGCTCGCCGGGATGCCGCGCGAAGCCGTCGCCGCACAGGCCGCCGGCGGGCTCGACGTGGTGCTGCACCTGCGCCGGGAACAAGGGACGCGGTTCCTTGCCGAGGTCGGTCTCGTCGGCCGGGACGCGCAGGGCGAGCTCGAGGTGCGGACCGCCGCACGGTGGGACGGACGGGGGCCGTTCGGCGTGGACGGCGCCACCTGGGATGAGCTGGCGAGGAGGTTCGGGCCATGGTGAGGGACCTGCCCGCAGACCTGGGGCCGGCCGGGGTCGGGGTGCTGGTCGCAGGGGCGGCGTGGCTCGTCCTCGCTCGTGGCGGGCGGCGGCTGCGACGCGCGGCCGAGGAGACCCGGTCGATTGTGCCGGCCGGGCCTGTGGCGCCTCCGCGGCTGCAGCTCCGGCCGACCGCCAGGGCCGGCGGGCCGGCACGACGGGCCTCCGGCGAGCCCGTGCGGGTCGTCGTCCTCCAGGTCGTCGCGCTGCTCAGGGCCGGTGCGCCGCCGGGCGCGGCCTGGGCCCGGGCGGTGGGGGTTCCTGTCGCACCGACAGGCGTGCCCGACGCCGGTGCCCTGGCCCGGGTGCTCGGCCCCGCCCACGCGCGAGCCGTCGTGGCGGCGACCCGGCTGGCGCTCGACGTCGGGGCGCCTCTCGGCGACGTGCTCGAGTCCGTCGCCGGTGCCCTTGCGAACGAGCAGGAGGCCCGCGGGGAGCGGGCGGCCGCGCTCGCCGGTCCGCGGTCGACCGTGCGGGTGCTGACCTGGCTGCCGGCGGTCGGCGCGCTGCTCGGCTGGGCCCTCGGGGCCGACCCGCTGAGTACGGCGACCGACGGCGGCATCGGCACGGCGTCCGTCGTGCTCGGGGGAGCGTTCCTGGCTGCCGGGCACCTGTGGACGCGCCGGCTCGTCGCGCTCGCCGCCGGGCGTGACCGGGAGGACGGTCTCGACGTCCAGGTGCTGCTGGAGCTGCTGGCGGCCGCGACCCGTGCCGGGTCCGGCCTGCCCCGGGCGTTGCAGGCGACCGGTGCCGCGGTCGGCGGGGCCGACGGGACCGTTCTGGCGCGCGCGGCCGACGCGCTTGTGCTCGGCGCCCGGTGGGACACCGCGTGGCAGGGCGCGCCGGCGCGGCTCGACCCGGTGCGTCAGGCGCTGCGTGGTGCGTGGGTCGACGGCGCGGCGCCCGGCGGGGCCCTCCGGGCCGCCGGGGAGGGCGCGCGGCAGGAGGGCCGGGCGGCCACCCGGACCGCGGCCGCACGGCTCGCCGTGCGGCTCGTGCTGCCGCTCGGCGCCTGCTACCTGCCGGCGTTCGTGCTGGTCGGGATCGTGCCGGTGCTGCTGGCACTCGGCGTCGGCCTGCTCGCCGGCTGACGCACGGTCCGGCTCCGGCGCCGCAAGGCACCCGGCCGACCGACCGGGACGTGGCCCGCGACCGCGAGCTGCGGAAGGACAGGCTCGGCGCACGCCGGGCCGTATGACGAGCCCACGGAACGTGGGCCGAACCAAGGAGGAGACATGACGACGACCATCACCTGCCCTGAGCCGGAGCGCGGCCCGGCCGGACCCCTGCGCCGCCCGGCGCCCCGCGACATGCTGCACGGGATCCTGCGGGACGTCAGGCGCGCGGCGTCCCGCAGGGTGCCGCGCGAGGTGCCGGGCGAGGCAGCAGGTCTCGCCCGGAGCGCCGCGGCCCCTGTCCGCCGGCTCGACCCGGAGGCCGGTCTGGCGACCGCCGAGTACGCCCTCGCGACCGTCGCCGCGGCGGGCTTCGCGGGACTGCTCATCGCGCTGCTCAGGAGCGGCGAGGTGCAGGCGATGCTGGCCGGCATCATCCGCACGGCGCTCTCGGTGGGATGACCGTGCGCGGGAGGAGCGAACGGGGTGCCGTGACCGTCGAGCTGGCGGTCGGGCTGCCCGCGGTGGTGCTCGTCCTCGCTGCGGTGCTCACGCTCGCGGCCGCGTCCACGGCGCAGATGCGCGCCCAGGACGCGGCCCGGGTGGGGGCCCGGGCGGTGGCGATCGGTGAGCCGGACGCGGTGGTGGCCGCGGCGGTCACGCGCGTGGGCGGTGCGGAGGCTCGGCTCACCGTCAGCCGTGACGGCGAGTGGGTGCGCGTGACGGTCACCCGGCCTGTCGCGGGCGCGGGAATCCCGTTGCGGGCGTCCGGCTCGGCGGTCGCTTGGGCAGAGCCGTGACGAGCCGGGTCGCTGCCTGCCGGTCGGGCGAGCGCGGCGCCCGCCTCGGCGAGCGCGGCGCCGGGACGGTGCTCGTGCTCGGGGTCGTGGCAGTCGCGCTGCTGCTCGGGCTGGGGCTGGCCGTGCTCGGGGCGGCGCAGGCGGCGCGCGGCGCTGCCCAGGCGGCTGCCGATCTCGGGGCGCTCGCCGGGGCCACAGCGCTGCGCGACGGCTTCGACGCCTGCGTCACGGCGCAGGAGGTGGTGCGGAGGAGCGGTTCCCGCCTCGTCTCGTGCGAGCCCGGCGGTGGCGGCACCGTGCGGGTGGTCGCCGCGCGGGCTGCCGGCCTACAGACGCCGGGCCCGTGGGCGGGCGTCCTGGGCGAGGCCCGCGCGGCGGCCCGGGCGGGCCCCCGCCAGGTGCCATGATCCGGGCCGCCTCTGCTGCCTGTGTCGCCCGGGCCGCCCGTGCGCTCAGGCGTTGCGCACGTCGATCGACCCGTCGTCGGCGAGGTGCAGCCGGCGCGGGTCGAGGTCGGCGAGCTCGAGGGCTGCCTCGAGCGCCATCCGCGGCACGTCGGTCCACCACGCGGGGAGCCAGCGGTGCTCGCGGAAGGCGTCCAGGATGGGTCCTGGCGGCACCCGACGAGTCGTGATGTCACTCATGGACTGGCATTTTCGCAGGTCAGGGACCCTTCGGGGAAGCGTTGACCGCGGCCCTACCGCTCGCTGACCTCCCCCTCGACGAGGGTGCGACGGAAGAAGGACACGGCTGCCTCGCCCATCCGCGCCCGGGCGTCGCGGTCGGCGTTACGGACGGGGAAGAAGTCTTGGTGGCGCACTCGCGGCCCGATCTGGTGCCCGGTGATGCCCGGCACCAGGTCGAGATACGGCCGCACGTCGGTGGCCAGCGGCGTGACCCGGTCGGCGCCGCCCCACCAGGTCTCGACCGGCAGGTTGATCGTCGCGAGGCTGGACTTGTCCACGATCGAGCCGAGCGGTGCGACCTGGAACACCGAGGAGACGCGGGAGTCCGTCATGTCGGAGGCTGAGTCGGCTGCGAAGGCGATGAGCTCGGCGAAGGTGTACTTGTTCTGGACGATCTCGAGGACCCCGGGGTACTCGGGGATCTTGGCGAACGGGATGCGGCCGGTGAAGATGCCGCCGATGATCCGGCGGTCCAGGCGCGCGCCCGCCAGGGCGGCAGCCGCGTAGGCGCCGGCCGAGAACCCGGCCGCGCCGACGGCGCCGAGCGGGCCGTTGCCCTCCAGGAGGTCGAGGGCGACCCGCAGGTCACGTGCCCTCTCCCAGGGAAAGATGAAGCCTTCGGGCTCGTAGCCCACGGCGGTGCTCGCCCCGTGATGGTCCACCGCCGCGACCCGAAAGCCGGCAGCGACAAGGGGATCGACGAGCCAGTCCATGGCGGCGACGGAGCCGCCGGCCCCGTGTGAGACGACGACGGTGGGCGCGGTCCGGTCGAACGAGTCCCGATCCCAGAGGGTCACGCGGACGGGGCGTGGTGCGGAGGAGTCGGAGAAGGATCGTCGGGATTCGTCGTTGTGGACAGTGACCTGCGGCGATGCCAGTTCGACGCTCATGCCATCAGCCTAGGCAAACATGCACCTAAGATGGAATAAAGGTGCATAACTCTTCACCTTGTGGATGGGTGAGTCGTGTCACTCGGGAGCGTGCGCCAGGACGGCGTCAAGCAGCCGCACGGCGGCGGCCTTGTCGAGCGGCGAGTTGTAGCTGCCGCACTTGGGGGACTGTACGCACGCCGGGCAGCCCTCGGCGCAGGAGCACGCCGCGATCGCCTCCCGTGTCGCCCGGAGCCAGGTCGCCCCCAGCTCGAAGCCACGCTCCGCGAACCCCGCCCCGCCCGGGTACCCGTCGTACACGAACACGGTCGCCTGCCCCGTGTCGGCGTGCAGCTCGGTGGACACGCCGCCCAGGTCCCAGCGGTCGCAGGTGGCCAGGAGCGGGAGCAGGCCGATCGACGCGTGCTCGGCCGCGTGCAGCGCGCCGGGCGTCTCCTCGGCGGTCACGCCCGCGGCCCGCAGCACGAAGTCGGGGACGGTCCACCACACCGCCGTCGTCCTGAGTGTGTGCGACGGCAGGTCGAGGGCCTCGGTGCCGAGCACCTGCATGTCCGGGAGCCGACGACGCTGGAAGCTCACCACCTGCGACGTCACCTCGACGGGGCCGAGCCCCCACGCGACCGGGCCCCAGTCCCGCTCGACCACGGGCCGGGACGAGCCCTCCTCGTCGGGCGAGATCGCGATCTCCATGACCTCCCGCGACCAGGTCCCGTGGTCCACGTCGCGCCGCACGACGAGCGCCACGTGGTCTTCGAGGTCGAGCCGGTCCACCACATAGGTGACGCCCTGGTGCACGTACACGGCCCCGTCGTGCACCTGCCCGTCGGCGGAGCCCGCGTCGACGGTGCCGAGCAGCCGCCCCGTCACAGCCTCGACCACGCGCACCGGTGAGCCGCCGGCACCGCGCAGGTCCGTGAGGCCCGACGCCGGCTGCGCGTGGGTCCAGTACCAGCCGGTCGAGCGGCGGCGGAGCGCGCCCCGCGCGACGAGCACCTCGAGGATGTCGCGCACCACGGCGGGCTCGCCGAACGCCCCGAGGTCCTCGGACCGGAGCGGCACCTCCTGCGCCGCCGCGCACAGGTGCGGGGCCAGCACGTACGGGTTCGCGGGGTCGAAGACCGTCGCCTCGAGCGGCGCCTCGAACACGGCCTCCGGGTGCTGCACCAGGTAGGTGTCGAGCGGGTCCTCGCGCGCGACGAAGGCGACGAGACCGTCGGCTCCCGCCCGGCCCGCGCGGCCGGCCTGCTGCCACAGCGACATGCGCGTACCGGGCCAGCCCGCCATGAGCACCGCGTCGAGGCCCGAGATGTCGACGCCGAGCTCGAGCGCGTTCGTCGTCGCCAGGCCGAGCAGCTCGCCGGTGCGCAGGGCGCGCTCCAGCTCGCGCCGCTCCTCAGGCAGGTACCCGCCGCGGTAGGCGGCGACGCGGCCGGCGAGGGCGGGCGCAGCGCGCCGAAGGTGGTCCCGCGTCTGCGTGGCGACCGACTCGGCACCGCGGCGGCTGCGCGTGAACGCGAGGGTCCGCGCGCCGTGGGCCGCCAGGTCGGCAAGCAGGTCGGCGACCTCGGCGGTCGCGGAGCGGCGCGGGTGGGCGGCGCCGCCCTTCTCGGTCGCGACGAGGGGTGCGTCGCCCGGCTGCGCCTGCACCTCCTCCTCGGGCTCGGCCCGCCGCCAGCCCGCCACCTCGGGCGGCTGCCAGAGCGCGAACGTCCGCCGCCCCGAGGGCGACGTGTCCCGGGTGACGGCCACGACGTCGTCGGGCAGCGCGCCGACGAGCCGTGCCGCGCTGACCGCCGGCTCCGCCGTCGTGGCCGACGCGACCACGAACGTCGGCGCGCCCGGCCCGTAGTGCGCCGCGAGGCGCGCCAGCCGGCGCAGCACGAGCGACACGTGCGCGCCGAAGACCCCGCGGTACGCATGCCCCTCGTCCACGACGACGTACCGCAGCCCCCGGAGCAGCCGGGCCCACCGGCGATGGTTCGGCAGGAGCGAGAAGTGCAGGAAGTCGGGGTTGGTGAGCACGACGTCGGCGTGCTCCTGCACCCAGGTGCGCTCCTCGCGCGGTGTGTCGCCGTCGCAGGTGGCGACGCGCAGGTCGCGCGTGCCCGCCGCGTCCAGGAGGCCCTGGAGGGAGTGGAGCTGGTCCGCCGCGAGCGCCTTCGTCGGCGACAGGTAGATCACGGTGCCGCGCCGGGCCGAGGTCTCGATCCGCCCAGGGTCGACCGTCGCCGCCGCGACGTCCGCCCGGACCGACGTCAGCGCCGGTAGCCAGAACGCCAGCGACTTGCCCGAGCCGGTCGACGTCGCCAGCGCCACATGCCGTCGCGCCCAGGCCGCCTCGGCTGCCTCGACCTGGTGCACCCACGGCCGGTCGACGCCGAGCTTGCGGTATCCCGCCACGATCGCGGCGTCGGCCCAGACCGGCCAGTCAGCCAACGCGGCCTCGCGCGCAGGCAGCACCCGGACATGGGTGAGGCGGTCCTCGCGCGTCCCGCCGGCCAGCAGGACGTCGAGGAGCGGGTGGGTGACGTCGACGGACACCTCGAAAGTGTCCCACCGCCCGCCGGGACGCCGGTCTTCGGGCCGGTCAGGGCTCCCAGCGGTCCGCCAGGCGACGGGCCAGATCCGCCGGGCTGTACGACGTCGCCGCTGTTCCCGCGTCGTGCCCCGCCGCCGCGCGCCCCGCCGCCAGGCCCTCCACGTAGCCGACCGCATAGGTCGTCACCGGGGCCGCAGGCCGGGCGACGGCGTGCGCGGCGTCGCGGGCCAGGTCGAGCACCGCCTGCACGTCCACCGTGCCCGGGGCGAGGCCGAGCTCGGCCTCGAGTGCCTCGGTCCAGCGCTGTACGTCGCTCATGCGTCCTCCACGGTGTCCGATGCAGTGTCCGAAGCGGCGCCCGGTGCGGCGTCGGGTGCCGCGACCCCGAGCCGGGCGGCGTCGGCCCAGGTGTCGACGTCGTCGGCGAGGCCACCCGGGTCGGGGACCTCCAGGAACGCCAGCCCCCCGACGAGCCCCCGGACCGACGCGCCGTGCACGCCGCCCGTCTCCGCGCGGAGCGCGTTCAGCCGCTCCACCAGCACGCCCCGACGGTAGAGGCCGACGAGCCATTGCGCCCGCCCGGCGCTCGTCAGGTGGGCGCCGGGCGGTGCCTGCGGCTCCTGCGCGACGGCGCGGAGGAGCAGCGGCACGGCCGCGGCCGCCCGGGGCACGTCGACGGCGAGGACCAGCACCCAGGGGGCGGCGCCGGCGTCGGGCAGCGCGGCGAGGCCCGCGGCCAGGCCGGCGACCGGCCCGCCGAACGGCGGGTCCTCGCGGGTCGTCACGACCCGGTCCGCGAGGCCGGGCCGCAGGTCCTCCGGTCCGACGACGGCCACCCGCCGCGCGCCCTCCGCCGCTCCGAGCGCGCGGTCGAGGAGCGAGCCGCCGTCGGTGCGGAGGCCGGGCTTGGGCGTGCCGCCGAGCCGGGAGGCGCGACCCCCGGCGAGGATCACGGCGTCGAACGCCAAGTCATCCACGGGGTGCCCCGTGCAGCAGGACCCGGACCACGTCCCCGGGCCCGACCTTCTCGACGTCCGCCGCCACGACCGCCAGGCCGTCGGAGCCGGCCAGCGTGGACACGAGGTGACCGCCGCCGCCGCCGCCGGACGCCACGAGCACCGGCTCGACCTCGCCCGTGGGCAGCACCCGGACCGGCAGCACCTGCTCGCGCCCCGGCGGGCTGGTCCACCCCGAGGCGGTCCGCCGGTGCTCGAACGCGAGCCCCGGCACGGCGAGCCCGCGCAGCCGCGCGATCGCGGGCCGCACGAACAGCGCGAACGACACGTACGCGCTCACCGGGTTGCCCGGCACCGCGATCCACGGCACGCCGCGCAGGCGGGCGAGCGCCTGGGGACGGCCGGGCTGCATCCCGACCCCGGCGACGTCCACGTCGCTCACGGCGGCGTCCTGACCGAGAGCGAGGACCTCGCGCACCACGTCCGCGGCGCCGGCCGAGACGCCGCCGGCGGTCACGATCAGGTCCGCCCCCGCGCCCGCCGCCTGGTCGAGGGTGGCGCGCAGGGCGTCGGCAGAGTCCGGCACGGGGCCGAGGCGCAGCACGTCCGAGCCGGTGGCCCGGGCTGCGGCGGCGAGCATGAGCGAGTTCGAGTCGGTGATCTGCCCGGGCCTGCGGGGCATCCCGGCGGGGACCAGCTCGGACCCCGTCGCGATCACGGCCACGCGGGGCCGCCGGTGCACCCGCACCGCGGCGAGGCCCGACGCCGCCAGGGCCGCCACGACCGTCGCCGTCGCCTCGGCCCCGGCGTGGCCGAGCACCGTCCCGGGTTCGACGTCCTCGCCCCGCCGGCGTACGTGCAGCCGGGCCTGGCGCGCGAGCGTCACCGTGGTCTCGTCCGCGGACGCGCCCGCGACGAAGCGCCCCGTCGACGTCCGCTCCACCGGGACGACGGCGTCCGCGCCGGGCGGCAGGGGCGCCCCGGTCATGATCCGCACGGCTTCGCCGGGCCCCAGCCGCGCCCCGGAGCCGGCGGCCGCCGGGATCTCGCCGGTGACGCGCAGGGTGACGGGTTCGCCGGACAGCGGGAGGTCGGCCAGGCGGACGGCGTAGCCGTCCATCGCGGAGTTGTCGAAGGGGGGTACGGCGTCGGCCGCGACGGCGTCCTCGGCGAGCACGGGCGGAGGGCCGTCCACCAGTTCTGCGAGCCCGGCGGCCACTGCCGGCAGCGGTGCGACCAGCGCGAGCACGCGCTCGACGTGCTCGGTGATGCTGCGCAGCGCGGGGGCCATGGAACCACGCTAGGCGCGGGATGTTCGGTTGGCGTTGCGCGGTCCTCACAGGAGTCGAATCCACCCTGTGAGGGCTCGACGTCAAGTCTCTTGACGTCGAGAGACCCCTCGGCCAGGATCGCACCCGTGAGACTCCACCGGGTCGAGGTCCTGTCGCCGGTGTGACACGCGTCACGATCGCACGCGGCGCGGGGCCGGCTCCGCACCCGCCCGCGTCGCGGGCGCCGGCCCGGCCGGGGGCGCGTCCTCGCACGTCATGTCTCGGAGTCCGGCCTGGGGCGCGCAGAGCGCATCCGCTGATCGCCCTCACAGCGGGGCCCCGAGGCCTGTGCGTTCTTCCTTACGGTCGATTAACTGCGCCATGACGGGCCTGGAAACACCGAATACTTAGCGTTCACCTCACCGGTCCGACGTTGGGCCGGCCCAGGAACCCGGCGCCCGCCGGGGGCCAGGCCAGCCCGGCGTCAGTCGGGCCTACGCCCAGGGAGGACGCCCCCATGTCCGCTCGGACCACGCAAGACGAGCCCACGAACGCCTCGAGCCCCGTCGAGGCTCAGGCTGTCGCCACCCCCACTGCGACTGCGACCACCACCGCGCACCGGCACCGCACCGGCCGCTGGATCGAGCACTGGGACCCCGAGGATGAGACCCTCTGGCACGACGGCGGCAAGAAGATCGCCCGCCGCAACCTGATCGCCTCGATCTTCGCGGAGTTCCTCGGCTTCGCGGCGTGGGCCCTCTGGTCGATCGTCGTGCCCCAGCTGCCGGCCGCCGGCTTCACGCTCACCGTCGACCAGATGTTCTGGCTCATCGCGGTCCCGAGCCTCGTCGGTGCCACGCTCCGCATCCCCTACACGTTCGCGGTGCCCGTCTTCGGCGGCCGCAACTGGACGATCGTCTCGGCGCTGCTGCTCCTGCTGCCGGTCAGCGCGCTCGCCGTCGTGGTGCAGAACCCGCAGACCCCCTTCCCGGTGATGCTCGGCGTCGCGGCGCTCGCCGGCCTCGGCGGCGGCAACTTCGCCTCGTCGATGGCCAACATCTCGTTCTTCTACCCGGAGAAGGAGAAGGGCGCGGCGCTCGGCTGGAACGCCGCGGGCGGCAACCTCGGAACCGCGGCCGTGCAGCTCGTGGTCCCGCTGGTCATCGTCACCGCCGCGGGCGTCTCGCTCGAGCGTGCCGGCCTGATCTTCATCCCGTTCGTGCTGCTCGCCGCGATCCTGGCGTGGCGCTACATGGACAACCTGAGCACTGCGAAGGCTGACCCCCGGTCCTTCGCCGTCGCGGTCCGTGACCGCCACACGTGGATCATCTCCTTCATCTACATCGGCACCTTCGGCTCGTTCATCGGGTTCTCCGGCGCGTTCCCGACGCTGCTCAAGGGCCAGTTCCCGGAGATGACCCTCTCGATCGCCTTCATGGGTGCCCTCGTGGGCTCCGTGTCGCGGCCGCTCGGCGGCATCCTCTCCGACAAGATCGGCGGCGTCCGTGTCACCATCAGCGCCTTCGCCGTGATGACGATCGGCACCCTCGGCGCGATCTACGCGCTCGGCTCCCACAGCTTCCCCCTGTTCTTCGGCTCCTTCCTGCTGCTGTTCGTCGCGACCGGCATCGGCAACGGGTCCGTCTACCGCATGATCCCGGCGGTCTTCCGGGTCTCGGGCGGCACGCTGAAGGCCGCCGCCGGCTGCATCGGCATCGCCGGTGCGGTGGGTGCGTTCGGAGGCTTCCTGATCCCGCGCGGGTTCGCGATGTCCACCACGGCGTACGGGTCGCTCGTGCCGGCGCTGTACGTGTTCATCGGGGCGTACGTG
This sequence comes from Antribacter soli, assembly GCF_021568775.1. Classification (GTDB taxonomy): domain Bacteria; phylum Actinomycetota; class Actinomycetes; order Actinomycetales; family Cellulomonadaceae; genus Antribacter; species Antribacter soli. Next base: position 148,677 of record NZ_JAKGSG010000005.1, on the reverse strand, counting down.
GTCATGGCCGCCGTCACGTGGTTCGTCTACGGGCGCGGCGCGATGCACGCTGCCCGGGTCTGACCGATGGCCGACACGCACTGTCCCTACTGCGCGCTCCAGTGCGGCATGAGCCTCGCCGTCCCTTCGGGGGCGGCGGGGCCCGCCGCGGTCGTCTCGCCCCGGGAGTTCCCCACCAACCGGGGCGGGCTGTGCCAGAAGGGCTGGACCGCGGCGTCGGTCCTCGGCGCGCCCGACCGCCTCACCACCCCGCTGGTGCGAGGCGCGTCCGGTGAGCTGGAGCCCGCGTCCTGGGACGAGGCGCTGGACCTGGTGGCCGGGCGGCTCGCGGCGCTCGCGGCCGAGCACGGGCCCCAGTCGGTCGCGGTGTTCGGGGGCGGCGGCCTGACGAACGAGAAGGCGTACGCCCTGGGGAAGTTCGCGCGGACGGTGCTGCGGACCCCCAACATCGACTACAACGGCCGGTTCTGCATGGCCTCGGCCGCCGCCGGCATGAACCGCGCCTTCGGCGTGGACCGCGGCCTGCCGTTCCCGCTCGAGGACCTGGGCGGGGCAGGCGCCGTCCTCCTGCTCGGTTCCAACCTGGCCGAGACCATGCCGCCTGCCGTGCAGCACCTCGCGGGCTCGCGCGAGCGCGGCGGCCTCGTCGTCGTCGACCCGCGCCGCTCGGTCACGGCCCGCCTCGCCGACGACGGCGCGGGCATCCACCTCGCGCCCGTCCCCGGCACCGACCTCGTCGTGCTCCTCGGGCTCCTGCACGTGATCCTCGCCGAAGGCCTCGCCGACCTGCCGTACCTCGGCGCCCGCACGACCGGCTTCGAGGATGTCGCGCGCTCGGCCGCCGCCTGGTGGCCGGAGCGGTGCGAGGGCGTGTCGGGCGTGCCCGCCGACGACCTGCGCCGCGTGGCCCGGCTCCTGGCGTCCGCCTCGCCGTCGCGCGGCGGCCGCGGGGTGTACGTCCTCACGGGGCGCGGCGTGGAGCAGTCCACGCAGGGCACCGCGACGGTGACGGCCGCGATCAACCTCGCGCTCGCCCTCGGGCTGCCGGGACGGGTCGGCAGCGGGTACGGCGCGATCACGGGCCAGGGCAACGGACAGGGCGGCCGCGAGCACGGCCAGAAGGCCGACCAGCTCCCCGGCTACCGGAAGATCGACGACCCGGCGGCCCGCGCGCACGTCGCCGCGGTCTGGGGCGTGGACCCGGACTCGCTGCCCGGCCCGGGCAAGCCCGCGGTCGAGCTGCTGCGCTCGCTGGGCCGCCGCTCCGAAGGCGACGACGGGCCGCGCGCGCTCCTCGTGCACGGCTCCAACCTCGTGGTGAGCGCGCCCAACGCGACGTCGGTGGTGGAGCGGCTGCAGTCGCTGGACCTGCTGGTGGTGTGCGACTTCGTGCCGTCGGAGACGGCGCTCCTCGCCGACGTGGTGCTGCCCGTGACCCAGTGGGCGGAGGAGGAGGGCACGATGACGTCCCTCGAGGGCCGCGTGATCCGGCGCCGCAAGGCGCTGGAGGCGCCGGGCGAGGCGCGCTCGGAGCTCTGGATCCTCGCCGAGCTCGCCCGCCGCCTCGGCTCCGCGGTGGCGTTCCCGACGGACCCGGCCGTGGTGTTCGAGGAGCTCGCCCGCGCTTCCGCCGGCGGCCCCGCCGACTACTCCGGGCTGTCGCACGCGCGCCTCGACGCCGACGAGGCCGAGTCCGGCCCGGGCCTGTTCTGGCCTGTCCCGGCGGGCAACCCGGCCGGCACGCCGCGGCTCTTCCTCGAGCGGTTCGCCACGCCCGACGGGCGCGCCCGCATGGTCGCGGTGGACCACGCCGGGCCGTCGGACGACGTCCGCCCCGGCGCCCCCGTGCACCTCGTCACCGGACGCGTGCTCCAGCACTACCAGTCGGGCGCGCAGACGCACCGTGTCGCCGACCTCGAGCGGCTCGTCCCCGAGCCGTACGTGGAGCTGCACCCGGTCCTCGGTTTCCGCCTCGGCGTGACCGACGGCGCACGCGTCCGCCTCACCTCTGCCCGGGGCTGGGTCGAGGCGACGGCCCGCTGGACCGACGCCATCCGCCCCGACACCGTCTTCATGCCGTTCCACTGGAGCGGCTCCGGCTCGGTCAACCGGGTCACCACCGACGCCACCGACCCGATCTCCGGCATGCCGGAGTTCAAGGTGTGCGCCGTGGACGTCACCCCCGTCCCGCTGGAGGCAGCGCGATGAACCTCCGTGTTCCTGTGAAGATCGTCGTCGTCGGCAACGGCATGGTCGGCTCCCGCCTCGTCGACGAGCTGCTGCGACGCGACCCCGACAACGCCCTGGACATCACGGTGCTCGGGGCCGAGCCCTACGAGCCGTACAACCGCGTGCTGCTCTCCGACGTGGTGGCCGGCCGCACCGACGTGGCGGCGATCGGCATGCCCCTGCCGGACGCGCGCGCCCGCGTCCTGCGGGGCGTCGTCGCCCGGCGGGTCGACCGCGACGCCCGCGTCGTCGTCGCCGGCGACGGCTCCCACCACCCCTACGACCACCTCGTCCTCGCGACCGGCTCCGAGGCGCGCGTGCCCGACATCCCGGGCCTGCGCGGGCGGCTGGGAGACGCCGTCCCCACGTCGTCCACGCTGCCCGCGGGCGTGCACGCCCTGCGCACGCTGGACGACGCGCGCGAGATCGTCGCGGCCACCGTCAACACGCCGCGTGCCGTCGTGGTGGGTGGTGGCGTGCTCGGCGTCGAGGCGGCGCACGGCCTCGCGGGCCGCGGCCTGCGCGTGACGCTCGTGCACGGTGCCGGGTCCCCGATGGAGCGCCAGCTCGACGGCGAGGCGGGAGCCGTGCTGCGGACCGGGCTCGAGGCCGAGGGCATCGCGGTGCGCACCGGCGTGCGGCCGTCCGAGGTGCTCGTCGCCGGCGGGCGCGCCGTGGGCGTCCGGCTCGACGGGGCCGTCGACGTGCCCGGCGAGGTCGTCGCCTCCGGGCTCGTCGTCCTGGCCTGTGGCACCGTGCCGGAGACCGAGCTCGCCGCGGAGGCGGGGCTCACGGTGGCGCGGGGGGTCGTCGTCGGGCACGACCTCGCGAGCCCCGACGACCCGCGGGTCTTCGCCGTCGGCGACTGCGCCCAGCCGCCCGAGGGCTCCCGCGGGCTCGTCGCCGAGGGCTGGGACCAGGCGCGGCGCCTCGCCGAGCACCTGGTCGCGGTGGCCGAGCGCGGGATCCGCGAGTCGGCGCTCGCCGAGCCGCGGCCGGCGGTGGCGCCGCGGCAGATCGAGCACCTGCGCCTGCCGCAGCGGGGCAACCGGCCGAGCATGGCCGTGCGGCTCGGCACGCCCCTCGCCACGCGTGCGGCGACCGACCACGGCGTCGAGACGCGCGGGACCGACGTGGTCAAGCTCAAGGCCGGGAAGCTGAGCGTGGTGAGCATGGGGGTGTGCGGCGACGGCCGCACACCGCGGCCGGGCGAGCGTGCGGTCCGGCTCAGCGACCCGGGCGCGGGCCGGTTCGTCGAGGTCGTCGTGGCCGACGGCGTCCTGGTCGGCGCCACCTGCGTGGGCGACGCCCGCGTCGGAGCCGACCTGACCGCTGCCTACACGCGGCGCTCGCCCGTCCCCGTGGACCCGGCCTTCCTGCTGCTGACGCCCGTCGCTCCGGCGGCGGCACCGGCGTCGTCCCCGGAGCACATGCCGGACGACGCCGTCGTGTGCCGCTGCAACGGCGTCACCAAGGGCGACATCACGGCGTGCGGGGCCACGACGCTCGAGGGCGTCGCCCGCGAGACGCGCGCCACGACCGGCTGCGGCGGCTGCAAGGACGCCGTCTGCGGCTTGGTCGAGTGGATCTCACGAACCACTTCCGTTGCTGGTGAGAGAGATGTTGCGACCCCGCAACTTCCCACGCACCGTGCCGAAATTGCCGCTTCGTAAGGTCGGGATCATGGACAGCTCAGGAGAGTCCCGTCGGCTGGTGGTCGTGGGTGGCGGCATGGTCGCCCAGCGCTTCGTCGAGGCGTTGCGTGCCCGCGACACGGCGGGCACGTGGCAGGTGGACGTCTTCGCGGAGGAGCCGCGCAAGCCATACGACCGCGTGGCCCTCACCAAGTACTTCGAGGTGCGCGACCCCGAGGAGCTGACCCTCGGCGACCCCGCGCTCTGGGACGACCCGGCGGTCACGCTGCACCGCGACTGCGCGGTCACCGCGATCGACCGCGAGGCGCGGACGGTCACGGACCGTCTCGGCCGCGTGCACCCGTACGACGAGCTCGTGCTCGCCACGGGCTCGAACGCGGCGATGCCGCCCATCCCGGGCAACGACCTGCCCGGCGTGTTCGTCTACCGCACCATCGACGACGTCGCGGCGCTGCGCGGCTGGGTCGAGCAGAAGCGGGAGGCCGGCACGACGGCGGGCGGGTTCGTCAAGCCGGTGCGCGGCGCCGTCATCGGCGGCGGCCTGCTCGGGCTCGAGGCGGCAGGCGCGCTCAAGGCGCTCGGTGCCGAGGCGACCGTCATCGAGTTCGGCACCCACCTCATGGGCGTGCAGATCGACCTCGGCGGCGGTCACGCGCTCAAGCGCCTCATCAACGACAAGGGCATCGGCGTGCGGCCGCAGACCGCGACGTCGGCCATGAAGCCGCACAAGCGGACCGGTCACGTGGGTCACCTGGAGTTCGGTGACGGCGGGCGGCTCGACGTCGACGTGGTCGTGGTCGCCACCGGTGTGCGCCCCCGCGACGAGCTCGCCCGGACCGCCGGCCTGGAGATCGGCGAGCGCGGCGGCGCCGTCGTCGACCTGGCCTGCCGCACCTCGGACGAGCACGTCCACGCCATCGGCGAGGTCGCGTGCATCGAGGGCCGCTGCATCGGCCTGGTCGCGCCCGGCTACGCCATGGCCGAGGTGGTCGTGGACCGCCTGCTCGGCGGCGAGGCCACGTTCCCGGGCGCCGACACCGCCACCAAGCTCAAGCTGTCCGGGGTGGACGTGGCGTCGTTCGGCGACGCGCACGGCCGCACCGAGGACGCCATGGAGGTCGTGTGGGCGGACCCCGCGGCCGGTGTCTACAAGAAGCTCGTCCTGTCCGACGACGCGCGCACCCTTCTCGGCGGCGTGTTCGTGGGCGACGCCGCGCCGTACGCCTCGCTGCGCCCCATGCTCGGCAGCCAGCTGCCCGGCGACCCGGGCGCCTTCCTGCTCCCGGAGGGCGGGGGCGGCGCGCCGGCCCTCGAGCTCCCCGACGACGCGAACGTCTGCTCGTGCAACAACGTGTCGGCGGGCACGATCCGCGCCGCCGTCACGGAGCACGAGTGCACCGACGTCGCGGGCGTCAAGGCCTGCACGCGCGCCGGCACCACGTGCGGCTCGTGCCTCCCGCTCGTCAAGAAGATCACCAACACCGAGCTCCAGCGGGCCGGCATCACGGTGAGCAACGCTCTGTGCGAGCACTTCGAGCTCACCCGGGCCCAGCTCTTCGACGCCGTCCGGGTCGCCGACCTGCACACGTTCACCGAGATCATCGGCCGTTTCGGGCGCGTGCCCGAGGGCGCCGACGGCCCGGGCCGCGGGTGCGACATCTGCAAGCCGGTCGTGGCGTCGATCCTCGCGTCGCTCGGCAACGGGCACATCCTGGCCGGCGAGCAGGCCACCCTGCAGGACACCAACGACCACATGCTGGCCAACCTCCAGAAGGACGGCACGTACTCGGTGGTGCCGCGCATGCCCGGTGGCGAGGTGACGCCCGAGGGCCTCATCGTGGTCGGCGAGGTGGCCCGGGACTTCGGCCTCTACACGAAGATCACGGGCGGCCAGCGCATCGACATGTTCGGCGCCCGCGTGGAGCAGCTCCCCGACATCTGGCGCCGCCTGGTCGACGCCGGCTTCGAGTCCGGCCACGCCTACGGCAAGTCGCTGCGCACCGTGAAGTCGTGCGTCGGTTCCACGTGGTGCCGCTACGGCGTCCAGGACTCCGTCGGCATGGCGGTCGACCTCGAGCTGCGGTACCGCGGCCTGCGCTCGCCCCACAAGCTCAAGCTCGGCGTGTCCGGCTGTGCCCGCGAGTGCGCCGAGGCGCGCGGCAAGGACGTGGGCGTCATCGCCACGGAGAAGGGCTGGAACGTCTACGTGGGCGGCAACGGCGGCTTCACCCCCCGTCACGCGCAGCTCCTCGCCGAGGACCTCACCGACGAGGAGCTGGTGCGCACCATCGACCGGTTCCTCATGTACTACGTGCGTACGGCCGACCGGCTGCAGCGCACGGCGACCTGGATCCAGGACGTCGAGGGCGGTCTCGAGGGCGTCCGCAAGGTCATCCTCGAGGACTCCCTGGGGATCGCCGCCGACCTCGACGAGGCGATGGCCCGGCACGTCGCCAACTACGAGGACGAGTGGCGCGCCGTCCTCGACGACCCGGAGAAGCTGCGCCGGTTCTCGTCGTTCGTCAACGCCCCGCGCACGGCGGACCCCACCCTCGCCTACGTGCCCGAGCGCGGCCAGCGCCGCCCGGCCACCGACGAGGAGCGGGCGTCCGGCGTGATCATCGCGGGCCCGAAGCTGGAGGTGCGCGCATGAGCGTCACGCAAGAGCAGCCCGCCGCGGCGGCCCCCCAGACCGACGATCTCAGCTGGGAGCGGGTCTGCCTCCTGAGCGACCTGTTCCCCGAGCGCGGCTCGGCCGCGCTCCTCGGGGACACGCAGGTGGCCCTGTTCCGGCTGCCCGACGACGTCGTGGTCGCCACCCAGCAGCTCGACCCCTTCTCGGGGGCCAACGTGATGTCGCGGGGCATCGTCGGCACCCGGGCCGGTGTCCCGACCGTCGCCGCGCCCGTGTACAAGCAGGTGTACTCCCTGGTCACCGGCGAGTGCCTGGACACCGCCGGGTACAGCCCGCGCCCCGGGCGGGAGCCGCGACTGGTGAAGTACCCCGTGGAGGTGCGCGACGGCGTCGTGCACGTGGCGGTGCAATGACGGGGAAGGTGACCCTCGTCGGCGGCGGGCCGGGCGACCCCGACCTGCTGACCCTGCGCGCCTGGCGGGCGCTGCAGGCGGCGGACGTCGTGGTCGCGGACCGGCTCGGCCCGGTGAGCGCGCTCGACGACCTGCCGGCGCACGTCGAGGTGATCGACGTCGGCAAGACGGCCGGGCACCACCCGGTGCCGCAGGACGAGATCAACGCGATCCTCGTCGCCCAGGCTCGGGCGGGGCGCAACGTCGTGCGGCTCAAGGGCGGCGACCCGTTCGTCTTCGGCCGCGGCGGAGAGGAGGTCGTCGCGTGCCGGTCCGCCGGAGTACCGGTCGAGGTCGTGCCGGGTGTCACCTCCGCCGTGAGCGTGCCCGAGCTCGCCGGCATCCCCGTCACCCACCGAGGGATCACGGCCGCGTTCCACGTGACGAGCGGGCACGGCGGTCTCGATTCGGCAGGTCTCGTCGCCGTACGGGACGGGACGGCTACGCTTGTGATCCTGATGGGGGTGTCGATGCTCGGCACCATCGCGGAACAGGCGCTGGCCGCCGGCGCCGACGCTGCCACCCCTGTCGCGATCGTGGAGAACGGCTCCACGCCCGCCCAGCGCGTCACGCGCGCCCGCCTCGACGAGGTGGCGCGAGTCGCCGCCGAGACGGGTGTGACAGCCCCAGCCGTCATCGTGATCGGTGGCGTGGCGGCAGACGGCGTGCTGGAGGGTGCTCGTGACGGACACATGGCAGGTGCCCGTGGCTGAACCCGACCCGGGCCCCCAGGGCTCGGCTCGCCCTGCCCTGGGCCAGGTCATGGCGGGTTGCACCGTCCTCGTGACGGCGGAGCGACGGTCCTCCGAGCTGGCGGCCGCGCTCGAGCGCCGGGGGGCGACCGTGCGGCACGCCCCTGCGCTGAGCATGATCCCGCACGTCGACGACGCGACCCTGATCGCCGCCACGCGCGCGATCCTGGACGCGCCGCCGGACGTCGTGGTCGTCACCACCGGCATCGGCTTCCGCGCGTGGATCGAGGCCGCGGACGCCCACGGCCTCGAAGAGCCCCTGATCCGGATGCTGTCCGCCACCCGCCTCGTGGCGCGCGGCCCCAAGGCGCGCGGCGCGATCCAGGCAGCGGGGCTGCACGCCGACTGGGTGGCCGAGTCCGAGACGTCCGCGGAGGTCGCGGAGGTGCTGCTCAGCGAGGGGGTCTCCGGCCTGCGCATCGCGATCCAGCACCACGGTGCGGGCTCCGACGGCCTCGACGAGGTGTTCGTCAAGGCCGGGGCCGAGGTCGCGAGCCTCATCGTGTACCGGTGGGGGCCCGCGCCCGACCCGGAGGCCGTCCGCGCGAGCGTGTGGGCAGCGGCGGCAGGTGAGATCGACGCCGTCGTGTTCACCTCCGCGCCGGGCTCCGAGGCGTGGATGCAGGCCGTGGAGGCCGAGGGGCTCGGGGCCGCGGTCGTGAAGCGGTTCACGTCCGGCGCCATGGTCGCCGCGGCCGTCGGTCCCGTGACCGCCAAGCCGCTGGAGGACCGAGGAATCGTGCCGCTGCAGCCGGAGCGCGGGCGTCTCGGCGCCCTCGTCCGGGCCCTGGTGGGGCACTACGAGCACATCGAGTCCGTGGCGCTCGCGACCGTCGCCGGGTCGCTCGTGATCCGCGCCCGCGTGGCCGTCCTGGACGGGAAGGTCCTGCCGCTGTCGCCCACGGGCGTGGAGGTGCTGCGGCTCCTGGCGTCCGCGGGCGGGGACGTCGTGCCCCGCGACCGGGTCCTCGACGTGCTCCCGGGCGAATCGACCGACCCGCACGCCGCCGAGGTCGCGATCGCGCGCCTCCGCGAGGCCACGAAGCGTCCCGACCTGGTCAAGACGGTGGTCAAGCGCGGCTACCGCATCGAGCTGGCCCCGGCGGCGTAGAGCGCGGGTACAGCTCTCGCAACATCACCCGCCGCTGACCTGACCCGCGGCAAACGCGCCAGACCGCCCCTGGGCCGCTCAACAGTGTTGTTGAGCGGCCCAGGGGCGGTCTGGCGCGTGCCTCCCGGGTCCGCCGTCAGGAGGGTCAGCCGGCCGGTCTGGGTCAGAGACCCAACCATTCCTGGACGAACTTCGTGGAAGCGATCAGTGGGCAGGAAACGGGTCGAGTCGCGGAGTGAGATGCTGCCCGCCGAACGGATCGGCGCGCGGGAGCGTCCGCCGTGGGACAGGCCGGGTGACCGGCGGAGAGGGTGGCGGTCCATGAGGACCGGTGGAGCGTCGTGAGCGCGCGATGGGACGACGAGATGACCTCGTTGGTGCAGATGCACGGCAGAGCGCTGGTGGGCTATGCGTACGCGCTGTGCGGCGACGTCGGCGAGGCGGAGGACCTGGTGCAGGAAGCGCTGTTCCGGGTGTACTCCCGGTTCCGTCGGCCGGCGTCAGCCGCACCGTCGGCGGTGCATCCGTTGGACGAGGGGCCGTCGCAGGAGGGCGGCGCGCGGGCGTACGTGCGTCGCACGGTGCTCAACCTGTACGTGGACGGGTATCGGAAGCGCCGGACGTGGGACAAGCACGAACCGGTCCTGGCAACCCAGGAGTGGGTGGGAGGACCGGCGACCGGGGTGACGGCGCGGGCCGACATCACGGCGGCGCTGGGGCGCCTGTCCCCCCGGCAGCGTGCCTGCGTGCTGCTGCGCTACTACGACGATCTGACGGTGCCGCAGATCGCCGACGCGATGGGCTGTGCCCAGGGCACCGTCAAGCGATACCTCTCGGACGCGCTCGGCGCGCTGCGGGGCGTCCTCGAGCCGGAAGGAGAACTGCGATGAACCAGTACGACGAGTCCGACGACCTCGGCGAGGTGGGCGCACCGCACGGCGACATCCTCGCCGAGACCTTCGGCGCCCTCGTTGGCTCGGCCACGCCGCCCGACGCCCCGTCCGCGCCGGAGCGGAACCTGCCGGTCCTGCGTCGGCGGGTCCGCCGACGCAGGGTCGTGAAGAGCACGGGCACGGCGGTGGGCGTCGCCGCCTGCCTGGTCGCCGTGGCCGGCGGCCTCAGCTGGGCCCTGCCCGACCTGGACCGGGAGCCCCTGCCGGCGGAGACGGTCTCGACACCGTCGCCCTCCCCGACCTCGGCGCCCTCGACGCCGACCTCGGCGTCCCCGTCGACCTCGACGTCCCGGTCCGTCGCCTCCATCCCGTACAGGGCCGGTTGGCGCCCGGAGGCGTGGCGGATCACCCCGGGCGTCGAGAACGTCGCGTGTGGCGCGTCCGTCGACGACCTCGTCTCGGGTTCGAGCGTCCTGCACCTCGAGCGTACCGGTGACCTGCGTCCTGACACGGAGCGGGGCGGCTGGTCGCTGCCCGTGCGGATCGCCGTCGATCCGGGGACCGACATCCCCTGGGAGGTGGCGTACCCGACGCTCGTGTGGATCCAGGACGGCGTCGTCGTCGACGTCGGAGGCGACTGGAACGAGTACGAGGGCGAGGTGGCGTCGGCCCTGGCCGAGGACGAGGTCTGGACCGGCGAGGCGCGCGCGGGCAACGCCTCCCAGTGCAGACCGGAGACGATCGTGGATGACGACGTCCCGACCGAGCGGTATGGGAACGAACGACCCGGCGGGACCTTCGAGGTGCGGGCCGTGTCGGTGTACGACTTCGACAACGACGGCAGCTACGGCCTGCTCGTGAGCGATCCGGTCGAGGTCACCCTCGAGAGCGGTTCTGGCGCACCGTTCCCCGAAGGTGGTTCGGGCTGGACCGACCCCGAGGTGCCGCCCTTGGAAGAGCGTTGGGTCGCAGGGTACGGGATCTCCGGATCCGACGTCGTCTGCCTGGCCCACCAGTCGTCGTTCGTCGAGGCCGACCCCGATTACACGCTGGAGATCACCGGCACGGTCACGGGGTCGTCCGACGAGTGGAGCGCACCGGTCCGGCTCGTGCCGTCGGCGGGAGCCTCGACCGTTCCGTGGGGTGAGCCCGCGCTGCTGCTCATCCGGCCCGACGGCCGGCTGGCCGGGTACGGCCGGCTGGCCGAGGAGGACTGGAGCGAACCGCGGATCTGGCCGCACCTTGCTGCGGGCACGACCGAGGGCCTGGCGGTGGCGGACAGCTCGATGCCGTGCCGGGGCTGGACGACAGTGCCGGAAGCCTTCGCCGAGCCTCCTTACGACCCGGTCCCGGCGGGCAGCTACACCGTGCGGGCCGTGACCGAGATCGACCCGGAGTCCCGGAGCCACGAGTACGACGACAGCGGCAAGGACATCGAGGCCCGGCGCCTCGTGTTCAGCGACCCGGTCCGTGTGACGGTCAACGAGGACGGCTCGATCACCCAACGGTGAGAAGCGGTGAGCCACGACGCGGGGCGCCTTCCGTACGGGAGGCGCCCCGTACGTCGTCGGGCGGTACAACGATCCGCGCGGCCCGAGCGTCATGCTGGGTAAGGGAGTTCGGGGAGGTGCAACATGGCGACCTGGCAGGACGAGCTCGGTGAGCTGATGGTCACCCGCGGCCGCGCCCTGGTCCGGTACGCCTTCATGCTCTGCGGCGACCGCGCGCTGGCCGAGGACCTGGTGCAGGACGCCCTCGTCAAGGTCTTCTCGCGCCTGCGCGGCCCCGGCAGAACCCCCGGCACGGCCGCCGGTGCGGTGGTCCACGACCTCGAGGCGGCGGGCGTGACCAGCGCGGAGGCCTACGTACGGCGCGCGATCCTCACGCTCTACCTGGACGGTTACCGCAGGCGGCAGCGGTTCGCGGGCATCCGCCACCTCTTGCCCGACGCCGGTCCCTCGCCCTCCCCGGAGGGCGTCGCCTCGGCCCGGACGGACGTCACGGCGGCGCTGGGCCGACTCGGCCCGCGGCTGCGGGCCTGTGCGGTGCTCCGCTACTACGAGGACCTCACGGTGCCGCAGATCGCCGACACCCTCGGCATCGCCGAGGGCACGGTCAAGCGGTACCTGTCCGAGGCGACGACGTCCCTGCAGAAGTCGCTCCAGTCCGAAGGGAGGACCGCACCATGAACCGGTCACGCGACCAGTGGACCGAGCCGGGCCGGGACGACGTCCTGTCCCGGGCGATGCACGACGCGGCCGAGAGGGTGGACGCCGGTCTGCCCGACGACCACCTGTACGCCTCCGCGTTCGCCAGGGTGCGGGACCGCGCCCGGCGCCGTCGGGCGGCCAAGGTCGGTGGACTCGGTGCCGCATCCCTGGCGATGGTCGGCGTGCTCGCCGTCGGCGCTGCTCAGCTCGGAGGCCTGCTCAGGACGGAGCCGGTCGTGCCCGGCGGGTCACCGTCGGTGACGGTCGTGGAGCCGGCGCCGTCCGCCCCGACGACCCCGGCCCCGACGACGACCTCGAGCCCGACGGAGTCGGCCTCGGACCCGGCGTCGCCCGCGCCGGAGGTGCCGGCGGGCGACTGCTCGGGCGCTTCCCTGGCCGGTGAGGCCGCGGACTTCTCGGGACTGCCGGAGGGCGCGCGCCGGACAGCGGAGCTCCTGCTCGACGCCGCCACGCGATGCGACGAGCAGCTCTTGTACACGGCGGCGACGGAGAGCGCGACGAACCTGTCCTTCGGGGACCAGACGCCGGACGAGGTGTTCGCGTTGCCGGAGGACGAGGACCAGGCGTACGGGACGCTTGCCCGGCTGCTCGCCCGCACCGAGGGCGCGTACGACGAGGCATCGGGGCTGTACGTGTGGCCGCGGCTGCAGCTCGCGGCGAACCTCGGCTCCGACGAGGCCTGGCGGGAGGTCGTGGACGCCGGGATCCTCACGCAGGAGCTGGCCGACACCATGCGCGGGTCAGGTGAGTACCACGGCTACCGCGTCGGCATCGCCGAGGACGGGACCTGGCAGTACTTCGTGGCCGGCGACTGAGGCCGGCTCGTCGGGTCACGCTCGAACCGGAGGAGTCGGACGGATAATGGCCCTCGTGACCTCTGACGTGCTCGCCCCCGCGCCACATCCGTCCGGCAGACCGACCGACACCGTCCCGCAGGGGGCCCGGTCCCACGTCGCGGACCTGGCCGCCTTCGTGGCGGCGGCGCCGTCGTCGTACCACGCGGCCGTGGAGGTGGCTCGGCGTGCGGGGGCGGCCGGCTTCGCCTGCCTGACCGAGACGGACGAGTGGCGCATCGAGCCGGGCGGCCGCTATGTGGTGGTCCGCGACGGATCGGTGATCGTGTTCGCCGTCCCGTCCGACGCCGGCCCCACGACCGCCTTCACGATCCTCGGTGCCCACACCGACTCGACGGGCTTCAAGCTCAAGCCCCGGCCGACCACGGGCAGCGCCGGCTGGTGGCAGGTGGGCGTCGAGGTGTACGGCGGTCCGCTGCTCAACTCGTGGCTCGACCGAGAGCTCGAGCTTGCCGGCCGCCTCGTCGCGCGGGACGGTTCGGAGCACCTTGTCCGCACCGGACCCCTGCTGCGCATCCCGCAGCTCGCGGTCCACCTGGACCGCAACGTCAACGACGGCCTGGCCCTCGACAAGCAGCGCCATACCCAGCCGGTGTGGGGCCTCGGCTCCCCGGAGGACGCCGACGTCCTCGGCGCGCTGGCGGCGGAGGCGGGTCTCGACCCGGCAGACGTCGCGGGGTACGACGTCGTCCTCGCCGACACCCAGCCCGGCCGCACCTTCGGCGCCGGCCAGGCCCTGTTCGCCTCCGGCCGCCTCGACAACCTGCTGTCGGTGCACGCGGGCCTGACCGCCCTGCTGGCGCACGCGGAGGGCGAGGACGCGGACGAGGGCGAGCGACCGGTGTCGGGCGCCGTCGCGATGCTGGCGGCCTTCGACCACGAGGAGATCGGCAGCGCGTCCCGGTCGGGAGCGGCCGGGCCGTTCCTTGAGGACGTCCTCGCGCGGGTGCAGGCAGGGCTCGGCGCGGGTCCGGAGGAGCGGCGCCGCGCGCTGGCGGCGTCCTTCCACGTGTCGTCCGACGTCGGGCACGCGGTCCACCCGAACTACCCCGAGCGCCACGACCCCGCGAACCGTCCGGTCGCCGGCGGGGGACCGATCCTCAAGATCAACGCCAACCAGCGCTACGCGACGGACGCGCACGGGGCGGCGCGCTGGAACACGGCGTGCGAGCGTGCGGGCGTGCCGAGCCAGGAGTTCGTGTCGAACAACGCGATCCCCTGCGGGTCGACGATCGGCCCGATCACCGCGACGCGGCTCGGCGTCCGCACGGTCGACGTGGGTGCGGCGATCCTGTCGATGCACTCGGCGCGCGAGCTCACCGCTGTGGTGGACCCCTGGTACCTGTCGCGGGCGATGCGCGCCGTCCTCGAGGGCTGAGCGGGGAGGGGGGGGGGGGGGGGGGGGGGCGCGGGGGGGGGGGGGGGGGGCCGGGGCGGCGGGGGGGGGGGGCGCGGGGGGGGGCGCCGCCCCCCCCCCCGGGGGGGGCGGGGGGGGGGGCGGGGGGGCCCCCCCCCCCCCCCCCTCCCGGGGTGTCACGGCTGGCCGTGCTCGCCGATCGTGACAGTGACGGGCTCGCTCACCACGAACCGCCCCTCGTCCGCGCCGCGCAGCGGCAGCACCGCGACCATCTGGTAGGTGCCTGCCGGCCGGTAGGTGCGGTAGAAGGGGTAGATGGTCGTCGGCGCGCAGGTGGTGACCACGCTGCCCGTCGCCGTGGTCTCCACGCGGTCGCCCGGTTCGAGCGTCGCGGGCTCCGATGAGCCCGGCTGCGCGGGCGACCCCGACCCCACGTCGACGACAACGCCGTCCTGCAGCCACACGATGGTCGGGTCCGACCACTGGCCCGATCCGCCTTCGATCCCGGCGAGCTCGACCGGGACCCTGAGGAAGGGGCGCTCGAGGAATGGATCGCCCGTGATCGTGAGCTCGAGGTCCGGTTTGCTCGAGGGCAGGTCGGCCGCGGGGGAGCCGCACACGATCCCCGCATCGGCGAGCGGGAGGAATTCCGGGTTGTGACCGGGCGCGAAGGGCGCCGGATCGGCGGCCTGGTCCGGCACCGTCACGGAGAGCGGGTCGCTGAGGACCAGCTGGGCCGCCGGCTCGTCGTTGCGCTGGAACCAGGTGACTGCGCGGACCTCGTACGTTCCGCCGACCCGAGGTGTCAGTGCATGTTCGAACGCGTTGCCGGTCCCGACGATCGTGTAGTCGCCGCACGACGTCTCGAAGCCCGCCGACGCGACAACCTCGACGGCCTCTCCCGCGCCAAGGGTGGTGATGTGCGGACCGTCGGTGTTACCGTCGCCATCGCTGTCACGCAAGCCATTCCTGCCGTCGCCGTCGGGTCCGTAAAACCACGCTCCGCCCTCGTGCCAGCCGAAACCGAGGTCCACGACGCGGCCGTCCTGCACCCACACGAGCAGTGGGTAGCCGCTCGAGTACTCCCCGGACCGGCCGGCCGTCTCGGTGATCCGGACCGGGACCTCCACCGCGTCGTCGTACTGCCCTGCGGGCCCGGTGACCTCCATCCGGATGCCGGCCGAGGACGACTGCGCGACGAGGTCGTCGATGGGCATACCGCAGGTGACGTCGAAGTTCGAGCCCCATTCCCCCGGGTTGAGACCGTCGAGGAAGACCGCGTCCGTCATCGCGTTGCCCGAAGGCGCCGTCGAGGACGAGGGCGTGGGCGTCGGGCTCGGCGTGGGGGTGGTGCTCGGGGCGGACGGGCTGGGCACAGCGGTGGGTGAGACGCCGGGGAGCGGGTCCGGCCGGTCCCAGGGCGTGCTGACCACCGCGACCGCCACGAGGGTCGCGACCATGAGGCTGCCCGTTCCCAGCGCGGCTTTCTTCGCCGCGCGTCGCGTCCGGATGCGCCGGTGGATCATCGGCAGCAGGGCCTCCGGTCCCGTCGGCGATCCGGGGCGCGGGGCCCGGGACATGCCGCGGAGGGTCTCGGCAAGGAGGTCGACGCCCGCAGGGTCGGACCAGGTGTCTTCGGGGCGTTCGTTCATCATCGAGGGCCTCCCTCGGGGAAGATGCGCGCGTAGGCGCCAGACTGTCCGGGGTCGAGCACGCCCCGGAGCTGTTCGAGCGCGTCATGGAGGTGGCGCTTGACGGTGCCGGGTGCGGCGCCCAGGACCTCGGCGATCTGCGGGACCGTGAGGTCGTCGAAGTAGCGCAGGGTGATGCACACCCGCTGGCGCCGGGACAGGCGGGTCAGCGCGTGGGCGACGTCGGCCCGGACGGCCGCGCCGGATTCCGGGGACCGTTCGCTGTCCGCCGACGCGACGAGGGGCTTGAGCTCGAACCACTTGCGGCGGCGCCGATAGTCGTCCAGGTAGAGATTGAGCACCGTGCGCCGGACGTACGCCTCGGTGTACGTGAGGGGCCGGTCCTGGGCCGGAACGACCTGGATCTCGACACCCGCCATAGTCGGCGCGGGGATCGCTGGTGGCTTGCGCAGCCGGGAGAAGATGCGGACGACTGCTTCCTGCACCAGGTCCTCGGCCTCACGGAGATCACCGCACAGGACGTAGGCGTAACCCACCAGTGCTCGGCCCCGCTCGGAGACCAGGGTGGTGACGTCGTGCTCCCACGCGGCGGTCATCTGACCGGCCCGCCGGTCCGACCGCTGGTCACCTGCGGTGACACCTTGTTCGGCATCGCGCCCTCCTCGCTCTGCGAGGGATCATCCCTCGTCAGCCGCCCCGACGAACGGCGCGTCGAGAACGTTGAGGCGGGCGGGGGAGAACTTGGCGAGGAGGGCTGGAGCCGGGCCCGGAGCTCAGCGGCCGGGGTGGGTGCACGACCCCGGGCCCGGCGGTCAGTGGTGCCGCATCAGAGGCGGCAGACGGGGGAGACGGTGCGGTCGGCGGTCCAGACGTGGGCGCCGACCTCCTCCCGGAGCTGTTCGAGCAGCTCGTCGCGCACACGGGGGTGACGCGAGATGTGCTCGAGCGACGGTACGACGACGTGCCGGGCCTCGGCGCGCCGCAGCTCGGCCGTGAGCTCGCTGAGGGCGCCGCGCTCCCCCGGCCGGTTCTCGCGGAACGTGGCGGCGAAGCAGAAGCCCTCTTGCTCGGCCAGCTCATGGAGCCGGCGTTCGAGACGCTCGGCCTCCTCGTCGCCGGGCGCGACGGTGGCGCGCAGATAGCCGTACATCAGAGGCTTCAACTCGGCCTCCGACGAACCGTCGGTGGTCATAGGACTGCGAGGTTGCGCTCGGCGAGCAGAGCCTGCTCACAGGGCCACAGCGTGCCACAGACCACGCACTCGTGCCGGTCGACGGCGTGCCGGTCGAGGACGGCGGTGGCCGTCAGGCGCAATGCCGCCAACGAGGTCTCGAGCGAATTGTCACTGTCCATCCCAGTGCCCCTCTGTAGATCGACGTGGTTCATCGACATGCTGGAATTGCGAACTTCCGTTCGGAGAGCGCCAGAGGCCCAGTTGGTGGAACACTGCGGCTCTGACGATGTCGTGTCCACAAGATGTGGCCTCGCTGGGAATGCGCGCACTCGGTGCCGGTGATATCACAAGGGTGATTTCCGCTCGGCCAAGATCTATCGCGAATTGCTGGACACAAGAGGGGGCCTCGTGTCGCGTGGGACTGTACGGACCTGTGCCAGGTGCGGCTGCGTTCTGAGCCGCTACAACTCCGACGACCAGTGCGCGGCCTGCCGTCGCACAGCGCGGGTGCCGGTGGTCGAGCTGCCGACCGTCCCGCCGCACGTGTGGCAGGACCGGGGGGTGCGCGCCGCGCTCGCCGGCTGGGACTTCGGTCAGGTCAGCCGGCTGATCCGCCAGCTTGTGCCGTTGCGCCAGGAGGACGTGGCGGCCCTGACAGGCCTCTCCCAGTCGTACCTGTCGATGCTGGAGTGCGGCGAACGCCGCCTCACCGACATCGCGCGCGTGGTCCAGTTCCTCACCGGCCTGGGCACACCGGCGGACCTGGTCCGGCTCCCGCTCCCCGACGGCGGAGCGCGCCTCGAGCGTACGCCGTCCGGCTCGGTGCAGATCGCCCGGGTGACGGGCGCCGCCGAGCAGAACGGTGACCTCGATCCGGAGCTGCCGTGGACCGCGGACCGGATGCTCGCGGCGCTGTCCAAGGCCATCGACGTGGGCGCCGGTGCCGGCTCCCCGGTGGGCGGCGGTGTGAACGGGGTCGCGCTGACGGCGTTCGTGCACCACTGGGGCGCGGAGGAGGCCGAGCCGCTGCGCCGCGCCGCGACGGGGGCCCGCATCTCGGCCGGGCTCTGCGACCACCTGCAGGGCACGATCGACGAGCTCCGGGTCATGGACGCGGGCTCCGGCAGCGGCGCCGTCGCGGACCTCGCGCGGGCGCACCTGTCGCTGGTGAACCAGGTCCTGCGGATGAGCACCTACGACGAGGAGATCGGCCGCCGGCTGGCCGCGATCGCGGCCGACACGGCCACGCAGACCGGCTGGTTCGCGTTCGACGCCGGACGCCACGAGGCCGCCCAGGAGTACATGCTCGCGGGACTGCGGGCGGCGCGTCAGTCCGGCGACGAGCGGCTCGGTGCGGGCGCGCTGAGCTACCTGGCGATCCACGGCTACTCGACCGGCCACCCGCGCGACGCCGTCGTGGCCGCGCAGGCCGGCCGGGCGAAGGTCAAGGGCCTGGACGCCCCCGCCCTGGAGGCGATGCTGCTCACCCGGCAGTCGCGCGGCCACGCGCGGCTGGGCGAGCAGACGGCCGCGATCCGCGCGCTGGAGGAGGCCGGCGAGCTGTGCTCGCGCGGCCGCGGCCAGGACGAGCCGCACTGGCTCTACTGGATGAACGAGGGCGAGATCCACGGGCAGACGGCGACGGCCCAGCTCGACCTCGGCGACCCGGCCCGGGCGGTCGCGAGCTTCGACCTGGCCGTCCGGACGCTCAACCCGGGCGACCAGCGCACACGAGGACTCCTGCTGAGCCGCGCCGCGCAGGCGTACGCGAAGGCGGGCGACCTCGACGCGGCGTGCGAGCAGGGGCACAAGGCGGCCGACCTGGCGGAGACGGTCCAGTCCGCACGCCTGCGCGACCACCTGCGCGACCTTGCGGGCGTGCTCCGCCCGGCACCGCGGCGGGGCAGCGGGTACGGGCATGGCGGGGTGCGCACCCTCACCGAGCGGATCGCGGCAGTCGCGGCCTCGTGAGGGAACCGGGCGGGGGGCGCAAGGTGCTCGTTCTCTGGGACATCGACCGCACCTTGCTGTACGTCGGCGAGGTGGACCGGCAGGCGTACCGGGAAGCGTTCGAGGAGGTCGTGGGACGGCAGGCGGAGCGCCTGCCGGCCCGCGGCACCGGCGTCACGATGCCGCTCGCGATCCGCGGGATGCTCCTCGACAACGGGGTGATGCCCGAGGAGGCCGACGTCCTCCTGCCGCGGATGCTCGACATCGTGCCGCGTCGGTTCGCGGCGCACGAGGAGGACGTGCGGCGCGACGGCGTCCTCATGCCCGGTGCGGTCGACTCGCTGGCCGCCGTCGCCGCGCAGCCGGACCTCGTACCCACGGTCGTGACGGGCAACCTCCGGGCGAACGCCCTCGTCAAGCTGGCCGTCTTCGGGCTGGACCGGTACGTCGACACGACGCTCGGCGGATACTCCTCGGACGACGCGTACCGGCCGGCGCTCGTGGGCGTGGCGCAGGCCCGCGCCGCGGCGAAGCACGGCACCGGGTTCGACAGGTCGAGCACGGTCATCGTGGGCGACTCGCTGGAGGACGTCCGCACCGGGCTGGAGGGCGGCGCGCGGGTCGTCGCCGTGGCAGCCGGCACCACGTCCGCCGAGGCGCTGGCCGAGGCGGGCGCCGACGTCGTCCTGCCCGACCTGACCGACCCGGAGCGGCTGCTCGCGGCGGTCCGCACACTCACCCGGCGAACCGTTCGTGACTCTCGTCACATGTGAGTAGACTCTGGGGCAATCCCGCCGTCGACGTTGCCGGCGGGCCCTTTCGTTCCCGAGCCGGGTCAAGCCCCGGGGGAAAGATCGTCGAGGAGGACGGATGCTTGCTCTCGGCACTACCAGCATCACCGTGGTCGCGGTGATCGCGGTCATCGGGCTAGCGGCGCTCGGTTGCGCGCTCGTCCTGCGCAGACAGGTCCTCGCCGCGCCGGAGGGCACGGCGAAGATGCAGGACATCGCCCGGGCCGTCCAGGAGGGTGCGTCGGCCTACCTGAACCGGCAGTTCCGCACCCTGGCCCTGTTCGCCGTCGTCGTGTTCGCGCTGCTCTTCCTGCTGCCCGGGGACGGCGGCGTGCGGCTCGGCCGGTCCGTGGCCTTCCTGGTGGGTGCCTCCTTCTCGGCGGCGATCGGCTACCTGGGCATGTGGCTCGCCGTGCGGGCGAACGTGCGCGTCGCAGCGGCCGCGACCCGGCCGAACGGCCGCGCGGAGGGCGCGCGCATCGCGTTCCGCACGGGCGGCGTGGTGGGCATGTCCGTGGTCGGTCTCGGCCTGCTCGGCGCGGCCCTCGTCGTGGTGATCTACGGGATGGAAGCCCCGGCCGTGCTCGAGGGCTTCGGCTTCGGCGCCGCGCTGCTCGCCATGTTCATGCGCGTCGGCGGCGGCATCTTCACCAAGGCGGCCGACGTCGGCGCCGACCTCGTCGGCAAGGTCGAGCAGGGCATCCCCGAGGACGACCCGCGCAACGCCGCCACCATCGCGGACAACGTGGGCGACAACGTCGGCGACTGCGCGGGCATGGCGGCCGACCTCTTCGAGTCCTACGCCGTGACCCTCGTGGCCGCCCTCATCCTGGGCAAGGCCGCGATGGGCGAGCAGGGTCTGGTGTTCCCGCTGATCGTCACCGCGGTCGGCGCGTTCGTGGCGCTCCTCGGCGTCTTCATCACCCGCGTGCGCGGGGAGGAGAGCGGCCTCACCGCGATCAACCGCGGCTTCTACATCTCGGCCCTGGCCGGCGTCGTCATCGCCGCTCTCGCGGCGTTCGTCTACCTGCCGTCCTCGTTCGAGGGCCTCGGCGGCACCGCGGACCTCAGCGGCGTGACCGCCGACCCGCGCGTCGTCGCGTCCCTCGCCGTGCTCGTGGGCGTCGTCCTCGCCGGCATCATCCTGTGGGTCACCGGCTACTTCACGGGCACCACGTCCAAGCCGACGCTGCACGTCGCCGCGACCTCCCGCACCGGCGCCGCGACCGTGGTGCTCTCCGGCATCGGGGTGGGCTTCGAGTCGGCCGTGTACACGGCCGGCATCATCGCGGCGGCGATCTGCGGCGTGTTCCTGCTGGCCGGCGGCAACATCGCCCTGGCCCTGTTCCTCGTCGCGCTCGCCGGCTGCGGCCTGCTGACCACCGTCGGCGTCATCGTCGCGATGGACACGTTCGGCCCGGTGAGCGACAACGCGCAGGGCATCGCGGAGATGTCCGGCGACGTCGACGAGGCGGGGGCAAAGATCCTCACCGACCTCGACGCCGTGGGGAACACGACGAAGGCCGTCACGAAGGGCATCGCCATCGCGACGGCCGTCCTCGCCGCGACGGCTCTCTTCGGCTCGTACGCCGATGCCGTGTCGCAGGCGTTGGCAGACGTCGCCGAGCAAGGCGGCGGCCTCGTGACCTCGATGATGAGCTACGAGATCATCTCGCCGGTCACCCTCGTCGGTCTGATCCTCGGCGCAGCCACCGTGTTCCTGTTCTCCGGCCTCGCGATCGACGCCGTGACGCGGGCCGCCGGTGCGATCGTGTTCGAGGTGCGCCGCCAGTTCCGCGAGCACCCCGGCATCATGACGTTCGACGAGCGCCCCGAGTACGGCAAGGTCGTCGACATCTGCACCAAGGACTCGCTGCGGGAGCTCACCACTCCTGGTCTCCTCGCGGCGTTCGCGCCGATCGCGGTGGGCTTCGGGCTCGGCGTCGGCCCGCTCGCCGGGTTCCTCGCCGGTGCCATCGGCGCGGGCGTGCTCATGGCGATCTTCCTCGCGAACTCGGGCGGCTCCTGGGACAACGCGAAGAAGATCGTCGAGGACGGCAAGTACGGTGGCAAGGGCTCCGATGCCCACGCCGCGACCGTCATCGGCGACACCGTCGGCGACCCGTTCAAGGACACCGCCGGACCGGCGATCAACCCGCTCATCAAGGTCATGAACCTCGTGTCGCTGCTCATCGCGCCGGCCGTCGTGATGTTGACCGTCCCGGCCGACGTCAACCACGCGCTCCGCATCGGGATCGCACTGGTCGCGGCGTCGATCGCGTTCGGCGCGGTCATCCTGTCCCGCCTGCGGGCGGCCCGTGTGGACGCCGAGCAGGCGGCCACGGAGGAGAAGACGCCGGTCGTGGTCTGACCGGCAACCGTCCCACCGAGACAGTCGGTCCACGACCTTCGTGGACCGACTGTCTCGTGTTCGTGGGCGGGCGGAACGGTCCTGAATGGGGGACCCTGGGGGAGCGGGCGCGGGCCCGCCGACCGGGGGTGACCGATGGGACAGTCAGTCATGGCGTTGCGGGCCGAGCCGATCGTGCCGGGGCGCATCGCTGTCGGGGCCGACCGCCGGGTACGCAGCGCCGCCGCGGCCCGGGCGGCCCGCTCAGGTCACCTCGTGCTCGCCTGGTCGGTGTTCACGGCCGGCGTGGCGCTGGACGTGCTGCGCGACTGGCTGACGTTCGGGTCGATGCATCTGGTCCTGCCTGTGGTCGCCCTGGTCTGGGCGGTGTGGCGCACGCCCCCGCGGCTGGTGACGGTGATCTTCTGGGCGGTCGCGTCGTGGGCGATCGTGGAGGCGTTCTGGAGCTTCCTCGGGGACAGCCCCGCGATGGCGCTCCCGTGGTGGAACCTGGGCGCCGTGGTGCTGGTGCTCGGCGGCGTCCACCTGGCCCGGACGACCGGGCCCCGCGCCTGACCCTGGCCCGGGCTACTGGCCCGTGCGGCCGTCGATGCACTCCCGGAGCAGGTCCGCGTGGCCCAGGTGGCGGGCGTACTCCTCGACCAGGTGCACCAGCACGTCGCGTACCGGCACGGTGCCGGCCGACCCGTTCGGGACGGCACGGCCGAGGTCCTCCTCCGGGAAGGCGTCGAGCCACGCGTCCGCGGCCTGCGCCTCGGCCTCCCACGTGGCCCACGCGTCGGCGAACACCGCCGGGTCCGCGACGGCGCCGTCGAAGTCGAGGTCCGGCACGTCGGCCGACCAGTAGAGGCGCGGCAGCTCCGGCTGCTCCTGCAGGACCCGCCGGAACCAGCTGTGCTCGACCTTCGCGAGGTGCCGCACCAGCCCCAGCAGCGACAGGGTCGACGGCGGCACCGACCTCCGTGCGAGCTGCTCGGGGTCGAGCCCGTCGCACTTCATCGCGAGCGTGAGGCGGTAGTGCTGGAGGTAGTACCGGAGCGTCTGCTTCTCGCCGACCGGGTCGGCGTAGCGCTCGCGCGGGTCCTGCGCGGCGTCGACCCACAGGTCGGGGAACACGGTCGCCTTGGTCCAGCGGACAGGGGACTCGGGGTCGGCGCTCATGCCGCCAGGCAACCGTGCCCGGGACGACAGGTCAAGGCGGGCAGGGAGGTGGGCGCGGAGGGCCTACGATGCGGCCCAAGCGTCAGGGAGGACACCGTGCCTCGAACCGTGCCGGACACCGTGCCGGAGAAGGAGGACGCATGACCGCGCTGCCGACCGAATACAAGCACGAGACCCTCGGGGCCGTGGCCGCGGAGCGGCTGTCGGCCCTCGTGCGGATCCCGACCGTCTCCTCGCGCGACGAACGCGAGGTGGACCACGCCGCGTTCCGGCGGTTCGCCGACGCCCTGCGCGCCGTCTACCCGCGCGTCCACTCCGTCCTCGAGCGGGAGACCGTCGGCGGGCACGGCCTGCTGTACCGGTGGCGGGGCGCCTCGGAGACGCGCCCGGTGGTCCTCATGGCGCACCAGGACGTGGTGCCCGTGGTCGCCGAGGACTGGGCGGGCGACCCGTTCTCGGGCGAGATCCGCGACGGGGCCGTGCACGGCCGCGGCACGCTCGACGACAAGGGCTCGCTCGTCGCCGTCCTCGACGCCGTCGAGACGCTCCTCGCCGAGGGCTTCACACCCCCGCAGGACGTGTGGCTGTCGTTCGGGGCGGACGAGGAGGTCGGGGGCACGTGCGCGCAGGTCGCCGTCGACGGGCTGCGGCAGCACGGCATCACGCCGTGGCTCGTGCTCGACGAGGGCGGGGCCGTCGCCACCGGCGCGTTCCCCGGGGTCGACGCGCCGATTGCCGTCGTGGGCGTGGCGGAGAAGGGCATCGCCGACATCGAGCTGGTCACCACGGCGCTCGGTGGGCACGCCTCGACCCCGGCGCGTGGCGGGGCGACCGCACGTCTCGCGCGGGCGGTCGTGCGCGTGGACCGGCACCCGTTCCCCACGTCCCTGCCCGCACCGACGGTCGAGATGCTCGCCACCCTCGCCCCGCACGCCGTGGGACCGATCGGCTCGGTGCTGCGGCTGCTCCTCCGCCTGGGTGCGCTGCGGCCCTCGGCAGGCGGTGCGCCC
Source organism: Antribacter soli (assembly GCF_021568775.1). GTDB lineage: Bacteria > Actinomycetota > Actinomycetes > Actinomycetales > Cellulomonadaceae > Antribacter > Antribacter soli. The sequence continues at coordinate 124,399 of NZ_JAKGSG010000005.1, read as the reverse complement.
GGGCGGCCGGACGTCGTCGGGCGCCTCACGGCGCCGCTGCGGGCGCTCCTGGCGCGGCTGCTCGGTGCGTCGGACCCGGAGACCAGCGCGATGGTCCGCACCACCGTGGCCGTGACCCAGCTCCAGGGCAGCCCGGGCGCGAACGTGGTCGCCGCGTCGGCGCGCGCCCGCCTCAACGTCCGGATCGCACCCGGGTCCTCCGTGGACGCCGTCGTGTCGCGGCTGCGCCGCGTGGTCCGGGACCCGGCCGTCTCGGTGACGGCGATCGCGAGCGACGACCCGTCGCCCGTGGCCCCTACGGACGGCGAGCAGTTCGCCCTGCTGCGCGCAGCCGTCGGGGAGGCGTACCCGGAGGCCGTCGTCACGCCCTACGTCATGCTCGGTTCGTCCGACGCGCGGCGGTTCCACGCCGTCTGGCCCCACGTGTACCGGTTCTCGCCGTTCGCGATGACGCGTGAGCAGCGCTGGTCGATCCACGGCGCGGGCGAGCACCTGACGGTCGACGCGCTGGGCCGCGGGGTCGTGTTCTACCGCACGCTGCTGCGGATCCTGCCCTCCTGACCAGGGGGTTCGACACCGGGTCGGGCGCGGGTCTAGGTTCTCCCACCACGTCCTTGGGAGGACCCGATGAGCCAGCCCGTCCCCGTCGACCTGCCGCCCGGGTACATCGCCGTCCCGGCGGAGGTGACCCCGCCGCGCACGCACCTCGCGCTCGCGGTGGTCGCGACGGTCCTGTTCTGGCCGCTCGGCCTCGTGGCCCTGGTGTCCGCGGCACGGGTCGGCCCGCTGTGGAACGCCGGGAAGCTCGCCGGGGCCCGCGTCGCGTCCGCGCGGGCGCGGGGCTGGTCCCTGGCCGCGATCGTGGCCGGGCTGCTCGTCGCCGCAGTGATGCTCCTGCTGACGGCGCGGTCTCTCGGCGTCTCGGGGTAGGTCTCACGCCTCGCGTGACGGTGCGCACAAGGTGATCTCTGTCCCCTCTGCCGGTCGCGACTCCTGCTCGGCGGCGTTCGGCCGGTACCCTTCGCGATCATGAGTGGCACGTCACGGCGCAAGGGCTCGAAGGGTGGGCGATCCGGTTCGCGAGCCGGCGCACCGCCCGTGAGCAGCGCGCTCGCGTGGGCGGAGAGCCTCGCCGCGCAGGCGGCGCAGGAGGCGCCCGCCGAGGCGCCGCCGTCCCCCTGGGGCGGCGCGGACGCCGACGACGGCGCGACCCCGTTCGGGCCGACGGGCGCCGCGTCGCCCTTCGGCGCCGCCGGCGGCGACGAGTGGGTCGACACGCGGACCCTGGGGGTCGGCATCTCGCCCGAGATCGCGGCCCGCGCCCGGCGCTCCGCGGCAAGCTCCTCACCATTCGGCACGACGTCGGACGAGCGGTCGCCGTTCGGCTTCGTCGGATCCGGCACGACGTCGGACGAGCCGACACCGTTCGGCGGCTTCGCCGGCTCTGGCACGACGTCGGCCGACCCCGCGGAGACCGGGAGCCCTGCCCCCAGCCGGGCCGGGGGCAAGAAGGCGAAGGCCCCGAAGCGCAAGGGCGGTCGCAAGGGTCGGCCGGGGCGGACCGCGGTCGCCGATCCGGCGACGATCGACGAGGCGGGCCCGTTCGAGGGCGACGCCCTGCCCGACGTCCCGCCCGGCGAGGAAGCCGGCGTCGACGACGGGTCGCCCGCGGCGATCCCGCCGAAACGCCGTCGCGTCCGGCCGGGCGAGGTGAAGGCGGGCGACAAGCCGCCCTCGATCGCCCCCGGCAAGGGCGGCAGGAAGGGCCGGGGTACGGCTCCGGCCGGCCGCCCGCGCGGGCTCAAGGCGCTCACGCGGCGCCTCGGCGTCCCGCGGCTCCTGGACAAGCCGCTCGTGCTGGTCCTCGCGGCGCTCGTCGCGCTCGGCGGAGGGCTCGGAGCCGGGTGGGTCCTGGACCAGGCAGGCGGCGCGGAGGAGCTGCCGGCGGCGTCGCCGCAGGCCTGCGCGACCGCCCAGCTCTCGTGGGCACAGTCCAACAACGCGCAGGCGTCGATGAACGGCGAGGACCCGGCGACCCTGCGCAACGGCTTCATCCAGTCGCGCAACGCCCTGGACGGCGTGAACCCGCCGGCGGCGGTGGCCGAGGACTGGGGCACCGTGGTCGGCTTCGTGACCGCCGCCGCGGGCGCGGTCGAGGGGATCGACCCGGCGGACTCCGAGGGGGTCGTCGCGGCGCTGAACAGCGTCGGGCCGTCGCTGGACCAGCAGGAGATGATCGCGGCCTCCAAGCGGATCAGCACCTACCTCGAGTCCGGCTGCACCGGCTGAGGGAGGATGGGGCCGTGAGCCCTGAAGCCCCCGCGACCGTCCGTACCCCTGCCACCGCACCGGGCCCGGTGCTGGCCATGCTGCGGGCGGACCTTGCGGGGTCCGGCTACCACGTGGACGGGGTGGAGGACCTGCTCGGCGCCGTCGCGTCGGCGGCGCTGCACCGCGAGCAGGCGGTCCCCGCGAGACTCGCGCTGGCGGCGTCGGGCGGGCGCGACCCCCGGGCCACGCTCACCTCCCTGTTCCTCCTGGGCGACGCCGTGCCGCGCGCGGCGCTGGACCGGGCCCTGCCCGGCACGGGAGCGGCCGGCGCCGAGCGGCTCGGCCTGGTCGAGACCTCCGGCGAGGGCGACGACGACGAGGCGCGCCCGATCGCCGACCTGCGCCCGTACGGCGCGACGGACGCCGCGGGCGAGGTGCGCTGGTGGCTCGCCTCCGACCTCGGTGAGCTGGCGACCGGCGGCCGGCTGTCCCCGGACCACGTGCTCGGCGCCGGCGGGGCGTCGCTCACGCTGGCCCAGGTCACGATGCGCACCCCGACGGGCCGCGTGCTGGACCTGGGCACGGGCTGCGGCATCCAGGCCCTGCACGCGTCGCGGCACGCCCGCGCGGTCGTCGGAACCGACATCTCGCGCCGCGCCCTGGCCTACGCGCGGTTCAACGCGGCCCTCAACCTGCCGGAGGGCGAGCACCTCGACCTGCGCCACGGTTCGATGCTGGAGCCTGTGGCGGGCGAGGCGTTCGACCTGGTCGTGTCGAACCCGCCGTTCGTCATCACCCCGCGCGCGGGCGCGGCGGGCCGGGCCGTGGCGGACGCCCTGGGCGACTACGAGTACCGGGACGGCGGCAGGTCGGGCGACGACCTGGTGCGGGACCTGATCACGGGCGTGGGCGCCGTCCTGGCGCCAGGCGGGGTGGCTCAGCTCCTGGGGAACTGGGAGCACCGCCGGGGCGAGCCGTGGGAGGACCGGGTGGGGGCCTGGCTCGACGCGGCGGGCCTGGACGGCTGGGTGATCCAGCGCGAGGTGCTGGACCCGGCCGAGTACGCGGAGACGTGGATCCGCGACGGCGGCACGACGGCGGAGCGCGAGCCGGCTGCGTGGGCGGCCGCCTACGGGGCGTGGCTGGACGACTTCGCCTCGCGCGACGTGGAGGCGGTCGGGTTCGGGGTCGTCACCCTGCGCAGGCCGGTGTCGGGGACCCTGTCGCTGCGGCGTCTGGAGGAGCACACGGGCTCGGTCCGCCAGCCCCTCGGGGCGCACCTCGCGGCGGCGCTCGCTGCCCACGACCTGCTCGCCGGGCACGACGACGCCGCGCTCGCCGGCGCACACCTCGTCACCGCTCCGGACGTCACAGAGGAGCGCTACCTCACGCCGGGTGCGGCGCACCCGGACGTGGTCATCCTGCGTCAGGGCGACGGGCTGGGACGCGCGGTGCACGCGTCGACGGGGCTGGCCGCGCTGGTCGGCGCGTGCGACGGCGAGCTGACGGTCGGGCAGCTCGTCGGGGCCGTCGCAGCGTTCTTCGAGGTGTCCGCCGACGATCTTGCCGCCGAGCTGCTGCCGGCGGTCCGAGGCCTGGTGAGCGACGGTTTCCTAGTCTTTAGGACATGACTGCGTAACATCCCGAACCAGGTGTTTCCGGGATGTAACGGAACTGAATGATCTCGAAGTTAGCACGTTTCACCCCAAGACAGGGGGGCTCGTGACCATTACTTTCCGACCTGTGGAACTCGACCTTCGGCACCTACGGATGGTCGTGGCCGTCGCGGAGTCCGGAAGCGTGACGAAGGCCGCGGCCACGTTGGGCATCGCCCAGCCTGCTCTCACGGCGCAGCTCAACCGGATCGACCGCGCCCTCGGGGGCTCGGTCTTCGTCCGGGACCGCAGCGGCGCCCGACCGACCGAGCTCGGGGAGCTCGTCCTGAGGCACGCTCGCGTGCTCCTGCCTGCCATGTCCGCCCTGGCCGACGACGCCCGACGGCTCGTCAACGCCGTGACGGGTCATGCGGGCGTGCTGCGCGTGGGGACCGTCGGGACCGGGCTGGGCGGCCTCTTCGTCAACCACCTGCACGGCTCGGTGCCGGGCGTACGCATCACGACCTCGTCCCCGGCGTCGGTCGACGACCTGGCGAGCCGGCTCGCGAACGGCACTCTCGACGTGGCGCTCGTGGGACTGTGCTCCGCCTTCACGCCTCCGCAGGGCGGCGAGGTGCTCTGGACGCGGGTGTGCACGGACCCGATGTTCGTGCTCCTCGACGAGCGGCACGCGCTCGCGGGCAAGGACGAGGTCTCCCTCTCGGACCTCGCGGAGGAGCGCTGGCTCTACGTCCCCGCCCAGGGCTGCCTCGAGGAGTGCTTCGTCACGGCGTGCGTCCGTGCGGGCTTCGCGCCGCACGGGCTCGGCGAGGCGGAGTGGACCGCGGCCGTGGACCAGGTGCGGGCAGGCCGCGCGGTGGCGCTCGTGGAGCCCGGGCAGCCGGACCCGCCGGGCGTGCGCGCGGTGGCCCTCGAAGGCTCCCCGCTGCGCCGGACCCACTTCGTCGGCTGGCGCCGGGAGTCCGGTGACAGGGCGGGCCAGGAGACGATGGAGGACGCGGCGTACCGGGCGCACCGAGACTCGGTGCGCCGGAGCCCCCACTACGGGCGATGGCTGACCGAGTACGGAGCCTTGGCGTGATCGGTGCGGGCCGGAGCGCTGCTCATCGCATCGTGGTATGACTTGACCGTTATCTGTGCGTGACCTGTGCTGGCCTCTAGCGTTACCGCACCGGGCCAGGGCCCGGCGTCCCGACAAAGGAGATTGCTGGAGATGAGACGTACACCCATCCGGGCGCTCGCATTGGCCACCGCCTCGCTGACGCTCTTGGCCGGCACCGTCACCGCTGTCGCCGGTAGCGCCTCGGCCGCACCCAAGGTCCCCGGCGCAGACGACTACGCCCCCGGCATGCTCAGCGCCATGGAGCGCGACCTCGGCCTCAGCGCCGAGAGCGCGGTCGAGGTCCTGACGTTCCAGGCCGCGGCGTCCGACAAGCAGCATGACCTCGCGAAGACCCTCGGCGACGCGTACGCCGGTGCGTGGGTCGACACCACCGAGCAGGCCCTGTATGTCGGCGTCTCGGACGCCGCCCAGGCGGCTGCGGTCGAGGCCGCCGGTGCCACCCCGATCCTTGCCGAGAACTCGCTGGCCGAGCTCGACGCCTGGAAGGGCGCGCTCGACAGCGCGCTCGACGGGCGCAAGGCGCCCCAGTACTACGTCGACGTCGAGTCGAACTCGATCGTGATCGACGTCGCGAGGGGATCCAAGGGCTACGTCGCGGCCGCCGTCCGCAACGCCGGGATCCCGGCCGACGCGGTCACGTACACCCAGACGGGCGTGCAGCCGCGCACCCTCATCAACGTGATCGGCGGCAACGCGTACTACATCGGCGGGTCGCGCTGCTCGGTCGGCTTCTCGGCCACCGGCGGCTTCGTCACCGCGGGCCACTGCGGCGACGTCGGTAACACCACGACCAGCCCCACCGGCACCTTCCAGGTGTCCTCGTTCCCGGGCAACGACTACGCGTACGTGAACACCGGCTCGGACGACACCCCGGTCGGCTCGGTCAACAACTACAGCGGCGGCACCGTGAGCGTCGCGGGCTCGACCGCCGCGGCCGTGGGCGCGACGGTCTGCCGCTCCGGCTCCACCACCGGCTGGCACTGCGGCACCATCCAGGCGCTCAACTCGTCGGTGACGTACTCGGAGGGCACCGTCTCGGGCCTCATCCGCACGAACGTCTGCGCCGAGCCCGGCGACTCCGGCGGCTCGCTCCTCGCTGGCACCCAGGCCCAGGGCATGACGTCCGGCGGCTCGGGCAACTGCTCCTCCGGCGGCACCACGTACTTCCAGCCGGTGAACGAGGCCCTCAGCGCGGCCGGCGTCTCGCTGATCACGGGTGGCGGCGGCGGTGGCGGCACGACCTGCACGGGCTACGCCTCGTCGTTCAGCGGCTCGCTGAGCAGCGGCGGTTTCACCTACAAGCCGAGCAGCAGCGGCGTCTCGGCTGCGTCCGGCACGATCCGCGGCTGCCTCGACGGCCCGAGCGGCGTCGACTTCGACCTGTACCTGCAGAAGCTCTCGAGCGGCACGTGGTCCACCGTCGCCCAGGGCATCACCTCCGCGCCCGACGAGACCGTGACCTACTCGGGTACGGCCGGCACGTACCGCTGGCTCGTGGACTCCTACTCGGGGTCCGGTTCGTACACGGGCGGGTACACCCTCCCGTGACCGTCTGATCTCGCGGGGCCGCACCCTCTCCCGAGGGTGCGGCCCCGCAACACTGTTACGAGGCCGCCCCCGGCAGGCGGACCTCCACGCACGTCCCGGTGCCCGACGGCGTCGCCTCGCCCTCCGTACGGCTCGTCACGGTCACGGTGCCCCCGTGCGCGGTGACGATCCCCTGCACGATCGAGAGGCCCAGGCCGGTGGACCCGCCGGTGCGGGTGCGGGCGTCGTCGCCGCGGCTGAACCGCCGGAACAGCTCCGGCCGGAGCGCGGCGGGGATGCCGGGCCCCTGGTCGGACACCGCGACGACCGCGTCCCCGCCGTCCGGGGCGAGCGAGAGCACGACGCGCGTCCCCGGCGGGGTGTGCACCCGGGCGTTGCCCAGCAGGTTCGCGAGGACCTGCCGCAGGCGCGCCTCGTCGCCGGTCACCCACAGCTCGGGCGGCTCGTCGTCGGAGCCCTCGTCCGAGCCGTCTTCGGCGCCCTCGTCGGTGCCACCGGGCAGGTCGAGCTCCCAGCGGTGCGTCGGCCCGGCGGCGTGCGCGTCGGCGACGGCGTCGGCGGCGAGCGCCACGAGGTCGACGGGCGCGCTCTCGAGCGGCCGGCCGGCGTCCAGGCGGGCCAGCAGCAGGAGGTCCTCGACGAGCGCGCTCATCCTGCCTGCCTCGGCCTCGATGCGGTCGAGGGCGCGCAGGGTGTCGGCGGGGACCCGGCCGCCGGCGAGGTCGGGGGAGCGACGGACCAGCTCCGCGTAGCCGCGGACGGACGCGAGCGGGGTGCGCAGCTCGTGGGAGGCGTCGGCGACGAAGCGGCGCACCTGCGTCTCGGACTCGTGCCGAGCCGTGAGCGACTGCTCCACGTTGTCGAGGAGCCGGTTCAGGGCGGCGCCCACCTGGCCCACCTCGGTCCGCTCGTCCGTGTACGCCTCGGGGACGCGCGGGATGGCGGCGACGGCGCCCTCGGACAGCTCGAGCTCGGAGACCCGGCCGGCGGCCGCCGCGACGGTGTCGAGGGGGCGCAGCGACCGGCGCACGAACCAGGTGCCCGCGACCCCGGCGACGAGCAGGCCGCCGACGCCGATCGCCACCTCGACGGCCACGTACCGGCCGACGGTCTGCGCCACGCTGGTCGTGCTGACCGCGAGCACGCTCGGCTCGCCGTCCCGGGTCGTCGTCGCGATCGCGCGGTAGGTGCCGAGGCCCGGGACGACGACGTCGTGCGGCGCGTCGTCGGAGGGCACGGACTCCAGGGCCTCGACCTGTGCGGTCGTCAGGTCCTGGAAACCACCGTCCTGGTCGAGGTACCCCGCCCGGGCGACCGCTCCGTCGTCGTACACCACGACGATGGTGCCCACGTCCTGGCCGAGCCACGGGACGACGAGGCGCAGCGTCTCGTCCTGCGCGCCGTCCCCGGTGCCGTCGTCGGGCGGCGGGGAGGGGCGCACCTCCCCGCCGCGCAACGACGGCTGGAGGCTCGGCGGGTCGGCGACGCGGGACGCGGCCTGCGTGAGCTGGTTGTCGAGCCGGCCGAGGAGCTGGGCGCGCAGTGCCAGGGCGGACGCCGTGGCGAGCGCGGCCGTCGACGCGAGGAGCACGACCAGCACGACCGCGACGAGACGTCGCCGCAGGGAGACCGGGGTCATTCGGCGCCGGGCGCAGGCTTGAGGACGTACCCCACGCCGCGCAGGGTGTGGATCATCGGCTCGTGACCCTTGTCGACCTTGCGCCGCAGGTACGACACGTACAGCTCGACGACGTTCGCCCGGCCGCCGAAGTCGTAGCTCCACACGCGGTCCAGGATCTGCGCCTTCGACACGACGCGGCGGGCGTTGCGCATGAGGAAGCGCAGGAGCTCGAACTCCGTCGCCGTGAGGCGGACCTCCTCGCCGGCTCGCGTCACCTCGCGGGAGTCCTCGTCGAGGACGAGGTCGCCCACGGTGATCGTGGCGTCCGGGCGCTCGGCAGTGGCGCCCGCGCGGCGCAGCAGACCCCGCAGCCGGGCCACGACCTCCTCCAGGCTGAACGGCTTCGTCACGTAGTCGTCGCCGCCCGCCGTGAGGCCCGCGATCCGGTCCTCCACCGCGTCCCGGGCGGTGAGGAACAGGACGGGCAGGTCGTGACCCTTCTCGCGCAGGCGGTGCAGCAGCGTCACGCCGTCCTGGTCGGGCAGCATGACGTCGAGGACCATGAGGTCGGGAGCGTCCTCGCGGACCTGGCGCTCGGCGGTGCGTGCATCCCCGGCCGTCCGGACGTCCCACCCCTCGTAGCGCAGGGTCGCGGCGATGAGCTCGGCGATGTTCGGTTCGTCGTCGACCACGAGGACACGCAGCGGCGACCCGTCGGGATGGGTGAGACGTGCATGCTGCACGGGTGCGGTCGAGGACATGCAGACAGTGTGCGCGCCCGCTCTGTGGTCCACCTGGCGTGAACCTGTGGCCTTGCTGTGTCTCTCGGGGCCGTCCGTGGTTCCCCGGATGCTGTCAGCGGTCCCGGTTACCGTGTGTCGCGTGACGCCAGCCCCGCGTGAGCACCACCCTCCCCGCCCCGGACCCGCCCCGGCCATCGACTCGGCCCTGCGCTACGGTCCGCGCATGACGGCGCTCGCGGTGGCCGTGGCCTCCGCATGGGGCGTGTGGGCGCTGTGGCGGGTGTTCGTCGCGACCCGCCGCGGCCAGCTTGCGGAGGACCTCGCCTTCGAGGGCGCGCGCGTGGCCTACCGGCATCTGTGGGTGCTCGCGGAGCCCCTGCTCGACGTCATCTCGACCTCCTTCGTCGCGGGCGGGATCCTGGCGGCCGTCCTCGTCGCCGTCCTGCGGCGGCGCTGGGCGCTGGCGATCCAGGTCGCGGTGCTGGTCGCGGGCGCGAACGTCACCACACAGGTGGTGAAGCACCAGGTCCTCGACCGGCCCGCCTTCCTGGGCGGCTGGCACTTCGCCGACAACACGTTGCCCTCCGGCCACACGACCGCCGCGGCCTCGGTCGTGGCGGCGCTGCTGCTCGTGGTGCCGCGCGCCTGGCGGCCCGCCGTGGCGCTGGGCGGGGCGGGGTACACGGCGGTGATCGGCGTGTCCACCCTGGTGGGGCGGTGGCACAGGCCCTCCGACGTGGTGGCCGGCGTGCTCGTGGTGCTCGCCTGGGGCGCCCTCGTCTGCGCGTTCACCCCCATGACGGGTCTGGACTCGCCCCGCCGGCAGGGGGATCGGCTCGCCACGCCCGGTTCGACCGCCGTCGGCGTGCTCCTGCTGCTCGCCGCGGCCGGGTTCGGCGTGATCACCACGCTCGCCCTGGGCGGCCTCGCCGGCTACTCCTGGGGCCTGCCGACCGGTGGCGACCTCACTGCCTACGGCGGCGGTGTGTTCGCCGTCCTCGCGTCCTCAGCCCTGGGCTTCGGTGCCCTGCTCCTGATCCGCCAGGCGACGTCGCGCCCGTAGCGGGTCTCACTCGCCCGGGTAGCGGACCCCCACGCCCGCTCGCGCGCGGTCCAGCACCGCCATCAGGTCGAGCGTGTGCTGCCATGACATGCGGGGGCTCTCGGTCAGGCCGGCGCTCACGCAGCGGGCCACCTCGGCGGCCTCGTACTGCTTGCCGTCGGGCACGCGGCCGTCGTACTCGGTCGAGGCCCCGTCCGCGCGGTGCACGGTGAAGGTCGCCGGCGACGAGTAGTGGTGGGGCAGGTCCACCCAGCCGCGCGTCCCGGCGATCACCATCGCGACCGGCGCAGACGCCACGATGGACGAGGTGCACGTCGCGATGGCGGCCCGGTACCGCAGCACCACGGTCGCCTGTGCGTCGACCCCCGCGGGGGTGAGCACCCCGGCGGCGAGGACGTCGTCAGGCACCCCGAGCAGGTCGAGCGCGAAGGCGAGGGGGTAGACCCCGATGTCGAGGAGGCCGCCGCCCGCGAGGGCGGGGTCGAAGATGCGCGAGGCGGCGTCGAACGGGAAGGCCACCTCGTAGGAGCCGCGAACCGAGACGACGTCCCCGATCTCGCCGGAGGCGAGGATCGAGCGCAGCGCCGCGACGTGCGGCAGGTGCCGGGTCTTCATCGCCTCCATGACGAACACCCCTGCGGAGCGCGCCGCGTCCAGGACCGCCCGCGCCTCGGCCGCGTTGCGCGTGAACGCCTTCTCCACCAGCAGGTGCTTGCCCGCGGCGATGCCGAGCAGGGCGTGGTCGTGGTGGTGCGAGTGCGGCGACGCGACGTACACCGCGTCCACGTCCGGGTCGGCGACGAGGGCCTCGTAGGAGGCGTGCACCCGCGCGTCCGGGGCGTGCGCGCGGGCGAAGTCCCCCGCCCGCGCCGCGGACCGCGAGCCCACGGCCACCACGGACCCGCGCGTGGCCGCCTGCACCGCGTTCGTGAACGACTCGGCGATCCGGCCCGGCCCCAGGATGCCCCACCGGAGCGGGGGCGCGTCCAGCGGGTCGGCGACGGCGCCGGTGACGTCGACCGAAACGGTCACTTGCTCGCCGTCGCCTTCTTCTTGGCCGGGGCCTTCTTCGTTGTCGTCGTGCGCGTCGTCGTCCGGCGCTTCGCCGGGCCGGCCGCACGCTTCTCGGCGAGCAGCTCGACGGCGCGCTCGGGCGTGATCGACTCCGGGGTGACGTCGCGCGGGAGCGTGCGGTTCGTCTCGCCGTCGGTCACGTAGGGCCCGAAGCGGCCGTCCTTGACGACCACGGGCTTGCCGCTGACGGGGTCCGTCCCGAGCTCGCGCAGCGGCGGCGCGGCGGCGGCCCGCCCCCGCTGCTTGGGCTGCGCGTAGATCGCGAGCGCCTCCTCGAGGGTGATGGTGAACATCGCCTCCTCGGACGGCAGCGTGCGCGAGTCGGTGCCCTTCTTCAGGTACGGCCCGTAGCGCCCGTTCTGCGCGGTGATCTCGGCGCCCGACTCCGGGTCGACGCCCACGACGCGCGGCAGCGAGAGCAGGCGCAGCGCGTCGTCGAGGGTGATCGACTCCAGCGTCTGGTCCTTGAGCAGCGAGCCCGTGCGCGGCTTCGGCAGGGCGGCGAGCGCCCGCTTCCTGGCCGCGGCGGACAGCCCCGGGTCGAGCTCCGGCTCGGGCAGGACCTCGGTCACGTACGGTCCGTACCGGCCGGCCTTCGCGATGATCGCGTGGCCGGAATCGGGGTCGTGGCCGAGGACGCGGCCGTCGTCGGCCCCGGCGGCGAGCAGCTCGCGGGCCTTCTCGACGGTCAGCTCGTCAGGCGCGACGTCGTCCGGGATGGACGCGCGGGGCGGGTTCTGCCCCTCCTCGACGGGAGCGGACAGGTCCTCGACGTAGGGGCCGTAGCGGCCGACACGCACGCGGATGCCCTCGGCGATGGAGACGGAGTTGATGTCGGCGGCGTCGATGTCGCCGAGGTTCGCGACGAGGTCCCGCAGGCCCTCGCCCTCCTCGCGGCCCGTGCCGTCGCCGAAGTAGAAGCGCGACAACCAGGCGACGCGCTCGCGCTGACCGGTGGCGATCTCGTCGAGGTCGGCCTCCATCTCGGCCGTGAAGTCGTAGTCGACCAGCCAGTCGAAGTGCTCCTCGAGCAGCCGCACGACCGCGAACGCGAGCCACGTGGGCACGAGCGCCTGCCCGCGGGTCAGGACGTACCCGCGGTCCTGGATCGTGGAGATGGTGGCGGCGTAGGTGGAGGGGCGGCCGATGCCGCGCTCCTCCAGCGCCTTGACCAGCGACGCCTCGGTGTAGCGGGCGGGCGGGTTGGTCGTGTGGCCGTCCGCGGTCAGGTCCGACGCCGACAGCGGGTCGCCCTCGGCCATGCGCGGCAGGCGGGCGTCGCCGGCCTTCCCGTCGCCTCCCTCGGTCTCGTCCGTCCCCTCCTCGTACGCAGCCAGGAAGCCGCGGAAGGTGATGACGGTGCCGGAGGCGGAGAACCCGGCCTCGGTGCCGGTGTGCTCGCCGGACAGCACGGTCGCGCCGAGGCGCACGGTGGCGGTGGAGCCCTTCGCGTCGGCCATCTGCGACGCGACGGTCCGCTTCCAGATGAGCTCGTAGAGGCGGAACTGGTCGCCGCTCAGCTCGCGTGCCACCTGGGCCGGCGTCCTGAAGGAGTCACCCGCGGGGCGGATGGCCTCGTGCGCCTCCTGGGCGCCCTTCGCCTTCGATGCGTACAGCCGGGGCGCGCCCGGCACGTACTCGGGCCCGTACAGCTCGGCGGCCTGACGGCGGGCGGCGTCCGTGGCCTCGACGGACAGCGACGGGCTGTCCGTACGCATGTAGGTGATGTAGCCGTTCTCGTACAGGCCCTGCGCGGTGCGCATGGTCTGCCGGGACGACATCCGCAGCTTGCGGCCCGCCTCCTGCTGGAGCGTCGAGGTGGTGAACGGTGCGGCCGGGCGGCGGGTGTAGGGCTTGGTCTCCAGGCCGCGCACCGTGAAGGAGGCGCCGTCGAGGCCCGCCACCACGGACCGGGCCGTCTCCTCGGTGAGCTGCACCGCGCCGGTGCGGACCTTGAGGCGGCCGCGGTCGTCGAAGTCGCGGCCCGTCGCCACCCGGTCTCCCGCGAGGGCGGTGAGGCGGGCGGCGAAGGCGGGCTCACCGGCACCGGACACCGCGAACGTGCCTGCCACGTCCCAGTAGGCAGCGGGTACGAACGCCATGCGCTCCCGCTCGCGCTCCACGACCAGGCGCGTCGCGACCGACTGCACGCGGCCGGCGGACAGGCCCTGGCGGACCTTGCGCCACAGGACGGGGGACACCTCGTAGCCGTAGAGGCGGTCCAGGATGCGGCGCGTCTCCTGGGCGTCGACCAGGTGGGTGTCCAGCTCGCGCGTGTTCTCCAGGGCACGCAGGATCGCCTCTCGCGTGATCTCGTGGAAGACCATGCGCTTGACCGGCACCTTGGGCTTGAGCTCCTGGATGAGGTGCCAGGCGATGGCCTCGCCCTCACGGTCCTCGTCGGTGGCGAGGTAGAGCTCGTCGGCGTTCTTCAGCGCGCGCTTGAGCTCGCTGACCTTCTTCTTCTTGTCGGCGTAGACCTCGTAGTACGGCTCGAAGCCGTTGTCGACGTCGACGGCGAACTTGCCGTAGGGGCCCTTCTTCATGTCCGCGGGCAGCTCCGACGGCTGCGGGAGGTCGCGGATGTGACCCACGCTGGCTTCGACCTCGAAGTCGTCGCCGAGGTAGCTCTGGATCTTGCGAGCCTTCGTGGGCGACTCGACGATCACGAGCTTGCGTGACTGGGGCATCCGTTCCTGCTTCCTGGTCCTGCGAGAGTGTGAGGAGGTGCCATCGTGCGGCGCCGGGGTAGTTCACGGTACGCCACGGATGTCAGGCCGCACCCTATCCGGCCCGACTTGTGGACGCCTGGCAGCTACCTGGACGGCGGGGCAGCGCACCCTGGGGCGGGCGTAGCCTCGGGACCATGACGGACCCCCGCTCGTTCGCGCCCGGCCTCTCGCACGACGACATTCCGGGCCTCGCGCCCGATCCGCGGGACGCGCCGCCGGTCCGGTGGGGCATCCTCGGCGCCGGGAACATCGCGGGGTCGTTCGCCGACGGCGTGCGCGAGGGCACGCGCGCGACGGTGGTCGCCGTCGGCTCGCGGGACGTCGTGAAGGCGCAGGGTTTCGCCGACGTGCACGCGCCGGGCGCGCGCGCCCACGGCTCCTACGAGGCGCTGGTGGCGGACCCGGACGTGGACGTCGTCTACGTCGCCACGCCGCACTCGCACCACCGCGAGCACGCGCTCCTCGCGATCGGGGCGGGCAAGCACGTGCTCGTCGAGAAGGCGTTCACGCGCAGCACCGGCGAGGCGGAGGACGTCCTGGCCGCCGCGAAGGAGGCCGGCGTCTTCTGCATGGAGGCGATGTGGACCCGGTTCCTGCCGCACGTGGCCGCGGTGCGCGGCGTGATCGCACGAGGCGAGATCGGTGAGGTCGTCACCGTGTCCGCCGACTTCGACGTGCACTTCCCGTTCGACCCGGCGCACCGCCTGTTCGCGCCCGAGCTCGCGGGCGGCGCCCTGCTGGACCTCGGCGTGTACCCGGTCGCGTTCGCTCACGACCTGCTCGGCGTCCCGGACAGCGTCACTGCGGTGGGCACGCTCGCGGCGACGGGCGTGGACGACCAGGTCTCGATCGTCTTCTCCTACGACGGCGGGGCGCAGGCCCTCCTGCACACGTCGTCGCGGGCGCTCGGCCCCCAGACCGCGGTGATCACCGGAACCAAGGGCCGCATCGAGATCGACGGAGGCTTCTTCGCCCCCACCGGCTTCCGCGTCACCTGCCTCGACGGCACCACCTGGGACTACGAGGGCTTCCGCGGCGAGGGCAAGCAGTACGAGGCCGCGGAGGTCGCGCGCCGTGTCGCGGCAGGCGAGAGCGAGAGCCCGCGCATCACCTGGGCGGCGACGCTCGAGGTCATGCGTCTCCTCGACGAGATCCGCCGGCAGGTCGGGGTGGTGTACCCCGGGGAGTAGGTCAGGCGCGTCTGATGCGATGACATCTTCCGCCTGAGGCGTGCGCTCCGCTCCGGGCGAGTGCCTCGTTCCTCGGCCCTCACCCTGCGCTGCGCTGCCGCTTCAGCCGGCGGCCCGTGACCTCTGTCGGCGTGATGCGGACCCACTCCTCCTTGTCGGTCGTCGTGAACGACACCAGGCCGGTCGCGATCGCCTCGGCGCGATCCGCCTCCGTCTCGAGGATCTCCGCGGTGCCCTTCAGGACGACGCTGTACGCGACGTCGGGTCCCCACTGGTCGATCTCGAAGGCGACCTTGTGGTTCACCGCGATCTCGACGAGCTTGCTGCCCGGCGTCGTGTTGATGTAGAGCGCTCGCTCGCGGACCGCGAAGTTCACCGGAAAGATCTCGGGCTCGCCGGCGGCGGCCGTCGCGAGGCGGCCGACCTCCTGGGACCCGAGGAGCTGCCAGCACTCGTCGTCGGTGAGGTTGCGGTCGGTCTTGACTTCGTTCGTGGGCTCCATGCGTCCATCGTGCTGCCCGCGCCGATCAGCCGCGCGGCAGTCACCGGCGCGCCGCGGCGTCTGTCGCGTCACACCTGGCAGCAGCTCAGCCCTGCGGCCGGAGCGCGATCGCCATCGCCTCGAGCGCGAGGAGCGGCGCGACGTTGCCCTCGAGGCGGGTGCGCGCCATGCCGATCGCGTCCATCCGGCGGATCGTCTGCTCGGGCGTGGAGTCGGCGGCCAGGGAGCGCACCGTCTGCGCGAGCTCCGTGTTCACGAGCTCGACCTCCGCGCCGAGCTGGACCACCAGCACGTCCCGGTACAGCGACAGCAGGTCCACCATGGCCCGGTCCAGCACGTCCCGCTGGTGCCGCGTCGCCCGGCGCTTCTGGTCGTCCTCGAGCTGCCTGAGCTGGGAGCGCAGGCGGGGCGGCAGCGTCTCGCCGTCGGCGACCCCGAGCGTGCGCAGCAGCTCCGCCCGCTCGGCGGCGTCCCGCTCCTCCGTCGCGGCCTTGGCCTCCGCCTTCGCGACCTCGACGAGCTCGCCCGCGGCGAGCACGGCGTCGCCCACGCCGCGGACCCGGCGGGCGATGCTGAGCACGGCCGTGCGGCGCTCGCGCGCTCCGGCGTCCCGGGCCAGGCGGCGCGCCAGGCCGACGTGGCTCTGCGCGGCCCGCGCGGCGGTGAGCGCCACGGTCGGGTCCGCGCCGTCGCGGCGGACGAGCAGGTCCGCGACCGCCTCGGGTGGAGGCACGCGCAGCACGACGCCCCGGCATCGCGACCGGATCGTGGGCAGCACGTCCAGGACGCTCGGCGCGCAGAGCACCCACACCGTGTGCGGCGGGGGCTCCTCGATCGCCTTGAGCAGCACGTTCGTCGTCCGCTCGGCCATCCGGTCGGCGTCCTCGACGACGATGACGCGCCACCGGCCCTGGGACGGCGTGCGCGCCGCGGTCATGATGAGGTCGCGCACCTCGTCGATCGCGATGACGACCTTCTCCGTCGCGACGAGCCGGACGTCGGGGTGCGTCCCGGCCATCGTGGTGGTGCACGCGTGGCACGTGCCGCAGCCGCCGTCGGGGCACTGCAGCGCGGCGGCAAACGCCCGCGCCGCGACCGACCGGCCCGAGCCGGGCGGCCCCGTCAGGAGCCAGGCGTGGGTCATCGCAGCCGGGTCCGCGACGGCGCGGCGCAGCAGGGCGACGGCCTGCTCCTGCCCCACCACGTCGTCCCAGACGGTCACTACGCCCCCTCTGCTTCGCCAGGCCGTGGTTCGCCTGGACCCTCGCGGGTTGCAAGGCTCAGGTCCACCGCCTCGTCGACGACGGGCGTCAGACCGAGCCGGGCGGCGACGTCCACCCGGATCTGAGCCTGGATGTCCTCCACCGGCGCGTCGGCGTCGAGCACGACCCATCGCGCCGGGTCGGCCGCCGCGCGGGCCAGGAAGGCCTCGCGCGTGCGCCGGTGGAACTCGTCGCCCGCGCGCTCGAGGCGGTCCGGCGAGTCGTCGCGCGTGCCGCGGCGGGCCTCCGCCACGACCGGGTCGAGGTCCAGCAGGACCGTCACCCGGGGGAGCAGGCCGTCCACCGCCCACAGCGACAGGCGCTCCACGGCTTTCGCGTCGAGCGCCCGGCCACCCGCCTGGTACGCCACGGACGAGTCGAGGTAGCGGTCCGTGATGACGATCGCGCCGCGCTCGAGAGCCGGCTTGACGAGCGACGCCACGTGGTGCGCGCGATCCGCCGCGTACAGGAGGGCCTCCGTGCGGGAGTCCATGTCCTCGCCGTGCAGCACGGCGGCACGCAGCTCCGCGCCGAGGCTCGTCCCGCCCGGCTCGCGCGTGAGCACGACCTCGCGCCCGGTCAGCTCCGCGAGCCAGTCGCCGAGCAGCCGCGACTGCGTCGACTTGCCGACGCCGTCGCCGCCCTCGAACGAGATGAAGTAACCGGGTGCGCTCACGTCGCCAACCCTAATGGCGGGGTGTGACACGCGACCTGGGCAGCCGGCCCGGGGCCCCCGCCGGGCGAAGCGCCCCACCGGGTGAAGTATGGCGGTCTAACCGATTTGACAGCGCAGCCCGGATTGTCGTCATTGCCTGCCCTAGTTACGCTCGCATGGTTCAGCACCGATCTCCCCAGCCCCGCAGCACCCCCCAGAAGGAGCCGCGAGCGATGAAGATCCTGCTTTTGGTCTCAAGCTTCAACGGCCTCACCCAGCGAGTCTGGTGCTCTCTGCGAGAGCAGGGTCACGACGTCGGAGTCGAGCTCGCTCCGGTCTTCGAGACGCCGGAGGCGCTCACCGCGGCCGTCGAGGCGGCCGACCCGGACCTGGTCCTGTGCCCCTTCCTCAAGGACCGCGTGCCACCTGCCGTGCACGACCGGTGGCCGACGGTCGTGCTGCACCCGGGGCCGGTGGGCGACCGCGGGCCGTCGTCGCTCGACCACGCGATCCTCGAGCGCCGGGACCGCTGGGGGGTCACCGCGCTGTCCGCCGTCGAGCAGATGGACGCAGGCCCGGTCTGGGCCACCGCGACCTTCGACATGCCGGGCGCGACCCTCGCCAAGGGCGCCCTCTACAACAGCCTCGTCGCCGACGCCGCACTGACCTGCGTGCAGGAGGTCGTCCGCAAGGTCGCCGACGGTCTGGGCCCCGTGCCCGCCGAGGACCACCCGCGGAGCGTCGCGAGCGCGTCCGAGCTGCCCATGCTGCGCCGCGAGCGCTTCCGCCTCGAGTGGTCCGAGCCCGCCGAGGATCTCGCGCGGCGCGTCGCCGCCGCCGACGGCGCCCCCGGCGCACCGGCCACCGTCGGGGACCGTGAGCTGTGCCTCTTCGACGCCGTCGCCACCGACGACGACTTCGGCGCTCCGCCCGGCACGGTGGTGGGCCGCAACCTCGACGCCGTCGCGATCGCGACCGGCCGGGGCACGCTCTGGGTCGGCTACGCGGCCGAGCTCGGCATCCGTCGCGGCGTCAAGCTCCCCGCCGCGACCGTGCTCGGCGGGGACGCCCCGTTCCGCCGCGCGCCGGACGCCTTCGCCGAGACCGTGTACGTGCGCGACGGCGACGTCGGCCACCTGACGATCCGCTCCTACAACGGCGCCATGCACACCGAGCAGTGCCGCCGCCTCACGACCGCCGTCGAGAAGGCCCTCATCGAGGACACGCGCGTGCTCGTCCTCAACGGCACCGAGCACGCCTTCTCCAACGGGATCCACCTCGGCGTGATCGACGCGGCTCCCGACCCGGCCGCGGAGGCGTGGGAGAACATCTGCGCGATCGACGAGCTGTGCCTCGCGATCGCGTCCGCCGAACAGCTCACCGTCGCCGCGTTCACCGCGAACGCCGGGGCGGGCGGCGTGATGGCCGGGCTGTGCGCGGACGTGACGCTCGCGCGCGACGGCGTCGTCCTCAACCCCTACTACGACATGGGGATCTTCGGGTCGGAGCTGCACACCTGGAGCGTCGCCGGGCGCGTCGGCGCACAGCGCGCCGAGCGGCTCCTGAGCCGCAAGCTGCCGCTGTCCGTCGCGGAGGCTGCCCGCATCGGCATGATCTCCGCGGTCGGCCCGCGCGAGTGGGGGGCCTTCCAGGAGTGGCTCGCCGCCGCCGCCCGGGGGTACGCCGAGCCCGCCACGCTCGGGTGGATGCTCGCGCAGAAGGCCGAGCGGCGGGCCCGCTCCAAGCCGCTGTCCTACTACCAGACGATCGAGCTCGCCGAGATGGCCAGAGACTTCTTCGACGACCGGAACGGTTTCGCGGCCCGGCGCAAGGCGTTCCTGCGCAAGACGCGCCCAGCGGAGACGCCGGCCCGGCTCCGGTTCGCGTAACGCCCGCGCACCGGATGCAAGGTCGGGACCCGTCGCGACATGGTGGGGGTGACATGTCAGTGACGGGTGAAAGGATCGCGCCATGAATCGACGTTCCGGCTCCGGTGTCCCCGGGCTCTTCCTCGGCCTCGGCGCCGCGGCGGCGCTCCTGCTGCTCACGGCGTGCGCACAGGAGGTCGACTCGCCAGGAGGCGCGTCCGCGTCGGCGGAGCCCACGTCGGGCGAGAGCGCGACGCCCGAGCCGAGCGAGACGTCGTCGGGCGGGCTGCCGCTCGCCACCGACATCACGCTGGAGCCCGGCCAGTCAGGGCGTGGCCTGCCGGAAGGCGTGCCCGGGGCCATGGACTCGTCGGCCGGCGCCGCCTGGTCGCCGGAGGCCGGGCTGGTCTACGTCGTGACGTACGGGTCGAGCTCCTGCCCGTCCATCGCGGAGGCCGAGGCGACGGCAGGCGACGCGGGCGTGACCGTGACGCTGCTGCCGCCGGCCGCCGAGATGTGCACCATGGACTGGGCGCCCACCACCACCGTGGTCGCCGTGCCCGCGGGGACGGACGAGACGGTCCCCATGACCGTCGTGCTCGGGGAGCACGGGACGGTCGAGGTGCCGCCCAGGACGGCGGACGGGCAGCCCGGTGAGGTCGCGTGGGCAGGCATCGAGTGAGAGTGACGTGTTGGTTGGGCGAGCGTCAGGACTTGCCCTGTGAGTACCGGTAGGTTGTCCGGGTGATCCGCCCCGCTCGCCGTAAGCCCGCGGCCGCCGTCGCCTGCCTGCTCGTCACCGTGCTCCTCCTCGCAGCCTGCGCCGCGCCCCCCAAGGTTCAGACCACGCTCGGGGCGGGCGTATCGCCCGAGGCGCCGGTCGCGGGGGCCGACGGCGCGCCCGCGGGGTTCGAGTCCTGGTACTCGCAGGCCCTCGAGTGGGTGGACTGCGGCGGCGGATTCCAGTGCACGACGGCGAGCGCGCCGCTGTCCTGGCACGACGCTGCGGCGGGCAGCATCGAGCTGGCGCTGAAGAAGGCGCCCGCCTCCGGGCAGAAGGTCGGCTCGCTGCTCATCAACCCGGGCGGGCCGGGCGGGTCGGGCATCTCGCTGGTGGAGAGCGGCAGCTTCGGGCAGGCGCTGCGGAACTCGTTCGACATCGTGGGCTTCGACCCGCGGGGCGTCGGGCAGTCGTCACCGGTGACGTGCTTCGCCGACGAGGACAAGGACGAGTTCCTCTCGAAGGACTACCCCTACACCGACGAGGGGCTCGCCGAGCGCGCCCAGTCGATCCGGGAGTGGGGCGCGGCCTGCGCGCAGAACACGGGGGCGCTGCTCGGGAACGTCGACACGCAGAGCGCCGCCCGCGACATGGACATGCTCCGGGCCGCGCTCGGCGACGACAAGCTCAACTACCTCGGCTACTCCTACGGCACGCAGCTCGGCTACACGTACGCCGGCCTGTTCCCCGACCGGGTCGGCCGCCTCGTGCTCGACGGCGCCCTGGACCCCAACCTGACGTCGGACCAGGTGGCCGCCGAGCAGGCCGTCGGCTTCGAGAACGCGCTGCGCGCCTACGTCCAGGACTGCCAGGCCGGCGCCGACTGCCCCCTCGGCGGCGACGTCGAGACGGGCCTGAAGCAGATCCGCGCCATGGTGGAGGACGCGGCCGACAACCCCATCCCGACCTCCGGCGACCGTGACGTGACCCAGAAGCTCGCCTTCTACGGTGTGGCTGTCACGATGTACGACGAGGCGAGCTGGGGAGTCCTCACGCAGGCCCTCGAGGAGGTCTTCTACGAGGGTGCGGGCGACACCCTGCTGTACCTCGCGGACGTCTACAACGAGCGCAACAGCGACGGCACCTTCCGCTCCAACAGCGAGGAGGCGTTCCGCGCCGTCAACTGTGCCGACGGCCGCGCCGAGGACGACCCCGAGAAGATGAAGGCGCTCGCCGCCGAGATCGAGGCCGCCGCGCCGACCCTCGGCAAGTCGTTCGGCTACTCCGGCATCGAGTGCACCGACTGGCCGTTCCCGCCCGCCGAGCAGGAGTTCGACATCACGGCGGCCGGCGCGGACCCGATCGTCGTCATCGGCACCACCAACGACCCCGCCACGCCGTACAAGTGGGCGCAGGCCCTTGCCTCGACGCTCGAGTCCGGCGTGCTCGTCACCTACCAGGGCGAGGGGCACACGGCGTACGGCCGGTCCAACAACTGCATCTCACGGGCCGTCGAGGACTACCTGGTCCACGGCACCGTCCCGCAGGACGGCTTGACCTGCTGAGACGTCCTCCCAGGTGGGGCCGACGACGTCACATCGGTTTCGCTTTGGAGTCTGGCCCGGGTGTTGGGTACAGTTGGGGCGCTCGCTGAACCACGCGGTACGCCGCAGTGGCGTCGGCGAGCGCGCCGCCTTAGCTCAGTCGGCAGAGCGTCTCACTCGTAATGAGAAGGTCGTGGGTTCGATTCCCACAGGCGGCTCGGTGCCAAAGCCCCGTCCCACCAGGTCGTTTGACCTGGCGGGACGGGGTTTTCGCTGTCAGCCAGAGGTGTCGGGAACCCGCTCAATCGGCACCCGTGCCCAGGAAGTGGCTCCGCTCCGGCAGCGGACTAGCGTTGCCGGCATGGCGACTCTCAAGGACGTGGTGTTCGACTGCCGCCACCCCGCCTCCCTGGCGCGGTTCTGGGCAACGGCCCTGGACGGCTACGACGTCGCGCCCTACGACGACGAAGAGTTGGCGCGCCTGCGCACCATGGGCGTCGACGACCCGGAGGACGACCCTTCCGTGCTGGTAGAAGCACCCGATGGCGGTGTCCCCCGACTGTTCTTCAACCGAGTTCCTGAGCCCAAGACGGTGAAGAACCGCCTGCATCTCGACCTGCGCGCCACCGATCGGGAGGCAGAGGTGGCGCGCCTGATCAGGGCCGGCGCCAGCGAGGTCGGCCGGCACGAGAGCTGGGTGGTGCTGGCAGACCCGGAGGGCAACGAGTTCTGCGTGTTCGCGGCGTAGGACCGCTCCCCGACCACGTGGCGGTCTGCTGCGATCACGCTGCGGGCACACCCTGCCATCGTCATGTCCGGGTGTCCCGCGCAGCACGAGCCGAGGCGCAGGTCATGCCTACAGCCGAGGGTCGACGGGCTCCGACTCGAGGGCGAGAACGGCGAACGCCATCTGGTGGACGCTCCACAGCGGCTCGCCCGCGACGAAACGCGTCAGCGCCTCAAGGCCAAGACCGTGCTCACGGCGCGCGAGGTTCCGCTTCCGGCCGAGCGCACGGTCACGCAAGACGTCGAGCGCGTCGGTGTAGTCGGGCCCGTAGATGATCCGCAGGTACTCGCGCCCGCGGACCTTGAGCCCAGGCTGGGAGCGGCCCGCGGCGGCCAAGGGCTTGACGACCATTCCCTCGCCACCCGATCCGGTCAGGTCGAGCCACCACTGGATGGCGTCTGCCTTCTGCTCCTCGGACGACAGGTCCACGAACCGGTGCCTGGTGTGAGTAATCAGCGGATCCGTCAGCCGGCCGATCGTCTCCAGGTGCCAGCGGTGCGACTCGGTCACCGCGAGCGAACGGCCCTCGGCAGCGAGGATCTGGAAGGGCGCGAGCGTGACGCCGCTGAGCCCCTCCGTCGGACGCACGTACGCCGCGTACGCCTGGCGGTAGGCCTCGGCGTTCGCCGTTCGTCGCATCACGCGGTCACCGAGCGCAGTGACGTCGAGCCCGCGCGCCGCTGCGGCGTCGATCAGGGCCGCGACTGCCGGCAAGGCTTCCCTCGCGGCGGCTCCGACCGACGCGTACTGGTCCCGGATCAAGGACATGGCCTTGGCCGACCAGGGCAGCAGCTCGCAGTCGAGCGCGAGCCAGTCGGTGTCCAGCTCCTCGAACAGGGGCGCGACTGCCGAACGCACCCGGTCGACGAGCGCGCCGCCGTCCGGGAAGAACGAACGCCCGGTCCGTGTGTACACCACGCCCGTTGTGCCGTCCGCGGCGCCGAACCGCTTCTCGGCAGCGATCTCGTCGCGCGCGATGACGGCGATCGCTCGTGAGCCCATGTGCTTCTCCTCGCACACGACCTCGGTCACGCCGGCGGCGGCGTACTCGGCGAAGGCCTGCTCGGGGTGCTCGAGGAAGCCCGGGCGCTTCGACGTCTGAGCGGGCGCCATCGTCGGCGGCAGATAGATCAGCCAGCGCGGGTCGACGGCGAAGCGGCTCATCACCTCCAGCGCCGCGGCAGCGTTCTCCTCCGGGATCTTGACCTTGCCGGCCGTCGCTGTCGTCAGCCACCGGGTCCCGATCACGTCGTCGATGGAGAACGCGGTCGGCTCCCGGTCGACGGCGCCGGCGAGCGGGCGGGCGGGCGCGTACCACTCGCGTTCGGCGGGGACCGCGACGATCTCGCGCGTCGGGTATCGCAGCGCGGTCAGGTGCCCGCCGAACACCACACCGGTGTCCAGGCAGATGGTGTTGTTGATCCACTCGGGTTCGAGGACCGGCGTGTGGCCGTACACGACGGTCGCCTCGCCCCGGTACTCGCGCGCCCAGGGGTAGCGGACGGGCAGGCCGTAGTCGTCGGTCTCACCGGTCGTGTCGCCGTAGAGCGCGAACGAGCGAACGCGACCGGAGGAACGGCCGTGGTACGCCTCCTTGAGGCCGGCGTGGGCGACGACGAGGCGACCGTCGTCGAGCACGAAGTGACTGATCAGGCCGTCCATGAACGCCCGGGCGGACGTGCGGAAGTCTTCCGGCTCACTGGCGAGCTGCTCCAGCGACTCGGCGAGACCGTGCTTGACCTGAACCTTGGCGCCCTTCATCGCGCGAACGAGCTTGGCTTCGTGGTTGCCCGAGACGCACAGCGCCGCGCCCGACGCGACCATCCCCATGACGAGCCGCAGCACTCCCGGTGTGTCGGGCCCGCGGTCGACGAGGTCGCCCACGAACACGGCGGTGCGACCTTCGGGGTGGCTGGCGTCGACGGCGTGCCCTGCGGCGTCGTACGTGATCGACCAGCCGAGCGTGCCCAGCAGCGTGCGCAGCTCTGAGGCGCATCCGTGCACGTCACCGATGATGTCGAACGGTCCGTGCAGGTCCCTGCGGTCGTTCCAGGGCCGTTCCCTGCTCAGCGAGACGTTCTCGATCTCCTCCACTCCACGCAGGACATGGACACGACGGAACCCCTCCTTCCTCATCCGGCCGAGGCTCCGGCGGAGGTCTCGCTGCTGCCGGGTGACGACCTGCGGGCCGAAGTCGCGTTCCGGACGCAGCCGGTTGCGCTCGACGGCGACAGACTCGGGGACGTCGAGCACGATCGCGTCGACGAGAACGTCGTGCTCCTTGGCCAGCTTGATCAGGGACGCACGAGCGGCCCCCTGGACGTTCGTCGCGTCGACGACGGTGAGAAGCCCGCGCCGCAGCCGGGTGCCGACGATGTAGTTGAGGACGTCGAAGGCGTCGGGGGTCGCGGCCTGGTCCGTCTCGTCGTCGGCGACGAGCGCACGGCAGAAGTCGCTCGAGATGACCTCGGTCGGCTTGAAGTGCCGTCGGCCGAAGGTCGACTTGCCGCTGCCGGATACTCCGACGAGCAGCACGAGTCCCATCGTGGGCACGCTGATCTGCGGGCGCGCAGTCGTCTCAGTCACGGAGGAACACCGCCATCTGCGTCGGGGTGCCACGCTCGGGGTCGACGTCGCCGATACCCCTGAACTGCGCCGTGTATCCGTGCACGGCCGCGACCCGGCCCGCCCACGACTCGAACTCCTGCCGGCTCCACTCGAAGCGATGGTCCGGGTGGCGCATACCGGTGAGCCCTTCGTAGTTTGCGTTGTACTCGACGTTCGGAGTGGTCACGAGCACCGCACCAGGCCTGGCTGCTCCGAAGACGACGCGTTCGAGAGCCGCGAGGCGCGGTGGATCGATGTGCTCCACGACCTCCATCAGCACCGCCGCGTCGAACCCGCTCAGCCGGGCGTCCTCATAGGTGAGGGCACCCTGGAAGAGGTGGACGCGGGAGGCCTGACGCTCGCCGAGCTGGTCGAGCCGGAGCCGCCGGGCAGCGATCTCCAGGGAGCGAGAGGACACGTCGACACCGGCGACCCGCGTGAACGACGGCTCGTGTACCAACCTGTGGAGAAACTGCCCAGGCCCGCATCCCAGGTCGATCACGGACTTCGCCCGGAGGTCGACAAGGGTCGAGAGCACGGCCTCGTGGCGCTGCGCGTTGAGCGACTCGCGGCGCTCGGCAGGCTGCGCGATCTCCTCTTCCTCAGCCGGTTCGAGTGCGTCCTCCGAGTCGTCCCCCAGCTCGGCGAGCCTGGTGAGCGCGGTGCGTGTCAGTGCGGACCTGCGCCCGAGGTACCGGCGGGCGATCAGCTCTCGCTCCGGGTGACTGGCCAGCCATCCTTCGCCGGAGCGCAGCAGCTTGTCGACCTCGTCGGTTCCCTGCCAGTAGTGCTTCGACTCGTCCATCACGGGCAGCAGGACGTGCAGCTGGTTGAGTGCGTCCGCGAGTCGCACCGTGCCCGTCAGGGTGAGCCTGACGTACCTCGAGGCGCCCCACTCCGGGAAGTGCTCGTCGAGCGCGACGGGCGTCGCGCTTACCTGCCAGCCGAGCGGTTCGAAGATCCGGTGCGCCGTCTTCGGACCGCCTCGGCAGGGCAGGACGGGAATCACGATCTCGAGCGGGATGGCCGAGTCGGCCACCTCCTGGCGCGTGTCGCAACGTCCGCTGCGGGCCGTGCTGAACACATCCGCAAGAGCGACCCCGAGCAGTGACGACGCAGCGTACGAACGGTCGTTGACGTACTGCGAGAGGCTGAAGTCCGGCGTGCGACCAGCCGACCGTGCCAGCCGGACGGGATCGATCTCGAGCAGCAGGGCGGCGGTGCACCGCTCGTCAGTGGCCTCCGGGTAGAACACCGTCGCGGTGCCGAAGGACTGCTTGAACTCCTGAACCCTGTCCGGGTGCTTGTACAGCAGGTAACCGAGGTCGGTGGCCGGCTGATGCGTCGTCGTCAGGGTCAGGAGCACGGAGGCCATTCTGCACTTCGCGGTGGGGCGGGGCACCGGGTTTATCCCCGGACGACGGTCCGGTCGGCGTCCGACCGGTCCGTCGATCTGTTCCCGCAGCGCGCACGACACACCCCCGGCCCGGGCGAACCCGGCCCGGGCGAACCCGGCCCGGACGGCCCGACCGACGTCGGCCACCAGGGCGGACGACCGAGCTACACGTGGCTCGCCCCCAGGTCGCGGCCGGTGACGGGCGGCACGCTGACATCCAGGCGGCGCCTCACGCCCCACCACAGCACCCCGACGACCACTGCCCCGACCAGGTACCAGAACAGGTCGGGCGCGTTGAACGTCGTGCCGAAGACAAGGCGGGCGAGCGCGCTCTGCTGCGCCAGGTCTGCTGGGACGCCCGTGAGCTGGAACAGCTCGATCGTGGCGCTCACGCCGAATGCGAGGACAGCGGCTCGCACAGGGCGCGTCCGCGGCGAGACCAGCAGCACGAGCCAGAAGACCAGCACCGTGTACAACGCGTCCCCGGCGTACTTCGCGACGTCTCCGTCGAGCGCGGCGCGCGCGCCCAGTCCCGCGGCCAGCGTGACCGCGGCTGCCCCGGCCGGGATCAGCCGGGTGCGGCTCGCCGACAACACGGGGGTCTCGTCCCGCGTCGTCTCGTCCCGCGTCGTCTCGTCCCGCGTCGTCTCGTCCCGCGTCGTCTCGTCCCGCGTCGTCTCTTCCTGCTCAGTCACGCCGTGAATCCTGCCGCATCCGCGGCGGTGCGCAGATCCGTGACGAACGCAGCGAGGGCGTCGCCCCACTCCGGGCGGCCGCGGACGCGCAGCAGCGCGGACGGGTGCGTGGTGAGCAGGACCGAGGCCGGCGTGCCAGGCAGCACCTGCCCACAGCTCGCAGCCGCGGCAGGCGTGGGCAGCCTCGGCGAGGCCCGCGACGTCGGCCCCGGGCGGCACCCACTCCTGCGCCCCGGGCCTGTGCTGTGGTCCGGTCGGCACGCGTCGAGCATCCGCCGGGCCGCGGCGAGCCGCACGCGGGGCCGCCGCCGGGCCACGGCCTGCGCCGGGCGGCTAACCTCGTGTTCCATGTGGAACTTCGGCCGGCGCAAGCCCGTCACCTATCTGCTCGGCGAGCCAGTCGAGGACTATCCCGCGATCGCCCCGGAGGTGCTGCGCGGGCACCCGCTGCGCATCACGGAGATCGGCGAGCCGGTGCTGCACTCGCCCACGCGCAAGGTCACGGAGTTCTCCACGCCGCAGCTCGCGCGCCTGATCGACGACATGTTCACCACGATGGAGGTCGCCGAGGGCGTCGGCCTCGCGGCCACCCAGGTGGGCTCCGACCTGCGAGTATTCGTCTACGACCTCACTGACGAGCAGGGCGACCGGCACGTCGGCGCGATCGTGAACCCCGAGCTGGAGATGGACCTCGAGGCCGAGCCGGAGACCGAGGACGAGGGCTGCCTGTCGGTCCCGGGGGCGTACGAGCCGCTCGAGCGGCCGGGCGGTGCGACGGTGCGCGGCGTCGACCAGTACGGGGCGCCCGTGCAGCTCGCGGCCACGGGGTACCTGGCGCGGTGCTTCATCCACGAGACGCAGCACCTCGACGGCACCCTCTACTGGGACCACCTCACCCCCGAGCTCCAGGCTGACGCGTTGCGTCAGCGGGACGAGAACCGCGCGAACATCCTCGCGGGGCGGCACGAGATCGCGATCGAGCTCGAGAAGACGCCCGCGGAGTACCCGGAGCAGCCGCCCGGCAAGTAGCGACCGGCGACGTTCAGAGCCCGGCGACCCAGTCCGCCACGGCCCGGGCGACGTCGGCGTCACGCCCGCGCAGGTCGTGCGCGCCGGGCAGGTGGACGACCGTGACCGGACCGGGGATCGCGGCGACGTGCTCTGCGAGCTCGTCAGGGGTCGCGAACGGGTCCGTGGTGCCGGACACGAAGAGCACCGGGACGTCCAGGCCGCCGAAGTGCTCCACGCGGAGCTTCTCCGGCTTGCCCGGCGGGTGAAGCGGGTAGCTGAGCAGCACCAGCCCGGCCGCGGGCATGCCCTCGGCGACCGCCATGGAGCACATCCGCCCGCCGAACGAGCGCCCGCCGAGGAGCAGGCTCCCGGTGGGGACGCCGAGCTCGGCCGCCCACGCCTTCGCCTCCTCGACAAGGTGCGCGACGGCGACGGGTGGCCGGTCCGGCATCCGGCGTCCGGCGATCCGGTAGGGGAAGTCGACACGGCGGACGGGTAGCGGCGGCCTCGCCGCGGCGAGCGTCTCCTCGACGGTCACAAGGGTGTGATGGTCGCGGTCCGCCCCGGCACCCGGCGTGAGGAGCAGCCCGGCCGGGCCGGTCGTCCGTGTCATGGGGCCAGTCTGCGTCAGGAGCCCGGGATCAGCGGGGGCGACGGTTCAGCAGGACCAGGCCGCCACCGGCCGCGGCGAGCAGGCCGCCGGCGAGCGCCGCGAGCCAGCCCAGGCCTGTGGGACCGGAGCCGCCGATGTCGTCGACCAGCGGGCCGCCCCCGTCGGCCTCGGCCCGCCCGGCCACCAGCGGGTCCTGGGCTTCCGGCTCGGGGACCGGGGGCAGCGGGCTCAGCGACACCTCGGGGGAGGGCGTCGGGGTCGGCGACGGCGAGGGGCTCGGCGTGGGCGTGGGCGACGTATTCGCGGGCTGAGTGGTGGGTGCCGCGGGCGGGGGACTGGTCGGTGCGGGGGGCGGCGCCGCGGCGGACGGCGGCGGCGTGGGGCTAGGGCTCTCGGTGGTGGGCGTGGGGCTGGGCGCGCTCTGGGCGCACTTGTAGCCCTTGATGCCGTTGCTCCAGGCCGCCCAGTCGCCGGCCCGCTCGACCCTCACGGCAGCCACGCAGTAGGCCCCCGGGTACGCCGACGCCGCCTCGGTGAACGCCGCGTAGCCGCCGTCGGTGTCGTGGCGGCTGAGCGAGCGGCTGTAGTAGCCGAGCCCGTTGCCCTTGGGGTCCGTGATCCAGTACTCGACCGTCGCGTTCTCGGCGTCCGAGTCGAAGGTCACGCCCTCGGCGGTGACCTCGATCAGCCGGCCGGCAGCCGCCGGCTGTGCCGTGACGGTCCCCGCGGCGACGATCAGCACGCCGACCAGAACGGCTCGGAGGAGCGGCGCGGCGGGGGTCTTCACGGGGCGTGATCCTACCGCCGCCCTCCCAGCCCCTGTCTTGCTCCGGGGCGGAGTTCACCCCTCCGCGCGCACGACCGTGACGGGGCTCGCCGCGTAGTCGAGCACCTGCCGGCTGACCGAGCCGAGGAGCAGGCGGTCGAACCCGCCGAGCCCCCGGTTGCCGACGACGATGCGCTCCGCGCCGGCCGCGGCGTTGAGGAGCGTCTCCGCGGCGTTGCCGTGCAGAACCCTGCGCACCACACGCTCGTCAGGCAGCGGCAGGGCCGCCTGCGCCACGCACGCGTCGAGCGCGCCGGCTGCGAACTTCTCGTAGTCCTCGATCGGCGGCGCCCAGCCCCAGCTGCCCGGCAGCGGCGCGAGGGTCGTGATCTGCCACGCGAACACCACGTCGAGGACGCCGCCGATCCGGGCCGCCGCCTCCGCGCCGTGGTGCAGGGCCGCGATGCTCGGGGGCGAGGTGTCCACACCGACCAGGACGCGCGGCGGGCCGGTCTCGGTGGGCGACCCGCCGGCGTCGGGCACGGTCTTCTCCGCTCTGCGCACCACCGTGACGGGGCGCGTCGCGTGCTCCACCACCGTGGACGACACGGAACCCAGCACGAGGCGGCCCATCCGGCCGACGCCGCGCCGGCCGAGGACCAGCAGGTCGGCGTCGTCCTGCGCCGCGAGCAGCGCGTCCGCCGCGGGCCCCTCGGCGAGCCGCGCCTGCGCGGGCACGCTGATGCCGGTGCGCCGCAGCGCCAGGTCGAGGATGGTCAGCGCCTCCTCGCGCTTGCGCTCCACGAGCTGGGCATACTGCGCGGGCTCCGGCGCCCGGTTCCCGGGCTGCCACGCCATCACCGCGGTGAGGGACACCTCTCGGGACGCGGCCTCGGCGAGGGCCCAGTCGAGGGCCTGCTCGGACTCCGCCGAGCCGTTCACACCGACGACGACTCCTGTCATGCGCGTCCACCAGCCTTCCGCATCGTAGGCACTGCGAGGTGGGTCAGAACCGCGGCCCGTCGTCGCCGTGCAGCAGGTTCCGGATCGGGCGCGTGACGATGTCGACCCGGTCGACCAGGTCCCCCGGACCCGTGACGACCAGGGCGCGGTCCGACGTCGGCGCGTAGACCGCCGTGATGCCGCGCACGGTGACCCGCAGGGACTCACGCTCCATGCCGTCCACCCGGAAGGCGCTCGTCTCGCACGGCACCTCGTCCACCTCGGCGACGATCGCCCGCATCGCCGTGCGGTAGTCCTGGTAGGCCTCCGCGAAGTCCGTCGGCTCGGGCGTCTCCGAGTCGACGTCGGCGTGGAGGGGCGCGGCGAGCGCTCCGCTGCACGCCGCGCGCACGATGTCCTCCACCTGCTCGGCCTCCGCCGGGATGCGCAGCGTCTCGACCTCCACCGACTCGCCGGAGAAGGTGCGGTAGGCGCGCAGGAAGCGCTCCTCGGTCGGGTCCTGGCCGTCGGCGACGCCGGTGACGGTCTCTTCCTCGAGGTCGAGGCCCCAGGTCAGCGGGTCGTGCACCTCGCCCACCACGCCGGAGAACCGGGCGAAGCGCGCGACGATCTGCTCCCAGGACTCGGGCGACTCCTCCGGCATCTGTGACCTCCCGGGGGCTCGTGGGGCGGGCGCTCGTGCGGTCCTCGGCATTGAGCCTGCCTTGTGCAGCGCCCGGGGTCAACGACCGGCGCGCGGTCCGTCCGTCCGGGGTCGTCCGACCCGGCGTGCCGGGCCCGGCACGCCCGCCTCGGGGCGGTCCTGGCGGGGATCGTCACGCCCCTGGCGAACAAAGGCATGAGTCGGCCCATCGGCGCGTTGGGAGCGCATAGAGTCGATGCGGTCAGGCCTGGTACGCCGGTACAAGGTAACGCCGCTCGTGAGGGAGCAGCACATGTTCGAGAGATTTACGGATCGAGCCCGTCGGGTCGTCGTCCTCGCCCAAGAAGAGGCGCGGATGCTCAACCACAACTACATCGGGACCGAGCACATCCTCCTCGGCCTCATCCACGAGGGTGAGGGCGTGGCCGCCAAGGCCCTGGAGTCGCTCGGCATCTCGCTGGACGGCGTGCGTACCCAGGTCACCGAGATCATTGGTGAGGGTCAGCAGGCTCCCAGCGGCCACATCCCGTTCACCCCGCGCGCGAAGAAGGTGCTGGAGCTGTCGCTCCGCGAGGCGCTGCAGCTCGGCCACAACTACATCGGCACCGAGCACATCCTCCTCGGCCTCATCCGCGAGGGCGAGGGCGTCGCGGCGCAGGTGCTCACCAAGATGGGCGCGGACCTGAACAAGGTGCGCCAGCAGGTCATCCAGCTCCTCTCCGGCTACCAGGGCAAGGAGCCCGTCGCGACGGGCGGCCCGCAGGAGGGCCAGCCGGCAGGTTCGGCCGTGCTCGACCAGTTCGGCCGGAACCTCACCCAGGCCGCGCGCGAGGGCAAGCTCGACCCCGTCATCGGGCGCACGCAGGAGATCGAGCGGGTCATGCAGGTGCTGTCCCGCCGCACCAAGAACAACCCGGTGCTGATCGGCGAGCCCGGCGTCGGCAAGACGGCCGTCGTGGAGGGCCTCGCGCAGGACATCGTGCGCGGGGACGTCCCGGAGACGCTCAAGGACAAGCAGCTCTACACGCTGGACCTGGGCGCCCTGGTGGCCGGCTCCCGCTACCGCGGTGACTTCGAGGAGCGCCTGAAGAAGGTCCTCAAGGAGATCCGCACCCGCGGCGACATCATCCTGTTCATCGACGAGATCCACACCCTCGTCGGGGCGGGCGCAGCCGAGGGCGCGATCGACGCGGCGTCGATCCTCAAGCCGATGCTGGCCCGCGGCGAGCTGCAGACAATCGGTGCGACCACCCTCGACGAGTACCGCAAGTACGTCGAGAAGGACCCGGCCCTGGAGCGCCGCTTCCAGCCGATCCAGGTGGCCGAGCCGTCGCTCGAGCATGCCATCGAGATCCTCAAGGGCCTGCGCGACCGCTACGAGGCGCACCACCGCGTGTCCATCACGGACTCCGCGCTGGTCTCTGCGGCGACGCTCGCGGACCGGTACATCAACGACCGGTTCCTCCCCGACAAGGCGATCGACCTGATCGACGAGGCCGGCGCCCGCCTGCGGATCCGTCGCATGACGGCGCCGCCGGAGCTCAAGGTGCTCGACGAGAAGATCGCCGAGGCGCGCCGCGAGAAGGAGTCCGCGATCGACGAGCAGGACTTCGAGAAGGCCGCTGGCCTGCGCGACAAGGAGAAGCAGCTCACCCAGCTCCGGGCCGACAAGGAGAAGGCCTGGAAGTCGGGCGACCTCGACTCCGTCGCGGAGGTGGACGAGGAGCTGATCGCCGAGGTGCTGGCGATGTCCACGGGCATCCCGGTCATCAAGCTCACCGAGGAGGAGTCCGCGCGCCTGCTCCACATGGAGGAGGAGCTGCACAAGCGCGTCGTCGGTCAGGAGACCGCGATCAAGGCGCTGTCGCAGGCCATCCGCCGCACGCGGGCGGGCCTCAAGGACCCCAAGCGCCCCGGCGGGTCGTTCATCTTCGCCGGGCCGACGGGCGTCGGCAAGACCGAGCTGGCCAAGGCGCTCGCCGAGTTCCTCTTCGGTGACGAGGACGCGCTGATCCAGCTCGACATGTCGGAGTTCTCGGAGAAGCACACGGTCTCGCGGCTGTTCGGATCGCCTCCCGGGTACGTCGGCTACGACGAGGGCGGCCAGCTCACGGAGAAGGTGCGGCGCAAGCCGTTCTCCGTGGTCCTGTTCGACGAGGTGGAGAAGGCCCACGCGGACATCTTCAACTCGCTGCTGCAGGTCCTCGAGGACGGCCGGCTCACCGACTCGCAGGGCCGGGTGGTCGACTTCAAGAACACCGTGATCATCATGACCACGAACCTCGGCACGCGGGACATCGCCAAGGGCCTCCAGACCGGCTTCAACGCCGGCGGCGACCTGGTGACGTCGTACGAGCGCATGAAGGCGAAGGTCAACGACGAGCTCAAGCAGCACTTCCGGCCTGAGTTCCTCAACCGCGTCGACGACACGATCGTGTTCCCGCAGCTGTCGCAGGACGAGATCGTGCAGATCGTCGACCTCGAGATCGCCAAGCTGGACAAGCGCCTGCGCGACAAGGACATGGGCATCGAGCTCACGCCCGCCGCGAAGGGCCTGCTCGCCGAGAAGGGTTACGACCCGGTCCTCGGTGCGCGCCCCCTCAAGCGTGCGATCCAGCGCGAGATCGAGGACGTGCTGAGCGAGAAGATCCTGTTCGGCGACCTGAAGCCGGGCCAGCTCATCGTGGTGGACGGCGACGGCGAGGGCATCCTCGGGGAGTTCAGCTTCCGCGGGGTTCCCAAGCCGCGGGGCGCCCGCACGCCGGCCGAGCCGCAGGCTGTTCCCGCGGGCGCGGGCCTCGCGCCTCGCGACGTCCCGCCGACGGGCGAGCTCGCCGCCGGCGCGGAGTAGCCGCACGCGGTACCCGCCTACCTGGGTGCCCGACGACCAAGGGGTCACCTTCCATCCGGAAGGTGACCCCTTCGTCGTCCCACCGGACCGGCTGTGTCTGTCTCAGAGCGTGAGAACTTCCGGGAAACGGTCGCCGGGTCTCGATCTGCGACGTACGTTGCGCGGCATGTCGCCGTTCACGCACCGACCGTCCCGGTCCGAGGTCGCCGCGCCGCCGCGCGCGTCCCGTCCGTGGTGCCTGTGCGGCTGTCCGTGCCGGCCCTGTTGCCGCTGACGCCGTAGCGCGACCGGACCCCCCGCAGAACCTCCCGCAGTGCTTGCCGTCGCGGCCCCGCCGCGCCGGTCTGCCGCACCCCGATTCTCCGACGATGGGACGACCCATGCTCAAGACCAGGCGTTTTGCCCCCGTTTATACCGATCTACTCCGCGCTGGGGTCGCGGTAGCCGCCGTGGCCCTCCTGGCGGCCGGCTGCGGCGGCAGCGCCGAAGCCGGCACCGACGGTGACGCGCTCACCGCCGCCGACGCGCTCCCGACCGAGGTCCCCGCCGGAACGACGCTCATCGTCGGTGACCCGACGACGCAGAAGGCGTTCGAGCTCGCGGGCGACGACATCGACAGCGACTTCTCGTTCGAGGTCGAGTGGGCCAACATCTCGGGCGGTCCTGCCACGACCGAGGCGTTCCGGGCCGGCTCGCTGGACGTGGGATCCGTCGCCGAGATCCCTGCGATCCACGCGACGTGGACCGGGCTCGACGTGCAGATCGTCGCATCCGTGTTCCGCGAGAACTGGCAGGACGCCCCCATCTACGAGTTCGCCGGGGCACCAGGCGTCGAGCTCGACGACCTGGAGGACCTCCGCGGGCACCGCATCGCGTTCAGCCCTGGCCAGGCCCAGGGCGCGATCGTCCTGCGGGCGCTGCAGGCGGCCGGCCTGACGAAGGACGACGTCGAGCTGGTCGAGCTGCCGGCCACGGGCGACGTCTACGTGACCGCGCTGGCGGCGGGTGAGGTGGACATCGCCCCGCTCGGCGGCACCCAGCTCTACCGGTACCTCTCGAGCTACGGCGCCGACGGCGCCACGTCCGTCAAGCACCACCTGCGCGACGACGCGAGCCACCTGTACTCGCCGACCGAGGTCGTCGAGGACCCGGCGAAGGCCGCAGCTCTGCGCGAGTACGTCGCCGCCTGGGCCGCGGCGAAGATCTGGGTCGCCGAGCACCCCGACATCTGGAAGGAGAAGTACTACGTCGAGGACCAGGGACTGAGCGACCAGGACGCCCAGTACCTCATCGACCACGCGGCGGTGCCGGACGTCCCCTCCGACCTGAGCGAGACGATCGCCCGCACGCAGGACACGGTCGACCTGCTCGCCGCCGAGCTCGACCAGCCGGTCCTCGACGCGGCCGACCTGTTCGACGAGCGCTTCGGCCCCGTCGCAGGCGAGGCGGCGCAGGCCGAGGCTGCCGGGAGCGGCAGGTGAGCGCCCTCGTCGCGCAGCGGGCGGGGGTCTTCGCGACCACCCCGCGAGCCGCTGCCACCGTTGCCCTGCCTGACGCGCGCCCGTCCGGGGTACGGCTGGGACTCGGCCGGCCGGTGCCGTTCGCCGCCGCCGTGGGCGTCACGCTGCTGCTCGTCCTGTGGACCGCCGGCTCGGCGATCGGGTTCATCGACCCACGCGTGCTCAGCGCGCCCTGGACCGTCGTCACGACGGGGGCCGAGCTCGTCGCGGACGGCCGGCTCGGCGAGCACCTGACCGTGTCCCTCACGCGCGCGGCGCTCGGTCTCGTGACGGGGACCGCCGCCGGCGTCGTCCTGGCACTCGTCGCGGGGCTCAGCCGGGTCGGCGACGCGGTCCTCGACGGGCCGATCCAGGTCAAGCGCGCCATCCCCAGCCTGGCCCTCCTGCCGCTGCTCATCCTGTGGTTCGGGATCGGTGAGGAGATGAAGGTGATCACGATCGCGCTGGGTGTCTTCGTGCCCGTCTACCTGCACACGCACAACGGGCTGCGCGCGATCGACAGCCGGTACGTCGAGCTCGCCGAGACCGTCCGGCTCTCGCGGTGGCAGTTCGTCGCCAGGGTCGTCCTGCCCGGGGCCCTGCCCGGGTTCCTCCTCGGGCTCCGCTTCGCCGTCACCGGGTCGATGCTCGCGCTCGTCGTCGTCGAGCAGGTCAACGCGACCGCCGGCATCGGCTACATGATGGAGCTCGCGCGCACCTACGGGCAGACGGAGATCATCCTCGTCGGGCTGGTCGTCTACGGCGTCCTCGGCTACTCAGCGGACCTCGCCGTCCGCCTGCTGCAGAGGAGGACGCTCGCATGGCGGCGCACGCTGGAGGGCTGACGGCGACGGACGCACCGGCCCGCGGTGCCGTCGTCGTCCGCGACCTGGTCCGTGCCTACGGCGAGCGGACCGTCCTCGACCACCTCGACCTCGGGCTGGCCCCCGGCGAGTTCGTCGCGATCCTCGGGCGCTCCGGCTCGGGCAAGAGCACCCTGCTGCGGGCCCTCGCGGGGCTCGACCACGACGTCGACGGGTCCGGCGAGGTGGTCGTGCCCGACCAGGTGTCCGTGGTCTTCCAGGACTCGCGGCTGCTGCCCTGGGCGCGCGTGCTCGACAACGTCGTGCTCGGGCTCGACGGGCCGCAGGCCGACGCCCGCGCCGCCGGGCGGGCGGCGCTGGTCGAGGTGGGGCTGGCCGGGCGGGAGCGCGCGTGGCCGAACGAGCTGTCGGGCGGCGAGCAGCAGCGCGTGTCGCTCGCCCGCTCGCTCGTGCGCTCGCCCCGGCTGCTGCTCGCGGACGAGCCGTTCGGCGCGCTCGACGCCCTGACCCGTACCCGCATGCACGCGCTCCTGCGCGACCTGCTGACCCGGCACGGGCCGACCGTGCTCATGGTGACCCACGACGTCGACGAGGCGATCGTCCTCGCCGACCGGGTCGTCGTCCTCGATGCCGGGCGCATCGCGCTCGAGCGCCGCATCGACCTCGCCGAGCCGCGTGACGGCTCCGATCCCAGCTTCGCCCGCATCCGCTCCGAGCTGCTGGACGCGCTCGGCGTCGACCGGAAGGACACCACCGCATGACCACCGACCACCGCCCCGGGCGGCTCAACCTCAACGCGTTCCTCATGAGCACCGGTCACCACGAGGCGTCGTGGCGCCTCCCGGAGAGCGCCCCGGACGCCGTCTCGACGAACATCGCCTACCTGCAGCGCCTCGCGCAGATCGCCGAGTCGGGCAAGCTCGACTCGATCTTCTTCGCCGACGGTCCCGGCCTGCAGTCCGACGTCGGGCGCCGGCCAGCCGGGTCGCTCGACCCGCTGATCGTGCTCACGGCGATCGCCGGCGTGACGGAGCGGATCGGCCTCATCGCGACGGCGTCGACCACCTACAACTCGCCGTACAACCTCGCCCGGCGCTTCGCGTCGATCGACCACGTGTCCGGCGGGCGGGCCGGCTGGAACGTCGTGACCACGGCCGGGCCGGACATCGCGCGGAACTTCGGGCTCGACGAGCAGCCTGCGCACGCCGCGCGCTACGAGCGGGCGGCCGAGTTCCTCGAGGTCGCCTTCAAGCTCTGGGACTCGTGGGAGGACGATGCGATCCTCGCAGACAAGGCCGCCGGGGTCTGGGCGGACGCGACGAAGATCCACCGTCCGGAGCACGCCGGGAAGCACTTCTCGGTGCACGGGGCGCTCACCACGCCCCGCTCGCCGCAGGCGCGCCCGCTCGTCGTGCAGGCCGGCTCGTCCGACGACGGCAAGGACCTCGCCGCGCGGTACGCCGAGGCCGTGTTCACCGCGCACCAGACGCTCGGCGACGCCCAGGCGTTCTACGCCGACCTCAAGGCGCGGGCCGCGGCCGTGGGGCGTGACCCGGAGACCGTGAGGATCCTGCCCGGGATCGTCCCGGTGATCGGGGCCACCGAGGAGGAGGCCCTCGCCAAGGAGCGCGAGCTCGACGAGCTCATCGTCCCCGAGTACGCCCGCGCGCAGCTCGCGAAGACCCTGCGGCTGGCGCCCGAGGACCTGCCGCTCGACCGCGAGCTGCCGGCCGACCTGCCGAGCGAGGACGAGATCGAGGGCGCCAAGAGCCGGTACACGCTCATCGTGTCGCTCGCCCGGCGCGAGGGGCTCACCGTGCGCCAGCTCATCGGCCGGCTCGGCGGCGGCCGCGGCCACCGGACGTTCGCCGGCACGCCCGAGCAGGTCGCCGACGCGCTGCAGCAGTGGTACGACGCCGAGGCCGCCGACGGGTTCAACATCATGCCCGCGGTGCTGCCGTCGGGGCTGGAGCAGTTCGTCGACCAGGTCCTCCCGATCCTGCGCGAGCGGGGCCTGTTCCGCACCGAGTACGAGGGCACGACCCTGCGCGAGCACTACGGGCTCGCGCGCCCCGCCAACCTCCACACCCTCGCCGCCCTGGGAGCCCACGTATGACCGCCTACCGCCCGCTCGGACGCACCGGCGTCCAGGTCTCCCCACTCACGCTCGGCGCGATGAACGTCGGCGCCTGGGGCAACCCGGACCACGACGAGTCGGTCGCGATCATCCAAGCGGCGCTCGACGCCGGGATCAACGTCGTGGCGCCGCCCCACCCGTACCGCTCCACCGAGCAGGCCACCGAGCAGGCATGGGCCGACGCCGAGGCGCGGGTCGCCCGGATGGCGCAGGGCGGCGGGCGGCGGGCCCGGACGACCGCCGGTGGCGGGCCGCCGTCGGCCAGCAGCGCCTGCTCGACCTGGCCGCCCGGGGCGACGTCCTCGACGACATCCTGTACACCGCCCCGGGGCGAGCCGGCGGGGGCGGCGCCGGGACGACCTGGCTGGTGGGGACCGCCGAGGAGGTGGCAAGGGCGCTGGCCAAGTACGAGGACCTCGGGATCACGCACTTCGTGCTCTCGGACACTCCGTACCTCCCGGAGATCCGCCGGCAGGGCGAGCAGCTCCTCCCGCTGCTGCGGCCCACCCGGTCGATGGCACGATGACCCCATGGTCTCGACGAAGAACCCGAAGAGCATCCTGTTCATCGGCGGCAGCGGCGTCATCAGCTCCGCGAGCGTCGCGAGGGCGGTGCGGCTCGGGCACCGGGTGACCGTCCTCAACCGCGGGACGTCGACGACGCGCCCGCTCCCCGAGGAGGTCGAGACCCTCGTCGCGGACGCAGGTGACGGGCAGGCGGTGGCTGCGGCGGTGGGCGCCCGTGAGTTCGACGTGGTGGCGCAGTTCCGCGCCTTCACGCCCGACCACGTGGCGCGCGACGTCGCGCAGTTCGCGGGCCGTACGGGCCAGTACGTGTTCATCTCGTCGGCGTCGGCCTACCAGACGCCGCCGTCGCGCCTCCCCGTCACCGAGTCGACGCCGCTGCGAAACCCGTTCTGGCAGTACTCGCGCGACAAGATCGCGTGCGAGGACCTGCTCGTCCGCGAGCTGCGCGAGAACGGCTTCCCGGCGACCATCGTGCGGCCCTCGCACACCTACGACCGCACGCTCGTGCCGACGACGGGCGGGTGGACGGACGTCGCGCGGATGCGTGCCGGCAAGCCCGTCGTCGTCCACGGCGACGGCACGTCCCTGTGGACGCTGACGCACACGGAGGACTTCGCGGTCGGCTTCGTGGGGCTGCTCGGCAACCCGCTCGCCGTCGGCGACACCTTCCACATCACCGGCACCCACGCGCCCACGTGGGACCAGATCTACACCTGGCTGGGGCACGCGGCGGGCGTGGAGCCCGAGCTGGTGCACGTCGCCTCCGAGACGATCGCGCGGGCGTTGCCCGACGTCGGCTCCGGCCTCCTGGGCGACAAGGCCCACTCCATGGTGTTCGACCTCTCCAAGATCCGGTCGCTCGTGCCCGAGCACGGCCCCACGATCACCTACGACCAGGGCGCGGCCGAGCAGGTCGCGTGGTTCGACGCGCACCCAGGGGCGCAGGTCGTGGACGAGGCGCTGGACGCGGCGTTCGACCGGCTGGTGGAGCACGCCCGGAGCGTCTGACCGGGTCAGTGACGCGGCGGCGGCGCTGTCGACTCCCGCACGACCAGCTCCGTCGCGAGCGACAGGCGCCGTACCTGCGGCGCCCGCCCGGCGATGAGGTCGAAGAGGATGCGTGTGGCGGCGGCGCCCATCTCCGCGAGCGGCTGCCGCACGGTCGTCAGGGCGGGACCCACCCAGGACGCGAGCGGCAGGTCGTCGTAGCCGACGACGGACAGGTCGTCGGGCACGCGCAGCCCCAGCTCGCGCGCGGCGCGGAGCACGCCGAGCGCCTGCATGTCGGAGCCCGCGAAGATCGCGGTGGGCCGGTCGGGGCGGGAGAGCAGGTCGAGGCCGTGCTCGTAGCCCGCCTCGACGTAGAAGTTGCCCGTTCGCACGAGGCCCGGCTCGAACGTCACGCCCGCCTCCTCGTGCGCCGAGCGGAAGCCGTCGACGCGCGCCCGGCTGCACAGCATGTCGGAGGGCCCCGTGATCGCGGCGACCCGGCGGTGGCCGAGCGAGAGCAGGTGCCGGGTGGCGACGAGCCCGCCGTTCCAGTTGTCCGACCCGACGGAGGGGACGTCGGCCGGGGGCTCGCCGTCGGTGTCGATGACGACGTACGGGATGGAGCGCCGGTCGAGGAGCTGGTGCTGCGCGGGCGTGAGGTTGGCCGCGACGAGCAGCACGCCGAGCGGCGGCCTCGCGATCGTGGCGTCGAGCCACGTCTGCGGCGGCCGGTGCTCGCCGCTGAGCCCCGAGAGGATGACGCTGGTGCGCGACTGGGCGGCGGTGTCCTCGACGCCGCGGATGATCTCCATGGACCAGGCGGAGCCGAGGCGGTGGAAGACCAGGTCGATGAGGCCGGTCCCGGCAGGCACCACGCCGGAGCGGCGCCGCCGGTAGTGGTGCCGCTCGAGCGCCTCCTCGACGCGCTCCCGCGTGCTCGGGGCGACGTCGCCGCGCCCGTTGAGGACCTTGGACACCGTCGGCACAGACACGCCCAGCTCCTGCGCGATCTCCTTGATCGTGACCCCGCCACGAGTGGTGCCTGACGCCGCCTCCGCAGGCTCGGTGCCGGGAGCGGTGCTCACCTCGGTCATCTCCATGCCTTCCGTAAGTTTCGTGATGACCGTACACCCGCGGACGGGTCCTGTTCGGCGGGATCGGGGACCCAGGCAGGTGAAACGGCCTTCGATATCGTTTTGTAACCCGCCAGCGCTGGTAGTTGCTTGACGTAACTTCGCCTCTAACCCTAATGTCCGAAGCATCAGGTATCGGTCTAACGACCGATAGTTTCGGAACTTCCACGATGGCGTGGGGGGTCCCGCGCAGTCGCGGGGCCGCCGGCACGGCGTCGTGGCGGAAGGACATCGATCGATGGCACTGAGGACTGCCGCCCCGCCGGGCGGGACGACGGCGCAGGCCGCGGAGGCGCGGCCCGTGGTGCTGCGCAACAAGGACACCTGGGCTCGCGCGTTGCGCCGGGACTGGCGGCTCTACACGTTCCTCGTGCTGCCCGTGCTCTTCCTGCTGATCTTCCGCTACCTCCCGATGCTCGGGAACGTCATCGCGTTCCGCCGGTTCCGCCCGGGCGGCAACATCTTCGGTGACGAGTGGGTCGGCCTGTACTACTTCCAGATGTTCATCCAGAACCAGCAGTTCTGGACGGTGTTCGCCAACACCGTGATCCTCGGCCTGCTGACCCTGCTGATCTGCTTCCCGCTGCCCATCGTTCTCGCGCTCATGCTCAACGAGCTGCGCTCGCGCCGGTTCAAGCGCATCGTCCAGACGCTCTCCTACCTGCCGCACTTCATGTCGATCGTCATCGTCGCCGGGATCGTCCTGCAGCTCACCTCGATCACGGGCACGGTGAACCAGGTCGTCGACCTCTTCGGCGGGACCCCGGTCGCGTTGATGCAGCAACCCGAGTGGTTCCGCACGATCTACGTGTCCTCGGAGGTCTGGCAGACCGTCGGGTGGGGCACGATCCTCTACCTCGCCGCGCTGACCACGATCGACGACCAGCTCTACGAGGCGTCGAGGATCGACGGGGCCAACCGCTGGCAGCAGACGTGGCACATCACGTTGCCCGGCATCCGGCCCACCATGATGGTCCTCCTCATCCTCAACATCGGGTCGTTCATGGCCGTGGGCTTCGAGAAGGTCCTCCTGCTGCAGAACCCGCTCATCTACTCGACGGCCGACGTCATCTCGACGTACCTGTACCGCGTCGGCATCCAGTCCGCGCAGTTCTCCTACGGGACCGCGATCGGCCTGTTCGAGGCCGTCATCGGGCTCGCCCTCGTCCTCTCCGCGAACTTCGCGTCGCGCCGCCTGGTAGGAGCCTCGCTGTGGTGACCGACACCTTCTCCACGACGCCGGACATCTCCGCCGTCCGGCCCCAGGCCAGCACGATCAAGGACACCACGGGGTACCGGGTCTTCCGGGTCGTCAACGCAATCGTTCTCCTCGGCGTGTGCGTCGTGACGCTCTACCCGTTCATCAACCTCTTCGCCAAGGCGTTCTCGTCCGAGGGCTACATCGCCGCCGGAGAGGTGAACCTCGTCCCACGCGGCTTCAACGTCGAGACGTTCCAGGTGGTCCTCGGCGACCCGATGTTCTGGATCAACTACAGGAACACGGTCGTGTACACCCTGGTCGGCACCGCGATCGCGATGGCGCTGACGACGACCTACGCCTACGCGATCAGCCGCCGCAACCTCAAGGGCCGCACGTTCTTCACCGGCATCGCGGTCTTCACGATGTTCTTCGGGGGCGGACTGATCCCGAACTACATCCTCGTCGCCAACGTGCTCGGCATGCGCAACACGATCTGGGCCGTCGTCGTCCCCAGCGCCATCTCCGTGTTCAACCTGCTGGTGATGAAGTCCTTCTTCGAGAACTTCCCGCAGGAGCTGGAGGAGGCCGCGGCGATCGACGGGATGTCGACCTACGGGATCTTCTTCCGGATCGTGCTCCCGCTGTCGAAGGCGGTGCTCGCGACGATGACCCTGTTCTACGCCGTGGGCATCTGGAACTCCTGGTTCAACTCCTTCCTGTACCTGGACGAGAAGGAGCTCTTCCCGGTGACGGTGTACCTGCGCAACCTCATCGCCGCCGCCTCGGGCCCCGGGGCGGAGGCCGGGGCAGACACGATCCAGATCGGCGCGAACATCCAGTCGGTGACGATGCTGCTCACCGTCCTGCCGATCGTGTGCCTCTACCCGTTCCTCCAGAAGTACTTCGTGTCCGGCGTCATGCTCGGGTCCGTCAAGGGGTGAACCCCGCCCGTTTTCCCTGTCACATCTCAGCGACGTCGAGAGCGACGAAGCTCGTCACTGAAGGAGAAGGATGAAGAACACCACCCGGATGCGGGCGGCCACCACCCTGGCGGCGGCCTCCCTGACCCTGACCCTGACCGCCTGCAGCAGTGGCGCGGGCGGCGAGGAGGTCGAGGGCGCCTCGACCGGCGTCACCATCGACGAGGAGCACTCGGTCGGCGCGATGGCGGACTTCGGAGTCGGGACGTCGTTCAAGGCGACCGAGCCCGTCGACTTCTCGCTCATGTACCGCGACCACCCGAACTACCCCGTCAAGGACGACTGGTCGGTCTTCCAGCATCTCGAGGACGACCGGAACGTCACCTTCACCCGCACCGACGTGCCCTTGGCGGACTGGGACGCCAAGAAGTCCCTGCTCGTCGGAGCCGGCGACGCGTCCGAGCTCATCCCGGTCACCTACCCCGGCCAGGAGACGCAGTTCGTGTCGGGTGGCGCGATCCTCCCGGTGTCGGACTATCTCCAGTACCTGCCGAACTACCAGGACAAGATCGAGCAGTGGGGCCTGGAGCAGGAGCTCGACAACCTGCGTCAGGCGGACGGAAAGTACTACATCCTGCCGGGTCTGCGCGAGGTCCCGGACGTGCAGTACTCGGTCGTCGTCCGCGACGACCTCTTCCAGAAGGCCGGCATCACCGAGGACCCGGAGACGTGGGAGGAATTTGCCGAGGACCTCGAGAAGGTCAAGGCCGCGAACCCCGAGCTCTCGTACGCGTTCTCCGACCGATGGTCGGACAAGACCCCGCTCGGGGCGATGCTGCAGTACATGGCCCCGAACTACGGCACGAGCGGCGGCTGGGGCTACGCGAACACCTGGTACGACGCCGACGCGGAGGAGTTCGAGTTCACGGGCACCACCGACGGGTACAAGGAGCTGGTGACGCAGGCGCAGGCCATGGTCGCCTCCGGCGCCCTGGACCCGGAGATCACCCAGAGCGACGACCAGGCGGTGCAGAAGTTCATCTCCGGCGCCTCGGCGGCCATCTCCGGCAACACGCAGGTGATCAACGAGTACCGGACGAAGTTCGCCGACGCCGGCCTGGGTGACGTCCCGCTCCGCATGATCGTGCTCCCCGGGGGTCCGGCCGGGGACTGGCTGCCCTCGGGCCGGCTCTCGTCGGGCATCATGCTCTCCGCCGACGCGGCCGGGGCCCCGCACTTCAAGGCCATGCTGCAGTTCGTCGACTGGCTGTACTACTCCGACGAAGGCCTCGAGTTCGCGCAGTGGGGCGTCGACGGCGAGACCTTCACGGCGGGCGCCGACGGCGTTCGCACCCTCCAGTCGGACATCGGCTGGAACGCGCTGAACCCCGGCGCACCGAAGAAGCTCAACGCCGACTTCGGGTACAGCAACGGTGTGTTCCTGCTCGCGAACGGCTCGTCGAAGGAGCTGCTGCAGTCGGTCATGTCGGACGAGACCAAGGAGTGGACCGAGGCGGTGCTCGGGAAGAAGGAGATCCTCACGCCGGCACCGTCGGCGAGCCTGAACGAGATGGAGCTCGAGCAGGCGTCGCTCCTCGACACGCAGCTCAAGGATGCCGTCATGGCCG
The DNA here is from genome assembly GCF_021568775.1 of Antribacter soli. Taxonomy (GTDB): domain Bacteria; phylum Actinomycetota; class Actinomycetes; order Actinomycetales; family Cellulomonadaceae; genus Antribacter; species Antribacter soli. The sequence continues at coordinate 79,675 of NZ_JAKGSG010000005.1, read as the reverse complement.
CCACGGCGGCGTTCGTGACCGGTCAGCGTCCGCTGGACGACTGGGACGCGTACGTGCAGGAGATCGAGGGCCTCGGCTCGTCGCAGCTCATCGATACGTACAACAGCGCCTTCGAGCGCAAGAACAGCTGACCGCCGGGTGCCGCCGTCCCGGTGCCCACGCGGCCCGGCGGCGGCACCCGCCCCTCCGTCCCGTCCGAAGAACCCTGAGCCAGACCCGGAACAAGACCTGGAGCGCGATCAGTGACCCGCATCACCGTCCCGTCCGAACCCGTCTCCACTCTGTCGGACGCGTGGCGCACCTGCGTCGGCACGGGGCGATTCAACCTCGCGCTGCGCCAGGACTACCAGGACTCGCTGGCGCTCGTGCAGCGTGACATCGGCTTCCGGCACATCCGGGGTCACGGTCTGCTCTCGGACGACGTCGGCGTCCACCGTCCGTACGACGCGGCCGGGCACCGGGGCACGAGGTACGCCTTCACCTACGTCGACCAGGTGGTCGACGCCTATCTCGGGCTCGGGATCAAGCCGTTCCTCGAGCTGGGGTTCATGCCGTCCGGTCTCGCCTCGGGCGACGAGACCGTCTTCTGGTGGAAGGGCAACATCACCCCGCCGCGCGACCACCGCGAGTGGGCCGCGCTGGTGGAGGCCGTGATCCGTCACCTCGTCGACCGGTACGGCCTCGACGAGGTCCGGACCTGGCCGATCGAGGTGTGGAACGAGCCCAACCTCGTGGACTTCTGGCAGGGCGCGGATCAGAAGGAGTACTTCCGCCTCTACGAGTGCTCGGCCCGGGCCGTCAAGGACGTCGACGCCTCGCTGCAGGTCGGCGGCCCCGCGATCTCCCCGGGGGCCGACGCCTGGTGGGAGCCCTTCGCCGACTTCGTCACCCAGCGGGACGTGCCGGTCGACTTCCTGTCCGTGCACGCGTACACCAGCGGCCCGGCCCAGCACGTGCCGTTCGGCACCTACCAGGCGTTGCGCCGCCCGCAGAGCCTCCTGGACCAGTTCGCGGCGCCGCGGCGGATCCTGGCCGGCACGCCGTTCGAAGACCTGCCGCTGCACGTCACCGAGTTCAACACGTCCTACCGGCCGGACAACCCGGTGCACGACACGGCGTACAACGCCGCCTACCTCGCCCCGGTCCTCGCCGGCGGGGGCGACCATGCCGACTCCTTCTCCTACTGGACGTTCTGCGATGTCTTCGAGGAGGAGAACATCCCCACGGCGTTCTTCCACGGCGGTTTCGGCATGCTCACGCACCGTCAGGTCAAGAAGCCGACGTACCACCTGTACTCGTTCATGGCCCGCATGGCCGCGGACGTGCTCGCCCGCGGCGCCGACCACCTCGTCACCCGCGACGCCGCGACGGGACGCGTCGCCGTCCTGGCCTGGCAGCCCGTCGGCGGCTCGGAGGATCCGCACGAACCCGAGCGCCACGAGCTGCGCCTCAGCGTTCCCGTCGCGTCCGGCTCGGGGAACGCCCCGCTCACGGCGTCGGTGCATCGCAGCGTCGTCAACGAGACCGAGGGCAACGCGTTCGCGGCATGGCAGCACCTGGGTCGTCCGGCGTCCCCCGGCGTGCGACAGCTCGAGATGCTGTACGAGGCTGCCGAGCCCGTCCGGTCGCACACCGCGCTGCCGGTGACCGGCGGGCGGGTGGACCTGGTGGTCACGCTCGGCCGGCACGAGGTCACCCTGCTGGAGATCGACCCCGTGCGGGACGAGACGCCCGGGTGGCTCGACGACGCCCGGATCCTGGGACGCGGCGACCGGGGATGACCGACGTGACCCCGCCCACGCCGTCGGCCCACGTCCCGGGCGACTTCGGGCACGGGCCGCTCGGCCGGGCGACCGCGCTCGTCTACTGGTACGTCGTCGTGACGGCGCTCCTCGCGCTCACGTCGTCCCCCACGCTCCTGCTTCTCCTGCTGCTCGACCGCTCCTGGGGCAACATCCCGGTCGTCGCGCTCGCGATGTTCCCCCTTGGCCCCGCGCTGTCCGCGGCGCTCCACGCGACGCGAGCGCGCGAGCACGCCACGGATCTCACGCCCGCCCGGTCGTTCTGGCGCGGCTACCGGCTCAACTGGGCCGACGTGCTGCGGTTGTGGGTGCCGGCGCTCGTGGTGCTCGGGATCGTCGGGTACGTGCTGGCGAATGCGGGCGCCGCCGGCGTCGGCTCGGCGTACGCCCTCGTGCTCGTCGTGATCGCCGTCCTCGTGCTCGTGTGGGCGCTGCACGCGATCGCGATCGTGTCGTTCTTCGCCTTCCGCACGCGCGACGTCGCCCGGCTCGCCCTCCATTACCTGGGCCGCTTCCCCCTGGTCTCGCTCGGGACGATGTCGTTGGTCGTCGCGGCCGCCGGGATCGCGTGGTTCGCGACCGACGCCGTTCTCGGGATCCTCGGGGGCCTGTGGGTGTGGTGCTGGTATCGCAACGACCGGCGGATGCTCGACGACGTCCGCGCCCGTTTCACGACCGAGCCCACCGACTGACCATCCACGAGCGAGACAGGAACGTCCCATGAAGATCCTCTACGGCGGCGACTACAACCCCGAGCAGTGGCCCCGCGAGGTGTGGGAGGAGGACTACGCGGCGCTCGGGCTCGCGTCGATCGACACGGTCACGCTCGGCGTCTTCGCGTGGTCCCACCTCCAGCCCGACCAGGACACGTACGACTTCTCGCGGCTCGACGCGATCGTGGAGCGTGCCGTCGAGGCCGGGGCGAGCATCGTCCTGGCGACGGCGACCGGTGCGCTGCCACCCTGGCTGGCCCACGAGTACCCCGAGGTGAACCGGACAGACTTCGAGGGCCGGCGGCACGTCTACGGCCAGCGGCACAACGCGTGCCCCAGCTCGCCCGTGTTCCGGAAGCTCTCCGCCGAGCTGGCCGGGCGCATCGCCGAGCGCTACGCCGGGACCCCCCGGCTTGTCGCCTGGCACGTCGGCAACGAGTACGGCGGCGCGTGCTACTGCGACCTGTGCGCTGCCGCGTTCCGCGTCTGGCTGCGCGAGCGGTACGGGACGATCGAGCGGCTCAACGAGGCGTGGAACGCGACCTTCTGGTCGCACCTGTTCTCCGACTGGGAGCAGGTCGTGCCGCCGAACGCGCTCAGCGAGCACTGGCGCGGGCCCGACCACACCGCGTTCCAGGGCATCACGCTCGACTACCTGCGGTTCATGTCGGAGGCGATGCGCGAGGCCTTCCGCGACGAGAAGGCGGCGATCCGCCGCGTGTCCGACGTCCCCGTGACGACGAACTTCATGGGCATGTACCGGCCGATCGACTACCACCGGTGGGCCGCGGACCTCGACCTCGCGTCGTGGGACAACTACCCGCCAGGGCCGCGCGAGCACGCGCGCATGGCGCTCGCGCACGACCTGATGCGCGGCCTCAAGGACGGCGCGCCGTTCTGGGTCATGGAGCAGACGCCCACAATCACCGCCTCGCGCGACGTCAACCCCGTCAAGCGCCCCGGGGTGCTGCGCCTGTGGTCCTGGCAGGCGGTCGCGCACGGTGCGGACGCCGTCCTGTACTTCCAGCTGCGGCAGTCGAAGGGCGCGTGCGAGAAGTACCACGGCGCCGTGCTCGACCACGCCGGCCGGACCGACACGCGGTCGTTCCGCGAGGTCGCAACCCTCGGGTCCGAGCTGGCCGCCCTGGGGCCGGCCGTGCTCGGGGCGCGCACCCCGGCGCGCGTCGCGCTGCTGTTCGACTGGGACTCGTGGTGGGCCGCCGAGATGATGGACGGCCTCAACCGGCACGTGAAGTACCCGGCGGTGGTGCTCGCCTACTACTCGGCACTGTGGCAGGCCGGGGCGGGCGTGGACGTGGTGCCGGTGACGGCGTCGCTCGACGGGTACGACGTCGTCGTGGCCCCGCTGCTCCACCTGCTCAAGGGGGACGTCGCCGATCGGCTCGAGGAGGTGGTCGCACGCGGCGGCTCGCTCCTCACCACCTTCTGGTCGGGTCGCGTCGACGAGGACGACAACGCCTTCCTCATGGATGTCCCCGGGCCGCTCGGGCCCGTGCTCGGCGTCCGCGTCGAGGAGACCGACTCCGCGGAGCCGGGGGTCGTCAACCCGGTCACCCTGCCAGGCGGCCTGGTCTCGGAGGCGTCGCTCGTCTTCGAGCTGCTCGTACCGCAGGGCGCCGAGGTGGTGGGCACCTACGGCGCCGACTTCTACGCGGGCACCCCCGCCGTGACCCGGAACCGGCCGCACGGCCCGGACGGCGGCGAGGCCTGGTACGTCGGGACCGGGCTCGACGCCGCAGGGGTCGGGGCGGTGGTGCGTCAGGTGCTCGGCCGGCACGGGCTCGTCGGGCCGTACGCGGACCTGCACGACGTCGAGCACGCCGTCCGGGTCCGCGACGGTGAGCGGTACTCGTTCCTGCTCAACCACGCGCCGGGCCCGGTGGAGGTCCTCGCGCACGCGTCGGGGACCGAGCTGCTCACCGGCCGTCGGGTCGAGCAGGGCGACACGCTCCGCCTCGAGCAGACCGGGGTCCTGCTGATCCACGAGGATCGGTGATCAGCCGTCAGATCACGCGGTTGTCGTCCGTCTCCTGCGGCGTCCGCCACGTCCCCAGAACGGCCGCGATCTTCGCCACGTCGCGCTCGGAGCCGTCGGCGACGGCCATGACCAGGTCGTACACAGCGGCCTGCGGCGGGTCGAAGTAGTGGTCGTTGAGCTCGTAGAACGTGGCGACGGCGATGAGGCCGAGCCGTTTGTTGCCGTCGATCAGCGCGTGGTTGTTCACGACGGAGTCGAGGAGCGCGGCCGCCTTGAGATCGAGCGTCGGATAGGCCTCGACGCCCATCATGGAGGCGGCGGGGCGTGAGACCGCTGAGTCGAGCAGCCCGGCGTCGCGGACCTCGACGGCCCGGTCGAGGAACTGGTCCGCGATCCAGAGCAGCTCGGCCGGGGTGAGGTAGCGCGTCGTCATGGGCGCGCTACTTCAGCTTGTCCAGTACGGGACCGAAGCGGTCGACCGCGCGGGTGACGATGTCCTCGAAGCGAGCGCGCTCGTCGGTGAACATCCGGATCGCCTGGCGTGCGGCCTCCTGCTTCGAGATGCCGAGTCGCTCGGCGGTCGCGGCGAGGGCGAGGTCCTCTTCTTCGGTCAGGCGGAGTGTCATGGCCACGATGGTGTCTCCTCTAGAACGGCTCCCCAACCGGAGCCCGACTGGACGTGCACCATCAAGGTATCACCGGAGCGGTATCGCGGTGATACCGCGTCAGAAGATCCGCCGGCCCTTCTCGTCCGGGACCCCCGACTTGCGGAAGAAGTACGTCCTGACCTGGTCGCGCCACTCGATCGCGGAGCGGAGCTGCTCCGCGAGCCGCTCCGCCACGCGCTCCGCCACGGCCGGGTCCACGAGGCCGGCGACCGGCTCCCACGCGGCGATCATGGCCTCGACCCGCTCGACGCCCTCGGAGTGCGTGTCGTACACGTGCTGGATGACCGTCTTCCCGGAGCGCAGCACGTGCGAGTAGGGCACGTGGTGGAAGAACAGCAGGAGCTCGTCGGGGCAGGTCCCGAGCGACTCGTAGACGTCCGACCACGGCGCGGGGTACTGCCCGGTGTACCCGGTCCCGGTCGCCTGCGTCCGGTCGACGCCGATTCCGTCGCGGTCGGCGAAGTGGTACGTGCCCCACGGCGTGTACTCATAGCCGTCGACGTCCGGCCCGTAGTGGTGCCCTGGCCGCACCATGAACCCGACGCCGAGCGGAGCCGTGTACATCTCGTACGTCTCCCACGACGTGTCGAGGACCGCGTGCAGCGCCTCGCCGAGCTCGACGGGCGCGTCGGGGAACGTCAGTGCCACCCACTCGTCGAGGATCGCGGACGGGTCCAGCAAGGGGTCCCAGGCGAGCCGCCCGTACGCGTACAGGTTCGCCTGCGCGAACGGGTGGCCGGTCCAGAGCTCGTCGGTGCCGGCGTTCGACACGGCCGCGAAGCCGCCGGAGCCCGCCACGAGCCCGGCGACGGTCCCGTCGTCGCCCGCTTCCGGCCCGCCCGCGAGCCGGAAGCGCAGGATCGCGCTCCACTGCGGGCCGAGGTACACGGCGTGCTGCTGCTGGCCCGTGTACTCCTGCGTGACCTGCAGCTCGAGCGCGAGGCGCGTCGCCGGCATCGCGGCGAGCACGGGGGAGACGGGTTCGCGCGCCTGGAAGTCGAGCGGCCCGTACTTGACCTGGAGGACGACGTTCTCGTCGAAGGTCCCGTCGAGCGGCGCGAAGTGGTCGTAGGCGGCGCGGGCCCGATCGGTGGACCGGTCCCTCCAGTCCTGCCGGTGGTCGTAGACGAACGCCCGCCAGTGGACCAGCCCGCCGTAGGGCGCGACGGCGCGCGCGAGCATGTTGGCGCCGTCGGCGTGCGTGCGGCCGTAGGCGAAGGGGCCGGGCTGGCCCTCCGAGTCGGCCTTGACGACGAGACCGCCGAAGTCGGGGACGAGGTCCCACACCCGGGCCGCGGCCCGCACCCACCAGTGGGCGACCTCGGGGTCGAGCGGGTCGTTGCTGCTCAGGCCGCCCAGCAGGGTCGGCGACGCGAACGACACGGACAGGTGCACGCGGATGCCCCACGGCCGGAACGCGGCGGCGATGCGTGCGACGCCGGCCAGGTCCTCGGTGAGCAGGCGCGCCTCGCGCGCGTGCACGTTGACGTTGTTGATCGCGATGCGGTTGATCCCGGCGGCGGCGAGCAGCCGCGCGTAGGCGTCGAGGCGGGACAGGTCGTCGCGCACCCGCCCGCTGGCGTAGAACAGGGAGCCGCCGGAGTAGCCGCGCTCGACCTGCCCCATCGTCGGGTGGACGTCGACGTTGTCCCAGTGGTCGATCATGCGCAGCTCGGCGGCCGGCGCGTGGGTCTCGTCCGTGTCGGGGCCCGCGAAGGCGTCCTCACCGAGGCGCACCACGTGGAAGAACCCGTACAGCAGCCCGCGCTCGGTCGGCGCCTGCACGACGGCGGAGCCCCCGTCGCGCATGAACCGGAACCCCTCGTCGGCGTCGTTCGAGGGATCGTCCTCCGCCAGGGTCAGGACCAGGTCCGCGTCCGCGGTGCCCGCACCGACCTCCAGGCGGGCCCACGAGCCGCCGTGAGCGGCCGTGGCAGCGGCGACCTCGGCCGCCACGGTGCTGGTGAGCGCGCCGTCGCCGGCGACGACGACCCGCCGGCCGCCGAGCGCCGCGAAGGCGCCGGGCGGCAGCCACGCAGGATGGACGGCGGTCGTCCGGGGAGAAGGCACAGGGTTGGTCTCCTTCACCAGTCGTGGACCGTCCCGTCGAGCCTGCGGTTCACGGGAAGGTACGCGGGGATGTACTCGAAGCGTGCCGCAGCCTCCTCGTCGAGGTCCACCCCCAGCCCGGGGTTGTCGCCCGGGTGCAGGAGGCCGTCGGCGAACGTGTACGACGTCCGGAACACCTCCAGCGTGGTGGCGCTGTGCTGCATGTACTCCTGGATCCCGAAGTTGTGCACCGCGATGTCCAGGTGCAGCGCGGCCGCCATGCCGACGGGCGAGACGTCCGTCGGGCCGTGGAATCCGGTCCGGACGCCGTACAGCCCGGCGAACTCGACGAGCCGCTTGAGGTGCGTGATGCCGCCGGTGTGCGGGACGGCGGAGCGCACGTAGTCGATGAGGCGCTCGGTGATCAGCGTCTGGTAGTCGAACGCCGTGTTGAAGACCTCGCCGATCGCGAGCGGCGTCGTCGAGTGCCGGCGGATCAGGCGCAGCGCGGTCTGGTCCTCGCCCGGCGTGGCGTCCTCCAGCCAGAACAGGCGGTACGGCTCGAGGTCCTTGGCGAGGCGCGCGGCCTCGATCGGGGTCATGCGGTGATGGCCGTCGTGCAGGAGCGGCAGGTCGGGCCCGAACTCGTTCCGGACCGCCTCGAACACCGTGGGGATGTGCCGCAGGTAGGCCGCGGTGTCCCACGTCTCCTCGACCGGCAGGGAGCGGCCGTCCGCGACGCTCCGCCTGGCGGGCTCGTAGTCGTAGCGCTCGCCCGGCCGCTGGTCCGTCGCGACGCCGTACACCTGGCCGAGGCCTGGCACCCCGGTCTGCACGCGGATCGCGCGGAAGCCCAGGTCGAGGTGGTTCCGGATCGAGTCGAACAGGGCCTCCACGGTGGAGCCGGACGCGTGGCCGTAGGCGAGCGCCCCGCGCCGCGAGGCCCCGCCGAGGAGCTGGTAGAGCGGCATCCCGGCGGCCTTCGCCTTGATGTCCCACAACGCCACGTCGACTGCCGCGATCGCCGCCATCGTGACCGGGCCGCGGCGCCAGTACGCGCCCCGGTACAGGTACTGCCACGTGTCCTCGATGTTCGCGGCGTCGCGCCCGAGGAGCAGCGGGACCACATGCTCGGTCAGGTAGCTCGCGACGGCGAGCTCGCGGCCGTTGACGGTCGCGTCGCCGAGGCCGGTGATGCCGTCCGACGTCGTGAGCTTCAGCGTGACGAAGTTGCGGCCGGGGCTCGTGACGATGACCTCGGCGGACTCGATCCTCATGGTGGTGCTCCTCAGCGGCTCGCGTACGCGGCCTTCGGCAGGTGGTAGGCCAGGTCGGCGGCGGTCTCGACGGCCTCGTCGAGGTCGAGCCGGTGCTCGGCGACGAGCCGGGCGAGGTATCCGGCGTCGACCCGGCGGGCCAGGTCGTGGCGGGCCGGGATCGAGCAGAACGCGCGCGTGTCGTCGACGAAGCCCGACATGTTGGAGAACCCGGCAGTCTCCGTGACGGCCTCGCGGAAGCGGCGCATGGCGTCGGGCGCGTCGAGGAACCACCATGGGGCCCCGAGCCGCAGCGCCGGGTACACCCCGGCGAGCGGGGCCAGCTCGCGGCTGAACGCGTCCTCGTCCACCGTGAACGCGATCATCCGGAAGACCTCGTGGTGGCCGAAGGCCTCCAGCACAGGCCGCAGAGCCTGGGCGTACTCGGTGACGACGGGGATGTCGTAGCCCTTGTCCGGCCCGAACCGCTCCGCCACCGCCCCGTCGTGGTCGCGCAGCACGCCCGGGTGGAGCTGCATCACGAGCCCGTCCTGCGCGGACATGGCCGCCATCTGGAACAGCATGTGCGCGCTGAACGCTGTGGCCTCCGCCGCGGTGACCGCCTCGCCGGCCAGAGCCTTGCCGACCAGGGCGCGTGCAACGTCGTCGGGCAGCGGGGTGGTGTCGGCGAGGAGGTGGCCGTGGTCCGTGGCGAGGGCGCCCGCGGCCCGGAAGGCCGCGCGGCGCTCGCGGAGCGCCTCGAGGTACGTCGCGTAGTCGGTCACGTCGAGGCCCGACGCCGCGGCGAGCCGCGAGACGTCCTCGCGCCAACGGGGCCGGTCCAGGTGCAGGAGCGGGTCGGGGCGGAACGTCGGGAGCACGCGCGGCGCGCCGCCGGGGCCGGTGACCTCGATCGCGAGCTTGGCGTGCGCCGACAGGTCGCTCCATGCCGGGTCGGTCGTGGCGATGACCTCGATGCCGAACCGGTCGAGGAGGGCGCGCGGGCGGAAGGCGGGGTCGGCGAGGCGCTCCGCGACCTCGTCGTAGATCAGGTCGGCGGTCTCGGCGGACGGCCGGCGCGTGACGCCGAAGATCTCCACGAGCTCGTGCTCGAGCCAGTACCGCGTGGGCGTGCCGCGGAAGTGCTTCCAGCCGGCGCAGAACCTGCGCCAGATCGCCCGCGGGTCCGTCTCCTTGTCCGGGGAGTCCGGACCGACCCCGAGCTCCGGGAGCGTCGCGCCCTGCGACACGAGCATCCGCGTCAGGTAGTGGTCCGGGACGACGAGGAGCTGGGCCGGGTCCGGGAACGGGGAATCGGCGGCGAGCGCTGCGACATCGATGTGGCCGTGCATCGACACGATCGGCAGGTCGCGCGCGGCCGCGAAGATCTCGTGGGCGATCGGCCGCAGCGTGGGGTCGGCGGGCAGGGCCCGGTCGGGGTGCAGGGTCCAGGCGGTGTCGTCGGGCACGTCCGCTTCCTCCTTGAAGCAGGCTGGGCTCGTCACCGGCCGGTAACGATTGCGGCCATGCTGCCTCTTGCTCACGGCCTCGCGCAAGCCTCAGTCTTGACGAGGAGTGCAATCGTTTGCAGACTAGCAGCACCCGTCCGGCGGTACAGGGCGGACGGCGGGGACGACGAGGGAGCGGCTGTGGCGAACGCGCGCGACGTTGCGAAGGCGGCCGGCGTGTCGGTGTCCACCGTGTCGCGTGCGCTCGTGGCCCCGGACCAGGTGTCGGACGCGACGCGGCGCCGGGTGGTCGAGGCCGCCGAGAGGCTGGGCTACCGGCCCAACCCGGTCGCGCGCGGGCTGCGGCTCGGCCGCACCCACGCGGTCGGGCTCATCGTCCCCGACCTCGAGAACCCGTACTTCGCCTCCGTCACGAAGGGCGTCCAGGCGCGCGCCCGCGCCGAGGGCTACGCGGTCTTCGTGGCCGACTCCGACGAGGACGCGTCGGCCGAGCCGGAGCTGATCGCGGGCCTCGCCGCCCGGGTCGACGGTCTCGTCCTCGCCTCCCCGCGGTCCGACGACGCCGTGCTGCGCGCCGCGCTCGACGGCACCACCGCGGTCCTCGCCAACCGCGAGCTCGCGGGCCTGCCGTCGATCACGCTCGACGACGAGGACGGCGTCAACCAGGTCCTCGGTCACCTGCGCGCCCTCGGGCACCGGCGCGTGGCCTTCGCCGCAGGCCCGGCGAGCTCGTGGTCCGGCAACCGGCGCCTCGCGGGCCTGCGCGCCGCAGCCGAGCGGCTCGGCGACGTCGAGCTCGTCGACCTCGGCAGCTTCCGGCCCCACTTCGCGGGCGGCTTTGCCGCCGCGGACCACGCCGTCGCCAGTGGCGCCACCGCCGTGTTCGCGTTCAACGACCTCATGGCCCTCGGCATCCTCGACCGCCTGCGCGCCCGCGGCGTCCGCGTGCCGCAGGACCTGTCCGTGGTGGGGTGCGACGACGTCGCGGTCGCCACCCTCGTCTCACCCGCCCTCACCACGGTGCACTCCCCGCTCGGCGGGCTCGGGCGCCGCGCCGTCGACCTCCTGCTCGCACGCCTGCGCGGGTCGGACGCGGAGCCCGACGCCACACCTCTCCCGGTCGAGCTCGTGATCCGCGGCTCGACCGGTGTCCCGTCCACGACAAGGAAGCCGTGATGACTGACCGCCTGCACCGGTCCACCGTCCCCGAGGGCGTCGCCGCGCCCGTCGACCCCGTCGAGGTGGGGGTGGTCCACCTCGGCATCGGGGCGTTCCACCGCGCCCACCAGGCCGTCTACACCGATCGCGCCATGGCCCGCAGCGGGGACCTCCGCTGGGGGATCCTGGGCGTGACGCAGCGGTCGGCCGGCGTGCGCGACCAGCTCCGGCCGCAGGGCGGGGTGTACTCGGTGCTGACCGCCGGGCGCGACGGCACCTCGCTCGACCTGGTCGGCGCCGTCGTCGACGTCGCCTACCCGGCGGACGAGTCCGGGCGTGTGCTCGCGGCGCTCGCGGCGCGGACGACGCGCGTCGTCACGCTGACCATCACCGAGAAGGGCTACGCCCGGCGGCCCGACGGCGGGCTCGACGTCGAACGGGTCCGCGCGGACCTCGACGTGCTCGCCGCCGAGGAGGCGGCCGGGGCCGCCGGCGCCGTGGTGCCGGCGCGCTCGGCGATCGGGCTGCTCGTGCGTGGGCTGGCGGCCCGCCGGCGGGTGGCGTCGGGCGGCATCACCGTGCTGAGCTGCGACAACCTGGTCGACAACGGGCACGTGCTGGAGCGCCTCGTGCGCGAGGCCGTCGACGCCGCGCTGCCCGGCGCGGCGGGCGACGCCCTGCGCGCCTACCTCGACGAGGCCGTGACGTTCCCGTGCTCGATGGTGGACCGGATCGTCCCGGCGACCACGCCGGCGCAGCGCGACGCCGTCGAGCGCGCGCTCGGCGTGCGCGACGAGGGGCTCGTGGTGGGCGAGCCCTTCACGCAGTGGGTGATCGAGGACCGGTTCGCCGGGCCCCGGCCTGCCTGGGAGCTGGCGGGGGCGACGTTCACGAGCGACGTCGCGCCGTACGAGCAGGCCAAGCTCCGGCTGCTCAACGGGACGCACTCCCTCGTCGCCTACGCGGGTGCGCTCGCGGGGCACGCGACGATCGCCGAGGCGATGGCGGACCCGGCCATCGCCGCCCAGGCGCGCGAGTACCTGTTCGAGGACGCCCTGCCGACGCTGACCGCGCCCGACGGCACCGACCTGCGCGAGTACGGCGAGGAGATCCTGCGCCGGTTCGCCAACCCGCACACGGGGCACACGACGCTGCAGGTCGCGATGGACGGCACGCAGAAGATCCCGTTCCGCTGGGGCGGCGTGCTGGGCGACGCGCTCGCGGCCGGGCGCGTGCCTCGTGGGGTCGCGGCCGCCCTGGCGGCGTGGGCGGAGTTCGTGCGGCAGCGCGTCCTCGCCGGTGAGGTCGTCGACGACCCGCGCGCGGCCGAGCTCCGGGAGACCGTCCTCGCGGTGCCGGGAGGTGACCGGTCCGTCGTCGTGCAGCGGCTGCTGCGGCTGCCGGGGCTGCTGGCGGACGGCGCCGCGGACGCGATCGGGGAGACGGTCCTGGGCTGACTCGCGGTCGGCGGGCGCGGTGCCGCGCGCACCGCCGCCCGCCGCTGCGTGTCGCCGCCCACGCGCCGACCCGAATCGCTTCACCTGCCGTACTCGCTCTTGACCCGTATCGATACGCACTGCCAGCCTCGGTCCGCACCACGGAAAACGCTTGCCCCCCCGCCTGGGCGATGAAACGTTTCATATCTCTGTCGACGACGACGAGGAGCTGTGCGATGCAGAACCGACGTACGAGGACGGCCGCGCTCGTGGCCGCCGCAGCCCTGGCGGCACCTCTCGGGGCCGTCGCCCTGACGGCGACCACGGCCACCACCGCGTCAGCGGTGCCCGGCGACGCCACCGGCATCTATCGCTTCGACCTGGGCGGCGCGGCCGACCCGGTCGAGCCGGGCTGGACCGGCGTGAACCTGTCAACGGTGTACTCGAGCAGCACGGGCTACGGCATCACGAGCACGGGCCAGATCACGCGCGACCGCGGCACGCCCCTCGGCGTCGGGCGGGACTGGATCGGCTACGGCGAGGACTGGTACCTCCGGGTGAACGTGCCAAACGGCACCTACGACGTGACGCTCACCGTCGCGGAGACCGGCGTGGCGGACTCGACGTTCACGGTGGAGTCGCAGGCGTCCCGCCGGGTCACCGCGCGCGACGGGAACGTCAGCACCACCACCTACGAGGACCTGACCATCGCCGACGGGCGCGTGGACGTCCTGGTGGGCGGCGCCAACAACATCCTCAACGCGGTGGAGATCACGCGTGACGGTGCCGGCCGCGACGCCGAGGACCTGGACCGTTCCCCGGTCGCGGTCCCCGTCGGCGGCGGCGTGTACGTGGGCTGGCGGATGCTCGGCACCGACCCGTCGGGCGTCTCGTTCAAGGTCTATCGCGGCTCCACGTCGGTAGCCACGGTCACGGGCAGCACGAACTACCTCGACACGGGCGGCAGCGCCTCGTCGTCGTACCGGATCGCCCAGGTGGTGAACGGGGTCGAGAGCTGGGCGACCGCGGCCTTCACCCCGTGGGCCACGAGCTCGCGCGACATCCCGCTGCAGAAGCCGGCCGGCGGCACGACGCCGGACGGGGTCGCCTACACGTACCACGCCAACGACCTGAGCGTGGGTGACCTCGACGGCGACGGCCAGTACGAGTACCTCGTGAAGTGGCAGCCCTCCAACGCCAAGGACAACAGCCAGTCCGGCTACACCGGCAACACGATCATCGATGCCTACGAGCTGAGCGGGACCCGGATGTGGCGCATCGACCTGGGCCGCAACATCCGGTCGGGGGCGCACTACACGCAGATGGTCGTCTTCGACCTGAACTCCGACGGGTACGCCGAGCTCCTGGTCAAGACCGCGGACGGCACGGTGTCGGGCACCGGCCAGGTCATCGGCAGCGCGTCCGCCGACTACCGGAACAGCTCCGGCTACGTCCTGTCCGGCCCGGAGTTCCTCACGGTCTTCGACGGCCGCACGGGCGCCGCGGTGGACACGATCAACTACGTCCCGGCCCGGGGCACGGTGAGCAGCTGGGGCGACTCGTACGGCAACCGCGTCGACCGGTTCCTCGCCGGCGTCGCGTACCTGGACGGGCAGCACCCGAGCGCGATCTTCTCCCGCGGCTACTACACGCGGACCGTCGTCGCGGCGTTCGACTTCAACGGTCAGGACCTCACGCAGCGCTGGGTCTTCGACTCCAACGTCTCGGGCAGCCAGTACGCGGGCCAGGGCAACCACCAGCTCAGCGTGGCCGACGTCGACGGCGACACCCGCGACGAGATCGTCTTCGGCTCCATGACGATCGACGACACCGGGGCGCCGCTCTACACGACGGGCCTGGGCCACGGCGACGCCCTGCACGTGGGCGACCTCAACCCCAACCGGGCTGGGCTCGAGGTGTTCGCGGTGCACGAGAGCATGTCGGCCAGCGGCAACCGGGGCTCGACGTTCCGCGACGCGCGCACGGGCGCCGTGCTCTGGTCGACGAGCGCGACGGCCGACACGGGGCGTGGCACCGTGGGCGACATCGACCCGCGGTACGCCGGCGCGGAAGGGTGGAACACCGGCGCGGGCGGGAAGGGCGTCAACCAGGCGACCGGTGCGCAGATCACGACGAGCATCCCGGCGGCGAACTTCGTGACCTGGTGGGACGGTGACCTCGTGCGCGAGATCACCGACCACGCGTACAGCTCGTCCACCAGCACCGGCGTGCCCTGGGTGGGCAAGTGGAACTACTCGTCGTCGAGCACGTCCACACTGCGGTCGTTCACCGGCACCCTGTCCAACAACACCACCAAGGGCACGCCCGGCCTGCAGGCCGACCTGTTCGGCGACTGGCGCGAGGAGCTCGTCTTCCGCACGGACTCCTCGACCGCGCTGCGCGTCTTCACCACGACGGACGTCACGTCGTACCGGCTGCGCACCCTCATGCACGACTCCCAGTACCGCGTCGCGGTGGCCTGGCAGAACGTCGCCTACAACCAGCCGCCGCACCCGAGCTTCTTCCTCGGTGACGGCATGGCGACGCCTCCGCCGCCTTCCTTGCGCATCGTTGAGGCGCCGGCGGACTAGCTCGTTCCACCGAGGCGCTGTCTCGGCGATGCCCGGGCGGACCGGGCGTTGCCGAGACAGGGCCGGGCTGGGGGCGGGCCCACGGACGGCGTAGACGAGATCGTTATGGAATCCGCTTTCCCGCGAGGCTGGACAGCGCGTCCTTTTGCGTGTTTTATCGTTTCAGTCGCTAGCAGCCGTGCCGGCGACGCGAGGAACCGCAGCAGGCGTCGAGGTGGACGCCGGTCGAGCAAGGAGGCTCACATGAGGATCGCGCGCAGGACGATCGGCGGAGCGGGTGCGGCAGCGGTGGCCGCGCTGACCCTGGCCGCATGCTCGGGCGGTGGGACGACGGGCGGCGGCGGGTCCGAGCCCGAGCCCGTGCCGACCGACCGGGACATCACGCTCACGATGGCGTGGTGGGGGAACGACGATCGCGCCGCCCGGTACGAGGAGGCGGTGGGCCTGTTCGAGGAGAAGTACCCGAACATCACGGTCCAGACCAAGTTCCAGGCCTGGGACGACTACTGGACGGCCCGCAACACCGAGGCCGCCGGGCAGTCGCTGCCGGACGTCATCCAGATGGACCTGTCGTACCTGCGCCAGTACGCGAACAACGGCCAGCTCCTCGACCTGTCCGGCCAGGAGGGCGTGAACCTCGACGTGTCGGGCCTGGACGAGTCGCTGCTCGCGTCGGGCGCGATCGAGGGGGCGCAGTACGGCGTGCCGACCAGCACGAACACGCTCGCCCTGTTCTACAACGGCGACCTGCTCGACAGCCTCGGCGTCGAGGCGCCCGCCGAGGGTTACACCTGGGACGAGTACGACGACTTCATCGAGGAGGTCTCGACCGCCGGCGCAGGCAAGGACCCCGTCCTCTACGGCTCCGGCGACTACACCGGCACCTTCTGGTTCTTCCTGCAGAACCTGATCCAGCAGGGCAAGACGCCCTTCACGGAGGACGGCCAGCTCGGGTTCACCGAGGACGACATGGTCGCCTGGCTCGAGCGCGGCACGGACGCCCGGGCCGACAAGCAGTACTTCCCGGTGGAGAAGGCGCTCCAGATCGCCCCGCTCGGCGGCTTCACCGTGAACGAGTCGGCCTCCGAGATCACCTGGGACAACTTCCTCGCGGGCTACGTCGCCGACTCGGGCACCGAGAACATCGAGATGCTCCCGATCCCGGCGGGCGACGACGGCTCCAAGCAGTTCTGGAAGCCCTCGATGCTGCTGTCGGCCTCGGCGAGCACCGAGGAGCCCGCGGCTGCCGCGGCGCTCATCGACTTCCTCATCAACGAGCCTGCGGTGGGCGAGATCTTCGGCACCTCGAAGGGTGTGCCCGCCACGGCGGCCCAGCGTGACGCGATGAACGTCGAGGCCGGCTCCATCGACGAGGAGGTCATCGCGTACGAGGAGTCCGTGGCCGACCTGGTCACCGAATCCGCTCCCCTGCCTGTCGAGGGGTTCGGCGCGATCGAGGCCGAGTACAAGCGCCTCGCCGAGGAGCTCGCCTACGAGAACGTGACCGAGGCCGAGTTCGCGGAGCAGTGGTTCACCTTCGCGACGGACAACATCCCGCAGCCGTGACCCAGCCGTCCTGACGTGATCCGGCGGCCCCGCGCTCGCGCGGGGCCGCCAGCCCCGGAGGTCCCTATGACTGTCACCCGTGCGGTGCCCGACGGCGCCCCGCCCACCTCGTTCGTCCCCACCCGGGACGTCAAGCGCTATCGCGCCGGGGACGTCCGCGCCGGCTACGCGTTCGTCTCGCCCTGGCTCATCGGGTTCGCGGCCCTGACCGCGTTCCCCATGCTCGCCTCGCTGTACCTCGCGTTCACCGACTACAACCTGTTCCGCGACCCGCAGTTCGTGGGCCTGGAGAACTTCCAGCGCCTCTTCGAGGACCCGCGGTTCCTCCAGTCCGCGCAGGTCACCGCGGTCTACGTCTTCCTCGGCACGCCGGTCAAGCTCGCGGCTGCGCTCGGCGCCGCGCTGCTGCTGAACCTGCGCTTCCGGGGCCAGGGCGTCTACCGGTCGATCTTCTACATGCCGTCGCTCATCGGCGCGAGCGTGTCGATCGCGATCGTGTGGAAGGCGATGTTCATCGACGACGGCATCGTCGACCAGATCCAGCAGCTCGTCGGCTTCCCCGCCGGCGGCTGGGTCGGTAACCCCGACATGACCATGCCGATGATGATCCTGCTGGCCGTGTGGGGCTTCGGCGCCCCGACGGTCATCTTCCTCGCCGGCCTCAAGCAGATCCCGGCCGAGCTCTACGAGGCCGCCGAGGTCGACGGCGCCGGTCCGGTCCGCCGGTTCTGGAACATCACGATGCCGATGCTGTCGCCGGTGCTGTTCTTCAACCTGCTGATGGAGACCATCCACGCCTTCCAGGTGTTCAGCTCGGCCTTCATCATCTCGGGCGGCTCCGGCGGGCCCGCGGGCTCGACGCTGTTCTACACGCTGTACCTCTACATCCGCGGTTTCCAGGACTTCCGCATGGGCTACGCCTCGGCCATGGCCTGGGTGCTCGTCGCCGTGGTCGGCATCATCACGGCGGTGCTGTTCCGCACGTCGCGGACCTGGGTGCACTACACGGGAGACGAACGATGACCACAGTCACCGAGTCGGTCGCCACCAGCCGTCCGCCGGCCGACGGCGAGGCGGACCGCCGCCGCAGCGCGGCCGCGACCCGCCGGCGCGTCAAGGAGCTGGTCTTCCACGTCGCGGCGGTCGCAGCGTCCGTGGTGATCCTCTACCCGGCCGCCTGGATGCTCATGTCCGCGTTCAAGCCGTCGCACGACATCGTCGGCAACACGTCGCTGCTGCCCGACGCCTGGACGATCGACAACTTCGTCAAGGCGTTCAGCGGGATCGGCGGGGTGCCGTTCATGTCGTTCTTCTGGAACTCGGTGCTGCTCGCGGTGCTGTCGGTGCTCGGCGTGGTGCTGTCCGCGTCCGTGTCCGCCTACGCGTTCGCCCGGGTCCGGTTCCCCGGGCGCGGGGCCCTGTTCGCGATCATGATCGGCACGCTCCTGCTGCCGTTCCACGTCGTGATCATCCCGCAGTACATCCTGTTCAACCAGCTCGGCCTGGTGAACACCTACGTGCCGCTCCTGGCCGGCAAGTTCCTCGCCGCCGACGCCTTCTTCGTGTTCCTCATGGTCCAGTTCATCCGCGGCATCCCCCGCGAGCTCGACGAGGCGGCGCGCATCGACGGCTGCGGGCACGTGCGGACCTTCACGTCGGTCATCCTGCCGCTCATGCGGCCGGCCCTCGTGACGAGCTCGATCTTCACGTTCATCTGGACGTGGAACGACTTCCTCGGCCCGCTGCTCTACCTGGGCCGGCCGGAGCTGTACACCCTGCCGATCGCGCTGCGCCAGTACGTGGACCAGACGTCCGTCTCGGACTACGGCGCCCAGATGGCCATGGCGGTCCTCGCGCTGCTCCCCGTGCTGATCTTCTTCGTGATCTTCCAGCGCTACATCATCGACGGCGTCGCGACCCAGGGCCTGAAGGGCTGAGCGTGGCGCGATCCCTGCGGCCCGGCCGCGGCTTCGAGCTCTTCGGCGAGACGCTGCTCGTCGGCCTGCTCGTGGCCGTCGGCAGCCTGGGCGTGATCACGGCGGTCCCGTCGGTCGCGGCGGGCGTGGCGCACCTGCGCCGCCACGTGGCGGGTGGCGGGACGGGCGTCGCCCGCTTCGCCGGCGACTGGTGGGCGGCGGTGCGGGCGCTGTGGGTCCTGGGCCTGCTGCTCCCGGTTGGCGTGGTGGTCGGCGTCGTGAACACGGCCTTGACGGAGACCGGCGCACTCCCGGGAGCCGGCTCGGTCCGTGTGGTGACGTGGCTCGCGGTGGTGGCCGCCGCCGTCGTCGTGCTGCGGGTGGCCGGGTCGTGGAGCGACGCGGAGGGTGAGACGACCTACGAGGGTCGACCGGGGGAGGGGGGGGGGGGGGGGGGGGGGGGGGGGGGGGGGGGGGGGGGGGGGGGGCGGGGGGGGGGGGGGGGGGGTGGGCCCCCCCCCCCCCCCCACCTCTCCCGGGCGGCCCGGACAGCCCGTGCGGCGGCCCGTGCGGCGGCCCGGACGGCGACGGACGACCTCACCGGGTCGCTGCTCCTTGGAGTCGCCCTGGGACTGGCAGCGACCCTCGTCTGGATGCTGCTGCCGCTCGCGGTGATCGCGGGCGGCCTGATCTGTCTCGCGGTGGTGGGCGTCGAAGCCCGCCCGCGCGAGCGCCCAGCCGCCGGGTAGCGCGCTGCGCCCCGGCGGAAGTACCCGCGAAGGGAGTACGACGATGTTTTCCCCGCAACCCCGCCTCCGGCCGGTGCTCGTCGCGACAGCGGCGGCCGCCTGCCTGGGGCTCACGTCGGCGAGTGCCGTGGCCGGACCGGCCGCGACGTCGTCGGGCAGCGGCGACGGCGCCGCAACCGTCCAGCTCGAGCGGCTCGACCGCGGTCTCGTGGCCGCGACGACGCCGGAGGGGGTGTTCCTGAGCTGGCGGCTCCTGGCCGCCGAGGTCAGCGGCGCGACCGCCGACGGCGTCACCGGCACCACGTTCCACGTGTACCGGGGTGACGAGAAGGTCGCCACGGTCACCGGCTCGACCAACTACCTCGACGCGGCCGGCGACGGCAGCGACACCTACACCGTGAAGCCCGTGGGCCGCGACCACGCCGTCGGACGCGCGGCCTCCGTGACTCCCTGGGCCACCGGGTACACCGAGCTGCCGCTGCAGAAGCCGGCGGACGGGGTCACGCCGGTGGGCGAGGCGTACACGTACAGCGCCAACGACCTGAGCGTGGGAGACCTCGACGGCGACGGCGCCCTCGAGTACGTGGTCAAGTGGGACCCGTCCAACTCGAAGGACGTGTCGCAGGTGGGGTACACCGGCACGGTCTACCTCGACGCGTACGAGGCGGACGGCACGCTGCTCTACCGGTTCGACCTCGGCCCCAACATCCGGGCCGGCGCCCACTACACGCAGTTCCTCGTCTACGACTTCGACGGCGACGGTCGCGCCGAGATCATGCTCAAGACGGCGCCAGGAACGAAGACGGTGCGGTTCGCCCAGGACGGGTCGGTGGCGTCCGAGGACTTCGTCACGATGCTGCCCGACGACGTTGCCGCGGGGTACTCGAACACCGACGACCACCGGCTGTCGGCCGCGCAGTACGCGCAGCGGCTCGCCGGCGTCTTCCAGGGCTGGACCACCCACCCGGAGGTCATGGCCGGGCGGTGGCCCGCCACGCTCGAGGAGGCGTGGGGCATCGAGCCACGGTGGACGTACCCGCTGTCGGCGGCCTCGGCCACCGAGGCGGTGGACCACTTCGTCGACGTCTACGCGCCGGCGCGCTCCACGCGCAACCAGCTGCGGAACTTCAACGGGTTCGTGCTCGACGGGCCGGAGTACCTCACGGTGTTCGAGGGGGCCACGGGTGCCGAGCTCGAGACCGTCCGGTACGAGCCCGGACGCACCGACGACGGCCTGATGTGGGGCGACTACGCGATGGCCCGCATCGAGCCGGGCAACCGCGTGGACCGGTTCCTGTCGGGCGTGGCGTACCTGGACGGGTCGCGCCCGTCGGCCGTGTTCGCGCGTGGCTACTACACGCGGTCGACCGTGGCTGCCTACGACTGGGACGGCGAGCACCTGTCCCGGCGGTGGTTCGCGGACAGCGGCTGGGTGCCCATGACCAACCCGTTCGACGACGGCCCGCACGGGCGCGACGGCACGTCGCCCGAGTGGGGGACGCTGACCACGCAGGGCGACCACTCGCTGTCGGCGGCCGACGCGGACGGCGACGGGAAGCAGGAGATCGTCTACGGCTCCGCGACGCTGGACGATGACGGGTCGCTGCTGTACTCGTCGTTCGCCGAGATGCCGCCGCAGAGCGCCGCCCCCGGGACCGTTGCGCGGCTCGGCCACGGCGACGCCATGCACGTGACGGACATCGACCCGGCGCGTCCCGGGCTCGAGATCTGGACGGCGCACGAGGGCGGCGTGTGGGCGCCCTTCGGCTCGGCGATGCGCGATGCCGCGACCGGCGAGGTGCTCTTCGGGTCGTACTCGGGCCGCGACACGGGCCGCGCCATGATCGGCGACGTGGACCCGGCGGTTCCCGGCATCGAGGTGTGGGCGTCCATGCCGAACGGGACCGAGGGTTCCGGGACGCTCAGCGCCACCGGTGCGCTCCTGTCGCCGGCGACGATGGGCACCAACCAGTCCGTCCGCTGGGCCGCCGACGGCACGACCCAGATCGTCGACGGGGCGATCGACGTGACCCCGAGGATCGTGGACCGGTCGCGTGGGGTCCTGCGGACCCTCGGCGGGACGCTGACGAACAACTACACCAAGGGCAACCCGTCGCTCGTCGCCGACGTCCTTGGCGACTGGCGCGAGGAGGTCCTCGTCCGGACCGCGGACAGCTCGGCGATCCGCATCCACCTGTCCACCGAGGTGACCGACATCAAGATGTTCACCCTGCTCCACGACCCGCAGTACCGGGTCGAGGTGGCGCGGCAGCAGACGACGTACAACCAGCCGTCGTACCCCGGGTTCTACCTGGCATCCGACACCGACTTCCGTCAGGTGCCGGTCCCGGCGGGCCGCTACCCGCACCCGTGCGCGGACCGGGGCCTTTCCGGAAACGGGTGCGCGGCGGAGGGCTGCCGGGGCTGACGGGACTGACGGTTGGCGCGTCGGCAGCGGGCGGGAAGGCGCGGGAAAGGGCTTTCCATCACCTCGGCACGGCGGGTAAGGTCAGGGGAAGAAACGATTCGACCGGCCCCCGGGCCGGACGGTACGACGTCGACGAGGACGGAGCAGGTATGAGGGTGACGATCCTGGGCGCCGGTGGCATCGCCGGCGCGCACGCGGAAGCGATCGCCGGGCTTGCGGGGCGCGACGACGCGCCGCAGGCGCAGGTGACGCACGTGGTCGACATCGACGCGGGGCGGGCGCAGGCCTTCGCCGACCAGTACGGCGTCCCCCACCACGGCACGTCGCTGGAGGCGCTGCTGGAGGCCGGCGAGGTGGACGCGGTCCACGTGTGCACTCCGCCGTCGGTCCATGCACCGGCCGCCGTGGCGGCGCTGCGCGCGGGCGTGCACGTGGTGGTGGAGAAGCCGGCGGTGCTGTCGCTGGCTGAGATCGACGCGATCGCAGCCGCCGAGGCGCAGGCGCCGGGCGGGGCACGGTTCACGCAGATCGTGCAGCACCGGTTCGGCCACGGGGCGCGGCAGCTTCGTCGCCTCCTCGACTCCGGCGAGCTGGGCCGCGCGTACGTCGCCACGTGCGACACGCTGTGGTTCCGGGCACCGGCGTACTTCGAGGTGCCGTGGCGCGGGCGCTGGGAGACGGAGGGCGGCGGCCCGACGATGGGCCACGGAATTCACCAGTTCGACCTGCTGCTGGCCATGCTCGGCCCATGGTCCGAGGTGACCGCGATGGCCGGCCGCCTCGCCCGCGAGGTCGACACGGAGGACGTCTCCATGGCGCTGGTCCGGTTCGAGTCCGGCGCGATGGCGTCCGTGACCAACTCCCTGCTCTCTCCGCGCGAGACCTCCGACCTGCGCTTCGACACCGAAGCCGCCACGATCGAGGTGTCCCACCTCTACGGCTACACGGACGACGACTGGACCTTCACGCCCGCCCCCGGGCACGAGGACGCGGCCGCTCTGTGGAGCGCGGACCCGGCGGCGCTGCCGTCCGGGCACCTCGCACAGCTGCTGCCCACCTACCGGGCGTTCGCCGCCGGCGAGGCCCCGCCCATCACCGTCGCCGACGCGCGCGGCACCCTCGAGCTCGCCGCCGCGATCTACCGCTCGGCCTTCACGGGCGCGCCCGTGAAGGCCGGCGAGATCGGTCCGGGCGACCCGTTCTACACGTCCATGCGGGGCACGGGCCCGGCCTGGGCCCCGGTCAAGGAGGTCTTCGCATGATCCAGGTGTCCGACGACGGAGCCCGCCTGACCTTCCGGCTCATCGACGCCCCGGACGGGTCGGGCGAGCTCTTCACGTACGCCTACCTGCCGACGGACGCGCAGTACGAGAGCCCGCGGCCCTACCTGCACCCGATGCGGACCCTCGCCGGCGACCTCGTCACGAACTTCCGGCCCTGGGACCACATCTGGCACAAGGGGCTCGCCCTGTCGCTGCCGAACGTGGGTCCGTGGAACTTCTGGGGCGGGCCGACCTACGTGCGGGACGTCGGGTACCAGGACCTGGGGAACGACGGGTCGATGGACCACGAGGCGTTCACCACGCTCGTGAACTGGATGCCCGGTTTCAACGGCTTCATCGAGCAGCTTGCCTGGCGGACGCCCCCGGTTGACGACAAGCCGGGCGACGTGGTCGTCAGGGAGGAGCGGACGGTGGCGGTCACGGTGGTGGATGACGACGCCTGGGTGCTCACCTGGCGGTCCGAGCTGACGAACGTGACCGACGGGCCGCTCGATCTCGGCAGCCCCACCACCAGCGGGCGGGAGAACGCCGGCTACGGCGGGCTGTTCTGGCGCGGGCCGCGGTCGTTCACCGAGGGGACGGTGATCGCGCCCGGGTTCGCCGGTGACGCCGAGGTGGCGCGCGGCGAGAGGTTCGCCTGGATGGGGTTCGTCGGACGGCACGACGGTTACGCCGCCGGGTCCGGGACCTCGACGGTGCTCATCGTCGACGGCGGTGCGAACCCCGGCGGCGTACCGCAGTGGTTCGTGCGGTCCGTGCCGTTCGCGGTGCTGTGCCCGGCGCCGGCGTTCAGCGAGGAGGTGCCGTTCGGGCCGGGCGAGACGCTGACGTTCGAGTACGCCGTCGTGGTCGCGGACGGCGAGTCGGACGTGGCCCGCGGCGAGAAGCTGGCGGCGCTCGCGGCGGCGGCGCTCGGGTCCCGGTCTGCGAGGTAGTCAGGCCGTCCGACGGGGCGACAATCTCGGCGCGTTTGGTTCGCCGAGATAGTCGCTCCGTCCGACAGAGCGACTATCTCGGCAGGTCCTGGCGCAGCACGCGGACTCCGCCCGGCGGGACCGTCAGCTTCTCCACCTCCGCGCCCGTGAGCAGCTCCGTACCGGCCTCGGCCAGCCCTACCTCGGCGTCGGTGTGGTTGATCGCGAACAGCCAGGAGCGCGTGCCGTCGTCGGACCAGCGACGCACGAGCTCGAGCCCGTCCACCTCGGTGGCCGGCGCGCCGGGCAGCACGCCGGCCTCTGCCGCCGCCGCCCGGGCCACGGCCGCGACCCCCTCCGCCTCGAGCCGGGTCGCCACGTACCAGGCGGATCCGCCGCCGGGCACGGCCCGCCGGGTGAGCGCAGGCCGGGCGGGCAGGGGTCCGTCGTCGTACGCCGCGAGGACCTCCACCCCGGGTGCCACCGACGACTTCTCCGTCCACAGGTCGGCGGTGAAGGCGCCGAGCGACCCGGAGACCCGCACCGCCTCGTCCTCGAGGAGCGGGAAGAACTCCTCGGTGCGCACGCCCAGCAGGTCGCGGAACGCGCCGGGGTAGCCGCCGAGGCGGACGTGGTCGAACTCGTCGACGATGCCCGAGAAGTAGGTCACCACCACGGTGGCGCCCCGCTCGGCCGCGGCCGCCACGTTGGCGGCCCCCTCGTCCGTGACCACGTACAGCGTGGGCACCACCACCAGGTCGTACGCGTCCAGCGCACCGGTCGGCGGCACGACGTCCACCGTGACGCCGAGCCGCCACAGCTCCCGGTACCAGGCGAGCAGCTGGTCCGTGTAGCGCACGTCCGCCGTGGGGTGGGAGTCCAGCTCCGAGGCCCACCAGGCGGGGTAGTCCATCACCAGGGCGGCGCGCGACCGGACGCGAGACCCCCGCACCTCGCCCAGGGCGCGCAGGGCCTGCCCGAGCTCGACGACGGAACGCCAGAGGTCGGTGCCCGTGCCGGCGTGCGGGACCATCCCGGAGTGGTACTTCTCGGCGCCCGCCTTCGAGGCCCGCCACTGGAAGAACATCACCGCGTCCGCGCCGCGCGCCACGTGCGCCAGGGAGTTGCGCAGCAGCTCGCCGGGCGCCTTGGCCCGGTTGCGTGGCTGCCAGTTCACGGCCCCGGTGGAGTGCTCCATGAGGATCCACGGCGCACCGCCCGCGATGCCGCGCGTGAGGTCGGCGGAGAACGCCAGCTCCACGTGACGCTCGCGGTCGGCCGAGGCGGTGTAGTGGTCGTTGGCCACCACGTCGAGCTCAGGAGCCCATGAGAAGTAGTCCATGCCCTTGGTGCCGGTGGACGCCATGAGGTTGGTCGTGGTGGGCACGTGCGGCGTGATGGCGCGGAGGGTGTCGCGCAGGTCGCGGTAGTAGTCCAGCAGGGAGTCCGACGAGAACCTGTCGAAGTCGAGCTGCTGCGTGGGGTTGGCGTGCGCGGGTGCCACCAGCGGCGGCAGCACGTCGTCGAACGAGCCGTAGCGCTGCGACCAGAACGCCGTGCCCCACGCCTCGTTGAGCGCCTCCACGGTGCCGTAACGCTCGGCGAGCCAGACCCGGAACGCCGCAGCGGCGGCGTCGGAGTAGTCGCGCGGCACGTGGCAGCCGATCTCGTTGTCGACGTGCCACAGCGCCAGCGCCGGATGGTCGCGGTACTGCTCGGCGATGCGCCCGGCCATGGCCAGTGCGTAGTCACGGTGCACCGGGTGCGTCACGGAGTAGGACTGCCGCCCGCCCTGGTGCAGCACCGTCCCGTCGGCGAGGCGCGGCAGGATCTCGGGGTGCTTGCGGGTGAGCCACGGCGGCGGGGAGGCCGTCGCGGTGGCGAGGGCCACGCGGATCCCCGCCTCGTGGAGCCGGTCGAGCGTGGCGTCGAGCCAGGTCCAGTCCAGCTCGCCCTCGCGAGGCTCGATGGTGGCCCAGGAGAAGATCGCCACGCTGAGCAGGTTGACGCCTGCCTCGCGCATGAGCTCGATGTCCTCGAGCTGCACGTCCAGCGGCCACTGCTCGGGGTTGTAGTCGCCGCCGTAGGCGAGGCCGTCGAGGCCGTCGTTCCAGGGGCGGACCTGCGCGGCGTCGAAGCCGCCGTCGGTGGTGCGTCGTCGCATGCGCGTCAGTCTCGCACGATTCGGACCCCTGGGGCTGAATCGGTTCAAAGGGCGCTCACGCCGCCCGCGTCGACGACTCCCGCACCACGAGCTCCGGCTCGAACACGACCTGCTCGGCAGGCGAGCCGGGTGGCCGCAGCAGCAGGTCGGCCGCGCGCTCGCCGAGCTGGTGCGTGGGCTGGCGCACCGACGTGAGCGGGGTGGCGAGCTCCGCGGCGAACGTGACGTCGTCGTACCCGACGAGCGCCACGTCGTCGGGCACCGAGATGCCCTCGCGGCGCAGCGTCCGCAGGGCGCCGAGCGCGGTGAGGTCGTTGACGCAGAACACGGCGCTGGGCCGGTCGCCCCGTTCGAGGAGGGTGCGGATCCCCGCCTCGCCGCCGTCGGCGTTGAGCTCCGGGACGGTCACCTCGACGAGCGCCTCGGCCGGGTCGAGCCCGGCCGCCTCCAGGGCGCGCACCACGCCGGCGTGCCGGTCGGCGCACTGGCGGATGTAGTGCGGGCCGTTGAGGAACGTGATCCGGGTGTGCCCCTGCTCCAGGAGGTGCCGAGCGGCGAGCTCGCCACCGAGCACGTCGTCCACCGCGACCGACGACAGGTCCGGAACGGGCGACGGCCGGTCCAGGAGGACCACGCCCACGCCGCGCTCCCGGAGCGTGAGCAGGTGCGAGATCTCGTCGGTGGCCGGGACCACCATGACTCCCAGCACGCCGTGCTCCTCGAAGAGCCGCAGGTACCGGTGCTCGCGTGCCGGGTCGTCGTCGGAGCTGGCGACCATCGCCGTGTAGCTGTCCAGCTCGAGCCGGTGCTCGATGCCCCGCACGACGTCGGTGAAGAACGGGTTCGACAGGTCGAGCACGATGGCGCCGACGGTCGTGATGGTGCCCGCGCGGAGCTGGCGTGCGGAGCCGTTCCGGACGAAGGCGAGCTGCTCGATGGCGACCTCGACGCGTTCGCGCGTGGCGGGCAGGACCCGCTCGGGCCGGTTGAGCACGTTCGACACGGTGCCCACGGAGACGCCGGCGATACGGGCCACGTCGGCGATCGATGCCCGACGGCGGGCGGTCGGGATGGTCATGGGTCCTCCCTTCGTGCCGGGTAACCCCAGCCACGGTTACATTATGAACCGTTTCAGCACGGCGACGCCGTGTTGTGCCGACGAGAGAGGGTCGACGATGACCGGAACCTCCCCCCGACAGGGGCGTGTCTGCTTCACGTCCCAGGTGCGCGCGGACCGTTTGAACGATTATCGCGCAGCACACGCCGCCGTGTGGCCGGAGATGCTCGAGGCGCTCCGCGACACGGGCTGGCGCGACTACCACCTGTACCTACGGGGCGACGGCCTGCTGGTCGGGATCCTGGAGACCGACGACTACGACGCGGCCCAGGCCGGCATGGCCGCCACCGAGGTGAACGCGCGCTGGCAGGCAGCGATGAGCGGATTCTTCGCGGACGAGGGCAATCCAGACGAGGGTTTTGTCATCCTTGACGAGGTCTTCTTCCTAGAGGGCCAGCTCGAGGCGGCGGGTCTGCCGACGCGCCGGTAGCCCGCAAGAACGGCGGAACGCTGCGGGTAGTGGGACATAGGTGACAGGGCATTGACGCGTTCGGCGCGCAGGTCTACCCTCGCGTTTTATCGTTTCAACGCTGTGCCAATGACGACACGGAGCACCATGTCCACACCAGTCCTGCGCCTGGAAGGCGTGCGCAAGGCCTTCGGGCCGGTTGTCGCACTCCGCTCCGGCACCATCGTGGTCGAACCAGGGTCGATCCACGCCCTCGTCGGCGAGAACGGCGCGGGCAAGTCCACGCTCGTCAAGGTCGTCGCGGGCGTGCACCGCCGGGACGGCGGCACGTTCGAGCTCGGGGGCGTCCCGGCCGACTTCCGGACGACCGCCGAGGCCAAGGCGGCCGGCGTCGCCGTGATCTACCAGGAGCCCACGCTCTTCGGCGACCTGCCGGTCATGGAGAACCTCTTCCTGGGCTCCGAACCGCTCGACCGGCTGCGCCGGATCGACCGCCGCGCCATGCGCGCCCACGCCCACGAGCTCTTCGGCAGGCTCGGCGTCGACATCGACCCCGACCGCCCGGCGGCCGGCCTGTCCATCGCCGACCAGCAGCTCGTGGAGATCGCGAAGGCGATCTCGCTCGACGCCGGCCTGCTCATCATGGACGAGCCCACCGCCGCCCTCAGCGGCGTCGAGGTCGAGCGCCTGTTCGCCGTCGCACGCGGCCTGCGCGACGAGGGACGTGGCGTGGTGTTCATCTCCCATCGCTTCGACGAGGTCTTCGGCCTGTGCGACACGATCACCGTCATGCGCGACGGCGCCCACGTGTCCACCGACCCGGTCGCCGCGACGAGCGTGGACGAGGTGGTGACCCGCATGGTCGGCCGCGAGGTGACCGACCTCTTCCCCAAGGTCCCGTCGACCCCGGGCGACGTCGTGCTCGAGGTGCGCGGCCTGGAACGGGCCGGAACCTTCCACGGCGTCTCGTTCGACGTCCGGGCCGGCGAGATCGTCGGCCTCGCGGGACTGGTCGGGGCGGGGCGCAGCGAGATCGCCCGCGCGGTCTTCGGCGTCGACCGTTACGACGCCGGCACCGTCCGCGTGCTCGGCCGGCCCCTGCGCCCCGGTGACCCCGCCGCGGCCGTCGACGCCGGGATGGCGCTCGTGCCGGAGGACCGGCGCCTCCAGGGCCTGGTCCCGCAGTCCACCGTCGCGCAGAACATGACGGCGGTGGTCCGACGCCGGATCAGCCGGCTCGGCCTGCTGTCCACCGCCCGGGAGAACGCCCGGGCGGCCGAGTGGACCGGGCGCCTCGAGGTCCGCACCGCGGCCCTCGACATGCTCGCCGCGACGATGAGCGGCGGCAACCAGCAGAAGGTGGTGCTCGCCAAGTGGCTCGCCACGGGACCGCGCCTGCTGATCGTCGACGAGCCGACGCGCGGCATCGACGTCGCGACGAAGGCCGAGGTGCACCGGCTGCTCTCCGGGCTGGCCGCCGAAGGCCTCGCCGTTCTCATGATCTCGTCCGAGCTGCCGGAGGTTCTTGGCATGGCCGACCGCGTCCTCGTGGTGCGCGAGGGGCGCATCACCGCCGAGCTGGACCGTGCGGACGCCACGCCCGAGCGCGTGATGCGCGCCGCGACGGTCGGGGCCGCGTCGTGAGGGCCGTCGGCGCCGCGCTGCGCTCGCGCGAGGCGGCGGTCGCGCTCGTCCTCGTCCTGGTCGTCGCCGGGACGACGGTGCTGCAGCCGGGCTTCCTCCTGAGCGCCGGAGGGTGGCGCGACCTGCTGCTCACGCCGTCGCTGGTGGCCGTGCTCGCCGTTGGCCAGGCGATCGTCGTCGTCACCCGGAACGTCGACCTGTCTGTGGGCTCGGTGCTGGGCCTGTGCGCGTACCTCACGGGCACGCTGTTCGCGGCGGCCCCCGACCTGCCGGTCGTGCTCGTCGTCGCGGCGGCCGTCGCCGCGGGGGCGGTGCTCGGCCTGGTCAACGGCGTCGTCGTCGCGTTCGCCCGGGTGCCGGCCCTCGTCGTCACGCTCGGCACCCTGTACGCCTACCGCGGCCTGGTCCTCACCTGGGCGGGCAGCGACCGGATCGACGCCTCCGACATGCCCCACGCCTTCCTCGACCTCGGGGTGCGGCAGGTCCTGGGCGTCCCGGTGCTCGCGATCGTCGCGGTCCTCGTGCTCGCGGTCGCGGCCCACTACCTGCACACCTCGCGGGCCGGGCGGCAGCTCTACGCGATCGGCTCCGACCCCGACGCGGCAGTGCTGTACGGGCTCCCCGTCCGGCGTCGGATCCTCACCGCCTTCGTGGCCTGCGGGGCGCTCGCGGGGCTGGCGGGCGTCATGTTCGCCGCGCGGTACGGCACGGTCAGCTCCGGCGCCGGGACCGGCCTCGAGCTGACCGTCGTGGGAGCCGTCGTCGTGGGTGGCGTCGCCATCTTCGGCGGGAGCGGGACCGTGCTCGGCGCGGCCACCGGCGCCGTGCTGCTCGTCACGATCAACCGGGCCTTGCCCGTGGTCGGCGTCCCCGATTTCTGGCAGCGCGCCGTCGTGGGCGTCCTGATCATCACGGCCATCGTGCTCGACCGCGTCCTGGCCGACCGGCGCGCCCGCGCGCTCGCGCGGGCGCGGGACGTCCGTAACCCCCAGGAGGTGGCCCGATGACCACGGTCCCTGCCCACGGCAGCCCGCTGTGGCGGCGAGCGCTGCTCACCCGCGAGGCGGCGACGATTGCCCTTCTCGTCGTGGTGTGGTCCGTCGCCACCGCGAGCGTGCGCGGCTTCGACGGCCCGCTGACGATCACCTACCTCATCCTGGACATCACGCCGGTGCTGCTCGTGGCGCTCCCCATGACGGCGATCGTGGTGACGGGCGAGATCGACCTCTCGGTGGCCTCGGTCGTCGGGCTGTCCAGCGTGCTGTTCGGCCTCCTGCACCAGGCGGGCGTGCCGCTGCCCGCTGCCGTGGCGGGCGCTGCCGTGGCGGGCGCGCTGTGCGGGGTGGTGAACGGGGTGCTCGTGGCGTATCTCGGGCTGCCGTCCCTCGCGGTCACGATCGGCACGCTGGCGTTGTTCCGCGGCCTGGCCGTCGGCCTGCTCGGGACCGCCGCGGTGACCGACTTCCCGCGGAACTGGACGCAGGCGGCGCGGGCGACGCTGGGCGGCACGCCGTTCCCGTCGGTGACGGTGCTGCTCGTCGCCGCCGTCGCGGTGTTCGCCGTACTGCTGCACGGGACGGCCTTCGGCCGGAACGTGTTCGACATGGGCCGGTCCAAGGAGGCGGCCCGGTTCTCCGGGGTCGCCACCCGGCGCACGCTCCTGGTGCTGTTCGTCCTGTCGGGCTTCGTGTCGGCGCTCGCCGGCGTCTACTACACGCTCCGTTACGGCAGCGCCCGGGGCGACAACGCGACGGGCCTGGAGCTGCAGGTCATCGCGGCCGTCCTGCTGGGCGGCGTCTCCATCTTCGGCGGCCGGGGCGCGGTGCACGGCGTCGTCGCCGGGGTGCTCATGATCGGTGTCCTCTCCAGCGCGCTGCGCCTGGAGGGCGTCACGGTCAATCTCATCAACATCGTGATCGGCGTGCTCCTGGTGCTGTCCGTGGTGTCACCACGGGTGGTCGCAGCGATCCGGGCGAGGCGCCCGGCCCGCCCGCCGTCGACGAGTCTCCCGGCGGCTTCGCCGTCGGTCCAGTAACCAGCTAGAGGAGAGAAGGACGATGAAGTTCTCACGGAGTGTTGCGGTGCTCGTCGCCGCTGGTGCCGCCCTGGCCCTCACCGCCTGCGGAGGGGCCGCGGACGATGCGGGCGGTGGCGACGGCGTCACCGTCACCATGTTGCCGAAGAACCTCGGCAACCCGTATTTCGAGACCTCGACGAGCGGTGCCGAGGAGGCCGCCGGTGAGCTGGGGCTGGCCCTCGAGGAGGTCGGCCCGGAGACGAGCACCCCCGACTCGCAGGTGCCGTTCATCAACACGTCGGCGCAGCAGGGGGTCGCCGCCCTCGTCGTGTCGGCCAACGACCCGCGGGCGATCGGCGACGCGCTGGACGAGGCCCGCGCCGCGGGGACCAAGGTGGTCACGTTCGACTCCGACACCGACCCGGAGTTCCGGGACATCTTCGTCAACCAGGCGACCGCGGAGGGCATCGCCTCGAAGCAGCTCGAGCTGATCTCGGAGCAGATCGGAGGGTCGGGCGAGATCGCGATCCTGTCGGCGTCGGCCAACGCCACCAACCAGAACGCGTGGATCGAGCTCATGGAGGCCCAGCTCGCGTCCGACTACCCCGACATCGAGCTCGTCGAGATCGCGTACGGCGACGACGACGACCAGGCCTCGTTCGACAAGACGGCCGCGCTGCTGCAGGCGCACCCGGACCTGAAGGGCATCGTCTCGCCCACGACGGTGGGTGTCGCCGCGGCCGCCCGCTACGTCTCGACGTCGGAGTTCAAGGGCAAGGTCGCGGTGACGGGCCTCGGTACGCCCAACCAGATGCGGGAGTACGTCGAGGACGGAACCGTCACGGCGTTCGCGCTGTGGAACCCGGGTGACCTGGGCTATCTCGCCGCCTACGCGGCGAGCGCGCTCGTCGACGGCACCATCACAGGTGCGCCCGGCGAGACGTTCGAGGCGGGCCGGCTCGGCGAGTTCACCGTCGGCGAGGACGGCGTGGTGCTGCTCGGCGACCCGTTCGTGTTCGACGCGAGCAACATCGGCGACTTCGACTTCTGACGTCCCGTCCGAGCGGGGACGCGGCTGCTTGACTGGCCAGGAGCCGCGTCCTACGCTCGTCTTGAATCGTTTCATCACCAGAACCTGAACCAGAACCCACGCTCACCGGTGCGCGTGCTGGCGCGCTCGACGCGCCGAGAGAAAGGACTCCCATGACGGCATCAACGAAGACGGTCGAGGCGGCCAAGGCTGCACTGCGCCGGCAGACGATCGAGCTGCCGTCGTGGGCGTTCGGGAACTCCGGCACCCGCTTCAAGGTCTTCGCCCAGCAGGGCGTGCCGCGGGACCCGTACGAGAAGATCGCCGACGCGGCCCAGGTGAACCTGTACACGGGCGTCGCCCCGCGGGTGAGCCTGCACATCCCGTGGGACCTCGTCGACGACTTCTCCGACCTGGCCCGGCACGCGGCCGGCCTGGGCGTGAGCATCGGCATGATCAACTCGAACGTCTTCCAGGACGACGACTTCATGCTCGGCTCGCTGACCCACCCGGACAAGAGGGTCCGCCGCAAGGCGATCGACCACCACAAGCAGTGCATCGACGTCATGCGCGCCACCGGGTCGAGCCACCTCAAGGTCTGGCTCGCCGACGGCCTCAACTACCCGGGCCAGGACTCGATCCGCGGGCGGCAGGACCGTCTCGCGGAGTCGCTCGCCGAGGTCTACGGGGCGCTCGACGAGGACCAGCACATGGTGCTCGAGTACAAGTTCTTCGAGCCGGCGTTCTACATCACCGACGTGCCGGACTGGGGCACGTCGCTGCTGCACTGCCTCGCGCTCGGCGACCGCGCCTCCGTGGTGCTCGACACGGGCCACCACGCGCCCGGCACCAACATCGAGTTCATCGTGGCGCAGCTCCTGCGCCAGGGCCGGCTCGGTGCGTTCGACTTCAACTCGCGCTTCTACGCCGACGACGACCTCATGGTCGGTGCCGCCGACCCCTTCCAGCTCTTCCGGATCATGCACGAGATCGTGCAGGCGGGGGCGCTCGACCCGGCGTCGGGCGTCAGCTTCATGCTCGACCAGTGCCACAACATCGAGCCGAAGATCCCCGGCCAGATCCGGTCGGTGATGAACGTGCAGGAGGCCACCACGAAGGCGCTGCTCGTCGACGCCGATGCGCTCCTGGCGGCGCAGCAGGCCGGCGACGTGCTCGGCGCGCACGGCGTCCTGATGGACGCCTATGACACCGACGTGCGGCCGCTGCTCGCGACGCTGCGCGAGGAGATGGGCCTCGCGGCCGACCCGATGGCGGCCTACGCCGCCTCGGGCTATGCGGACAAGATCGCCGCCGAGCGGGTGGGCGGCGCACAGGCAGGGTGGGGAGCATGAGCACAAGCACGAGCACCACGCCGCAGCGCGCGCGGGGCACCGGCGGCACGGCCGACGACGTCGTCGCGGCCCTGGTGGGCCGGTCGAACCGGCTGGGTTCCGACCCCCGGGTGACCAATTACGCGGGCGGCAACACCTCGGCCGAGGGCGTCGCCGTGGATCCCGTGACCGGCCGCGACGTGGAGCTGCTCTGGGTCAAGGGGTCGGGCGGCGACCTCGGCACCCTGACCGAGCAGAACCTCGCCGTGCTGCGGCTCGACCGGCTGCGCTCCCTCGTGGACGTGTACCCGGGGGAGGAACGCGAGGACGAGATGGTCGCCGCGTTCGACTACTGCCTGCACGGGCGGGGCGGCGCGGCGCCGTCCATCGACACGGCCATGCACGGCCTCGTGGACGCTGCGCACGTGGACCACCTGCACCCCGACGCCGGCATCGCGCTCGCGACCGCCGCAGACGGCGAGGCGCTGACCGCCGAGATCTTCGGCGACGAGGTCGTCTGGGTGCCGTGGCGCCGGCCCGGCTTCCAGCTCGGCCTCGACATCGCGGCCGTCAAGGCGGCGAATCCGCAGGCGATCGGGTGCATCCTGGGCGGGCACGGCATCACCGCGTGGGGCGGCACGTCCGACGAGGTGGAGCAGCGGTCGCTGGCGATCATCCGCAAGGCCGAGGAGTTCATCGCGGCCCGGGCCCGCTCCCTGGGGGCCCACCCGTTCGGTGACGTGCGCCGGGGTTACGAGGCACTCCCCGAGGCCGAGCGCCGGGCGCGCGCCGCGGCGCTCGCGCCGGTCGTCCGGGGGCTCGCCTCCGTGGACGCGCCCCAGGTCGGGCACTTCACCGACTCCGAGGTGGTGCTCGACCTCGTCGCCCGCGAGCGGCTCCGTGCCCTCGCCGAGCTCGGCACCTCCTGCCCTGACCACTTCCTGCGCACCAAGGTGAAGCCGCTCGTCGTCGACGTGCCCGCCTCGGCGTCGGTCGAGGAGACCGTCGTCGCGCTCCGCGAGGCCCACGAGGCCTACCGCGCCGACTACGCCGCGTACTACGAGCGCGGGGCCGCGGCCGCGCGCGGGCGTGGCGAGGAGCCGCCCGCGATGCGCGGCGCCGACCCGGCGATCGTCCTGGTGCCGGGCGTGGGGATGTTCTCGTTCGGCAGGGACAAGCAGACCGCGCGCGTGGCCGGGGAGTTCTACGTCAACGCGATCAACGTGATGCGCGGCGCCGAGACGATCTCCACCTACGCCCCGATCCCCGAGGCGGAGAAGTTCCGCATCGAGTACTGGGCGCTCGAGGAGGCGAAGCTGCAGCGCCTGCCGAAGCCGAAGCCGCTCGCCACGCGGGTCGCGTTCGTGACCGGCGCCGCCTCCGGCATCGGCAAGGCGATCGCGACGCGGCTCGCGGCCGAGGGCGCGTGCGTCGTCGTCGCCGACCTCGACCTCGCCAGGGCGCAGGCCGCCGCCGCCGAGATCGGCAGCGCGGACGTGGCGGTCGGCGTCGCCGCGGACGTGTCGAGCGAGGCCGCCGTGCAGGCCGCCCTGCGCGAGGCCGTCCTCGCGTTCGGCGGCGTGGACCTCGTCGTCAACAACGCCGGCCTGTCCCTGTCGAAGACTCTGTTCGAGACCACCGAGGCCGACTGGGACCTGCAGCACGACGTCATGGCGAAGGGCTCCTTCCTCGTGTCGCGCGAGGCTGCCCGCATCCTCGTCGCCCAGGAGATGGGCGGCGACATCGTCTACATCTCCTCGAAGAACTCTGTCTTCGCCGGGCCGAACAACATCGCCTACTCCGCCACCAAGGCCGACCAGGCGCACCAGGTGCGCCTGCTGGCCGCCGAGCTGGGGCAGTACGGGATCCGTGTGAACGGTGTGAATCCCGACGGCGTGGTGCGCGGGTCCGGCATCTTCGCGTCCGGCTGGGGCGCCAACCGGGCCGCCGTGTACGGCGTGCCGGAGGAGAAGCTCGGCGAGTTCTACGCCCAGCGCACCCTCCTCAAGCGGGAGGTCCTGCCGGAGAACGTGGCTGCCGCGGTCTTCGCGCTGTGCTCGTCGGACTTCTCGCACACCACCGGACTGCACGTGCCCGTGGACGCGGGCGTCGCCGCGGCGTTCCTGCGATGAACGTGCCACCGCCCGGGTTCGTGGCGATCGACCTCGGCGCCACCAGCGGTCGCGTCATGCTCGGCGTGGTCCGCCCCGGTCCTGACGGTCCGGCCGACCCCGGACCCGGCCGCGTGGAGCTCGTCGAGTGCGGCCGGTTCGGGAACGGACCGGTGGCCGTCCCGGGCGGCGCGTCGGGCTGGGAGCTGCGGTGGGACGTGCTCGCGCTGTGGCGCGGGATCGCGGCCGCGCTGCGCGGCGCAGCGCGGCAGGCCGAGCGCCTCGGCGTGGAGATCCGCGGTATCGGGGTGGACTCCTGGGCGGTGGACCACGGGCTGCTCGACGGCGACGGGCGCCTGCTCGCCGCGCCGTGGTGCTACCGCGACGAGCGGTTCGCCGGAGTGCCAGAGGCCGTGTACGAGCGCATCCCGGCGGAGGAGCACTACGCCGTCAACGGGCTGCAGACGCTGCCGTTCACCACGGAGTTCCAGCTCGTGGCCGGCCGGGCGGACGCCGCCTGGGCCGCCGCGGACCGGCTGCTGCTGGTGCCCGACCTCGTGTCGTACTGGCTGACGGGCCGGGCGGTCACGGAGGTCACCAACGCCTCCACGACCGGGCTGCTCGACGCCCGCACCCGCGACTGGTCCCACGTCCTGCTCGCACGGCTCGCGGGGGAGTACCCGGAGCTCGGCGAGCTGCGCGCGAGGCTGGCCGACCTCGTGGAGCCGGGCGCCGTCGTCGGACCGCTGGCCGCTGCTGTTCAGGAGGCGACCGGCCTGGGGGCGGTGACCGTGTACGCCGTCGCGTCGCACGACACGGCGTCCGCGGTGGCGGCGGCGCCGCTCGGGGCCGCGACGCCGGGGGCCGCCGCGTACATCTCGTCGGGGACGTGGTCGCTCGTCGGGCTCGAGCTGCCCCGGCCGGTGCTCATCGAGGCGTCGCGCGAGGCGAACTTCACCAACGAGCTCGGGCTCGACGGGACGGTGCGGTACCTGCGCAACGTCATGGGCCTGTGGGTGCTCGACGAGTGCGTCCGGCACTGGGAGGCCAACGGTGAGTCCGTCGACCTCGCGGCCCTGCTCGACGCCGCGCGGGCCGAGCCACGGTCGGGTGTGCTGATCGACGTCGACGGCCAGGAGCTGCTCGCGCCCGGCGACATGCCGCGGCGGGTGGCCGACGCCGTCGTGCGCGCCGGGGGCTCCGCGCCGGGGTCCCGGGCCGCGCTCGCGCGGGTGGTGCTCGACTCGCTCGCGGCGGCGTACGCGCGCGTGATCGCGCAGGCCTCGGCGCTCGCGGGGGTCGAGGTCGAGGCGGTGCACGTCGTGGGCGGCGGGGCGCAGAACGACCTGTTGTGCCGGCTCACCGCGGAGGCGACCGGGTTGCCCGTGATCGCCGGACCCGTCGAGGCGACGGCGCTCGGCAACGTGCTGGTCCAGGCCAGGGCCGCCGGGGTGCTCGGGGACGGCACGGACCTTGCCGACCTGCGCCGCGTCGTCGTGGCGAGCACGGAGCTGCGCCGCTACGCCCCGAAGGGCCAGGTCCGGATCCGGGTCTAGGGCTCAGCACGATGCCCGGGGCCGGCGGACCAGGGGTCTCCCCTCCCTCCCGCGGACGCGAAATCTTCCGGATGCCGGTGACGACCACCGGCGTACCGTGGAAGGCATCAAGCGGTCAACGACGATCGAGGGGGCCCGCGATGGCTGGGCTGGAGTCAAAGAGTTTCGACGCGCCTGATGACGTCCGGCCGTTCGCGGCCAAGGGCGGGGCGCAGGTCGTGAGAATCGCCGACAGCTCGGTGCTCAAGGGGACATTCGAACCTGGCTGGCGGTGGTCGGAGCACGTCCGTCCCATCGTGGGCGGGGACAGCTGCCAGTCCCCCCACTTCCTCTACGTGCTCTCGGGGCGGATGCACATCGTCATGAACGACGGGTCAGAGGCCGAGGCCGCACCCAACGACGTCGTGCACATCGATCCTGGCCACGATGCCTGGACCGTCGGTGACGAGCCGTGCGTCGTCGTCGACTTCGGGGCGTCTCCCACGTACGCCACCGCCCAGCACTGATCAGGAGGTTCTCGCCATGCCCAAGTTCATGGACGTTCACCACGGGATGCACGGAATCACCTCAGAGGGCTTGAAAGCCGCACACCAGGCGGACCTCGACATCCAGGACGACGAGGGGGTCGACTTCCAGAAAGCGTGGGGTGACCCGGAGTCCGGGATGGTCTGGTGTGTCTCGGAGGCGCCCAGCGCCGAGGCGGTCAAGCGCATCCACGAGCGCACCGGCCACCCGGCGACCGAGGTCTACCCGGTCCCGGTGGAGGTCTAGCCGGAGAGCGGCTCGCCTAGTGCCGGGGTGTCACGCTCGAGGCCCGGACGATCAGGCGCGGGCTGAGCAGGACCCGGTGCACCGGGCGGTCGCGGCCCTGCTCGATCCGCCGGGCCAGCAGCTCCACCGCCGTGGCGCCGATCGTCGACTTCGGCGGCCGGATCGCCGTGATCGGAGGGTCGGCCAGGGCGGCGACCTCGTCGTCGTACGCGACGATCGCCAGGTCCTGGGGGATCCGCAGGCCGCGTTCCTGCGCGCGCTGCGCCAGCGAGATCGCCTCCGGGTCGGAGTGCACCAGCAGGGCGGTCGCGCCGCTCGTCCCGGGGCCGCCCGGCCCTGGCCGGCAGGCGTCGAGGATCCGCCCCACGTCCTTCGCCCACGCGGCCTCGGAGTGGTTGACGGTCGCGAGGTCCGGCACGTCGCGGTCCAGTCCCAGCGTCTCGACCGTCTCCTGCCAGCCCTGCCGCACGCCCCGGCTGGTGGGGGAGTAGCGCGTCGTCACGAGCCCGATGCGCCGGTGCCCCTCGGCGGCGAGGTGCCGCACGGCGAGGCCCGCGCCGAGCGCGTGGTCCGTCACGACCGACTCGAGGTGCTCCTGGTACGGGCCGACGGTCGCGCGCCGCTCCATGAGCACCACGGGCACCTCGAGCGTCGACAGCCACAGGGCGAGCTCGGTGCCCTCGTCGCCCTCGGTCGGCGGAGCGACGAGCACCCCGTCGACGCCGGACCCGGCGCCTCCGACGAGCGCGGCGACCTGCCGCCGCACCTCGCCCGCCTCGTACGAGGAGCCGCGCAGGATGATCCGCACCCCGGCGCCGGGGGCGGTCGTGCGTGCCCCGCGGATCACCTCGGGCCAGTAGTAGTCCAGCGAGGGCACGACCATGCCGATGGTGCGCAGACCCCGCCCGACGCCGCCCGGGCCTGCGTCGGCCGCCCCGGGCCCCGCTCCCAGCCCCGCCGCGGGCGTGCCGGCGCGCGCCGGGCCGGTGTCGGCCTCGTCCGTGGCGGGCAGCCGCGCCCCGCCGTGCACCTTCTCCAGGACGCCCTCCTGGGCGAGCTGCAGCAGGTCGCGCCGGACGGTCACGGGCGTGACGCCGAGCGTGCGGGCGAGGTCGGTCACGCGGGCCGACCCGTTCGCGCGCAGCTCGGCGACGAGCCGTGCCCGGCGCTCGCTCGGCAGCAGGGTCGACTCGGCGGTCACGGGGTCTCCTCGGTCTCGGTAGGGCTCATGGTCACGCAGAACGTCCCGGTCGGCCGCTCGTCGCGCAGGGCGAGCCCGAGCCGGGTGAGGCGGGGGCCCCACACGTCGCGCAGGGCCGGGTCGTCGAGCTCCTGGACGTCGAGCCGCGCCTCCACGCGCGAAGCGTCCCACTCCAGCAGGAGCGGGCGCCCGCCGTGGCGCGCGGTCGCGCGTCCGTCGCCGAGGGCGACGTCGCCGGCGAGCAGCCAGTGCCACACGGTGCCCGACGCCGGACCGCCCGGGTGCACCGTAGCGCCGAAGGACCAGGTGTCGGTCACGGTGACCGCGCCCGAGCCCTCGCCCGCCGACCGGTCCAGCGTGACCTCGCGCCACCAGCGCTCGAGCCCGGGCACGGGATAGGCGCCGGCCAGGTCGACGTGCGCAGTCCACCGGGGACCGTCCGTCGCGGCCCCGAACCCCCGCGCCGCGTGCTCACGGCCCGGCGGCTGCTCCACGCCGCGCACGCGGGGGACGTTGTGCCAGTCGCCGCGCATCGGCCACTGCTCGTACCGGTCGGGCCCGAACGTGCCCGCGCGGTAGGTCGGCTTCCCGGCGTCGACGACGACGGGCACCCCGTCCAGGGTGACCGTCACCTGACCCACGTCCACGTGGTTGTGGTTCTCGTCGTTGTGCCCGCCCTTGAGGACGACGGCCATGCCGTCGGGCGACCCGGCGCGCTGCCGGGCGAGGGCGACCTCGGTGTGCGGCAGCACGAACGTCTCCACGAACGGAGGTGAGGCGGTCGGGGCGGCGGCCCATCCGGCGTCGGCCAGCAGGAGCACCGCCCGGGGAAGGCTGGACCGCTCGTCGAAGAGGATCTCCGGCCGGTCGCGGTACGCGGCCGCGTGCTGGGCCGCGGCGGTGTCGCCGAGGCGGAGGGCCCACCCGTGCAGCACGTTCCACGGCCAGGCGGCGACGGCGCGGGCGGGGCCGTCGGCGACGTTGACGTACCAGTCGCCCCCGAGGTGCATGCCGTGCGGGAACGCGACGGTGGCGCGGATCGCGGCGAGCGAGGCCGGTCCCGGTCCGGCGCCCGTGGCCCACCGCAGAAGGTCCTGCGCCTCGAGGGCGCGGGCGGCGCCCTGCCACCAGTAGTGGTAACCCTCGTCGACGCCGCCGTCGGCGGGCAGCGACGCCCAGTAGGCGTCGAGGCCCTCGGCGACGAGCCCCACGACCCTGTCGCGGCGCTCGCGGTCCGGCTCGAGCACGAGCGCCGCGGCGAGGACGTTGCCCTGGATCCACGGGCTCCAGTTCATGATCGGGTGGTCCACGCCGAGCCACCACCAGTCGCGGCGGTCCGTGAACGGGTGCAGCACGCGGGTGGCCGTCTCGATGCGGACGCGCTCGCGGACGCCGGGGGTGCGGGCGTCGAGCAGGGGGCCGAGCAGGTGGTCGACCCAGGCGAGCTGGGCGGCGACCTCCCCGGCGCCGAGGTCGAGGTACGGGTCGGTCACGGTGGGCGTGACGGAGCCGTGGCGGGCGAACGTGTCGTCGTGGGCGGCCCAGCACCAGGTGGACTGCTCGCACAGGAGGATCACGCCGTCGACCACCTCGTCGACCCAGCGGGTCTCCTGCGTGCGGAGCGCCGCGAGGGTGGCGCGGGTGAGGCGCTCGTGGCGCGCGGCGACGTGCCCCTCGTACTCGGCGCGGTCGCCGTCGCGGAAGAACCGTGCGAACTGGCTCGCGAGGGGCTGCGGCCACGGCGTGCCGAGCTCCTGCTCGGCGCGGGCGAGCACCGGCGCGAGGGCGGACGCGACGCGGGGTGCGTCCCACAGGGCGCGGTCGGTCACGTCGGGGACGGGCAGCGTCGCTGCTGCGTCGGTCATGCAGTCCTCCTCTGATTGGAACTGATCATATCGCGACCGATGCTGAACTGTAACGTACGAATGGGGTTGCGCTTGGCGAACTCATTGAGGTTTACTCCACCAGGGCCGATCGCAGATGATCGTAAATGTCCGATCGTAGGTGATCGGTGCCACTCGACGGAGAGGAGCGGATGTGCAGCGACCGGAGGTCCTGCTCGTCATGGGCGAGGAGACGTTTCGCACGCAGTTCGGGCCGGAAGAGCTCGAGCGCCTGCGGGCGATCGCCGTGGTGGGTGAGCCGCTGCACGTGTCCGGCTTCGACACGGACGCCGCCCGGGCGCGGCTCGCCGAGGCCGAGGTGCTCCTGACCTCGTGGGGCGCCCCCCGGATCACCGGAGCCGTCCTGGCCGCCGCGCCCCGGCTGCGGGCCGCGCTGCACTGCGCCGGATCGGTCCGCGGTCTCGTGTCGGACGAGCTCTGGGACCGCGGCGTGCTCGTCACCAA
Organism: Antribacter soli; assembly: GCF_021568775.1. Classification (GTDB taxonomy): domain Bacteria; phylum Actinomycetota; class Actinomycetes; order Actinomycetales; family Cellulomonadaceae; genus Antribacter; species Antribacter soli. The sequence goes on along the minus strand of NZ_JAKGSG010000005.1, from coordinate 37,979 downwards.
CGCCGTCGAGGACAACGCCCTGCCTGTCGCCGAGTTCACGTTCGCCGCGATCGTCCTCGCCGGCAAGAAGGCGCCGTTCCTGGCCCAGGTGGCCCGCGAGCGGCGCGAGGACTGGTCCTACGCCCAGGAGCACGGCGAGCTGTCCAACCGCGGACGCACCGTCGGGATCGTGGGGTTCTCGCGCACTGGCCGCCGCGTCGTCGAGCGGCTCGCCGCGCTGGAGGCCGCGGAGGTCCTGGTCGCGGACCCGTTCGGCGACCGCGACGAGATCAAGGCCGCGGGCGCGCGCCTCACCACCCTCGACGAGGTCCTGGCAGCGAGCCACGTGACGTCCCTGCACGCCCCCGCCCTCCCGTCGACCCGGCACATGATCGGCGCGCGCGAGCTCGCCCTCATGCCCGACGGCGCGACGCTGATCAACACCGCGCGCGGGGTGATCGTGGACACCGCTGCGCTCGAACGCGAGTGCGCCACCGGCCGGCTGTTCGCCATGCTCGACGTGACCGACCCCGAGCCCCTGCCCCGTGACTCCGTGCTCTACGACCTGCCGAACGTCATGCTCACGCCGCACGTCGCGGGATCGCTCGGGTCGGAGACCCGGCGGATGACCGCCTCCGCCCTCGACGAGCTCGAGCGTTACGTCACGGGCGAGCCGGCGCTCGCGCCGGTGACCCGCGAGACCCTGGAGTTCAGCGCATGAGCTCGGGCGGGGTCCAGGAGCACCAGACCCGGTACGGCCGCACAGGCATGGACCGCGCACAGCTCGCCGCGTTCGCGGACGGGCTGCTCACCGCCGCGCTCGGCCACGCGTCGCCGTCGGGCAGCCTGATCACCCTGCCCGGCAAGCCGGGCGGGTACGGGACCGCCGTCGACGGGCTCGAGGGCTACGCACGGACGCTGCTGACGGCCGGGTTCCGGCTCGCCGGCGAGGGCGGCACCGACCCGCTCAACCTGGCCGAGCGGTACGCCGCGGGCCTGGCCGCCGGCACGGACCCTGCCCACCCCGAGCGCTGGGTGCGGCCCGAGGAGCACGGGCAGGCCAAGGTGGAGGCCGCCTCGATCGCGCTGATCCTCGACCTGACCCGCCCGTGGATCTGGGACCGGCTCGACGCCGGGGTCCAGGAGCGCACGATCGAGTACCTGAGCAGCGTCGTGGGCGACCGGGACTACCCGCACAACAACTGGGTGTGGTTCCGGATCGTCGTGGAGACGTTCCTGCGGTCCGTGGGCGGTCCGTGGTCGGCCAAGGACATCGAGCGGGACCTCGCCGTGCACGACGGCTTCGTGCGCCCCGGCGGGTGGTTCTCCGACGGCGACGAGCGCGCCTACGACCACTACGCCGGCTGGGCGCTGCACCTGTACCCGATCCTCTGGGCGCGCATGCAGGGCGCCGCCGAGGCGCACGCCCCGCTCGGCGCGGGCACGCGCCACGCGCGCGACGTGGCGCACCTGGACCGGTTCCTGCAGGACGCCGTCCTGCTGGTCGGGTCCGACGGCGCCCCGCTGTTCCAGGGCCGATCCCTCACCTACCGTTTCGCCGCCGCCGCGCCGTTCTGGGCGGGCGTGCTCGCCCAGGTGCCGAGCGCGTCACCCGGCCTGCTGCGGCAGGCCGCCACGCGCGTGGTGGGGCACTTCGTCGACCACGGCGTGCCGGACCCCGACGGCCTGCTCAACCTGGGCTGGCACCACGAGTGGCGCCCGCTCGTCCAGCGGTACAGCGGCACGGGATCGCCCTACTGGGCGAGCAAGGGGCTGCTCGGGCTCGCGCTCCCCGCGCAGCACCCGGTGTGGACCGCGGCCGCCGAACCCCTCCCCGTCGACGCCGGCGACGTGCGCGCCGTGGCCGGGGCGCCCGGCTGGGCGATCAGCGGCACGCAGGCCGACGGCATCGTCCGCGTGGTGAACCACGGGACCGACCACGCGTTCGAGGGCGACCTGACGGGGGACTCGCCGCTCTACGCGCGGCTCGGCTACTCGACGGCGACCTCGCCGCTGCTGGACGCACCCGCCTGGACCGACCCCGGCGACCAGTCGGTGGTGCTGCGCGACGCGCAGGGCCGCGCGACGCACCGCTCGGGCTTCCGGACGCTGGACCTCGCCGCGGTGGAGTCCGCAGCCGTGCTCGGCTCGGTCGCCGAGGCGCACTGGCTCGACGCCGACCTGGCCGCGCCGGACCACGGGTCGGGCCGCCCGGGCACCGCGCGCGTGGCGGGTTCGGTGACCACCGTCTCGGTCGTCCGCGGGGCCTGGGAGGTCCGCTTCGTCCGGGTCGCCGGCCTCGTGACCGGCGACGACGCCACCGCCGCCCGCGCGCTGGAGATCACGGGATGGGCGGTGAGCGGGACCGACGCCGACCACGCCGGGCCGGGTGACGTGCGCGCCGGCGGCCTGGGTTCGCGGGTCGTTCCGCTGCTCGGCGGCCTGACCGCCGGGGCGCGCGAGCACACCCACGCGACGCCGTTCGGCCCGCGCACGGTCGTGCCGTTCGCGGCGGCCGAGCCCGTCCCCGCAGGGGAGTGGGCGGCCGTGGCGGTCGGCCTGTGGGGCCCGTCCGCAGATCCCACCCCGCCGGGCGCGGAGCTGGACGACGGCGTCGCCGTCGTCACCTGGCCCGACGGCACCTTGACCCGGGCGAAGCTGCCCGATCCGGGGCACTGAAGCCCAACCCATCCACTCGAAGGAGAGCAAGGAATGAATCGCAAGATCATGACAGCGGTCGGCACTGCCGCCGCGGTCACCCTGGCCCTGACGGCCTGCAGCGGCGGAGCCGCCGGCGACGCCGCCACCGAGGAGCCGGCAGGTCCGGTCACGATCAGCATGGCCGGCTGGGACCTCGCGGCAGTGCCCGAGTTCCAGACCCTCGCCGACGCGTACCACGCGGCGAACCCGGACGTGACGGTCGAGCTCAAGGAGTACCCCGCGGGCAACGACTACGACACCGCGCTGACGGCCGACCTGGCCGCCGGCACGGCGCCTGACGTCTTCATCGTCAAGAACCTCAAGAACTACATCACGTTCCAGGCCGGCGGCACGCTGCTCGACATCTCCGACGTCGCTGCCGAGCTCGACCCGGCCACGGGCGGCCTGGAGGCGATGGCGATCGACGGCGCGACCTACGCCGTGCCCTATCGCCAGGACTCCTGGGTGCTCTACTACAACAAGGACCTGTTCGCGCAGGCCGGGGTGGCCGAGCCGGACGGCTCCTGGACGTGGGAGGACTACGACAAGGCGGCCGTCGCCCTGAGCGCGGCGTTCAAGGCGGCCGGCTCCACTGCGACGGGGACCTACCAGCACGGCTGGCAGTCCGTGGTCCAGGGCTTCGCCCTGGCGCAGTCCGACGGCGCCTCGCTGGACAGCGGCGACTACAGCTACCTCGAGCCGTTCTACGAGCAGGCGATCGCCCTGCAGGACGGCGGGGCCCAGCCCACGTACGCCACCGTCACCACGAACAAGCTCACCTACCAGGCGCAGTTCGGGACGCAGCAGTCGGCCATGCTGCCGATGGGCTCGTGGTACATCGCAACGCTCGTGAAGCAGCAGGCGTCGGGCGAGGCGAACGCGTTCGAGTGGGGCATCGCCCCGATCCCGCAGCTCGAGTCCTCCACGGCGGGCGTCGACAACACGCCGGTCACGTTCGGTGACCCCACGACCATGGGCATCAACAGCGCAATCGACGAGGCCAAGGTCGCCGCGGCCAAGGACTTCCTCGCGTTCGCCGCAGGCCCGGAGGGCGCCGCCGCGCTCGCCGCCATCGGCATCACGCCGGCCCTGATCGACGACACCGTCACGGAGACGATCTTCCGCCTCGAGGGCGTGCCCACGGACGACCTGTCGAAGTTCGCGTACACCACGCACGAGACGCTCCCGGAGAACCCGGTGGGCGAGAAGACCGCCGCGATCCAGACCATCCTCGGCGAGACGCACACCGCGATCATGTCGGGCTCCGTCCCGGTGGCCGACGGGATCGCGGAGGCCGAGGAGCGGGTCGCGAACGAGGTCGGCTGACCCACCGTTGCGGGGGGGGGGGGGGGGGGCGGGGGGCGGCGGGGGCGCCGCGCGGGGGGGGGGGCGGCCGGGGGGGGAGACCGCGGGCGGCGGACCCCCGGTTCCGCCGTGGTGGTCGCGCCGGCCGACGGAGCGACCACCTCGGCGGGGAAGTCCAGCCGAGGTAGTCACGCCGTCGGACGGAGCGACTACCTCGGCGCAAGGAACTGACGAGGAGACACCCATGACGACCACCGTCGTCGACCACCCCGCAGGGCCGCTCGGTCGTCCTGGCGCGGCCCCCCGGTCCACCCAGCCGTGGCACCGCCGCCCGGGAGACCGGCTGAAGGTCCGCAACGCCCTGATCGGCTGGACGTTCATCCTGCCGAACTTCCTCGGCTTCGCCGTCATCACCCTCGTCCCCGTGCTGACGCTGTTCTACATCTCGCTGACGAACTCGAACATCTTCGGGACCGCGACGTTCACCGGCCTCGAGAACTACGTCAAGCTGGCGAGCGACAAGAGCTTCCACACGGCCCTGCTGAACACGTTCTACTACGCGGCGGCGCACATCCCGCTGACCATCGTGGTGTCGCTCAGCCTCGCGCTGCTGCTCAACCGCAAGATCCGTGGTGCCGCCTTCTTCCGCACCGTCGCGTTCTTCCCCTACATCACGTCGATCGTCGCGATCGCGGTCGTGTGGAACATGCTCTTCAGCCCGGAGTTCGGGCCGATCAACCAGTTCCTCGGCCTCTTCACCGACGGCGAGCTGCCCGGCTGGACGGTCGACAAGGACTGGGCCATGCCCGCGGTCATCATCGTCGGCACGTGGCGCGACATGGGCTACTACATGCTGCTGTTCCTCGCGGGCCTCCAGACGGTCCCGGCCGAGCTGCACGAGGCCGCCCGCGTCGACGGCGCCAGCGCCTGGCAGCGGCTCTGGAACATCACCCTGCCCTGCCTGCGGCCCACGATGTTCTTCGTCACCGTGATGATCACGATCGCGAGCTTCAAGGTGTTCGACCTGATCCTCGTCATGACCGACGGCGGGCCCGGTCAGGCGACCCTCGTGCTGAGCCAGTTCATCTACAACAAGGGCTTCGTGCAGTTCCAGTTCGGCTACGCCTCGGCCGCCGCCGTCGTCCTGTTCTTCATCTGCATCCTCGTCACCGTCGTGCAGTTCCTCTACAACAAGCGCAAGGAGGCGTGATGGCCGCCCGTTCCAACGCCCCGGCGGTCGCCGCCCGCGTCGTCCTCTACGTCGTCCTGTGCACGGCCGCCGCCCTCATCCTGCTGCCGTTCGCCTGGATGGTCATCTCGTCGCTCAAGACGAACAACCAGGTCTTCACCGCCCCCGTGCAGTGGGTCCCGGACCCCGTCCGGTGGGCGAACTACCTCGACATCTGGGCAAGGTCCGACATGGCGACCTGGCTCAAGAACACCGCGTTCCTCGCCGTGACCGTCACGTTCCTGCAGGTGCTCACGGGCAGCTTTGCCGCCTACGGCTTCGCCAAGATGCGCTTCCCGGGCCGCGACGTGCTGTTCCTGGTCTACATCGGCACCATCGCCGTGCCGTGGCAGTCGTACTTCATCCCGCAGTTCCAGATGATCTCCGGCTGGGGCCTGAACAACACCTTCTGGGCCATCATCCTGCTCCAGGCGTTCGGCGCCTTCGGCGTGTTCCTGATGAAGCAGTACTACGAGTCGATCCCCGACTCCCTGTGCGAGGCCGCCCGCATCGACGGCCTCTCGGAGTACGGCATCTGGTGGCGCATCATGGTGCCGCTGTCGGTCCCGGCCATCGCCTCGCTGACGCTCATCACGTTCGTCAACACCTGGAACGACTACCTCGGGCCGCTCATCTACCTGCGCGACCGCGAGCTCTGGACCATCCAGATCGGCCTGAAGTCCTTCATCGGCCAGTACAACGCCGAGTACGCGCTCATCATGACGGGCTCGGTCCTGTCGGTCCTGCCCATCGCGATCATCTTCCTGCTCGGCCAGCGGTACTTCGTCGAGGGCATCGCGACGACGGGCGTGAAGGGGTGAGCGTCGCGGCCGGCGCTGCCCCGACGCGCCGAAGCCTGATCAGCCAGGAGATGTACGAGCTGGTGTTCGGCACGGTCTACACGGGCCTGATGACGAACCTGCTCCTCGTGGTCGGGTGCCTGCCGGCGGTGCTCCTGGTGGTGGCGACGGACCTGGCGGTGACCTGGCCGGTGCTCGCCCTGACCGCGCCGCTGGTGGCACCGGCCCTGACCGCGGCCTTCGCGGTCTTCGCCGCGTACCGCGACGGGTCGACGACGGTGGTGCGCACCTTCGTGCAGGCGTGGCGGCTGCACGTGCGCCGCTCGCTCGCGATCGGTGCGCTCGCGACCGGCGTCGTCGTCGTGACGGGCGTCGACGTGGCGTTCTTCTGGGGCAGGACCGCCGGAGCCGTCGCCATCCCCGTGCTCGTCACCCTCATGGCCGGAGCCCTGGTCACCGCGGTCCTGGCCCTGGCGGCGGTTCCCGAGCTGCCCGGGGCACGACTGCGCGACCTCCTGCGGGCCGCCCTCTTCCTGGGTGTGCGGCGGTGGTACCTGAGCGTGGGATCGCTCGTCGTGCTCGGGCTCCTGGCGGGCGTCGTCGGAACGCGTCCGGCGGTGGGCCTAGGCTTCGTCGCTGCACCGCTGCTGTACGTGGTCTGGGCAAACGCGCGGTTCGCGCTGGGGCCGGTCGTCCACTGATGACTCACGTGGCCGCCGCCGGGGGCGGCCGCGTGCGCACCACCCACCCGGTACTTCCTCCGCAACGACGCGACACAGGAGTACACCATGAGAACGAACGTGAGGCGGACCGCCACGGCGGCTGCCGTGGCCTGCGCGGTGGCGCTGCCGGCCGGGGCCCTGAGCCTGGCGCCGACGGCGACCGCCGCGGGAGAGATCGTCGTCCGGCCTGACCCGACCTACGCGGGCGGCGTCTGGGAGGGCTGGGGCTCCAGCCTCGTCTGGTCGGCGAACGCGACGGGCGGCTACCCCGACGCGATCCGCGAGCAGCTGGCCGCCATGCTCTACGGGCCCGACGGGCTGAATCTCAACATCGCCCGGTACAACATCGGCGGCGGCAACGCCCCCGACGTGCCGTCCTACATGCGCAACGGCGCGGCGGTGCCGGGCTGGTGGCAGGCACCCGCCGGCACCACCCGCACCGACAAGAACTGGTGGGACCCGGCGAACGCCAGCCACTGGAACTGGGACGCGGACCCGCGGCAGCGGTGGTGGATCGACGAGATCAAGCCGTACGTCACCCACTGGGAGGCGTTCTCCAACTCGCCGCCGTACTTCCAGACCGTGTCCGGGTACGTGTCCGGCGGCACCAGCGGCACGACCGACCAGATCCGCACCGACACCCTCGACGACTTCGCCACCTACCTCGTGCGCGTCACCGAGCGCCTGGAGGACACGCACGGGATCACGTTCGACACGATCGACCCGCTCAACGAGCCCAACACCGGCTACTGGTCGACGACGATCGGCTCGGACGGCAACCCGACCGGCGGGCGGCAGGAGGGCGCGCACGCCGGTCCGGCACTGCAGTCGCAGGTCATCTCGGCCCTGGCAGCCGAGCTCGCGAAGTCCGGGACGACGACGGACGCCGTCATCTCCGCGATGGACGAGACGAACCCGGCTCTGTTCACGACCAACTGGACGTCGTACCCCGAGGCGACCCAGGCCGCCGTCGCGCAGATGAACGTCCACACCTACGGCACCGGCCAGCGCACCTCGGTGCGCGACCTCGCCAAGGGCGAGGCCAAGCCGCTGTGGATGAGCGAGGTCGAGGGCACCTGGGGCAGCGGGCTCGACTACACCACCATGGACCCGGGCATCGGCATCGCCGAGCGGATCACGAGCGACCTGCGCGAGCTCGAGCCGACGGCGTGGGTGCTCTGGCAGCCCATCGAGGACGTCGACGTCGCGACCTCGAACTGGGGGTCGATCCACGTCCCGTTCTCCTGCCCGTCGAACGCGACGCTCGCGACCTGCCCGATCAAGACCAACTCGAAGTTCGACACCATCCGGAACTTCACGCACTACATCCGGCCCGGTGACCGGCTGATCGGGACCGACAACACGTCGACGACGGCGGCGGTGAACGCGGCGGGGACGCAGCTCAAGGTCGTGTACGTGAACTCGTCCTCGTCGGCACAGACCGTGCGGCTCGACCTGTCGCGGTTCGGCGCGGTGTCCGGTGCGTCCGTGACCGCGGTGCGCACGTCGTCCGCGGGGCGGCTCGTGGAGTCGGCGCCGGTGTCGTTCTCCGGCACCACGGTGGACCAGTCCGTGCCGGCCCGCTCGGTGACGACGTTCGTGGTGGACGGGGTGTCCGGGGTGGCGGCTGCGGCGTCTGCGCTGCAGGACACCCACGAGTACCGGCTCGTCGGGGTGGGCTCGTCGCGGGCGCTGGCCCCGGCGGCCTCCGGGTCCTCCGCCGTCCTGCGGACCGTCGACACCGCGGCCACCACGCAGCGGTGGTCCGTCGACCGGGTCTCCGGCACGCCGGGGTCCGCCGGGTCGAACCGGTCGCAGTACACGGTGACGAACGTCGGCTCGGGGAAGCGGCTGGCGATCCGGAGCGGGGCGCTCGTGCTGGAGACGGTGTCGGGTTCCGCCGACGCGGCCGCGCGGTGGATCCCTTCGACCACCGGCGACGGGACGTACACGCTGGTCAACGCGGCCACGTCGACGCTCGTGGACGTGGTGAGCGCGAGCACGGCGGACGGCGCCGCCGTCGACGACTACAAGCCCACCTCCGGCAACAACCAGCGGTGGACGCTCGTGGACCTCGGGGCGACGACGAACGTGGCGACCCTCTCCGGGGCGGCCGTCACCGCGACCTACACCGAGAGCGGGTACTCGGCGGCGGCGCTGCGCAACGGGGTGGTGGCCGAGAAGGCGTGGTCGAACTGGAGGCCGGGGACGAAGAACACCAGCGAGACGCTCACCGTGACGCTGCCGGCGTCGCGGGCCGTGACGAGCGTGAAGCTGCACTTCTGGCGCGACGGGGCCAACACGAGCTGGGCGCAGACGGTGCGGGTCGAGACCCGGAGCTCGTCCGGGACGTGGGTGGCGGCGAGCGGTGAGGTCACCGTGACGGCCGCGTCCTCCGGTAACCCGGTGGTCGAGGTGCCGATCGCCGCGACCACCACGGACGCCGTCCGGGTGGTGCTCACTCCGTACGCCAACGGGTACGTGACGGCGGGCGAGCTGGAGGTCTACGCCCAGCCGTGACGCTTCAGTCTGTGCCGGAGTAGAACCGGCCGAAGTCTTTCCGCGAGGCGACCATCCGGCCGCTCGTTCCTCGCGGCCTCCCGCCAGGCCCATCCAGCCTCGCGGAGAGACTTCGGCCGGTTCCACTCCGGCAGGTTCTACTTCGGCGTCGAGAGGAACGGCTCCACGTGCGTCCGGTACCGGTCCAGCACGGTTGCCGCCGTCTCGGCCGCCGGTGGCGCCCAGATCTCCTCGTTGAAGATCTCGGTCTCCACGTACCCGGCGTATCCGGCGTCGGCCACCCAGCGGGTGATCGTCGCGAAGTCGATGTAGCCGTCCCCGACGTGCCCGCGTGAGTTGAGCGGCTCGGCCGCCAGGGGCAGGACCCAGTCGCACACCTGGTACGACGCGATCCGTCCCTCGGTGCCCGCCCGCTCGATGGCAGGGCGCAGCTCCGGGTCCCACCACACGTGGTAGGTGTCCACCACGACCCCCACCTCGGCCGCGGCGAACGGCGAGGCCAGGTCGAGCGCCTGGCCGAGCGTGGAGACGACCGCCCGGTCCGCGGCGAAGATCGGGTGCAGCGCCTCGAGCACGATCCGCACGCCGTGGTCCCGCGCGAACGGCACCAGGTCGGCGATCCGGTCGGCGACGCGTGCCCGCGTGGCGACGAGGTCGCGGTCCGCGGCGGAGGCGTCGGCCCGCGGGCCCGCTCCCGGCGCGGACGCCGCCGGCAGCCCGCCCACCACGAAGATGAGCTCGGGGGCCCCGATGGTCGCTGCCTCCTCGATCGCGCGCCGGTTGTCGTCGAGCGCGGCCTCGATCCCCTCAGGGGAGATCGCGGTGAGGAAGCCGCCGCGGCACAGCGACGACGCGCGCAGCCCGGCCTCCTCGATGATCCGCGCCGCCTTGGCGGCGCCGACCTCCTGCACGCGGTCGCGCCACGGCCCGACCGCGCCGAAGCCCGCCTCGGCCGCGGCCTGCGTGGCCTCCTCGAGCGTGGCGTGCTTGACGGTCGCGGTGTTCAGCGACGCGCGGCTCGCGGCGCTCATCGGACCACCCCGTTCACCTGGAGGAACGCGGTGATCCGGGACGCGGCGAGCTCCGGGTCGAGCAGCAGGCCGCACTCGTCGGCGAGCCGGAACAGCTCGGCGAGGTGGCGCACCGAACGCCCGGCATGCAGCCCGCCGACGAGCTGGAACCCCGGCTGGAAGCCGTTGAGCCACGACAGGAATGCGATGCCGGTCTTGTAGTAGTACGTCGGCGCCTCGAAGATGTGCCGACCCAGCGCCTCGGTCGACGCGAGGATCGCGTGCCCCCGCCCGTCGTCGCCGGCGTCGAACGCCTGCAGGGCCGTGGACGCCGCCGGGTAGATCGCGGCGAAGATGCCGAGCAGCGCGTCGGAGTGACCCTCGTCGTCGCCCGTGATGAGCTCGGGGTAGTTGAAGTCGTCGCCCGTGTAGAGGCGGACGGCAGGCCCGGGCAGCGCGGCGAGCGACCGCCGCAGCCCCACCTCGTGCGACGCGTCGAGCAGCGACACCTTCACGCCGTCAACGCGCGCCTGGTGCGCCTTGATGACGTCGAGGAACACCTCGGTGGCCTCGGCGACCGACGCCGACCCCCAGTACCCCTCCAGGGCAGGGTCGAACATGGTCCCGAGCCAGTGCAGGATCACCGGCTGGTCGGCCTCGGCCAGCACCGCGTCGTAGACGCGGGCGTAGTCCTCCGGCCCGCGCGCAACACGAGCCAGCGCGCGCGACGCCATGACGATGACCTGAGCACCCGCGTCCTGCACCACGCGCACCTGCTCGCGGTAGGCGTCGGTCACCGCGGCAAGCGCGGCCGGGTCGCCCGGCGTCCAGCCCGCGACGGCCGCGGGGTCGAGCTGGTCCGTGCCCGCCCCGCACGCGACGCGCGCCCCGACGGAGCGCGCCTCCGCCGCGGACCGGCGCACCAGCTCCTGAGTCGCCGCCCAGTCCAGGCCCATGCCGCGCTGCGCGGTGTCCATCGCGTCGGCGACGCCCAGCCCGTACGACCAGATGCGGTGCCGGTACGCCAGCGTCGCGTCCCAGTCCACGGCGGCGGGCGCGCCCGGCACGTTCTCGGCGCCGACCTGCGGCACGACGTGGGCCGCGGCGAAGGCGACGCGCGAGACCAGGGGGCGCTCCGGCGTCGTCCACGGGCCGGGTGAGCGCAGGGCGCGCACCTCGATGTCCGACGTCTCCGCCGAGAAGGCAGGCAGCGTCACGGACACCCCGCTCGCCTCGAGCAGCGGGCCCGCGCTCACAGCGTGATCTCCGGGACGGCGAGGCGGCGGCCCTCGGCCGACGACTGCAGGCCCAGCTCGGCGAGCTGCACGCCGCGGGCGGCGGAGAGGAGGTCGAAGCGGTGCGGGCGTCCGGCGACGACGTCGCGCAGGAACTCCTCCCACTGCAGCTTGAAGCCGTTGTCGAGGTCGGCGTTGGCCGGGACCTCGAGCCACTGCTCGCGGAACGGCTCGGTGACGGGCAGGTCCGGGTTCCACACCGGCTTGGGGGTGTGAGCGCGCTGCTGCGCCACGCACTTGCGCAGGCCGGCCACCGCAGAACCGTGGGTGCCGTCCACCTGGAACTCCACGAGCTCGTCGCGGTAGACGCGCACGGCCCACGACGAGTTGATCTGCGCGACCACCGGGTCGCCGCCCGGGGTGGTGATGTCGAAGATGCCGTAGGCGGCGTCGTCGGCGGTGGCCTCGTACTGCTTGCCCGCCTCGTCCCAGCGCGTCGGGATGTGCGTGACGGTCGTGGCGGTCACCGTGCGGACCTGGCCGAGGATGCCCTCGAGCACGTAGTTCCAGTGGCAGAACATGTCCGTGGTCATGCCGCCGCCGTCTTCCTTGCGGTAGTTCCACGAGGGGCGCTGTGCGGCCTGCGTGTCGCCCTCGAACACCCAGTAGCCGAACTCGCCGCGCAGCGACAGGATGCGGCCGAAGAAACCCTCGTCGACGAGGCGGCGCAGCTTCACGAGACCCGGCAGGTAGAGCTTGTCGTGCACGACGCCGGCCGTCACGCCGGTCTCCTCGCGCAGCCGGGCGAGGTCGATCGCCTCCTGCAGCGTCTCCGCGGTGGGCTTCTCCGTGTAGATGTGCTTGCCGGCCCGCATCGCCTTGGTCAGCGTCTCGGCCCGCAGGGAGGTCATCGAGGCGTCGAAGACGACGTCGACGCTGTCGTCGGCGATGGCGGCGTCGAGGTCGGTGGTCCAGTGCTCGACGTCGTGCTTCTTCGCGAGCTCCCGGATCTTGTCCTCGTTACGGCCCACGAGGACCGGCTCGACCTGTACCCGGGTGCCGTCAGGCAGCTCGACACCGCCCTGCTCGCGGATCGGCAGGATCGAGCGAACGAGGTGCTGGCGGTAGCCCATGCGCCCGGTGACGCCGTTCATGGCGATGCGCAGGGTTCGTGCGGTCATGCGGGACTCCCTTGTCGTGAGGCGCGGGAATGCGCTTTCCCAAGCGTACGTCGAGAGGGTCGGAGCGGTCAACGGTGTGCGGTGTCCCGCCGTCCGGCCGGTGCTACCGCGGCGGGAGCGGCGGCGTCGACTCCCGCAGGACGACCTCGCCCTGCACCGTCACCCGGCCGGTGTCCGCGTCCTCCCCGGCGTCCAGTCCCAGGGCCAGCCGCGTCGCGAGCTCGCCGATGCGCTCGAGCGGCACGTGCACCGTCGTCAGGGCGGGCGTGACGTCACGCAGGGTGTGGATGTCGTCGAACCCGGCGACGGCGACGTCGTCGGGTACGCGGCGGCCCGCGTCGCGCACGGCCGCCATCGCGCCGACGGCCATGACGTCGTTCACGGCGAACACCAGCTCGGGCAGCGCCGGCTCCGTCCGCGCGAGCAGCCCGGCCATCGCCGTGTAGCCGCCGTCGCGCGTGAACGCGCAGGCCACCACGTCCTCCGGCACCACCTCACAGCCGAGCTCGTGCAGCGCCCCCACGAACCCTTCCGCCCGGTCGACGGCGGTGCGGTGCACGAGCGGGCCTGCCAGCACGCCGAACCGCCGGTAGCCCAGGCCGTGCAGGGCCCGCGCCAGGTCGGCCGCGCCCTGCGCGTTGGCGATCTCGACGACCGGCAGCTCGCCGACCGCCTGCCCCACGACCGCGACTCCGCCGCCCGACCGCCGGAACGTCTCCAGGGCCTGCACGAGCGCTCCGGCCTCGGCAACCCCGTGCGTACCCCCGTTCGGCACGTCGTCACGAGATCGGTACTCCTGCGTGCCGCCCTCGTGACGAACTGCCGAACGGGGGTGCGCAGGGGACGGGTGCGCGGGGTCGCCGTCGTCGGGCAGCAGCCGGCCGCCGGCGAGGATGACCGCCCGGGCGCGCTGGCGGCGCACGAGCTCGACGAAGGCGAGCTCGCGCGCCGGCCGCAGGCCCGTCGAGGCGAGGGTGACGATGAGGCCCTCGCGCTCCGCCGCGGCCGCCACGCCCGCGGCGATCGCGGAGAAGTAGGGGTCGCTGATGTCGTGCACGACGAGGCCGAGCGCCGCCGTGCGGCCGCGCGCCATGGCCTGCGCGCTCGGGTCCGGCGAGTAGTCGAGCCGGCGCGCGGCCTCGAGGACCCGCTCGCGCAGGTCGGCGCGGACGGTGCGGGTGGCGCTGCCGTTGATCGCGCGGGAGGCGGTGGCGAGTGAGACGCCTGCCTCCCGCGCGACCTGGCTCAGGGTGATGGGGCCGTCGCTGGACATGGCCCTATCCTGCCGCCACCCGGGCCCGATCGTGCGCGGACGGTCAGGCGATCAGACCCGGACCATCCGCATGCCTGTGTCCCGGTAGGCACGCTCGATCACGCTCGCGTAGCCGGCGATCATGCGGACGTGGCTGAACCGGGGCCTGGCGGCCGTGCGGGCGCCCTCCAGCTCCGCGCGTCGCGCGGCGGCCTCGATCCACGTCGCGGCGATCTCGGACGGGTCGTACCCGGTGACGAAGCCGATCCGCTCCACGATCGAGGCGCTGTCGCCCACGGGCGTGGTCACGGGGACGGCGCCGCACATGGCGCCCTCGATGAGGCACAGCGGGGCGGCCTCGCCGAACGCGGACGTGAGCGCGACGACGTCGGAGATCGCGTACACGAGCTCCATGTCGTGCCGGACACCCATGAGGTGCAGGCGAGCGACCAGGTCGGGCCGGTCGGCGAACGCCGTGGCGACGTCGGCGACGAGGTCCGGGTTGGCCGACGACATCCCCGCTCCGCACATCAGGACGTGGCCGGCCGGCTCGTGCGCGAGGAACTGCCGGGCGGCCCGCACGAGCAGCGCGGGGTTCTTCATCGCGTCGTAGCGGGCGGCGTAGGTGACCACCGTGCCGTTCGACGGGAGGTCCATGGCGCCGCGCAGCGCGAGCCGGCGGGCACCGGACGCAGGGCGGAACCGGGCCAGGTTGATGCCGTTCGGTACGACGCGCAGCAGGTGCCCGGGCACGCCCGCGGCCCGGTAGGCGTCGCGCGTCGACTCGGCGCAGCACACGATCGAGGCGAGGCGGCCGGCGTCGGCCGCCCGCAGCAGGTCGCCGAGCGCCTGGCCCTGGTGCTCCGGGTCGGAGCGGTGCAGGCACGCGATCACGGGCCGGGCCGGGAAGGCGTCGGTGTTGACGAGCCGGAGCGGCTGCTCCTTGAGCGACAGGACGACGTGCGCGCTCAGGGCATGCCGCGACGCGGCGGCGAGCTCGGTCTCGGTGAATGTGCGGGGGTCGTGCCCCGCCTCGGTGCTGCGCCCGAGCGACGTGACGCGCACGCCGGCGGCGCGCAGCGCGCGATAGCGGGGATCGTCGACCATGCGCTGCAGCGTGGCCTCACGCCGCATCTCGTGGTGGATGCTGAGGACGGAGTGCTGCTGGCGGCCGGCCTGGTGCAGGCCGGCGACGACCGTGGAGTGCAGCGCGCGGGCGCCGCCGCTGAAGAACCCCTCGTACAGGGAAAGCACACGCAATCCGTTGCGCTGGATCACTGACACCACCTCCAGTCCCACAGGGTGAAGCCTGCTCATGTGCATTACATGGCATGACGGTTACGTGCAGATTACGACTTGGCGGAGATTTTTCCGAGGATGATCGCGAGATCTCTCTCCGCCTGGGCCGGAGTGATTGTGCGGCAGCCCAAGGAAACCCAGTGTGCGAGGAGACTCGGTTCGGCACGGTATAGGCCGATACCACGTCGGAGCAGCGTACCCAGAGGCTTGCGGGACTCCGCAACGTCGCGCAGGAACCGGAACCAGAACGTCACGGGACGCCGCTGCACCAGGCAGATCGCGTCGGCGAGGATGCCCTCGCTGCGGCATGCCTGCACGAGCTCCGCCGCGAAGATGCCTTCCGCGATGACGAGCGGACTGTCCTGAGTCTCCACCACCGTGGTGCCCGTCCGCCGGGACGTCGGGATGTCGTACACCGGCACCTCCGCCCGCCCGGTCCGTGCCAGGGTGCGCAGCGCGTCCATCGCCGCGGCGGAGTCCCAGGTCTCCGGGCTGTCCCAGTCGACGCTGCCGTAGCGCTGCGGCAGGTCAGGGTGGTCCAGGTCGAAGTAGAAGTCGTCGAGCTGCACCACGGGCGCACCGATGCGTCGGGTCAGCGACGTCTTGCCCGAGCCGCTGGGCCCGGTCAGCAGGACGATCCGGGCGAGCGGGCGCCGGGAGCCCGGCGGGACGTCGAAGAGGGCGGGCTCGTCGGCGGAGGGGGTGGTCACGGGACACCATTGTCCCGCAGCGAGCGGCGCGCCGTGCGTCACGGACCTTGCACTACCACCACGTGCAAGGTGCGTGGCCCGTGCACGCCCTCGACCCGGTCGAGCTCGATGTCGCTCGTCGCGCTCGGGCCGGAGATCCACGTCTGGGGCCGGTCGGCTTCCGGGGCGAGCAGCCGGACCGCCTCCGGCACCGTCTGCACCACCTGGTCCGCGCGCACGACGCACACGTGCACGTCCGGCACCAGCGAGATCGCGCGCCGGCCCTGGTCCGGCGCGCCGTCGAGCACGATCGTCCCGGTCTCCGCGATCGCCACGCGCGCCGCCGTGACGACGGCGGCCGCCGAGTCCAGCTCGGCGTTCGACAACGGTGCCTCGCGCGTGTCCGTGCGGACCTCGACCCCGGCGTCGGCCAGCGCGGCGGTCCACGCCGGGTCGAGCCCGGGCGGCACGACGACGGCCCGCGGGGCTCGCGCGAGACCGTCCCCAGGTGGCTCGACGGCGCCGTTCACGGCGCCGGGGACGGTCTCGGGGGTACCCGTGGCCGTCGGGATGAGCGCGGCAGCCACCGCTGCTGCGACGCCGTCGGCCGGGATCTGGACCACGTGCGCCCTGTAGTCGACGAGCCGGTCCACGAGCAGCTCGAGCACCTCGGCCGAACCGGGCGCGTGCTCCCCGGCGGTCCGGTACTCCCGAACGTGATCGGCAGGTTGTGGCGTGATCGGCAGCCCGGGCTGCCGATCATCCGACGAACTGCCGATCACGCGCTGGTCGCCGCCGCCCAGCGCAGCCCGGATCCGCGCCAGGATCTCCGTGCGGGCGTCGGTCATCGGTCCTCCTCCGGGTGGGCGGCGGCGCGCTCCCGCTCGTCCCACCACGCGTGGAACGTCTGCTTCGGCGGGGCCGGCAGGTCCCGCGAGCCCGTCCACAGCGAGCCAGGGAACGGCAGGTGGTGGATCACCTCGTCCCGGGCGAGCATGCGCCCCGCCCGGGCGGAGCTGCCCGCGAGACGGAACCGGCCGGCGTCGGACATCGCCCACGACGCGGACTTCATGGCCGCGCCCCACACGGTGGGGTGGGACCGGTCCGCGTCGACCTCACGGGCGCGAAGGTCCACGAGGATCGACGGGATGTCGATCTTGACCGGGCAGACGTCATAGCAGGCGCCGCACAGCGTGGACGCGTAGGGGAGCGACGCGTTGGGGTCGCCGTGCCCCGAGACCCCGCCCGACGAGGCCGTGAGCTGGGGCGTCAGGATCGCCCCGATCGGGCCGGGGTACACGGACCCGTACGCGTGCCCGCCCACCCGCTCGTACACGGGGCAGACATTGAGGCACGCCGAGCAGCGGATGCAGTGCAGCGCGGCCCGACCCACCTCGTCGGCGAGCACGGACGTGCGGCCGTTGTCGAGGAGGATCAGGTGGAACTCCTGCGGCCCGTCGCCGGGCGTCACGCCTGTCCACAGGGACGTGTAGGGGTTCATCCGCTCGCCCGTGGAGGATCGCGGGAGGAGCTGCAGGAACACCTCCAGGTCCTCGAACGAGGGCACGAGCTTCTCGATGCCCATGACGGTCACGAGGGTGTCGGGGAGCGTCAGGCACATCCGCCCGTTGCCCTCCGACTCGACCACGGCGAGGGTCCCGGTCGAGGCCACGGCGAAGTTCGCCCCGCTGACGGCCACCTTCGCCGAGAGGAACTTTCGCCGCAGGTGGGCGCGTGCGGCCATGGCGAGCTCGCGCGGCACGTCCGACAGGTCCGGCGGCGCGTCGCCCATGCGGGCCAGGAAGATGTCGCGGATCTCCGACCGGTTGCGGTGGATCGCGGGCACGAGGATGTGGGACGGCATGTCGTCGGCGAGCTGCACGATCAGCTCCGCCAGGTCCGTCTCGACCGCCCCGATGCCCTCCTCGGCGAGGGCCTCGTTGAGCCCGATCTCCTGCGTCGCCATGGACTTGACCTTGACGACCTCGTCCGCGCCCTTCGCCTTCGCGATGTCCGCGACGATCCGGTTCGCCTCCGCGCCGTCGCGCGCCCAGTGCACGACGCCGCCGCGGGCGGTCACGTTGCGTTCCAGCTCCTGCAGGAGTTCCGGGAGCTCGGCGAGGACGCGGGTCTTGACGGCCGACCCGGCGTCCCGCAGCGCCTCCCAGTCGGGGACCTCGTCCACCACGCGGGCCCGCTTGGCCCGGATCGTGGACGTCGCGTGCGCAAGGTTGCCGCGCAGCCGGGTGTTCTTCAGGGCCTCGCGGGCGGCTTCGGGGAATGACGGACCCCAGCGCAGCGGCTCGACCGGGTGCGGCACGGGCCCGAACGGCTCGTCGGGCCGCCCGACGGCGGAGCCCGGGCCGCGGTGGACGGGGATGCCCAGGAACGTGCGGCTCATCGGACCTCCTCCCGCGTCGAGGCGAGGATCTCCGCGAGGTGCATCGTCCGGACGCCGGTAGAAGCCCGCGAGAGGCCGCCGCCGATGTGCATCAGGCACGAGTAGTCACCCGCGACGAGCACCTCCGCGCCGGTGTCGCGGACGTTCGTGACCTTGTCCTCCAGCATCGCGGCCGACGTCGGCGCGTTCTTCAGCGCGAACGTGCCGCCGAACCCGCAGCAGCTCTCGGCGGCGCCGAGCTCGACCAGGTCGATGCCTCCGACGGCGAGCAGCAGGCGCAGCGGCCGGTCGCCGACGCGGAGCATGCGCAGCGAGTGGCAGGTCGGGTGGTAGGTGACGCGGTGCGGGAACCAGGCGCCGACGTCCTCGACGCCGAGCACGTCGACCAGCAGCTCCGAGAGCTCGTAGGTGCGCGCGGCGACGCCGGCGGCCGTGCGCGCCTGCGCACCCAGGCCGGCCCGGTCCAGGACCATGGCCTGCTGGTGCCGGATCGACCCGGTGCAGCTTCCCGACGGGACGACGACGACGTCCCACTCGCCGTCGAGGACCGGGGCGAACGTCTCCACGTGGTTGCGGATCACCGGCACCGCCTCGCGGACGTAGCCGGTGTTGACGTGCATCTGGCCGCAGCACGCCTGACCCGCGGGGAAGACCACCTCGTGGCCGAGGCGCTCCAGCAGGGTGACGGTGGCGCGCGGGGCCTGGGGGAACAGCGCGTCCGCGATGCAGGTGGCGGCGAGGGCGATCCGCATGCGACTCCTCTCTCGTCCGTCCGACAGTGGACGGACCACACGCGCACACCATAGCCCATGTGGTTCGACCACAGGTAGACTCCGCCTGTGCGTACTCACGAGCGCGTCCTTGCCCAGATCGAGGCCGACCTCGCCGCCGGCAAGTGGGCCCTCGGCGAGCGGCTGCCCGCCGAGCGCGCCCTCGCCGAGCAGCTGGGCGTCTCGCGCCCGTCCGTGCGCGAGGCCATCCGCATCCTCGAGGCGATGGGCATCGTCAAGACCGCCGTCGGGTCCGGGCCCAGCGCCGGTGCCACCGTGATCGACCGGCCCGCCGCCGGG
Organism: Antribacter soli; assembly: GCF_021568775.1. GTDB lineage: Bacteria > Actinomycetota > Actinomycetes > Actinomycetales > Cellulomonadaceae > Antribacter > Antribacter soli. The sequence continues at coordinate 18,588 of NZ_JAKGSG010000005.1, read as the reverse complement.
CTCGGCGCGGCCGTCCGCCTGCACCTCGCGTCCGGCACGCTCCCGGTCTCCGACGTCGTGCAGACACGTACCGTCCTCGAGGCCTGGGCCGTGGGGCGGGCGGCGGCGCGGGCCGGCCGCGCCGGGGGGGAAGGCGGCGCCGACGACGGCGCCCGTGCGCTGCTCACGGAGGCGGAGTCGCTGCTCGCGCGGATGTCGGACCCCGATCTCGACTCCAGGGAGTTCATCCGGCTGGACCAGGACTTCCACGTGACACTCACCCGGCTCGCGGGCAACCAGCTCGTGGAGGCGATCATGCTGGGGCTGCGCGCGGCCGTGGGCTCCTACGTCGCTGCGGGTGCCGAGAGGCTGCCGGACTGGGTGAGCACCCGCGCCCGCCTCTGCGTCGAGCACCGCGGGGTGCTCGACGCCGTGTCCCGCGGTGACGCACCCGTGGCGGAGCGCCTCGTCCGGGCGCACATCGAGGGCTTCTACTCGGAGGCCGGGCTTGCACAGACGCCGTCGGACGAGGCCGCGACCGCCTGAGCGGGAGTCAGCGGGCCGCCAGGCCCTGGGCGGCCGTGGCGCACCGGTCCGCGTCGTGTGCGACGCCGCTCGCCGCGCGCTCCAGCAGGGTCCGGAGCTGGTCCCGGTCGGCAGGGTCGAGGCCCATGAGGAGCTCCTGCTCGGCGACGGCGACGCGCGCGTCGAGCTCCGCGAGGACCTCGCGCCCGTGCTCCGTCGCGACGATGCGGCGTGCGCGACGGTCCGCCGGGTCCTGCTGCCGCTCGACGAGATCGCACTCGACGAACTTGTCGATGAGGTAGGTCATGACCGTGCGGTCGATCCCGAGGCGCGCTGCCAGTGCTGCCTGCGTGGGGGGCGTGTCGTGCACCGCGACCGAGAGCACCTGGTAGCCGCGGGCGCCCTGGGGCATGTCTGCCGTCGCCGCGTCGAGGCGCGCGGTCCACTCGCGCAGCAGCGCGACGAGGGCCCAGCTCAGGCCGAGGGAGGTGGGGGCCGCTGCGGAGGTGGACGTGGTCATGCCCCCATCGTAGCCGGAATGCGATGCGTTGCCGATGAGTTGTGACTGATATCGTCTGTCACACATACGATCTCGCTCCGACAGAATCGCAGGCATCGCATGGACTACGGGCACGACCTGGTCTTCGGCACGTTCATCACCCCCCAGAACGCGGACCCGCAGGTGCCGGTCAAGCTGGCGCAGGTGACGGAGGAGGCCGGCCTCGACCTGGTCACCTACCAGGACCACCCCTACCAGCCGGGCTTCCTCGACACGTGGACCCTCCTGACCTGGGCCGCGGCGTCGACGTCGCGCGTGACGCTCTCCGGCAACGTCCTCAACCTGCCGCTGCGACAGCCCGCCGTGCTCGCCCGCTCGGCGGCGAGCCTCGACCTGCTCTCCGGCGGCCGGTTCGCCATGGGGCTGGGCGCCGGCGGGTTCTGGGACGCGATCGAGTCGATGGGCGGTACCCGCCTGACGCCCGGCGAGGCCGTCGACGCCCTCGCGGAGGGCCTGGAGATCCTGCGCGGCATCTGGGCCGCGAACGAGCGCTCCGTCCTGCGCGTCCCAGGCAATCACCACCGCGTCTCCGGCGCGAAGCGCGGCCCCGAGCCCGCGCACGACATCCCCGTGTGGCTCGGCGCGTACAAGCCGCGGATGCTGCGGCTGATCGGCGCGAAGGCCGACGGCTGGCTGCCGTCGTACGGGTACCTCAAGGATGGTGACCTCGCCCGGGGCAACGCGACCATCGACGAGGCGGCACTCGAGGCGGGCCGCGACCCCAGCGAGGTACGGCGCCTGCTCAACCTCAACGGCGCGATCCAGCCGTCGCGCGGCGGGTTCCTGCAGGGCCCGCCCGAGCAGTGGGTCGACGAGCTCGCCGCCCTCGCGATCGGGGACGGCATCGGCACCTTCATCATTGCCAGCGACGACCCCGACCAGATCCGCCTCCTGGGCGAGGAGGTCGCGCCCGCAGTGCGCGAGCTCGTCGCGCGCGAGCGGGGCACGGCCGGGACCGCTCCGGCCTCGGCGCGGCGTGGTGCCCGGTCGATCAGCCTGCGGCGGACCGGGATCGACTACGACGCGCTGCCGGCGGCGCTCGCGGAGCGTGCCGTCGAGCCCGGCGACCGCGGGTATGACGCCGTCCGCCACAACTACCTGCGCTCCGGCTCCCCGGGCCTCGTCCTGCGCCCGAGGTCGCCCGAGGAGGTCGCGGAGGCGCTCGCCTACGCGCAACGGCAGGACGTGCCGCTGGCCGTGCGGTCGGCCGGCCACGGGATCTCAGGTCGCTCGACCAACGACGGCGGCATCGTGCTCGACCTGGGCGCGTTCTCCGGCATCGACGTGCTCGATGTCGCGACCCGGCGCGTGCGGCTCGGCGCCGGCGCGACCTGGGGTCACGTCGCCGAGACGCTCGTACCGTACGGCTGGGCGATCACCTCGGGGGACTACGGCGGAGTCGGTGTCGGCGGGCTCGCCACCACTGCCGGCATCGGCCTGCTCGGCAGGCTCCAGGGCCTCACGATCGACCACGTCGTGGCGGCCGACGTCGTCACCGCGGACGGGCGGTTCCTGCGCGCGTCCGCGACCGAGAACCCGGAGCTGTTCTGGGGCCTCCGGGGCGCCGGCGGCAACCTCGCCGTCGTGACGTCGCTCGAGCTCGAGGCCGGCGACGTCGGGGACGTCGTCTACTCGCAGATGGCGCTCGACGCGTCCGACACGACCGGCCTGCTGGAGAAGTGGGGCGACGCCGTGGAGGCGGCGCCGCGCGAGCTCACGTCGTTCCTCATCCTCGGCGGGCCGCGGCGCGGGCAGGGGCCTGTCGCCCAGCTCATGACGGTCTTCGCGGGCTCCGACACGGAGGCCGCGGTGGCGGCGCTCGAGCCCTTGGCCGACGCCGGGCCGCTCCTCGGCCACCAGGCCTACGTCATGCCGTACTCGGGCGTCGTGCAACGCGTCGACGCGCGCCACGCGGGCGGCGGTGACCCGGCAGGGCGCTCCGGCCTGGTGCAGCACCTCGACGCCGCGGTCAGCCGGGAGGTGGCCGACCTCGCGCTGTCCGGCGAGTCGTACTTCACGCAGATCCGGGCCACCGGTGGTGCGGCGAACGACGTTCCGGCGAACGCCACGGCGTACGCGCACCGGAGCGCCAACTTCGCGATCTCGGCGCTGTCCTCGTCGCAGGACCGACTGAACGCCGCCTGGGACGCCGGGCCGGGCCGGCTGACGGACGGGCTGTACCTCTCCTTCGACACCGACTCCCGGCCGGAGCGGGTGCGCGACGCGTTCCCCGGCGAGACGCTCGCCCGCCTCCGCCGGCTCAAGCGGGAGTACGACCCGGGCAACGTCTTCGCGGCGAACTTCCCGATCCCGCCCGCTGACTGAGCCCCCGCCAGGTCCGCTCCCTGAGCCCCGCCGTGGCCCGGCCGCCGACGCGCGAGCGGGTCCGGGTCGGGCCACGGTGGAAGAACAGGAGAAAGGAGTGAGTCATGGCAACCGTCACAGAGTCGGTGGATGTGCACGTGCCCCTGCACACGGCCTACAACCAGTGGACCCAGTTCGAGGAGTTCCCCCGCTTCATGGAGGGTGTCGAGGAGGTCCATCAGATGGACCCGACGCACGTCCACTGGAAGACGCGCATCGGTGGGGTCGAGCGGGAGTTCGACACGGAGATCTTCGAGCAGCAGCCCGACGAGCGCGTCGCGTGGCGGAGCACGTCCGGGCCTGACCAGGTCGGCGTCGTCTCCTTCCAGCCGATCACCGACGCGGACACGCGCGTCACGATGCAGATGGAGTGGACGCCGGAGGGCTTCGCCGAGAAGGCGGGCAGCCTGATGCAGCTCGACGATCGCCGAGTCCACGGCGACCTGGAGCGGTTCAAGGAGTTCATCGAGGCGCGCGGTACCGAGACCGGTGCCTGGCGCGGCGAGGTGTGAGCCAAGTCCGGCGGCACCGCGGGCGGTGCAGGACGCCGCCCGGGTGCGAAGGCCCGGGACCAGACGGTCCCGGGCCTTCGCCGTGCGACCGAACCCCCTGTGGATGAACTCCTCCGGATGTCGGCCACGGTCGGTAGGTTCGGCGGTGTCAGGACGGCCGACCGGCCGGCCGCACTCGGGAGGGGGCACCCATGGATCTTGCGCTGGCATCGCGCACGGCGCGGCAGCTGATGGACAGGTACGGGCTGGAACACTGGTCGTTCGCGTTCGACGACGCACTGCGCCGCGCGGGCCTGTGCGACCACGCCCGCTCCCGGATCAGTCTCTCCGCCCCGCTGACCCGGCTGTACGGCCAGGCCGAGGTGCGCGAGACGATCCTGCACGAGATCGCGCACGCCCTCGCAGGCCCGCGGCACGGACACGACGCGACGTGGCGCGCCACGGCGGTGCGGATCGGCTCCTCGGGCCGGCGCTGCGTGGACCCGCAGGCTCCGGCGATCGACGGCCCCTGGGCGGGGACGTGCCCGGCCGGGCACACGTCGACGCGGTTCCGGCGCCCGGCCCGCCCGATGTCCTGCAGCCGCTGCTCGCGCCGGTTCTCCGTGACGCACCTGATCGCCTGGACGTACCACGGGCGGGTGGTCCCGATGGGTGCTCGGTACGACACGGAGCTGCGGGAGATCACCGCCGTCGCCCGGCGCGCGGCGGCGCCCACGCTCGTCGTGGAGACCCTCGACCTGGGCCTGCTGGACCTGGAACCAGAGGCCGTCCCGACGGCGGCCGGGGCGCCCGGGGTCGCGTAGTTTGGAGCCATGGCCTCGCCCCTTCTCGCCCTCCCCGCCGGCGTCGCCGGGTCCCGCATCGTCGGCCTGGGACACCACCAGCCGGAGAAGATCCTCACCAACGACGACATCGCGCAGCTGGTCGAGACGAACGACGAGTGGATCCGCTCGCGGACCGGCATCGTGACCCGTCACGTCGCGGCCGACGACGTGACGGTCGCCGACCTGGCGACCGCCGCCGCGCAGCACGCGCTCGACGACGCGGCGGTACCGGCGTCGGACGTCGACCTCGTGATCGTGGCGACGGCGACGAACGGGGACCGGTCCCCGAACACGGCCGGACGGGTCGCGTACGCGCTGCGGACCGGCTTCCAGCCCGGCGGGTCCACGCCGGAGGAGGAGGTCCCGCTCGACCTGCGCGACGTCGTCGGACCTGCCGCGATGGACCTCAACGTCGCGTGCTCGGGCTTCGCGCACGCCCTGGGTCTTGCCGACCAGGCGATCCGGACGGGAGCGGCCGGGACGGCCGTGGTCGTGGGTGCGGAGCGGCTCACCGACTTCACCGACTGGACCGACCGCTCCACGTGCATCCTCACGGCGGACGGCGCGGGCGCCGTCGTGCTCCAGGCGAGCGACACGCCGCGCGTGAGCCAGGCCGTGTGGGGCACAGAGCCCGAGCTCACGCCCGCGGTGCGGATCGAGGAGCCGCTCCTGAAGTTCCAGCAGGACGGCCGGTCGGTCTTCAAGTGGGCGATCACGCGGGCCGCGGGCCGCGCCCGCTCCGTCGTGGAGCGCTCGGGCCTGGGCATGGACGACATCGAGGTGCTGGTCGCGCACCAGGCGAACCTGCGGATCATCGAGCCGCTGGCGAAGGCGCTCGGCATGGACGACCGGATCGTGGTCACGGACATCACGGAGTCGGGCAACACCTCGGCAGCGAGCATCCCGCTGGGCCTGTCGAAGTGGTGGCACGCGGGCAAGATCCCGGCGGACGCCCCGGCGCTGCTCTTCGGCTTCGGCGGCGGCTTCGCCTGGGCCGGCCAGGTGGTGCTCACCCCCGAGCGCTGAAAGCGTTTTCCCGCCCTGCGGGAAGCGCTTCCCGGGCGGCGCTCCCCGTGTGTAGTGTCGTTGGTGCGGCCGCCTCGCAGCAGCCGAGTCGACGACGACGAAGGAGACCCGCGCACATGACCGACCCCGCGACCCCCAGGGAACGACGGCGCTACGCAATTCTCGGCACCGGCCACCGCGCGGGCATGTACGTGAACGCTCTGATCAGCGCACACGTGGAGGACGGCGAGATCGTCGCGTGGGTCGAGCCCAACCCGGTGCGGGCGGCGGTCCACGAGGCGCGGGTCTCGACCGCCGTCGGCGGCACCCGCCCGCTGTACGCGCCGGAGGACCTCGAGAAGGCGATCGAGAACGAGCGGGTCGACCGCGTGATCGTCACGTCCCCCGACCGCACCCACGCCGACCTGGTGTCCCGCGCCCTGCGCGCCGGCGCCGACGTCGTGGTGGAGAAGCCGCTCGCGGCGACCGCGGAGCAGGCGCGCCAGATCGTCGACGCGGTGCGGGAGACCGGCCGGGACGTCGCGATGACGTTCAACTACCGCTACTCACCGCGGAACGCTGCCCTGCGCGAGGTCATCAGCAGGGGCGAGATCGGCGACGTGCTGGCCGTCCACTTCGACTGGGCGCTCGACACGGTGCACGGCGCCGACTACTTCCGCCGCTGGCACCGCGAGAAGGACGTGAGCGGCGGCCTGCTCGTGCACAAGTCGAGCCACCACTTCGACCTGGTGAACTGGTGGACCGGCCTCGTGCCGCGCCGCGTGTTCGCCGCCGGCGGCCGACGGTTCTACGGCGACGACGCCGCGCACGCCACGTACGAGCCCAACGACACCGAGCGGGAGCTGCGGGCGGCGGGCATCGATCCCTGGGCGCTCGACCTCGCCCAGAACCCGTACCTGAACGCGCTCTACGGACCGGAGGCCCAGGCGGTGGACGGCTACCGGCGCAACCGCTCGGTCTTCGACCCGGACATCGAGCTCGAGGACACCCTGGCGCTGGTCGTCGAGTACGAGAAGGGCGCCGTGCTCACCTACTCGCTCGTGGCGCACTCGCCGTTCGAGGGCTACCGCGTGGTCGTCACGGGCACCCGGGGGCGCGCCGAGCTGGAGGTCGTGGAGCGCGGGTCGGTCGCGTTCGGCGAGCAGGGCACCGCCGTCATCGACCCGAGCGCGACGCCGGACGCCTGGGCGGGCGACCCGCGGCCGTTCGGCGAGCGGCTCGTGGTGCAGCGGCACTGGGAGCGGGCCCGCGAGTGGCCCATCGGCAAGGGCATCGGCGGGCACGGCGGGGGCGACGCCTTCCTCCTGCGCGACGTGTTCACCGGCACGCCCGCCGACGACCCGCTGGGCCGCGCCGCCGGCTACCTCGACGGCGTCCGCGCCTCGTCGGTGGGCTACGCGGGCAACCGGTCGCTGGCCACGGGCGAGCCGGTCGCGCTCGACGACCTGGGCATTGGAGTTCCCTTCTCCTGAGTCACGCGGGCAGCAGCGCGCCGATCACCAGCAGCACCGGGACGCACGCCGCCGTCGTGGCCAGGCAGGCGCGGCTGACCGGACCCTCGAAGCAGCGGTACCGCGTCGCGTAGACGACGACGTTCTGCGCGGTCGGCAGGGCGGCCATCGTGACCACGACGGCGAGAGCGGAGGCCTCGAGACCGACCGCTCGCCCCACGGCCCAGGCGGCCAGCGGGTGCACCACGTTGCGCGCCAGCACCGCCAGGAGGACGGCCCACCGTTCGCGCCCGGGCGGCACGACAGCGGCGCCGCCCTCCTCGGTGTGGTCGGCGCCGGTGCGACCCGCGCCGGTGCGGCCGGCGCCGGCATGGTCGCCGCCCGCGTCACCCGGCCGTGGCAGTGCGAGCGTCATGCCGAACGTCAGCAGCGCGAGCGGCGGCGCGGCCGCGCCGAGCAGCTCGAACGGTGCGAGCACGGGCTCGGCGATGCGGTGACCGAGCGCGGATCCGGCGAGCGACGCGACCACGCCCGCGAGCGTGCCGAGCGTGACGGGGTTGCGCAGGGCAGCGAGGGCGGCCCCGCCGCGGCGCCGACCGGGCACCGCCGCCCGGTCCACCGTCGTGCGGTCCAGCACCGCGAACGCGAGCGGCGCCAGCACGAGGAGCTGGATCAGCAGCGACGGGACCACCGCGAGGGCGTCGCCGAACAGGTACACCGCGAGCGGGATGCCGAGGTTCCCGGCGTTCACGTACGACCCGGCGAGGGTGGTCATGACCGCCGCACCCGGCGGCAGCCGGAGAGCCCAGCGGGCGGTGGCGGCGAGGACCAGGGCGAGCGCCGCCGTCGTACCCCAGGTCACCAGCGCCGGGCGCGAGACCACCGTGGCCAGGTCCGTCCTGGCCAGGGTGACGAACAGCAGGCACGGCGCCGCGATCGTGAACGACACGGCGGCGAGGACCTCCCGCGCCTGCGACGGCAGCAGCCGGCGTGCCTGCGTGAGCCAGCCGAGACCGACGACGGCCCCCATCGAGCCCAGGGCGAGGAGCACGGCGGTCACGGGCTCACCCTGCCACGGCCGTGCCGGCACCGGCCGTGGCGTCCGCGCTCAGGTCGTCCAGGGAGCGCCCAGCTCGGAGAACGTCCGCTGCTCGCGCGCGACGCGTTCGCACCACTGGGCCACGTCGCGCACCACGGGGTGCCGGTCGTCGCCCTCGCCGAGCCACTCGACGTGGTCCGCCCCGATGGGTGAGGGGTCGGTCGCGGTCCGCACCGCGTCGAGGACGCGCATGAAGGCGCCGGTCTCGCGCACGTCGCACAGGATCTCCCGCTCGGGGTCGAGACGGGCTGCGAGCAGGTCCTCGAGCAGGGATGTGCGGATGTAGGCCTTCTCGGCCACGACGCGGGGCGTGCGGAGCCGGAGCACGTCGTGCTCGTACTCGAGCTCCAGCTCGCCCTCGGTGCCGAGCACGAGCACGCGCGCGGGCGTCCGGTCCGAGGCGCAGAGCGTGAGCCCGAACCCGTACCGGGTCCCGTCCGTGCCGACCACGCGCACGGCCGACGTGTCGTCGGCCTCGATGGGGTTGGCGCGCCAGAGGTCCACGTCCACGTAGGCGACGTCGTCGGTGGTGCGGGCGCCGCCGATGCGCAGCGCGGTCGCGACGGCGTGAGCCAGCGGGTTGGTCACCACGCCGTCCACGACGGCGCGACCGTCGAGGCGACGGTGTCCGGCCCAGGGCGCGCGCGCCCAGTACCCGGCCGTCCGCACCCACGTGCCGACGGCGCCCACGCCGAGCACCTCGCCGATCTCGCCGCGTGCGACGAGATCGGCGGCGGCGGGCAGGGCGTGCGAACCGAACGTCTGGAACCCCACCTGGCAGCGCCGGCCCGTCCGCTCGGCGACGGCGATCAGCTCGGCGTGCTCGGCGAGCGACGTCGCGGTGGGCTTCTCGAGGAGCACGTCGACGCCGGCCTCCATCGCGGCCCGCGCGAGCGGCAGGTGCGTGTGGATCGGCGTGGCGAGCACGACGACGTCGGGCCGCGCGTCCTCGTCCTGCGCGGTCAGCAGGTCGCCGAGCGTGGGGAACCAGGGCGCGTCGGGCCCGTCAGGCCCGGGTTCCCGCGGGTCGACGACGGCGCTCAGCCGGGCCGTGCCCTGCTCCTCGAGCTCGTCGACGGCCCGCACGTGGGACGCGCCGTGTCCGTGGATGCCGACCACGGCGACCCGGGCGGGCGTGGTCCCGCTCATCGCAGGGCCTCGGCCACGGTGGCGGCCTGGTCGAGCGTCAGCTCGGCGTCGACCAGCGCGGCGACGAGCCGGATCTGGACGCTGCCGCCGTCCGGGACGAAGAGCGGCGCGTCCCAGGCGAGCGCGGGGCAGGCGCCGGGATACTCCGCCGATCGCAGGAACCATGGCAGCACCACACCCGGCTGCGCCAGGACCAGCGTGGCGGGGCCCGCCGCGTGCTGCTGCGTGAACGCCACCCAGGGCGACGAGCTGCCGTGGGCGGCCGACTCGCCCTCGCCCGCCGCACTCAGCACGCGGGTCCGGTCAGCGGCCGGGAGGCGCCAGAAGAGGCCGCCGTACCCGGCGCCCGGGCGCCCGTTGGTGGCGGGGGAGCGGATCTCGAGCGCACCGTGGGAGGCGTGGAGCGTGCTGTCCCAGCTCAGGACCCACAGGGCGTCGGGCGCAAGATCGGGCAGCACGTCCGGCAGGAGCTTGCCCCGGAGGCGGCGCTCCTCGGTGAGCTGCGGGGTGCCCTGCTCGTCGCTCCACAGGACGTCCTCGACGAGGGTCGCCGTGTCGTCGGGCGCGACGCGCAGCGCGGTCGCGACCTGGGTGCCGTGGTTCTCGAGCAGGGTGGGTCCGACGTCGCGCAGGAACGTGCGGCCGCCCCAGTGGCTCGTGCCGTTCACGTCCGGCAGGGCGATGCTCACGCCGTAGTGGTGGCGGTGGTCCACCGGGCCGGCGTCGGTCAGGGCCACCCCGGCGAGGGTGTGCACGGGGTGCAGGTACGGGCGCGGCGAGTGGATGCGCGGGACCCGGTCGCCCGGCTCCCGGCGGGCCAGCGGCGCGCCCTCGGGTCCGGCGCGCAGCACCATCGCGTCGCCGTCGGCCGCCCAGACGGGCGCACCGGCGCCGCCGGCTCTCGACCCCTCGGTCTGGTCCTGGTCTGTCCTGTCCTGAGCTGTTCGTGCCGTGGCGGCAACGCTGTCGTCCACGGGCCCTCCCGTCGCTGTGGGCTGGATGTCGGTGGTGCTCCCGGCACCGGTGCCGGAAGTTCTCGAGCCCACGGTGGTGGGCGTAGGCGCGGGCGCGGGCGCCGTGTCGGCGTCGCGGCCGTCGTCGGCGAGGTGCACGCGTTCGGGCCGGCGTGGCAGGGGGCCCGTGCTCGCCCGGACCTGGAGGCGCGCGGCGAAGCGGGCGGTGACCGCGGGCTCCGCCCCCTCGGTGATCACGGCGTGCAGCTCGCGCCACGCGTGCCGCCCCAGGTCCGTCTGCGGCACCGCCGCGGTCGTCAGTGCGGGCGTGGCGTAGCGGGCCAGGTCGATGTCGTCGAAGCCCGCCACCGAGATGTCGCCCGGGACGGCCACGCCCGCCTCGTTGAGCCCGGCGAGCAGGCCGAACGCGACCAGGTCGTTGTACGCGACGGCCGCGGTGAACCGGCCCGCCAGCACCGCGGGGGTGACCGCGTGCCCGGCCGCGATGTCGGGTCCGGCGGGCAGCACCTCGAGCCGCAGGTCCGGGTGCAGCTCCTGCGCCCGGGCGAGCCCGGCGCGGCGCTGCCCGTCCGACGCGCTCGCCCGTGGGCCGGCGAGGTACGCGACCCGGCGATGGCCCAGACCCACCAGGTGGGACACCACCTGCAAGGTCGCGTCCGCGTAGTCGACCACGAGGCAGGGTGCGACGGGGGCGCCCTCGGCCACCGCCCCGATCTCGCGGTTGACGAGGACGAGCGGCTCGGCCTCGCCCACGAGCCTGGCGAGCTCGGCGTCGGGCATGCGGGGCGAGACGAGGACGAGCGCGTCGCAGCGCAGCCGCGCCTCGAGCGCGATCGCCGCCTCCTGGCTCTCGTCCTCGGCGGTCTCGGCGACCAGCACGCGGTAGCCGTCCTCCGCCGCGGCCGAGGCGACCCCGCGCAGGATCTGCTGGAACACGGGGTTGCCGAGGTCGGGCACCACGACGGCGACCGTGGTGGTGCGGCCGAGCGCCAGGTTGCGCGCCACGTTGCTGGGGCGATAACTGAGGCCGGCTGCCGCTTCCCGCACGCGGGCCGAGATCTCGGGGTCGACCGTGCTGCGGCCGTTCATAACTCGCGAGACGGTTGCGCGCGACACCCCGGCCGCCGTCGCAACGTCGGCGATCGTGGCGACTGGGCGCCGTGCACCGGGCTTCACATTGCCGACGGTACACCATAGGAAACCGGTTCCTCGTGTGATACGTTCCTGCGCAGGAACCGGTTTCTCGGTCAGGTACGGCCCAAGGAAGCGCAGCGCGCGGACGGGACCGTGGAAGACAGGGAGCCGGGGATCGACGACGATCCGAGAGGGCGGTACATGAGCACCACCGACATCCCCAGGCGGGCAGGCGTCCCCGCCCGCCGCGAGCGGCGGCGATCACGCGCCGTGAGCCGGGGAGACGGCCGCGCAGCGGCACTGTTCCTCGCCCCGTGGTTCGCCGGCCTGATCCTGATCACCGCCGGCCCCATGGTGGCGTCGCTGTACCTGTCGTTCACCGACTACGACCTGCTGACGCCGCCCGAGTGGATCGGCCCCGAGAACTACACCCGGATGTTCGCGGACCCGCGGTTCCTCAACGCGCTGCAGGTCACGTTCACCTACGTCCTGGTGTCGGTACCGATCCAGCTGGCACTGTCGCTGGCCCTGGCGCTGGTGCTCGACAAGGGCCTCCGCGCCCTCCCGTTCTACAGGTCCGTGTACTACCTGCCGTCGCTGCTCGGCGGAAGCGTCGCGGTCGCGATCCTCTGGCGCCAGGTCTTCGGCGCGGACGGGCTGCTCAACCAGTTCCTGGCCGTCTTCGGGATCGAGGGCCAGGGCTGGGTCTCGCACCCCGACTACGCGCTCGGCACCCTGGTGGTCCTGAACGTCTGGACGTTCGGCTCGCCCATGGTGATCTTCCTCGCCGGCCTGCGCCAGATCCCGCAGATGTACTACGAGGCCGCCTCGATCGACGGTGCGGGCAGGGTGCGGAAGTTCGTCACGATCACGATCCCGCTGCTCTCGCCCATCGTCTTCTTCAACCTGGTGCTGCAGATCATCGGCAGCTTCCAGTCGTTCACGCAGGCGTACGTCGTCAGCGGCGGCACCGGTGGCCCGGCCGACTCGACGATGTTCTACACCCTCTACCTCTACCTCAAGGGCTTCGGTTCGCTCGACATGGGTTACGCGTCGGCGATGGCCTGGTTCCTGCTCCTCATCATCGGCGGCATGACCGCCGTCAACTTCCTCGCCTCCAAGTACTGGGTCTTCTACGATGACTGAGCTCACCACAGCCACCAGGCTGCCCGACGACGGCACCCGCCTCCGCGCGAGGCTCGCCCAGGCCGCGGGGGGCCTCCCCGAACCCTCGGCGCGACAGCGCCGGGCCCGACGCCGGGCCGCCGTCACGGGCCTGTTCCGGCACATCCTGCTCATCGCGTTCGGGCTGATCATGCTCTACCCGCTCCTGTGGATGCTGGCGAGCTCGCTCAAGCCGTCCGAGCTGATCTTCCGCGAGCCGGGCCTGATCCCGACCGAGATCGACCTGAGCAACTACACCGACGGCTGGAACGCGCTGGTGAACCCGTTCAGCACGTACCTGCTGAACTCGGCGCTCGTGGTCCTCGGCTCCGTGATCGGCAACCTCGTGGCGTGCTCCATGGCGGCCTACGCGTTCGCCCGGCTGGAGTTCCGCGGCCGGAACCTGTGGTTCGCCATCATGCTCATGTCGATCATGCTGCCGATCCACGTGGTGATCGTGCCGCAGTACGTGCTGTTCTCCGAGCTGCAGTGGATCAACACGTTCCTGCCGCTGATCGTGCCGAAGTTCCTCGCCACCGACGCGTTCTTCATCTTCCTGATGGTCCAGTTCTTCCGGGGCATCCCCAAGGAGCTGGACGAGGCGGCACGGCTCGACGGCTGCGGCCACGTCGCCATCTACCTGCGGATCATGCTGCCGCTGGCGCTGCCGGCGCTCGCAACCACCGCGATCTTCACGTTCATCTGGACGTGGAACGACTTCTTCAGCCAGCTCATCTTCCTCACGCGTCCCGACATGTACACCGTCCCGGTCGCGCTCGCCGCGTTCCGCGACAGCACGGGCGAGACGTCGTGGGGGTCGCTGTTCGCCATGTCGATCGTGTCCCTGATCCCGGTCTTCCTCGTCTTCCTGTTCGGACAGAAGTACCTGGTGAAGGGCATCGCGACGACGGGGATCAAGTAACCGGCACCAACGACGCACGACAAGCACCTCATCCGCACGACCAGACGACGACGTTTCGTCACGCACCTGAAGGAGCATCATGCGAACGACAAGCACCCGCGCACGTCGCGCCGCCGCCGCGGCAGGCGTGACCGTCGCGGCCCTCGCCCTGGCAGCCTGTGCCGGCGGCGACTCCGGACTGGGCCCGGGCACTGAAGAGTCATCGGCGCCCCCGACCGAGGAGTGCCCCTGCGAGATCCGCTTCTCGTGGTGGGGCTCCGACAGCCGCCACACGGCGACTCAGGCGATCATCGACGCGTTCGAGGCCGAGAACCCCGACATCACAGTGGTGCCCGACTTCACCGACTGGGGCGGCTACTGGGACAAGCTCGCGACGTCGGTCGCGGCGGCCGACGCGCCCGACGTGATCACGCAGGAAGAGCGCTACATCTCCGACTACGCCTCGCGCGGCGTGCTCGCGGACCTGTCCGGCCTCGACATCGACACGTCCACGATCGACGAGTCGATCCTGGCGGCCGGCCAGACGGCCGACGGCCAGTTCGGCATCCCGACCGGCGTCAACGCGTACGCCGTCGTCGTGGACCCGCAGATCTTCTCCGAGGCGGGCGTGGAGCTCCCCGACGACGAGACCTGGACCTGGGACGACTACGTCGAGATCGCGAACGAGATCTCGGCCAAGGCGCCCGAGGGGGTGTACGGCACGCAGGACTACGGCTTCAACGAGGCCGGCCTCAACGTCATCGCGCGCCAGCGCGGTGAGTCCCTCTACACGGAGGACGGCGAGCTCGGGGTCTCGGCCGAGACCGTGGCCGACTTCTTCCAGGTGTCGCTGGACCTGCAGGCCGGCGGCGGCGAGCCCGACGCCGCCCGCACCATGGAGGTCCAGGACGCCGGACCCGAGGGCTCGCTCCTCGGCACCAACACCGGCGCCATGGGCATCTGGTGGAGCAACCAGCTCGGGGCGCTGACGAAGGCGTCCGGCCGTGAGCTCCAGCTCCTGCGGCTCCCGGGCGAGTCGGACGGCGAGCGCACCGGCATGTACCTGAAGCCGGCCATGTTCTACTCGGTGTCGGCGACGTCCGAGTACCCGCAGGCGTCGGCGAAGTTCGTCGACTACCTCCTGAACAGCCCCGAGGCGGCCAAGATCATGCTCACCGACCGCGGCCTGCCCGCGAACACCGAGATCCGGGAGGGCATCCTCGGCGACCTCGACGCGCCCAACACGCTGGTCGCGGACTTCATGGCCGAGATCGCGGGCGACGTCGTGGACTCGCCCCCGGTGCCGCCGAACGGCTCCGGCGACGTGGCAGAGATCACGGAGCGCCTCAACACCGAGGTCCTGTTCCAGCGCCTGACGCCCGACCAGGCAGCCGAGCAGTTCCTGACCGAGGTGGAAGCGGCGATCGGCTGACATGAGCGACGTCCTCGTGCTCCGTGACGGCGACCACGTCGCCGTCGCAACGCGCGACCTCGCCCCGGGAGAGGAGGTCTCTTCTCCCGGGGCGGGGGTCGTCGTCGTGCGCGACGACGTCCCGCGCGGCCACAAGGTGGCCCTCCTACCCGTGGCCGCGAGGGAGAACGTGCTGAAGTACGGCCAGGTGATCGGCGTGGCGACCCGGGACATCGCGCCCGGCGATCACGTCCACGCGCACAACCTCGGGTTCGAGGAGGGGCGGCGGGAGGCCGAGCTCGCCACCGTGCACCACCCGCTCACGCCACCGCCCGGGCCGCGCCCCACGTTCCGAGGCTACCGCCGGGCCGGCGGCAAGGTCGGCACGCGCAACTATGTGGCGATCCTGACGTCGGTGAACTGCTCGGCGTCCACGGCCAAGATGATCGCGGACCAGTTCCGCGGCTTCGCCATGGACCAGTACGACGACGTCGACGGCGTCGTCGCGCTCACCCACCAGTCCGGGTGCGGGCTCGTCCCTTCGAGCGAGGGCGGGCAGGTGCTGCTGCGGACCCTGCGGGGGTACGCCGCCCACCCCAACGTGGCGGGGCTGCTGGTGCTCGGGCTGGGCTGCGAGATGATCCAGCTCGACACGATCCTGGGCGGCGCCGACGTCGGCCCCGACACCGTGGTGAAGACGCTGACGATCCAGGACACGGGCGGCATCCGGGCCACGGTGCGAGCCGGGGTCGAGGCGGTGCGCGAGATGCTGCCCGAGATCGAGGAGCGCTGGCAGCGCGAGGACTGCGACGTCGCCGAGCTGGTCCTCGGGCTCAACTGCGGCGGCTCCGACGGGTACTCCGGCATCACGGCCAACCCGGCGCTCGGCTGGGCGTCGGACCGCCTCGTCTCCTACGGCGGTACGTCCGTCCTGGCGGAGACGCCCGAGGTCTTCGGCGCCGAGCACCTCCTGACCCGCCGGGCCGTCACCCCGGAGGTGGGCGAGCGGCTGCTCGACCGCCTCGAGTGGTGGAAGCGGTATGCCGCCGCGGGAGGCGGGTCGCTCGACAACAACCCGTCGCCCGGTAACAAGGCCGGCGGACTCACGACCATCCTGGAGAAGTCGCTCGGTGCCGTCGCCAAGGGTGGCCAGGCCGACCTCGCCGCCGTCTACGAGTACGCCGAGCCGATCACCCGGCGCGGGTTCGTGTTCATGGACACGCCCGGCTACGACCCGGTGTCCGTGACAGGCATCGTCGCCGGCGGGGCGAACGTCGTCTGCTTCACCACGGGACGCGGGTCGGTGTTCGGGTGCAAGCCCACGCCGTCGATCAAGCTCGGCACGAACACCGAGCTGTTCGAGCGCATGGGCGACGACATCGACATCGACTGCGGCCGCATCGTCACAGGGAAGGCGACCCTTGAGGAGGTGGGCCGCGAGATCTTCGACAGGATCCTCGCGGTGGCGTCGGGCGAGCTCACCGCGAGCGAGGACCTCGACATCGGCGGCGAGGAGTTCGTCCCGTGGCAGCTGGGGACGGTGACGTAGTCCACGGTCGGCATCCGGGCGCGCGACCGGCGTCCGGGTGCCGCGGGGCAAGATAGGCCCATGCCTCTCGCACCGCGCTACCTGGCCGACGACGCCCGGTACGACTCCATGACCTACCGCCGCACGGGTCGCTCCGGCCTGGACCTGCCGGCGCTGTCGCTCGGCCTGTGGCACAACTTCGGCGACACCAACCCGTTCGACACGCAGCGCGCGATCCTGCGCCGCGCGTTCGACCTCGGCGTGACGCACTTCGACCTCGCGAACAACTACGGCCCGTCGTACGGGTCCGCGGAGGCGAACTTCGGCCGTCACCTGGCCGCCGACCTCGCCCCGTACCGCGACGAGCTGATCATCTCCACCAAGGCCGGCTACGACATGTGGCCCGGCCCGTACGGCGACCACGGCTCGCGCAAGTACCTGCTGTCGAGCCTGGACCAGTCGCTCACCCGCATGGGCCTGGACTACGTCGACATCTTCTACCACCACCGCCCGGACCCCTCGACGCCCCTCGAGGAGACGATGGGTGCGCTCGCGCAGGCCGTCCGCGCGGGCAAGGCCCTGTACGTCGGCGTGTCGAACTACTCCCCGGCCCGCACCCGTGACGCGGCGCGCATCCTCGCCGACCTCGGCGTGCCGCTGCTGATCCACCAGCCGTCGTACTCGATGTTCAACCGGCACGTGGAGAACCCGGAGCACGTCGACGCCTACGACGGCCGGCAGTCCGAGTCCCTGCTCGACGTCGTCGGCGACCTCGGCGTCGGCACGATCGTCTTCTCGCCGCTGCAGCAGGGCCTCCTCACCGGCCGCTACCTCTCGGGCGAGGCGCCCGTCGGCTCTCGCGCGGCGCGCCCCGACTCGCCGTTCCTCTCGTCGGGCAACCTCACGGAGGACTATCTCGACCGGGCGCGGGCGCTGAACGAGATCGCGTCGGGCCGCGGTCAGACGCTCGCGCAGCTCGCGCTCGCCTGGGTGCTCCGCGACGAGCGCGTCACCTCGGCCCTCATCGGGGCGTCGTCGGTCAAGCAGCTCGAGGACAACGTCGCAGCCCTGGGGGCCGCGCCGCTCAGCGCGGACGAGATCGCGGCGATCGAGCCGCTGGCGCAGCCCGTCTCCTGAGCCCGGCCGAGCCTCACCCTCGTCGAGTGCGGGCTGTGCCCGCGCTCACGGGGGCAGGGCCGGGTGGCAGGATGTGGCGCGTGACGACGAAGCGCATCCTCGTCCTCGCCGGCCGCGGCCGGTACGAGGATCCCTGGCACGACCACGCCGCGACCTCACACCTGCTGGCCCGGATCCTGGGCGAGCCGGGCGCCGGAGGCGACCCGGACGCCGTCGTCCAGGTGCGGTCCACGTGGCGCGACGCGCTCGACGACCTCGACGCCGCGGACCTCCTCGTCGTCAACTCCGGCACCGGGCGCCCGGACCCAGGTTTCGACGGCTCCGACGACGAGTGGCGAGCCTTCCACGAGCGCCTTGCCGCGTGGGCGCGAGCGGGCGGCGCCGTGCTCGCGCTGCACCAGGCGGCGAACACGTTCGCCGACGCGCCGGCCTGGGAGGACGTGCTCGGCGGGCGCTGGGTCCCGGGTACGTCGATGCACCCGCCGATCGGCGACGCGACGTTCCGCCTCGCTCCCGGGCACGCGATCACGGACGGCCTGGCGGTCGTCGAGGCCTTCGACGAGCGGTACTGCTTCCTGAACGTCGCGGGGTCGGCGCAGGTCCTGGGCACGGTCGCGGACGACGGCGGAGCCGCGCACCCGGTGCTGTGGGTCCAGGAGGCCCACGGCGGGCGGACCGTCTACAGCGCGCTGGGGCACGGGGTGCGATCGTTCGAGTCCCCGACCCACCGGGAGCTCCTGCGCCGGGCCGCGGCCTGGCTGCTCGCCTGACGGTCGACCCCCCCACCCGGGGCCCCCCACCCCCGGGGTGGGGGCCCGGGGTGGGGGGGGCCCGCGGCCCCCAAGACCACA
>NZ_JAKGSG010000004.1 GCF_021568775.1 Antribacter soli | reverse complement strand
CCCCCCCCCCCCCGCCCCCCCCCCCCCCCGGCCCCCCCCCCCCCCGGGGGGGGGGCCCCGGGGGGCGGCCCCCCCCCGCGGCCCACTCTCCGACCAAAAGGCAGCAACCGCGGTTATCTGATTACATCCGGCTATGGCTCGGCCCCGAACACTGCCAGACCATCTCATCGCCGTCGCACGCCTTCAGGCGGGTCTGGTGACGGTCGGCCAGTGCGAGGAGGCGGGCGTCACCAGGAAGCACCAACGGAGGCTGCTGGACTGCGGCACGTGGACCCGTGTGACGACCGGGGTGCTCGACACCAGCGCCGTCGACCCGCGCCAGCACAGGAACGACGTCCGGCGACTGCGATCCGTGTGGACGGGGCTCCTCGCCTACCCGGGCTCCGTCGCGGTCGGCGCCTGCGCGCTCATGCTCCTCGGGGTCAGGGGCCTGCCGCGCGACCTGACACCCGAGGTGGCCCTGCCCGGCGGGCAAGCGGGCAGGCCGCGCGACGGCATCCAGGTACGCCAGTACACGTTCGACCTGGCGCCCGTCGTCGTCACCCGGCGCCGCATGGCCGCCGTCGAGTGGGCGTTCGCCCAGGCGCTCCCGGATCTCCCGAGGTTCCACGCGGTCGCGGCTCTCGACTCGGCTCGCAACCAAGGGCTCATCGACGACGCCGGGCTGGCGCGGGTCCGGGGGCTGCTGTGGCGGCGTCGCAGCAGTACCCGCTGCCGCTCGTTCCTGGACGACGTCGACGGCCGGGCGGAGTCACCGCCCGAGACCTTTGCCCGGCTGCAGTGCCAGGACGCCGGCATCGGCCCGGACGACCTCCAGCGCAACCTCTACGACGACGGCCGGTTCCTCGGACGCGGCGACCTCCTCTGGTACCTCGGCGACGGCCGCTGGCTCGTCGTGGAGATGGACAGCGCCCAGTTCTACACGGGCGACGCGGCGCTCCGCCATGACACCAGCCGGCAGAACGGGCTGGTCGGACGCGGCGGTCTCGTCCTGCTGCGGTACTACGCCGACCAGCTCTGGCCGCCAGGAGCGGTCACCGGGGAGATCACGTACTTCCTCCGCAAGCACGGGTGGGCGCCAGGGCGTGCGCTGCCATCCATGAGCGGCGACCACGACATCGTGGCCCCAACCGAACGGAGTTGGGGCCGCGACGTCGTGGTCGGAAGGCCCGGCCTCAGCCGCCCGCGAAGCCTGCCTGCCGCCACACCTCGTACACCGCGATCGATGCGGCGTTGGTCAGGTTGAGCGACCGTCGACCAGGCAGCATCGGGAGCTTCACCTGGTCGGTGATGCGGGGGTGGGCCAGGACGTCGTCGGGCAGGCCGGTGGGCTCCGGACCGAACAGCAGCACGTCGTCCCAGCGGTACTCGACGTCGGTGTACCGGGTGGTGGCCCGTGTCGTGAAGGCGAACACCCGCGAGCCGGGGAGCGCGTCGAGGGCGACGTCGAACGACGGGTGCACGTCCATGACCGCGAGGTCGTGATAGTCCAGGCCGGCGCGCTTGAGCTTGGCTTCGGACAGGTCGAAGCCGAGCGGCTCGACGAGGTGCAGCCGCGCCCCGGTGACCGCCGCCAGCCGGATCGCCGAGCCCGTGTTCCCGGGGATGCGGGGCTCGAAGAACATGACGTGGACGAGCGGGGCGGCGTCGTGGGGCACGGCCCCATTCTCCCAGCCGCCGCGTCGGCTGCCCGACGCCGGTCGCGCGCCCTCGCGAGAAGGCGAGCGACCAGCGTCGGGCACCGACGGCTCAGGAGGCGATGAACTCCAGGAGGTCCTTCGTGAACTCCTCCTCGTACGTGCCGAACAGGCCGTGCGGGGCACCCGGGTAGACCTTGAGGGTGGCGTCCTTGACGATCTGCGCCGTCTTGTAGGCCGCGGCGGCGATGGGGACGATCTGGTCGTCGTCGCCGTGCGCCACGAGGACCGGGATGTCGATCTTCTCGAGGTCCGCCGTGTAGTCCACCGCGGAGAACTGCGCGATGCAGTCGTAGGCGGGGGCGAGGCCGGCCTGCATGGACAGCCGCCAGAACTGGTCCCGCACGCCCTGGGTCAGCGCGGAGCCCTCCCGGTTGCCGCCGTAGAACGGGACGGACAGGTCCTGGTAGAACTGCGACCGGTCGGCGAGGACGCCGGCGCGGATGCCGTCGAACGCCTCGATCGGCGTCCCCTCGGGGTTCTCGGGCGTCTGCAGCATGAGCGGCGGCACGGCACCGAGGAGCACCGCCTTGCGGACGCGGGACGTCCCGTGCCGGCCGAGGTAGTGCGCCACCTCGCCGCCACCGGTGGAGTGGCCCACGAGCACGGCGCCCGTGACGTCGAGCGCCTCGAGGAGCGCCGCGAGGTCGTCGGCGTAGTGGTCCATGTCGTTGCCGGTGGACGTCTGGGTGGAGCGCCCGTGGCCGCGACGGTCGTGTGCGATGGCGCGGTAGCCGGCGTCGGCCACGGCCTTGAGCTGGTAGTCCCATGCGTCCGCGTTCAGGGGCCAGCCGTGGCTGAACACGACCGGGCTGCCCGAGCCCCAGTCCTTGTAGAAGATCTCGACGCCGTCAGAGGTGGTCACGTACGACATGGTCAGAATCCCTTCTCTTTCAGCCAGGCCAGGGCCGTGTCCGCGACCTCGGTCCAGCCGTGATCGATGGTCAGCGAGTGCCCGCGGTCCGGGTACTCGACGAGGTCCGTCACCACGGCGGTGTTGCGACGGTGCAGCTTGTACGCGGTGCGCGTCAGGGACGCGGGCACCGTGTGGTCCATGCCGCCGGCGACGAGGAGCAGCGGGCCGCGCTCGGCGTCGAAGTCCACGGTCGCGGGCGAGCCCGGGAGGATGTTGGCCGCGGCGTCCTCGAAGAGGGGCCGGCCGGGTGACGGGATCGTCCACCGCTCGTACAGGTCGGCGCACTCCTCGGCGGTGAGCTCGTTGCCGAAGCCGTAGGCGAACTCGTCCGGCGTGAGCGTCACCGAGCCGCGGAAGTTCGCGGGGTTGCGCAGCGCCACCGATGCGACCTTGAGCGACGACGGCGGCAGCAGGATGTTGCCTCGCATCGGCGCCGGGTCGATCGCGACGGCCCCCGCGACGTGCCCCTCCGCCAGGAGGCGCTGCACGATGAGGCCGCCGAACGAGTGGCCGACGGCCACGACGGGCCCTTCGGCTGCGTCCAGGCCCGCGATCAGCTCCACGTAGTGGCGGACCACGTCGCTGATGCCGAAACCGCCCGCCCGGTCGGGGTTGGCGCGGGCCTCCGCGACCGTGGGCGAGTCGCCCGGCCAGCCGGGGTGGTGGGCGTTCCAGCCTTCCGCGGCGAACCGCTCGGCCCAGGGTGCCCACGAGCTGGCGTGCAGCCACAGCCCGTGGACGAAGACGACAGTGCTCATGTGTGCTCCCGTTGTCCGACGACGTCGTTGTCGCCCAGCCTCGCCGCCGCGCCCGGGGTGGCGCTTCCGTCAGATGACTGCTCCGCGTCAGCGGGGCGGGACCACGTCCCGGAGCTGGGCCCGGCTCGTCACGCCGAGCAGCGGGAACACCCGGTACAGGTGGGAGCTGACCGTGCGCGGCGAGAGGTACAGCCGCTCGCCGATCTCCTTGTTGGTCAGGCCGCGTGCCGCGAGGAGAACGATCTCGCGCTGCTGCGGGGAGAGGCCGTCGAGGGTCGCGGGCGCGGGGTCCGAGCGGGCGGTCACGCCCGCGGCCCGCAGCTCGGTCGCGGCCCGCTCGGCGAAGGGCCGGGCGCCGAGACGCTCGAACGTCTCGGCGGCGGCGGTCAGGTGGGGCCGGGCCTCCTGCACGCGCCGACGGCGGCGCAGCCAGGCGCCGAGGTCGAGGAGTACACGGGCGCGCTCCACGGGGCGCGCGTCACCGTCGGGGTCGGACAGGGCGCGTTCGAAGTGGATCTCCGCCTCGTTTCCGGAGCCGGGCGAGGCAGCGACGACCAGCGCCGTCGCGTGCTCGGAGAGGGTGCGCAGCCGCGCCGATCCGCCGTCGCGCAGGCTGTCCCGGAACCGGTCGGCGACGTCGGCCGCCTCCTCGTACCGCCCGGTGCGCAGCGAGCTGGTCACCAGGTCGACCAGTCCGAAGAGGGCCGCGTGCGGGTGCGCGGGGTCGCCCTTGTCGTCGACGAGGAAGCGCAGGACGTCGTGCGCCCGCTCGTGGTCGCCGTCGGACAGGGCGGCGACGCCCAGGGCCTGCCGGGCGAACGCGCCGACCGACCGTGAGGTGCCCGGGTCGATCCCGGCCAGCGCGGTCCCCGCCAGGTCGCGGGCCCGCGCGGTGTCGCCGCGCAGGGCGACGAGATGGGCGAGGTCGATCAGCGCGTTCCGGCGCACGACGTCGGCGCCGCGCGCCTCGGCCTCGACCGCCGTCTCCTCGAGGATCGCCTCGGCCTCCGCCCAGGCGCCCGCGTCCCGGAGCGCCGCGCCCAGGGTGCCCGTGGCCAGCGGGTTCGCCCCGCTGGTCGCGAGTCGCTGGTGCTGGTCCCGGAACGCCCGCAGCATCGCGACGGCCTCGGTGGTCCGGTCGGCCATCCACGCGGCGCCGCCCAGCATGTTCAGCGTCACGTGGTCCAGCTCCAGCGGGTGCCCGACGGCGGCCAGCACCTCCCGCACCCACGCCGCGTGCCGCACCGGGTCCAGGGCGACGGAGAGCCACAGGTGGTGCGCGAGACCCGGGGACCGGTCGAGCGGGCTGCGGCCGGGCCGGAGGGGCGCGGGCGCCGGGACCAGAGCCAGCGCGGCCGCCACCTCCGCCGTCAGGACCGGGTCGCCCGCGTAGTACGCCGCGACCGCGGCGGGGGCGAGCGCGCCGTAGGCCACGTCCAGGTCGCCACCGCCCGCAGCGCGCGCGGCGACCGAGGTGAGCAGCCGGACGGCGTCCTCGTGGCGCGTCGTCTTGGACATGGTCCAGCCGGTCGCGAGCCCGGCCTCGAGCGTGAGCCGGGGGTCGTCCGTGAGGGCGAGCGCCCGGTCGCCGAGCCACGCGACCCGCTGCGCGTCCCCGGCGTACATCGCCGCGCGCATCGCGTGCATGAGTCGGTCGGCGGCGTCGGTCGGGTCGGGCGTCAGGGAGGCGGCGCGTTCCAGCAGGCGGGAGCTCGCTGCCCACCCGCCGTGCGCGCGGGCGTCCTCGGCAGTGCGCTCGAGGGCGGCGGCCGCCACCTCGTCGGGCCCGAGCGTCGCGGCCGCCAGGTGCCAGGCCTGCCGGTCCGTCCGGTGCGCGGCGTGCGCGCGATGTGCGGCGGCGAGCGCGAGGTGGCCGCGCCGTCGGTCCACGAACGGGGCGCGCTCGTAGAGGGCGGCCGGCAAGTCGGGCGAGGACCACAGGAGCGGGGTGCCCGCGGTGCCGTCGAGCCGGAGCAGCCCCGCGCGCTCGGCGGGCGCCCAGGTCGCGAGCTCCTCCTCGGTGAGCGAGCCGAGGAAGACCGGCAGGTCCTCGGGGTCCGCGGCCGCGGCGGTCATCAGCAGGTTCCGGGTGGCCTCGGGGAGGCCGTCGGCGACGGCGAGCATGGTGTCCAGGTCCGCCACGTCCACCGTTCCATCCCATCCCGCACGGCCCGCCCTGTCTCGCCGGGACGGCGAGCCGAGCGGGTGAATCGACGGACGACAGTACCCCGGGCGGTGACGCCGCCAGGCTCTCCCGGGCGGCCGGGCACCCGGTGTACCGTGAGGCACATGGCTCTCCGGCGCGACTGGTGGCGGCTGCACCCGCAGCCGTGACCTCGCGCGCCCGAGCGCACCCCGTCCCGAGCTGCCCGCCGCAGCCCGGGACGTCTTCTTATGCGTGGGGACCGGCGGGCGGCGCCCGAAGAAGGAGCCGACCCATGACCACCCTGACCGACACGCCCGAGGCGACCCGTCCGACGTCGGGCACCACACCCTCCGTGGAGGCCGCGCGCTTGCGGACCGCCGAGCTGGAGGCACGCATCGCGGGCGACCCCAGCGGGTTCCGCGTGCTGACCGGCGACCGCCCGACGGGCGCCCTGCACCTGGGCCACCTGCTCGGCACGCTCGCGAACCGCGTCCGCCTCCAGCAGGCGGGCGTCGAGCTCTTCCTCGTGCTCGCCGACTACCAGGTCGCCACGGACCGTGACGACGTCGGCGACCTGCCCGCGACCGTCCGCGAGGTCCTCCTCGACTACCTGGCGGCCGGGATCGACCCGGGTCGCACCACGGTCTTCACGCACTCCGCGGTACCGGCCCTGAACCAGCTCCTGCTGCCGTTCCTCTCGCTGGTGACCGTGGCCGAGCTGGAGCGCAACCCCACCGTCAAGGCCGAGGCGGCCGACGCCGAGCGCCGCCAGGGCCGCGGCATGTCGGGCTTGTTGTTCACCTATCCCGTGCACCAGGCCGCCGACATCCTGTTCTGCCACGGCAACCTCGTGCCCGTGGGACAGGACCAGCTGCCGCACCTGGAGATCACGCGGGCCGTCGCGCGGCGCTTCAACCAGCGCTACAGCGCGGCGCGGCCCTACTTCCCGGAGCCGGAGGCGCTGCTCGCGCCGTCGCCGACCGTGCTGGGCAACGACGGCGCCAAGATGGCGAAGTCGCGCGGGAACGCGCTCGAGCTGCGGGCAACCGAGGACGAGACGGTCGCCTTCGTGCGGCGTTCCCGGACCGACGCGGAACGGCGGATCACCTACGAGCCGGAGCGCCGGCCCGGCGTCGCCAACCTGCTCGTGCTCGGGTCGCACTTCGCCGGGGTGACGCCGGAGGCGCTCGCGGAGGAGGTCGGCTCGGCCGGCGCGGGCCGCCTCAAGCAGGTCGTGACGGAGTCCCTCGTGGAGGGCCTGCGCCCCCTGCGTGCCCGACGCCGGTCGCTCGCCTCGGCCGGGGACGAGCACCTCCGCGAGGTGCTCGCCGGCGGCAACGCCCGCGCGAACGAGATCGCGGACCGGACCTTGGACGACGTCCTGGAGCTCATGGGGATGCGGTACTGACCGCACCGGCACCGACCGCACCGGCACCGACCGACTACCTCGGCGACGAACACCCGCCGAGATGGTCACTCCGTCCGACCGGCCTACTACCTCGGCGACGAATACCCGCCGAGATGGTCACTCCGTCCGACGGAGTGACCATCTCGGCGTCTGAGGCGAGTGTCCGGGCTACTGCTCGAGGCGGTTGCGCAGCTGGGCGAGCTGCACCCAGAGCTGCTCCGGCACGCGGTCGCCGAACGTCTCGAAGAAGTCGCGCGTCAGGTCGGCCTCGGCCAGCCACGGCTCGACCGGGATGTCGAACAGCGCCTCGAAGTCGTCGGCGGGCACGTCGAGCCCGGTCAGGTTGATCGAGCCGTCCTGGGGCAGGCGCCCCACGGGCGTGCCGACGGACGCGTCGGGGCGCAGCCCGCGCTCGGCCTCGACCTGCCCGACGATCCACTCGACGACGCGCGAGTTCTCGCCGAAGCCCGGCCACAGGAACCGGCCGTCGTCGCCGCGGCGGAACCAGTTGACCTGGAAGATCTGCGGCCGCCGGTCGGCCTTGACGACCTCGCCCATGTGCAGCCAGTGCGCCCAGTGGTCGGCCATGTTGTAGCCGCAGAACGGCAGCATGGCGAACGGGTCGCGGCGCAGCTCGCCGAGCGCCCCCTCGGCAGCCGCGGTGCGCTCCGACGAGATCGTGGCGCCCATGAACACGCCGTGCTCCCAGCCGTACGACTGCGCGACGAGCGGCACGTTCGTGGCGCGGCGGCCGCCGAACACGATCGCGTCGACCGGCACGCCCTCCGGGGACTCCCACGTGTCCGCGATGGACGGGCACTGGGCGGCGGAGACGGTGAAGCGGGAGTTCGGGTGCGCCGCCGGCTCGGCGGAGTCCGGCGTCCAGTCGCGGCCCTGCCAGTCGGTCAGGTGGGCGGGCGCCTCGTCGGTCAGGCCCTCCCACCAGACGTCGCCGTCGTCGGTCAGCGCCACGTTCGTGAAGATCGTGTCGCGGGAGAAGGTCGCCACTGCGGTCGGGTTCGTGTCGATGCCGGTGCCCGGCGCGACGCCGAAGAAGCCCGCCTCCGGGTTGATGGCGCGCAGCGAGCCGTCCGGGCCGGGGCGCATCCACACGATGTCGTCCCCGATGGTCTCGACCTTCCAGCCCGGGATGGTGGGCTGCAGCATCGCGAGGTTCGTCTTGCCGCACGCGCTCGGGAACGCGGCCGCGACGTGGTACTGACGGCCCACGGGCGACGTCACGCGGACGAGGAGCATGTGCTCGGCGAGCCAGCCCTCGTCGCGCGCCATCGCGGACGCGATGCGCAGCGCGAAGCACTTCTTGCCGAGGAGCGCGTTGCCGCCGTACCCCGACCCGTAGGACCAGATCTCCCGCGTCTCGGGGAACTGCACGATGTACTTCGTGTCGTTGCACGGCCACTCGACGTCGGCCTCGCCCTCGGCGAGCGGCGCGCCGACGGAGTGCACGGCGGGCACCCACTGGGCCCCGGCCTCGATGAGCTCCAGCACGCTGGACGAGACCCGGGTCATGACATGCATGGACACCACGACGTACGGGGAGTCGGTGATCTCGACGCCGACCTGGGAGATCGGCCCGCCGACGGGGCCCATCGAGAACGGCACCACGTACAGGGTGCGGCCGCGCATGGAGCCCTCGAAGACGCCGCGCAGCTCGGCGCGCATCTCGTCGGGCTCGCGCCAGTTGTTCGTGGGGCCCGCGTCGTCCTTCGCGACGGAGCAGATGAAGGTGCGCGACTCCACGCGCGCCACGTCACTGGGGTTGGAACGCGCCAGGTAGGAGTTCGGGCGCTTCGCCTCGTCGAGCTTGATCAGCGTGCCGGCCTCGACCATCTCGTCGATCAGGCGCTGCTTCTCGGCGGCGCTGCCGTCGCACCACACGACGCGGGCGGGCTGGGTGAGCTCGGCGATGCCGGCCACCCAGGCGCGCACGTCCTGACGGCCGGTGCCTCCCAGCGCTCGCGGGCTCGCACCGGTGGGACGCCCGGTCTGCCCGACGTCGGCCGGGGTCGCCTCGCCTGGGGCGACGGCGCTGTCGGTGGAGGTCTGGTCGGTGACGTCGGCGACGAGCTCGGCGACGAGACGGGTGCGGCGGGG
Source organism: Antribacter soli (assembly GCF_021568775.1). Classification (GTDB taxonomy): domain Bacteria; phylum Actinomycetota; class Actinomycetes; order Actinomycetales; family Cellulomonadaceae; genus Antribacter; species Antribacter soli. Next base: position 34,572 of record NZ_JAKGSG010000004.1, on the reverse strand, counting down.
GTTGGCGAGGAACGACATCGGTGGGCTCCGTTCTGCTGCTGCGGTCCGGATTTCCACTGTGCGGCCCTCGGGGCCTACTTTTCCAGGCAACCTGCTGTGAAGATTCGCCGATCTTTACATATGATGAAGGACCGTCGTCCTGCGGGCAGTTCCGGGGTCTCCGGACGGTGACGGCGGTCACGTTTCACGGCGAACAGGCGAGTACGGGAGAGATGCCATGGTGCAGGCGGACGAGCGGCCGGCGTCGGACACCGACCTCATCACCCTCGGGCGGCGGATCCGGCACGCGCGCACGGCGCGCGGCCTGACGCTCGACCAGCTCGGGGAACGGGTCGGCTCGGCCCCGAGCCTGCTGTCCCTCGTCGAGAACGGGCGGCGCGAGCCGCGGCTGTCGCTGCTGCGCGCGATCGCCGAGGCGGTCGGGGTGCCCCTGAACGACCTGCTGTCGACGGAGCCGCCGTCGCGCCGGGCGGCGCTCGAGATCGCGCTCGACCGGGCGCAGCGGGGGCCGCTCTTCGCCGCCCTCGGCCTGCCTGCCCTCAAGCCGAGCCAGAAGCTGCCGATCCCCGTCCTGGAGCAGCTCGTCGGGATGCACCAGGAGCTTGCGCGCCGCGAGGAGGAGGCGATTGCGACGCCGGAGGAGGCGCGGCGCGCCAACACGGAGCTCCGGCTCGAGCGGCAGGCTCGCGACAACTACTTCCCGCAGTTCGAGACGATCGCCGAGGACCTCGTCACGCGCGCCGGCCACACCGGCGGCGCGCTCACCCACCGGACCGTCGCACGGATCGCCGAGCAGCTCGGGTTCACGCTGCTGCACGTGGAGGACCTGCCGCGCTCCGCCCGCACCGTGACCGACCTGCGCAACGGCCGGATCTACCTGCCGCCCGCCTCCACGCCCGGCGGCCACGGGCTGCGGTCTCTCGCGCTGCAGGCGATCGCGCACCGGGTGCTCGGGCACGAGCGGCCCCGGTCCTACGGCGAGTTCCTGCGGCAGCGGGTCGAGATCACGTACTTCGCCGCGGCGTGCCTCGTGCCGCGGACGCAGGCTGTTGCGTTCCTCGAGGCGAGCAAGCGGGAGCGTGACCTCGCGGTCGAGGACTTCCGGGACGCCTTCGGCGTCACGCACGAGGCGGCGGCCATGCGGCTGACCAACCTCGCCACCGTCCACCTCGGCATCCCGCTGCACTTCCTCCGGGTGGGCGACGACGGCGCCCTGTTCCGGGGGTACGCCAACGACGGCGTGCCGCTGCCGCAGGACGTCACCGGGGCGATCGAGGGGCAGCTCGTGTGCCGGCGGTGGGGCGCCCGCGAGGCGTTCGCACGCCGCGACAAGGCGAGCGAGTACTACCAGTACACCGACACCCCGGCCGGGACGTTCTGGTGCTCCACCCAGACCGGGTCCGGCGACGCCGGCGCGTTCTCCATCACCGTGGGCGTGCCGTACGCGCACGCCAAGTGGTTCCGCGGACGGGACACCCCGGTGCGCCGGGCCTCCACCTGCCCCGACCCGTCGTGCTGCTCGCGGCCCTCGCCGGACGCCGCGGAGCGCTGGGCGGCGTCGGCCTGGCCGAGCGGCCGGATGCACCAGCAGGTCCTGGCTGCCCTGCCGCGCGGGGCGTTCCCCGGCGTGGACGACGCCGAGGTCTACGCGTTCCTGGACAAGCACGCGCCGGAGCAGTGAGGCGAGGTTTTTCCTCTCAGGGCCGGATGGCGTTTACCGTTCGTACTCATGGCGACGAACCTTGCGTGCGTAGGACTGGACGTGAAGACTCGCAGCGGCTTCCGCGACCTGGTGCAGTCGGCGCTCGGCGAGGCCAGGCTCATCGCGAGGGAGCGCGACGTCGCGCTCCAGGTCTGGACGGACTCCTCCGGCGCCCGGCTCGTCATCACCACCGAGGGCGATCTCGTGCGCGCGGTGACGACGTCGTTCGCCGGACCGCTCGGCGCCCGCCTCGCGGACGTCCAGGCGGCCGACGGCGGGCTCGTCATCGCCGAGGTGGTGGACTCCGACCAGGAGGTGCTCGCCGCGTTCGCGTGCGAGCTCGAGGAGATCGCGCTGCTCGGCGACGCGCAGCACCCGGTCGTGGGCGACGCCTGCGTGGTGGCCCTCGGCCGGTCGCTCGACGTGTTCCCCGACGAGGACGCCTTCTACGCCTCCGACGCGTCGCTCATGACCTTCGCCGACGCCGACCCCGACGACGAGCCGCTGCGCTTCGACCCCGAGGCCTTCAGCCCCGACGGGGCCTTCACGATGCAGGTCGACGCCGTCGCGAGGATGAACGGGACGGTGCTCGAGGTGTCGCGCCGGCACGTCCGGCGGACGGGCCAGTACTTCGACGTCGCCCGCGTCCGCACCGGCGGCTTCGAGGCGAACCTGTGCGTTCCGGCCATGGAGGTGCCCATGCGGCCCGACGACGTCGTGGCCGCCCACGTGTACCTGGTGGCGTCGGTCCCGGGCCTGGTCCGGGCCTGACCTGCGAGGCCCGCCGGGGGATGGACTGTTGCCCCGGCGAAACACGGGACGCCTACGGTGGAGCCGTGAGGTGCACGGCGTGAGCTGGGAGCGGACCAGGTGGCAGGGATACCTGCTGGTCGCGGCCGTGGCCATCGGAACGAGCGTGCTGCTCGACCTGGCGGGGATGCCGTCGCCCGTGCTGTTCGGGGCGCTCGCGGGCGGGATGGCGCACGCGCTCACGTCGCCGACGCGCATCGATCTGCCGGCGCCGCTGTTCCGCGTGGCGCAGGGGCTCATCGGCGTGATCACCGGCTCGATGGTCAGCGCGGCTGCGCTCGCCTCCATGGCCGCGTCGTGGCCGACGATCGCCCTGGTCACCCTCGGGACGGTGGCGGTGAGCCTGGCCGCCGGCCAGGTACTGGCTCTGCGCCGGGACGTCAACCGCGTCACAGGGGCGTTCGCGCTGCTCGTGGGCGCGGCGTCCGGCATGGTCGCGACCGCGCGCGAGCTCGGCGCGGACGACCGCGTCGTCACCGTCGTCCAGTACCTGCGGGTGCTCGTCGTCCTGGTCACGATCCCGCTGGTCACCACCGTCGTGTTCGACGCCGGGGACGCGCACGCGGCCCTCCCCGTCACAGACCCGCGCCTGGGCCGGTCGCTGGCCTTCGTCGGCGTCTCCCTCGTCCTCGGGCTGCTCCTCGCCCGCGTGCTCCGGTTCCCGACGGCGGTGGTGCTCGCGCCGATCGTCGTCGCGGCGGTGATCGCCGCCGAGGGCTGGCTCGGACCGGTCGCCGTGCCGGAGCCCGTGCAGTGGTTCGCGTACGCGCTCATCGGCGCACAGGTCGGGCTGCGGTTCACGCGAGCGAGCCTCGTCGCCATCGCCCGCCTGCTGCCCGCGGTGCTCGGGATCATCGTGGTGATGGTGGTGGTCACGGCCCTCATGGGCGGGCTGCTCGCACTGCTCACCCCGGTCGACGGGATCACGGCCTACCTCGCCACGACGCCCGGCGGGATCTTCGCCGTGCTCGCCATCGCCGCCGACACGGGCGCGGACGCCACCTACGTCGTCGCCGTCCAGACCGCGCGGCTGCTCGTGATCCTGGCGATCGCGCCCCTGCTGGCCCGCTGGTACGGCCGCCGGCCGTGAGGGGCGAGCTCCGCCACCATCGTCGGCACCCGGTTCGCGAGTGCGCGCCAGACGAACTCGTCGTCCACCCCGTCGCAGACGTGTGCGATCAGGTTCCGCATGCCCTTGAGCGCCTGCTGTGATCACGCTGTCCCGTCCGCCACCGGTCAAGCGGTGCCGCCCTTGCAAGGCTGCGCACAGGTCAGCGCAGCGCGCCGCCGCGGGCGTCCAGGCGGGCGAGCAGGCGGTCGAGGACGTCGCCGAGCCGCAGGCCGTCGTGCTCGAACTCGTTCGTCACCCACGCCTCGGCGTTGCCCACGTGCGCCGCCGTCTCCAGGGACAGGCCCGCGTCGACGAACATGTCGTCGAAGTACACCGCCGCCTCGACCGGCACCTCGTTGGAGGCCAGCAGGTCGAGGTGGTAGAGGTCGCTCCAGTGGTCCCGCTCGGCGAGGGCGTCGGCCGCGGCCTCGAACGGCCGGAGAGCCGCGACCTCGCGGAACATCCAGGGGTAGATCATCTCGCCGGTGAGGAGCAGCGGCCGCGCGTCCTCCGCGAAAGCTGGGTCGGCGTCCCGCACGGCCTGCGCCGACCACGCCGTCGCGCCCGAGTGCGCCTGCGCGTAGATGCTCTCGTGCAGCACGGCGTACAGGGGGTTCGTCGCGAACGACGTCTCGGTCTCGACCGTGGCGAGGAACGTGTCGGTCAGGTCGTCGCCGGCCTCGGCCGACCACCCGTCGAAGGCCTCGTCCACGATCCAGTGGACCCGCTCGAAGCCGGGCTTCATGCCGAAGTCCATCCCCAGGGACTGGAAGCGGCGGACCGTGAGGAGGTCGCCGCCGGGGAGGCGGACGTCGTCGGCGGCGAGGCGGTCGGCGATGCGACCCAGGAGCTCGGTCACGTGCGGGTAGCGCGCCCGGAAGCGCTCGTTCTTCGCGGCGACGCGCGGCTGCGTGCGCTCGTACACGTCGCGGGCGCTCGCCGTCAGGCCCGGCAGGCCGCCGGTCACGAGGCACGCGGCGAGGCCCTGCGGGGCGCGCGAGAGGTACGTCATCGTGATGAAGCCGCCGTACGACTGGCCCAGCGACGTCCACCGGCGGCCGCCGTACAGGGTGGTGCGCACGTGCTCGGCGTCGGCCACGACGGAGTCCGCGCGGAAGTGCGTGAGGTACTTCGCCTGCTGCGCGGGCGTGCCGACCGCCGCGAGAGCCGCGCCGCGGACCGCGCTGCTGCGGCCCGTCCCGCGCTGGTCCAGCAGCACCACGCGGTAACGGCTGAGCGCCGTGCCGAGCCAGCCGTCCGGGCCGGTCGGCCGCGGGCCCTTGCCGCCGGGTCCGCCCTGGAGGAACACCAGGAGCGGCAGGTCCTCGCGGCGCCGCGCGGGGTCGACCAGCTCGCGGGCGAAGACGGTGATCCGGCGGGGGTCCGAGTCGTCCCACCAGTCGAGTGGCACCTCGAGGCGGTGGTCGGTGACGTGGGCGCCGGGCAGGGTGTAGCTGAGGCTCACGGGCCAACGGTATCCGGGGAGGGCGGGCGCGAGGTCCGCTTCGAGAACGCCATCAGGTATCGCCCTCGCACGGAGGGCGATACCTGATGGCGTTCTCGAAGCGGACAGCCGCCGCCGGCAGCGTCCGGCTAGTGCGAGTGGGTGTCCTCGTCCACCCAGTCGAACGTCTTCGTCACGGCCTTCTTCCAGTTCCGGTAGAGCCGCTCCCGCTCGCCTTCCTCGACGTCGGGCGTCCAGCGCCGGTCCTCCGCCCAGTTCGCGACGACGTCCTCCTCGCCCTTCCAGAAGCCGACGGCGATGCCCGCGGCGTACGCGGCCCCGAGCGCGGTGGTCTCCGCGACGACGGGCCGCACGACGTCGACGCCGAGCTGGTCGGCCTGGAACTGCATGAGCAGCTCGTTGTTGACCATGCCGCCGTCCACCTTGAGCTCGGTCAGCGTGACCCCCGAGTCGAGCGCCATGGCGTCGACGACCTCGCGGGTCTGGTAGGCGACCGCCTCGAGCGCGGCGCGCGCGATGTGGTTGCGGGTCACGTACCGGGTGAGCCCCACCAGGGCGCCACGGGCGTCGGGCCGCCAGTACGGCGCGAAGAGCCCGGAGAACGCCGGCACGAAGTATGCGCCGCCGTTGTCCGTCACCTTCCGCGCCAGCCACTCGACGTCGGCCGAGTCGGAGAACAGCCCGAGGTTGTCGCGCAGCCACTGGACCAGCGCCCCGGTGACGGCGATCGACCCCTCGAGCGCGTAGACGGCGTCCGCGGACCCGATCTTGTAGCAGACCGTGGTGAGCAGACCGTGCTCCGACGGCACCTTCTCGGTCCCCGTGTTGAGGAGCATGAAGTTGCCGGTGCCGTAGGTGTTCTTCGCGGTGCCGACCTGGAAGCACGCCTGCCCGAACGTCGCCGCCTGCTGGTCGCCGAGGATGCCCGCGATGGGCACGCCCGGCAGCAGGCCGCCGGCCCGCCCCCTGCCGTACTCCTCCGAGGACGAGCGGATCTCGGGCAGCATCGAGAGCGGGATCCCCATGTCGGCGGCGATGTCCTCGCGCCACGACAGCGTGTCGAGATCCATGAGCATGGTCCGCGACGCGTTGGTGACGTCGGTGACGTGCACGCCGCCGTCGACGCCGCCGGTCATGTTCCACAGGACCCACGCGTCGGTGTTGCCGAACAGGAGGTCGCCCCGCTCCGCCTTCTCTCGCGCACCGTCGACGTTGTCGAGGATCCACTTCACCTTCGGTCCGGAGAAGTACGTCGCGAGCGGCAGGCCCACGATGGCCTTGTACTTGTCGGCGCCCTCGGCCCCGCCGAGCGCGTCGACGATCGGCTGCGTGCGCGTGTCCTGCCAGACGATGGCGTTGTGGACGGGCTTGCCGGTCGTCCTGTCCCACACCACGGTGGTCTCGCGCTGGTTCGTGATGCCGACGGCGGCGACGTCCGTGTGGTTGATGTTCGCCCTCGTCAGGGCCAGGCCGACGGCTTGGCGCACGTTGTCCCAGATCTTCTCCGGGTCGTGCTCCACCCAGCCCGCCCGCGGGAAGATCTGCTCGTGCTCCAGCTGGCCGGTGGACACGATGGTCCCGCCGTGGTCGAACACGATCGCCCGCGAGCTCGTGGTGCCCTGGTCGATCGCGAGTACGTAGTCAGGCATGTCGACTCCTTCGTCAGTTCGTCCCATTCTTGCGCCCGACGCCGGAGGGTCACCTTCCGTACGGAAGGCTCGCCCCCGGCGTCGGGCACCCCGTCAGAAGGCTGCGCCCGCGAGGAGGCCGCCCAGGGCTCCCCCCACGAGGGGGCCTACCACCGGTACCCACGAGTAGGCCCAGTCGCTGCTGCCCTTGCCGCGGATCGGCAGGAGGAAGTGCGCGATGCGCGGGCCGAGGTCGCGGGCCGGGTTGATGGCGTAGCCCGTGGGCCCGCCGAGGCTCGCGCCGATGCCGAGCACGACGAGCGCGGCGCCGAGAGGGCCGAGGTCGCCGGGCCAGTTCCCGAACGCCAGGATGACGAACACGAGGAAGAACGTGCCGATCACCTCGGTGACGACGTTCCAGCCGTACGAGCGGATGTTCGGCCCGGTCGAGAAGACGGCGAGCTTGATCGCGGGCTCGGCGTCCTCGTCGAAGTGCCGCTTGTAGGTGAGGAAGGCGAGGGCGGCACCGACTGCCGCGCCCGCGAGCTGCGCCACGGCGTAGGCGAAGAAGTTCGCGACCGACACGGGGATGTCCGGGCCGAAGTTCTCGGCGCCCGAGGCCCAGATTCCGACGGTGACCGCGGGGTTGATGTGCGCCCCTGAGTGCAGGGCGACGTAGACGCCGGCGAAGACCGCCAGGCCCCACCCGAAGTTGATGAGGAGCCAGCCGCCGCCGTTGCCCTTGGTGCCGGGGAGGATCGCGTTCGCGACCACGCCGGCGCCGCCCAGGAGCAGGATCATGGTCCCGAGGAACTCGGGCACCATGATGTCGTTCCACACATTCATCACGGTCTCGCTTTCTGCCGACCACGATGTCGGCGACATGTCCGCGCTCCCCGGGCCGGTGGGTGACCGGGCCCGGGCAGGGCGGGCGAGGGTGTTCAGTTGTGTACGTCCCGGTGCTGGCCGACGGCGTCGCGGGTCGCCCCGCGGCTCCGGCCGCCTACACCCGCAGCGGCTGCATCACCGCCACGTCCTCGGCCTCCCGGCGAACCGCCTCGGCGGAGTCGTCGTCCGGCGCGTCCTGTGCGGCGAGGAACGCCGTGACGCGCGAGCGCCACTGCCCGACCTCACGCGCGACCGTCGCCTCGTCCCAGCCCAGCAGGGGCGCCGCGATGGCGGCGGCCTCCTCCGCGGCAGCCGATCCCCGGTCCACCACCTCGTAGACCAGGCGCGTGCGGTGCGCCAGCAGGTCCTCCAGGTGCAGCGCACCCTCGTGCGAGACCCCGTAGTGCACCTCGGCCCGCAGGTACGCGGGGGCGTGCTCGAGGGGCCGGGCGAGGTCCGGCTGGGCGTCGCAGAGCTCGACGATCTCCGCCAGGTTGGAGCCGTACCGGTGCAGCAGGTGGTCCACCATGGGCGGCGACCAGCCGAACCGCTTCGCCCACGCGCGGGCCTGGCGCTGGACGGCCCGGAGGCCCACCGCGCCGGCCAGCGGGATCTGGTGCGTGATGCTCGGCAGCGCGGCGGCACGCTGGCCGATCGCGAAGTCGACGGCGTCCTTGGCCATGATCCGGTAGGTGGTGAGCTTGCCGCCGGCGATCACCGTCAGGCCCGGGGTGGGGCTGGCGACGGTGTGCTCGCGGGAGACCTTCGCGGAGCTCGTCCCCGCCTTGGTGCCGGGCTGCAGCAGCGGGCGCAGACCCGCGTAGGTTCCGATGATGTCGTCCCTGGTCAGCGGGTGGGCGAGGACGGCGTTCGCGTGGTCGAGGACGTAGTCGATGTCGGCGCTGGTCGGCACGGGGTGCGTCGGGTCGAGGTCCCACGGGGTGTCCGTCGTGCCGATGATCCAGTAGCGGGACCACGGGATGACGAACAGCACCGACTTCTCGGTCTGCAGGATCAGCCCCACGTGGCCGCGGATTCGCTCGCGCGGCACCACGATGTGCACGCCCTTCGACGCGAGGACGCGCAGCCCGCCCTCGCTGCCGGCCAGGGCCTCGGTGTCCTCGGTCCACACGCCGGTCGCGTTGATCACCGAGCGGGCGCGCACCGTGATCTCGCGCCCGGTCTCGAGGTCCACGACGACGGCGCCGTTGACCGCGCCCGTCGACCCCTGCGTCAGGCTCACCACCTGGGTGCGGCTCGCGGCGTGCGCGCCGTAGCTCACGGCCGTCCGGACCAGGGTCGCGACCAGGCGCGCGTCGTCGACGGACGCGTCCCAGTACTGGACGGCGCCGACGGCGGCGTCGTGCGCCAGGTCCGGGAACTTGGCCTCCATGCGGGCCTTGCTCAGGTGCCGGTGGAACGGCATGGGCCGCCGCCCCGGGGTGAGGGTGGCGAGGATGTCGTAGAGCGCGATGCCCGCGCCGACGTACGCGCGCTGCCAGACCCGGTGCTCCAGCGGGTAGAGGAACGGGACCGGCCGGACGAGGTGCGGCGCAAGGTCGCGCAGTAGCAGGTCTCGCTCGGTCAGCGCCTCGTGCACCAGGTGGAAGTCCAGCATCTGCAGGTAGCGCAGGCCGCCGTGCACCAGCTTGCTGCTGCGGCTCGACGTGCCCGAGGCCCAGTCCTGGGCCTCGACGACCGCGGTGGACAGGCCGCGCGTCACGGCATCCAGGGCGATGCCCGCGCCCGTCACCCCGCCGCCGATCACGAGGACGTCCAGCTCTGCCGAAGTGCTCACGCTGGCCTCGAGCGCGGCCAGGGCTTGAGCCCGGGACTCCGCGGTGAGCCGGGTAGATGCCATGGATCCACGTCACCATGCAATTCGGACGTTGGCAAGGGGGCGGTCTGCGTGTCGCAACGGCATTCCAGGTCACCCGGTGGAGGTGCCCGCGCCGGGCGGCGCCGTGGTGTCCGCGCGGGCCGGCGCCCGGCGTAGGGTGGCGCCGTGCCTGGCGAACCGCGCATCACCGTCCGTCCCGCCCTCCCCGCCGACGTGCGTGCGATCCGCGCCCTCGTCGAGCCGTACGCCGAGCAGCGCATCCTCCTCGCGAAGGAGATGGTGGGCTACTACGAGGCGGTCCAGGAGTTCCTCGTCGCCGACGCCGGGCCGGCCGGACCGGTCATCGGCTGCGGCGCGCTGCACGTCATGTGGGACGACCTTGCCGAGATCCGCACCCTCGCCGTGTCGCCCGAGTACCGCGGGCTGCGCGTGGGACACGCGATGGTCGAGGCGCTCGTGGCGCGGGCGCGCGACCTCGGCCTGCGCCGCGTCTTCTGCCTGACCTTCGAGGTGGAGTTCTTCGTCAAGCACGGCTTCAGGGAGATCGAGGGCACGCCCGTCACGCAGGAGGTGTACGCCGAGCTGCTCCGCTCGCACGACGACGGCGTGGCCGAGTTCCTCGACCTCGCCCGCGTGAAGCCGAACACCCTCGGCAACACGAGGATGCTCCTCGAGCTCTGACGCAGCGACCACCACGGCGGGGTGGTCCTGCCGAGCTGGTCGGTCCGTCCTACGCCGGCAGGTGGTAGCGGCCGGCCTCGTCCTGCTCCGCCAGTCCGTCCTCGATGAGGCCCGACAGCGCGCGGTCGAGCTGCCCCGGGCGGAGCTGCGGTTCGCCCGCCCACACCTCCTCGAGCAGCGCCCGGTCGACGGGTCCGTGCGCGCCGCGCAGGACCGACATGACCCGGCCTCGTGCCTGCCGGTCGGTGCCCGCCCAGGCCTGCGTCCGGCGTCGGGCGGCGTGGGCGTCCGGAGGCGACCCGGCCGCGCGCCATGCGCACAGGTCCGCCACGGGACAGCCAAGGCACTCGGGGGAGCGTGCGGTGCAGACCAGCGCGCCGAGCTCCATCGACGCCGCCGCCCAGCGGGCGGCGTCCGCGGCGTCGTCCGGCACGAGGGCGGCGGCCAGCGCGCGCTCGGCCGCCGTGTACGACGGCGCCGGCAACGCCGTCCCGCTCACCACCCGGGCGAGGACGCGCCGCACGTTCGTGTCGACGACGACGGACCGCCGGCCGAACGCGAACGCCCGCACGGCGGCGGCCGTGTACTCGCCGACGCCGGGCAGGGCGCGGAGCTGCTCCTCGTCGTCGGGGACGCCGCCGCCGTGGCGGTCCACGATCGCCTGCGCGCACTCCTGCAGCCGCAGCGCGCGCCGCGGGTAGCCGAGCCGGTCCCAGGCGCGCAGCACGTCGGCGGTCGGGGCGGTGGCCAGGGCGGCCGGCGTCGGCCACTGCGCGAGCCAGGCCCGCCAGACCGGCTCCACCCGTGCCACCGGCGTCTGCTGCAGCATCACCTCGCTGACGAGGATGGCCCACGGTGTTGGTTCTTTCCCGGATCCCGCCCGCCAGGGCAGGTCGCGTGCCGCCTCGTCGAACCACCGCACGACGGCGGAGCGCACCTGCGCACGTCGCGCCACCTCGGCCAGGGCTTCCGTCACGAGGACCTATCTTCCCCTGCCTTCCCGTCGTCGCTGTCAGAAGCTCTCCGCTATCTCCTTGCGTGCCTCTGACGACGCGGGTGGGGGCCCCGGCGAGGGGCGGGTGCGGGTGGGGCCCGGCGCGGCTCCGCGGCCGGGCGTCCCGGCCGTCGTACGGTGGGGCCGGCGTGGCGCGTCGGCGCACGTCACGGCATGAGCACGGCACGACGAAGGGCACAGCAGGTGGTCGGGGGACCGGACCGGAGCAGGGAGCGGACGCCGGTGCAGATGGACCGGATCGGGCCGGGCCGCAGGCGCCGCCGGGTGGCGCGCACCCTGGTGGTGGCCGTCCTCCTGGCGGGCGGCGCGGGCGCGGTATGGCTCTCCTGGCCGGACCCGGAGCAGCCGATCGTGTCGCACAAGGTCCACCCGCCGGAGCCGGTGAGCCTCACGGGACCGGCGGACCGGTGCTCGGCCGACGTGCTCGACGTCGCGTTCCGCACGGACCGCACGTCCTTCGGCCCCGGGCAGCCCGTCACGTTCGACCTCACCGTCACGAACACGGGGCGCGTGCCCTGCCTCGTCGACGGGTCGGACGCGAACTGGACGGTGACGGTCGTGGCCGGTGACGTGGACTCGGTCGACGCCGGCGTAGAGCGCGTGTGGTCCTCTGGAGACTGCTCGAGCGACGAGCGGATGCTCCTGCTCGGGCCCAAGGACGTCTACTCGCGGGAGGTCCGCTGGTCGGACGTGCGGTCCGTGCCCGGGTGCGGGGCCGGCCAGCCGCCGCTCGGGGGCGGGACCTACACGGCGCAGGTCACGCTGGGCGACGTCCCTGCGGCACAGAGCCCGGCCGTGACGATCACGCGGACGGAGCCGTTGCCGGCGCCGTCGCCCACCGACGCACCCTCCGGTAGCCCCGCCCCGACGCCCGCGCCCTCACCCTCGGGTGACCCATCACCATCGGCACAGCCCGGCGCGTAGCACCAGGCGGGCGTGTGACCGTCCTCGTCTGCACCTACCGTGGCGGCATGAACGAGATCGAGCTGCTCCAGCCAGAAGGACTCGTGAAGTCCCCCGCCTTCAGCCACGTCGCCGTCGTCCCGCCGGGGGCGACCACCATCCTCGTCGGCGGCCAGAACGCCGTCGACCGATCGGGAGCGCTGGTCGGCGGGGAGGACGTCGCGGCCCAGACCAGGCAGGTCATGGCGAACCTCGCGACGGCGCTGGCAGCCGCGGGAGCGGGAGTCGAGCACCTGGTGAGCGTGTCGGTCCTGCTGGTGGAGGGCGTCGACGTGAACGCGGCGTACGCGGCTGCGGCGGCCTCGCTCGCGGACGCCCCGAAACCGCCGTTGGTCGTCGCCGCGATCGTGCGCGGCCTCGGGGTCCCGGGGGCCCTGGTGGAGGTGTCCGCGCTCGCGGCGGTCGTCCGATGAGGTAGTCGGCCTGTCGGACGGACCGACTACTTCGGCCGGGCCACCGGACGCTGTCAGACGTAGCGCTCGAGGATGCTCGACTCCGCGAGGCGGGACAGACCCTCGCGGATGGTCCGGGCGCGCTGCTCGCCGACGCCGTCGACCGACATCAGGTCGTCGACGCTCGCCGCGAGCAGCTTCTGCAGCCCGCTGAAGTGCCCGACGAGGCGGTCCACGATCGGGCCCGGCAGGCGCGGGACCTTCGACAGCAGGCGGTAGCCGTGCGGTGCGACGGCGGCGTCGAGGGCGTCCCCGCCACCGGGCAGGTCGAGCACGCGACCGATCTGGCCGAGGTCGAGGAGCTGCTGCGAGGTCAGCTCGGACAGGTCGCGCTGCACGTCGGTGACCGCCCGGTCCTTGCGGCCGAGCTCCACGTAGTCGCGGATCACGAAGTCGCGGTCGGCGACCACGTCGCCGATGAGCTCGTCGAGCTGGAGGGCCAGGAGGCGGCCGTCGACGCCGAGCTCGATGACGTAGCCGGCGATCTCGTCGGAGATGCGGCCCACCATCTCGAGGCGCTGCACGACCGAGCACACGTCGCGCACCGTGACGAGGTCCTCGATCTCCAGGGCGGAGAGCGTCCCGGACACCTCGTCGAGGCGCGCTCGGTACCGCTCGAGCGTGGCGAGGGCCTGGTTCGCGCGGCCGAGGATCGTGTCCGAGTCCTCCAGGACGTACCGCTGGTTGCCGACGTAGAGGGCCACGATCCGCATCGACTGGCTCACGGAGATGACCGGGAACCCGCTCTGCTTCGCGACGCGCTCGGCGGTGCGGTGGCGCGTGCCGGACTCGGTGGTCTCGATCGTCGGGTCGGGCAGGAGCTGCACCGCGGCCCGCAGGATGCGGGTCGCGTCCCGGTCGAGCACCACGGCGCCGTCCATCTTCGACAGCTCACGCAGGCGCGTGGCCGAGAATCCGACGTCCAGGACGAAGCCGCCCGAGCACATCTCCTCGACCGTCTTGTCGAGGCCGAGCACGATCAGGGCGCCCGTGCGGCCGCGCAGGATACGTTCGAGGCCGTCGCGGAGCTGAGTTCCGGGCGCGACTGCGGCCAGTGTCTCCCGGAGCAGCTCGTCAGGATGCGAGGGGGTCGTGGCCACGGAGAAATCCTACGCTGTGCATCTCATCACAAGCAGTTCGTTTCACTCGCTGTTCATCCGAGGGTGCGCCGGGGCAACGTCCGGACCGGGTTCTCATGCGCGTCCGGCCTGGTCACGGCCGTCGCCGTCCGCAGCGGCGCGAGCGAGCTCGATCGCCTCGGCGATGTGCCGGGCCTCGAGCACGAGGAGACCCTCGGGCGGCTTCGCGCCCGACCCGGCCGGCACCACCGCGCGGGTGAAGCCGAGCCGCGCGGCCTCGCTCAGGCGCCGCTCCAGGCCCGTGACGGACCGCAGGTCGCCGGACAGGCCGACCTCCCCGACGGCGAAGGTGCCCCCGGGCAGCGCCGTGCCGGTGCGCCCCGAGACGAGCGCGAGGGCGGTCGCGAGGTCCGCGGCGGGCTCCGTCACCCGGGCGCCGCCGATCGTCGAGACGTACACGTCCTGGTTGCCCGCGTTGAGGCCCGCGTGCCGGTGCAGCACCGCGAGGATCATGGCGAGCCGGCTCGAGTCCACGCCGCTCGTCGCACGGCGCGGGTTCGCCAGCGATGTGGGCGCCACGAGCGACTGGATCTCCAGCGCGAGCGGGCGGCGTCCCTCCAGCGTCACGGTGACGCACGAGCCGGGCACGCCCGCCCCCGCGTGCGAGAGGAACAGCCCGCTCGGGTCCGGCAGGCCGACGATCCCGGCCTCCGACAGGTCGAAGCAGCCCACCTCGTCCGTGGGCCCGTACCGGTTCTTCACGGCCCGGACCATGCGCAGCCGGGAGTGCCGGTCGCCCTCGAACTGGCACACGACGTCGACCAGGTGCTCCAGCGTTCGCGGACCGGCGACGCTGCCGTCCTTCGTCACGTGACCCACGAGGATGACCGGGACCTGGCGTTCCTTCGCGGCGGCTATCAGGGCGGCCGCCACCTCCCGGACCTGGCTCACGCCACCCGGGGCGCCCTCGACCTGCGCGGACGCGATGGTCTGCACCGAGTCGACGATGAGGAGCTCCGGCTGCGTGGCCTCGACGTGGCCCAGCACGGTGGCGAGGTCCGTCTCCGCGGCCAGGAGCAGGCTCGGTGCGAGGGCGCCGATGCGCTCGGCGCGCAGCCGCACCTGCCCGGCGGACTCCTCGCCCGTGACGTACAGGACCGTGCGCGGCGCCTCGGACCCGAGCGCCCCGACGGCGGCGTTGCTCGCGACCGCGAGCAGCAGCGTCGACTTGCCGACGCCGGGCTCCCCGGCGAGGAGAACCACGGCACCCGGCACCAGGCCACCTCCCAGCACCCGGTCGAGCTCGCTCACGCCGGTGGGCGTGGCCCGGGCCGCCTCGACGTCGATCTCGCCGATCGGCAGGGCGGGCGAGCGGGTCGGCGTCACGGCCGTGGTGCGTGGCCCCGCGGACGCCGGACCTTCGTCGGACACCGTGCCCCACGCCTGGCACTCGCCGCAGCGGCCCACCCACTTGGCGGTGCTCCAGCCGCACTCGGAGCACCGATAGGCGGGGCGCGTGCTGCGCCGGGAGGTCGAGGTCGTCACGGCCCTGACGCTACAAGCCGCCACTGACATCGGCGCAGGTGCAGCGCAGGGTGGGGGCCGAGGCACGAGGCACCCGCCCGGAGCGGAACCGTAGGCGAGGTCGGTCGGGGAGCACTGACACGGACCCCGCAGCGGGTGAAAGGGCGCGCCTGCGAGCCGGGCGAGCCGCCCCGGCATAGAGTGCGTGCGACCGCCAGATTCAGTCGGCGGCGGAAGACCAGGAGAGCAAGATGAGCGACCAGCGCGTCAGCCGGCCGCGCCGGCCCGGCGACGAGGCCGGGGACGGGGCGGGGCAGACTCCGCGTAAGCGGCCCCAGTACCTCGAGCCCGACTATCGGTCGCCAGGCGAGCGGATCCACCGGCGGCCCTCCAAGGAGGTCTTCCGGCGCCGTCGCCTCGTCGTGGCCGTGCTCGCCGGGATCCTCGCTCTCGTTCTCGTCCTGCTCCTCGGGTTCGTGTGGCCGGGCTTCTGGCGCTCGGACGAGGAGCCGGAGCCGCTGCCGACGGTGACGGTCACGGCGCCCGCACCGACCCCGACCGTCGACGCGATGGCCCGTGCCCCCGAGGAGACGGCGTTCCAGAAGGCGCTGCCGTCGGCCGTGCTCCAGTTCGCGCTCGTGTCCCAGGCGGAGTCGCCGGCGACGCTCGACGCGGGCGCCGTCGAGGCGTGGACGTTCGAGTACGGCGACGGGTCCCGCACGGTGACCGTCGTGGCGGGGCAGTGGGCCACGCCGGAGGAGGCGACGGCGGCGACTCAGGCGATGATGGCCGCGGCCGGGCAGCCCACGGCGCAGGGCGACGTCCTGGTCGGTGACCAGGTCGTCGGAACCTACGTGATCACGCCCGGCAGCGCGGCGGATCTCGCCGTCGCCACGTGGCACAACGGCACCGCGGTCTTCCAGGCCACGGGACCTCTGGACGTGATCGAGGAGTTCTACGCGGCGTTCCCGCTCTGACGGGGGAGGATGACACCGTGAGCGGACGACTTGCGGTGCTCGGCACCGGGAACATGGGCGAGGCGGTGCTCGCCGGGGCGCTCGCCGCGGGCTGGCCCGCGGATCGGGTGGTGGCGACCACGACGTCGTCGGACCGGGGCCAGGCCCGCGCCGAGGCGCTTCGGGAGCGCTACGAGGTGGAGACCACGAGCGACAACGCCGCGGCCGTCAAGGGCGCGAGCCTGGTCGTGCTCGCGGTGAAGCCGAAGGACATGGCCGGCCTGCTGGAAGCCATCTCGCAGGGGCTGGCCGACGGCGTCGTGGTCGCCAGCATCGCGGCCGGCCTCACCGCGGCCTGGTTCGAGGAGCGGCTGCCCGCCGGGACGCCCGTGGTGCGCGCGATGCCGAACACCCCGGCGCAGATCGGCGCGGGCGTGACCGCGATCGCGCCGGGGGCGCACGCGACCGAGGAGCACCTGGCGCTGGTCGAGAGCGCCCTGTCGGGGGCGGGGACCGTGGTCCGCGTGGCCGAGAAGGACATCGACGCCGTGACCGCGCTGTCCGGCTCCGGGCCGGCGTACGTCTTCTACGTGATCGACGCGCTGACCGAGGCGGGCGTGCTGCTCGGCCTGCGGCGCGACGTCGCGAGCACGCTCGCCACGCAGACCGTGCTCGGGTCGGCGCGCCTGGTCGCGGAGACGGGGGAGCACCCCGTGCTCCTGCGCGAGCGAGTCACGTCCCCGGGCGGTACGACGGCCGCCGGCCTGCGCGCCCTGGACGACCGCGGCGTCCGTGCCGCGTTCCTGGCCGCCGCCCAGGCGGCGTACGACCGGGCTCGCGAGCTGCGCTGACGGCCCGCCGCGCGAGGCAGATGCCCCTCGAGACGGATATGGGGCCCTTGTCACGTCATTAGCCCGAGCCCATACTCCAACGGTCAGAGCAAAGGTGCTCGTGCCGGCCCCCCTGGGCCGGACGACCGCAAGGAGGCGGCAGATGGCAGCACGGTTCACGGTGTCCCGGCGTCCGGGGGTCAAGTGACGGCGGGTACCTCCCGGGTCCTGCCTGGTGCCGAAGGCGTCGTCCTGTGCGCGTCGGTGTTCTCGTTCCGCCTGCCCCGGCAGGAGTGGGCGTGGCGCCTCGCGCAGGTGCGGGACGCGGGCTACACGTGCGTGGGCCTGTACGTCCCGTGGAACACCCACGAGCTCGCGCCCGGGGTGTGGGACTTCACGGGACCTCGCGACGTGGGCGCGTTCCTCGACCTCGCCGCGGACGCCGGGCTGGACGTGCTCGCGCGGCCGGGCCCGTACATCTGCTCGGGGTGGGACGGCGGCGGGCTGCCGGCATGGCTCACCCTCGAGCCGGGCCTCCGGCTGCGGCAGGCCGAGCCGCGCTACCTCGCCCAGGTCGGACGCTGGTTCGAGCGGGTCCTCCCGATCCTCGCCGAGCGGCAGACCGATCGCGGCGGGCCCGTCGTGGCGGTCCAGCTCGAGAACGAGCTCGACCTCTTCGACTGCGACGACCCGGCGGCGTATGTCGGGGCGTTGCGGGACCTCGCCCGGTCTGCGGGCCTCACCGTCCCCCTCGTGGCGTGCGCCGGCCAGGGGGACCTGGAGCGCGCCACGGGCGGGGTGCCGGGCGTGCTCCCCACGGACAACTTCAACCCGTCGGACGCCTCGCCCGACATCGAGGCCGAGGTCGTCGCCTACGCCCGTGACCTGAGGTCCCGCGGGCTCCCGCTCTGGGTCACGGAGACCGGCCGGTCGCACACGACGCTGCGCCGCCTGCTCGCCTCGGGTGTGTCGT
The DNA here is from genome assembly GCF_021568775.1 of Antribacter soli. GTDB lineage: Bacteria > Actinomycetota > Actinomycetes > Actinomycetales > Cellulomonadaceae > Antribacter > Antribacter soli. The sequence continues at coordinate 16,655 of NZ_JAKGSG010000004.1, read as the reverse complement.
TCCTCGGCCCGTACCTGCAGTCCTCCGGCCGGGACCTCGGCTGGACGCCCTCGACCGGCAGCTGGGGCGATCCCGGCGCGTTCATGACGCACTCCTCCGACCTCGGCGGGCTCGTCTCCGCCACCGGGCAGCAGCACGCGGAGCAGCGCGCGGAGGCGCGCCTCCTCGCACGGGTCGTCGATGCCCTGGGACCGGCGCTCGAGGGCGCCCGGCCCGGCCCGGCGGCCACGGTACGGGCCGGATTCCCGACGGCGTCGCACGTCGCCACTCTCGACCTCGCGGGCGGTGGGCGCCTCGTAGGCCTGCCGAACCTCGGCAGCGTCCCGGGCTCGGCCCTGCTCGACGTCGGCGGGCGCGAGGTCCCGGTCGTCGTCCCGGCCGGGGCGTGCCCGCTGCTGCCCGTGGGCCTGCCGCTCGCCGGGTGGGGCGCGCAGGCCACGCTCACTGTCGCCACTGCCGAGGTGGTCGGGCTGGCGGGCCGCGGTCGCCAGGGTGGGCTGGCCAGGCCGCGCGACTCCGGGGCGCACCTCGTGCTCGCGGCCGACGGACCCGCGGTGGCCGTGCTGGACGTGGCCGGCGACGAGATCTGGGTCCCCCTGGCGGCGCCCGGGATGCCGGGGGCCCGGGCCGTGGTCCGCACGCCCGCCGGGTCGCTCGCGATCCAGCTGGTGAGCCGGGCGGTCGCGGGGGCGTCGGCCGGCGGGCCCACGCCGGTGGCGGCGGGGACCGACGCGGCGGCTGCTTCGCCGGAGCCGGTGGCGCTCCGCCGGGCGGTGGTCGGCTCCTCCGACAAGGTCGACCGTCCCAGGCGTCCCGCGTCCCGCACGGTCGATCCCGAGCCGCTCGAGGCCGCCGGTGTCTACCGCGGGTGCGGCACCTACCGCGCCGTGGCCGACCTGTCCGGGGTGGCGGAGCTCCTTGTCGCGGGCGCCGCCGACGTCGTCGAGCTCCGGGTCGGCGAGCGGGTGCTGCCGGCGTTCGCGCGGTCGGGCGCGGCGACGTGGCTCGACGTCCGCACCGACGACGGCTCGTCCGCTCTGCGGGCCGACGTCGAGACCTGGGGCCATGCCGGCTTCGACGACGCGCGGCTGCCCGCGCTGCGGCTCGGCTCCCTGCGCGGCCTGGGGCGCGTGTGGGCGGTGACCGGCCGGGCCGACGTGTCGGCGCTCTGGCGGGTCTCGGGAGCTGGAGCAGGGAGCGCGCCCGCACCGCTGCGCACGCTCGGCGGGTGGAGCAGCACCCGGCTCGGAGACCCGGTGACGTACACGCGCGACCTGCCGCCCGCCCTCGCGGAGCGGGCGCTGCGGCTGTCGGGGCTGACCGGTCCGGTCGCGGTGAGCATCGTGGCCGACGCCGGCCCGGGGCCGGCGTCCGTCGTCGTGCCCGACGATCCCTGGGTGCTGCTGCCCGCCGGGGCCGGGGGCGTGGCGGTGACGCTGCCGCACCACCCGGGTGGGCCGGCCCTCGGCGCCGAGCTGCTGGACCTGCGGCCGGTGACGGGCTGGACGCTCGAGCCCGAACCGGACACCGAGCTGGACCGGCGGGCGGTCGAGGTCGCGGAGGGGCGATCTGTCGCGGAACCGGACGCCGTCGGCCCGGCCGGCGTGTCGCTGGCGGTCGCCGCGGGCGCGGACGTGTGGCTCGTCGCCGACGTGCCGCCGCACGCCGGCGGGTACGAGGTGCGCCCGAGAGGCACGGACGTGCGCGTGCATGTCTGGGTGGTACGTCAGGGTGAGGCGACCCTGACCGGCCGGGCGTGGCTCGGCGCCGGCCGGCCCAGGTTCACGGGTGGCGAGCCGGACGTCGCGTGGGTGCCCGGGGCCCCGGACGGGGCGCGGATCGTGCTCCGGGTGCGGGGACTGGCGGGCGGGGGTGATCCCGTGCTGCACGGCGTCGATGTGCGGCCTCTACCGGTGCGCGCGCCGCTCCGGTCGACGGTATGAGCGGGCCTGGGCGGGCGGTAGGTGCGCCGCTCGCCTGCCGATCTGAGGTGCTCACGGAATGTGAACGCACACAATCGCCTCTGGAGGGGGCAGGATGGGCACCGTGAACGATCCTGTCGCGGCGGAACGACCCGCCGCTCCGGCCGCCGGCTCCCCGGCCGACGCCGCACTTGCTCCGGCCGATGCAGCCCGGCGCCGCCCGCCCGCGATGTCCGACGTCGCGGCGCTGGCGGGCGTGTCGCACCAGACCGTGTCGCGCGTGCTCAACGACCACCCGAACGTCCGCGCGGAGACGCGGCAGCGTGTCCTGGACGCGATCAGGACGCTCGGCTACCGGCCCAACATCGCGGCCCGTGTCCTGGCGACCGCGCGCTCGGCGACGCTGGGCGTGGTGACGACCGGCTCGGCGCTGTACGGCCCGACGAGCACCCTCATCGCCGTCGAGGAGGCCGCGCGCGAGCAGGGCTGGTACGTGTCCGTCGCGACGATCCGGCGCTACGACGCGGAGACGATGCACCAGGTCCTCGACCACTTCATGGACCAGGGCGTCGCGGGGATCGTCGTGATCGCACCCCAGACGGACGTCGCCGAGGCGGTCGACACGTTCCGGGCCCCGGTCCCGGTCGTGATCGTCGCGGCGCGGGACGCGGGCGCCGACGGGTCCAGCCTGTCCGTCGCCGTGGACCAGCAGCGTGGCGCGCGGATCGCGACGGACCACCTGCTCGACCTCGGTCACGAGACCGTGATGCACATCGCCGGCCCGCAGGACTGGTACGACGCTCGGCAGCGCGTCGCGGGGTGGCGGGAGGCGCTGGAGGCGCGTCAGGTCGCCGTGCAGCGGCTGCACGTCGCGACGTGGACCTCGGACGACGGCTTCCGCATCGGCACCAGGCTCGCGGACGAGGTCCGGGCGGGCATGGGTCCCACGGCCGTGTTCACGAGCAACGACCAGCTCGCCCTCGGACTGCTCCACGCGTTCTGGGAGCAGGGGGTGCAGGTGCCGCGCGACGTCTCCGTCGTCGGCTTCGACGACATCGCCGGCGCCTCGCACTTCATCCCCCCGCTGACGACGGTGCGGCAGCCGTTCGCCGAGCTCGGCGCGGCGAGCGTGGGCCTCCTCCTGCGGGCGCTCGACGGCGACGTCGTCCCGGTCGAGCGGATCGCCCCGTGGCTCGTGGTGCGGGAGAGCGCGGCAGAGCCCCGCTGAGCGGCTTCCCCGCAGGTTCAGGGAAGCCGCCAGAGCACGTACGCACCGTCGGCACCGTACGACCGCTCGGTCACCTGGGTCGCGCCTGCAGCGTCCAGGTCCGAGGCCCAGCCGCCCCTTGCGCAGTCGGAGTCGGCCACGACGTAGCCGATCCCGGCCTTGCTCGCCTCGTCGAGGTCGAGCCGATCGTCGAGGCGGGCGTCGAGGACTGCCCGGTAGTGCGCCGGGTTCTCGGGCCAGGCGAGCCCCAGGTTGTAGTACGCCGTCGGGCCGCCCCAGGCGATCTTGAGCACGAACGGGTCGATGCACGGGTCCGGCAGGACGACGCCGCCGTCCGCCTCCGACGCAACCTCCGCGAGGACGGCGGACCGGTCGTCGAAGAACGTGATCGGTTCCTGTCGAGCGATGTCCCGCCGGAAGTCGGCGAAGTCCGCCGTGCTCACGGAGAAGAGCACCACCACGACGGTGAGCGCCCCGACGAGCACCTCCGTCCGAGGGCGCCCGCCCGACTCCAGCCTGAGCTCGCCCTCGGCGCCGGGGACGCGCAGGACGGTGCGGAGGACGACGACGAACGCGTCGACCAGCAGCGGGAGCAGACCCACGGAGATCAGGAGCATCATGTCGAGCCAGAACCGGTAGGGCTCCTGGTTCGCTCCCCACACGTCGTTCGTGGCACCGAGGTACCAGGCCAGCGACGCCCCCAGCGGCGCGCCCGTCGCGAACCAGGACCGGCGGAGCGCGCCGACCAGCACGACGAGGGCCAGCGCGACGACCAGCACGACTGCCGCCCGCGCGCCGTCGCCTGCCGGGACGCCCAGGTTCGCCGACGACACCGCGCGGTACGTGAGGAACTCGTCGCCCGACGCGACGCCGACGACGGTGGCGAGCAGCTGCGGCGCTGCGAAGGCGCCCGCCACGAACACGGCAAGGAGGAAGCCCGGCCAGCCGTGGCGTCCGGCGACGAGCACGATCCCGGGGACCGCGGGCACGAGCCCGAAGGCGAGGGCGGCGAGCGGGCTCACGGACGAGACGGCCGGACCGAGAAGGAAGACCGCCACGACGAGCGCCGCGGTCACCGGAACCCACACCACCCGCCACGGAGAACGGGCCACACCGACGGCGGCGGTCGCACAGGCGATCAGCATGATGGTCGTCAGGAAGGTGTAGGTCTGGATGTCCGCGAGAACGCCCACCGCGGCAGCGGCCGCGATCACCAGCACCCATCGCGTGCGGACGGAGCGCACCGCGCCGCTGGCGACGACGACGAGCGCGAGGATCGCCAGACCGGCCAGGCACAGGGCCGCGGCTTCGCCGTTCGCGGTGAACAGCACCCCGAACGGACCCCAGAGCACCGCGTGCGAGCCGAGCTCGGTCATCCAGGTGCCCTGCGTCGCCACCGCGAGGGTGCCCATCACGAACGGCAGCGGGGCGGCCAGGCCGGCCCACCATCGCCGGGTCACGAGGATCGTCGCCGTGGCCAGGCCGGCGACGAGCATCGCCTGGACCGCCGCGCCCAGCAGGTTCCAGACGACGACGGGGTTGGCGCCGACGAGGTCGGCCAGCCATCCCATGGTGCGGTAGTAGAGGTCGGGGTACGGGCTGGTCCCCGTGCGCGTGAAGGGCTCCGTGTCGGCACGGAAGCCGTGCGCCCAGTTCGTCGCGATCGCGAGGTACGACTTCTGGTCGTCCGGGTAGTAGTCGCGGAACGAGCTCAGCGTCCAGCCGGCTTGCGAGAACAGAGGACCCAGGTGCAGGTACAGGTGAGCGGCGACGGCCACGATCACCGCCCCGGCCGCCCGCAGGCGCGGGACCGGGAGTGCGGGGGCCGGGACGGGCGCAGCCTCGATCGGGGGGCCCGGTGCGTGGTCGAGGTCGTCAGTACCTCCGAAGATCTCGTCCAGCGCCTCGGCCTCGTCGCGCGGACGGTCGAGGAGGCGCTGTGGCGCCTCCTTCCGCTCCAGATCTTCGGGTTCGTTGTCCATGGCCCCCAGCATCACGTGCCGCGTCCCGATTGTCTCGTGAGAACGGCGCCCTGGCAGGAACCGGTCGTCCGACATGCGCTTTCACCGGGTCGGTGGCAGAGGTACGATGTGAGCGCTAACATCAGGACCCGGACAGAACCGGGACGACGCCCGCGACGGAGCGGGCGAGGACGGAGCAGTGATGGTGCAGCAGGACCAGGCGGCCGAGGTTCGGGCGGCGATCGTCGCAGGTCGGGCAGTGCTCGGCATCGAGCTCGGGTCGACCCGGATCAAGGCGAGCCTGATCGGTCCGGACCACGCGCCGATCGCGAGCGGCAGCCACGACTGGGAGAACCAGCTCGTCGACCGGGTGTGGACGTACTCCCTGGACGCCGTCTGGGCCGGTCTGCAGGACTGCTTCGCCCGGCTCGTGGCCGACGTCGAGGTGCAGTACGGGGTCCGCCCGACCACCTTCGCCGGCATCGGCGTGTCGGCCATGATGCACGGCTACCTGGCGTTCGACGCCGACGACCGGCTGCTGGTGCCGTTCCGTACCTGGCGCAACACCAGCACGGGCCCGGCCGCCGCCGAGCTGACCGAGCTGTTCGGCTACAACATCCCGCTGCGCTGGTCCGTCGCCCACCTGTACCAGGCGATCCTCGACGACGAGCCGCACGTGCCGCAGATCGCCCATTTCACCACGCTGGCCGGCTACGTCCACTGGCGCCTGACCGGGCGCAAGGTGCTCGGCGTGGGCGACGCGTCCGGCATGTTCCCCGTCGACCCTGAGACAAGGGGCTACGACCGGAAGATGCTCGACCAGCTCGACGCGCTGGTCGCAGAGCGCCGCCCCGGCCTGGCCGTCGCAGACCTGCTGCCCGAGGTGCTTCCGGCGGGCCAGGAGGCCGGCCGCCTGACCGCCGGGGGTGCCGCACTGCTGGACCCGACCGGCGCGCTCCAGCCGGGCATCCCCCTGTGCCCGCCCGAGGGCGACGCCGGCACCGGCATGGTCGCCACGAACTCCGTGGCGCCGCGCACCGGCAACGTCAGCGCCGGCACGAGCATCTTCGCCATGATCGTGCTCGAGCGGGCCCTGGCGAAGGTGCACCACGAGCTCGACCTGGTCACGACCCCCGCCGGCGACCTGGTGGCGATGGTCCACTGCAACAACGGCGCCAGCGAGCTCGGCGCGTGGGCCGACGTGTTCGGCCAGTTCGCCGCCGCACTGGGTGCCCCGGCCGGGCCGGACGACGTCTTCGCCACCCTGTTCCGGGCGGCGCTGGAGGGCGACGCCGACGGCGGCGGGCTGCTGGCCTACAACTACCTGGCCGGCGAGCCCATCACCGGCCTGGAGGAGGGGCGGCCGCTGTTCGTTCGCACCCCCGACAGCAGCCTGACGCTGGCCAACTTCATGCGCACCCAGGTCTACGGCGCTTTCGGCACGCTCGCGCTGGGCATGCGCGTGCTCGCCGAGGAGGGCGTCGAGGTCGACGCGATGTTCGCCCACGGCGGGCTGTTCCGCACCGAGGGCGTGGCGCAGCGCCTGCTGGCCGCTGCGATCGGCGCGCCGGTCGCCGTCGGCCGGACCGCGAGCGAGGGCGGTGCCTGGGGCATCGCCGTGCTTGCCGCCTACCTGTCGGCCGCGTCCGAGCCGGACGGCCCGGACCTGGGCACCTACCTGAACGACCGCGTGTTCGCCGACGCCGCGCTGGACGTCGCGCAGCCCGACGCCGGCGACGTCGCCGGCTTCGCCACCTACCTGGAGCGGTACAGCGCGGGCCTCGCGGTCGAGCGCGCCGCCACCCTGGCGATCTGACCCGGCCGATCTGAACCGGCCGATCTGACCTGGAACGGAATGGAGATCCGCAGTATGAGCACGCTCACCGAGGTCCCTGCCCACCTACGCGCCGCCGTCGACGACGCCAAGGTGCGCGTGGCGGCCCTGCACGCCGAGCTGCCCCGTTGGGACCTCGTCGTGTGGACCGCGGGCAACGTGTCCGAGCGCGTCCGCGACATCGCCGACGGCGAGGGTGCCAACGACCTCTTCGTCATCAAGCCCTCGGGCGTCTCGTACGACGACCTCACGCCCGAGGCGATCGTCGTGTGCGACCTCGACGGGAACCTCGTCGAGGGCGACCGCTCGCCGTCGAGCGACACGGCCGCGCACGCGTACGTGTACCGGCACCTGGACCACGTCGGCGGCGTCGTGCACACGCACTCCACGTACGCGACGGCCTGGGCCGCGCGCGGCGAGGAGATCCCGTGCGTGCTGACGATGATGGCCGACGAGTTCGGCGGGCCCATCCCCGTGGGGCCGTTCGCGATCATCGGCGACGACTCGATCGGCCGGGGCATCGTCGAGACGCTGCGCGGGTCGCGCAGCCCCGCGGTGCTCATGCGCAACCACGGCCCGTTCACGATCGGCAAGGACGCCAGGTCGGCCGTCAAGGCGGCCGTGCTGTGCGAGGAGGTCGCTCGCGCGGTGCACGTCTCGCGCCAGCTCGGCGAGCCGGTCCCCATCGCCCAGGAGGCGATCGACGCCCTGTACGCCCGCTACCAGAACGTCTACGGCCAGCACTGACGCGGCCTGCGGCCGGGCCGCGGCGGCCCGGCCACCCCAGAACGGAAGGAACCCCCAGTGAGCAAGCCCTATGCAGACCGCGAGGTCTGGTTCTTCACCGGCAGCCAGGACCTGTACGGCGAGGAGACGCTGCGCCAGGTGGCGGAGCAGTCGCAGGAGGTCGCGCGACTGCTCGACCAGTCGGGCGACGTGCCCGCGCGCATCGTCTGGAAGCCGGTCCTCAAGGACTCCGCGTCCATCCGCCGCGCGATGCTCGACGCGACGAGCGACGACAACGTCCTCGGCGTCATCACGTGGATGCACACGTTCAGCCCGGCGAAGATGTGGATCGCGGGCCTCGAGGCCCTCGGCAAGCCGCTGCTTCACCTGCACACGCAGGCGAACGTCGAGCTGCCGTGGGACACCATCGACTTCGACTTCATGAACCTCAACCAGGCCGCGCACGGCGACCGCGAGTACGCCTACCTCGCGACCCGCATCGGCGCGACGCGGACCACGGTGGTCGGTCACGTGTCGAACCCGGCCGTGACGGGGCGCGTGGGCACCTGGGTGCGCGGCGCGGCCGGCTGGGACGCGGTGCGCAACCTGCGCCTGGCCCGCTTCGGCGACAACATGCGCAACGTCGCCGTCACCGAGGGCGACAAGACGGAGGCGGAGATCCGCTTCGGCGTCTCCGTCAACACGTGGGGCGTGAACGACCTGGTCGCGGCGGTCGCCGCCGTGTCCGACGAGGACGTGGACGCCCTCGTCGCCGAGTACGAGGTGCTGTACGACGTCGTCCCCGAGCTCCGCAAGGGTGGCGATCGCCACGAGTCGCTGCGCTACGCGGCGAGCCAGGAGATCGCGCTGCGCTCCTTCCTGGAGGGCGTGGGCGCCAAGGCGTTCACCACCACGTTCGAGGACCTCGGTGACCTGCGTCAGCTGCCAGGCCTCGCCGTCCAGCGCCTCATGGCCGACGGCTACGGCTTCGGCGCCGAGGGCGACTGGAAGACCGCCATCCTCGTGCGCGCGGCCAAGGTGATGGGTGCCGGCCTGCCCGGCGGCGCCTCGCTCATGGAGGACTACACCTACGACCTCACTCCCGGGGCGGAGCTGATCCTCGGCGCGCACATGCTCGAGGTGTGCCCCTCCCTGACGACGTCGAAGCCGCGCGTGGAGATCCACCCGCTCGGCATCGGCGGCAAGGAGGACCCGGTCCGCATGGTGTTCAACGCGGACGAGACGGAGGGCGCCGTCGTGGTGTCCCTCGCGGACATGCGGGACCGGTTCCGGCTCACGGCCAACGTGGTCGACGTCGTCCCGCCGCCGGCCGACCTGCCGCACCTGCCCGTGGCGCGCGCCGTCTGGAAGCCGCGGCCGTCGTTCGCGGTGTCCGCGGAGTCGTGGCTGACCGCCGGTGGCGCGCACCACACGGTCATGTCGACCGCGGCCGGGATCGAGGCGTTCGAGGTGTTCGCCCAGATCGCGGGGGCCGAGCTGCTCGTGATCGACGAGGGCACGACCCGCCGCGGGTTCGCCGACCAGGTGCGCTGGAACCAGGTGTACTACCGCCTCGCGCAGGGGTTCTGAGCACCAGGGTTCTGACAGTCGGAGCGGGCCGTGTGAGCGTTCACACGGCCCGCTTGGCGTCTCGCTGGCTCGTCCGTGCGAACCGAATACGTTTTCGGGGCGAATCTCCCCGGGTGAACCCCTCGGGGGTTGGGATTGTTACCGAAATTTGACCCGTGAACGATTGATCGGCGTCTTGTGAGCGCTAACATCTGTGTGCGGGGCAGAGCATCCCCGGGCTTGAAGGCCAAGGCGGGCCGACAAGGATCTCAAGGAGGAGAACACCATGGCAGGACGCAACGTCCGTCGTGCGGGGGCCGCGGCGCTTGCCGCTCTCTCGCTCGCAGCTCTCTCGGCGTGCAGCAGCGGCAGTGGCAGCGACGAGGGGTCCGGCGACGAACTCATCAGCGTCGGCTTCTCGCAGCTCGGCGCCGAGTCCGGCTGGCGCACCGCGAACACGGAGTCCGTGCAGGCGAGCCTCACGGAGGAGGCCGGGTTCGACCTGACCTTCGTCGACGCTCAGCAGAAGCAGGAGAACCAGATCAAGGCGCTGCGCGACTTCATCGCGCAGGACGTCGACGTGATCGCCTTCTCCCCGGTCATCGAGACCGGCTGGGACGAGGTCATCGAGGAGATCAAGGACGCCGAGATCCCGCTGGTCCTGGTGGACCGCACGGTCGACACGACCGTCGAGGACCCGTACGTCACGTGGATCGGTGCCGACTTCAAGCAGGAGGGCATCACCGCCGGCGAGTGGGTCAAGGAGAACGCCCCCGACGCCAAGATCTTCGAGCTCCAGGGCACCATGGGCTCCGGTGCCCAGGTGGACCGCGAGGAGGGCTTCGACAGCGTCGTCGGCGAGGAGAACATCGTCGGCAAGGCGAGCGGCAACTTCACGCGTGCCGAGGGCAAGGCGGCCGTCGAGGCGGCGCTCCAGGCCTACCCGGAGACGAACCTCATCTTCGCCCACAACGACGACATGGGCCTCGGCGCCATCGAGGCCATCGAGGCCGCGGGCAAGGTCCCGGGCGTCGACATCAAGATCGTCACCATCGACGGCGTCCACGACGGTCTCCAGGCGCTGCTGGACGGCAAGTTCAACTACGTCGTCGAGTGCAACCCGGTGTTCGGCGACCAGATCGCCGACGCGATCAAGAAGGTCTACGCCGGCGAGGAGCTGCCCAAGGAGACCATCGTCGTCGACCAGGCGTTCGAGTCCATCACGCAGGAGGAGCTCGACGCCCGTCTGTACTGACGGCTCCCCTGACCGCGAGGTAGGGCCACCGTTCGCACGGTAGGCAAGCGTTCGCGAGGCAGGGCCCCCCGGCCCTGCCTCGCGGACCGCGAACCCACCGCGGACGCGGGCACTACCGGACGCGAGCCGGGCACTCACGCCCGGCCGCCGATGGAAGGCTCAGCATGACCGACCAGAAGGACCCCGGGCAGGCTCCTGTCGTGGAGATGCGCGGGATCACGATCGAGTTTCCGGGCGTCAAGGCGCTCGACGGCGTCGACCTCACGATCCGCCCTGGCGAGGTGCACGCCCTGATGGGCGAGAACGGCGCGGGCAAGTCCACCCTCATCAAGATCCTCACGGGCGTGTACCAGCCCGGCGCCGGAGCCATCCGCGTGGCCGGCGAGGACGTCCGTTTCGGCAGCACCGCCGACTCGCAGGCCGCCGGCATCAGCACCGTGTACCAGGAGGTGAACCTCTGCCCCAACCTGTCGGTGGCGGAGAACATCATGCTGGGGCACGAGGTGCGCCGCGGCCCGTTCGTCGACTGGTCCGCCACCCGCCGCGCGGCGACGAAGCATCTCGCGCGGCTCGGCCTGGACCTGGACCCGGCGTCGATCCTCGACTCTCACTCCCTCGCGGTGCAGCAGCTCTGCGCGATCGCCCGCGCGATGGTGGTGCGCCCGCGCGTCCTCATCCTCGACGAGCCCACCTCGAGCCTGGACAAGGCCGAGGTCGCCGAGCTCTTCCGCGTCGTGCGCGGCCTGCGGGACGAGGGCGTCGCGATTCTCTTCGTGTCGCACTTCCTCGACCAGGTGTATGAGATCAGCGACCGCATGACGATCCTGCGCAACGGCAGGCTCGTGGGCGAGCACCGCACCGCCGAGCTGTCTCGCATGGACCTCGTCTCGGCGATGGTCGGCCGCTCGGGCGAGATCCTGGCCGACGTCGGCGAGCGGGCAGCGCGCGTCGCCGCCGCGGAGCACGACCGCGCCGAGCCGGTGCTGAGCGCCCAGGGCCTCGGCCGGCCGGGATCGGCCGCCCCCTTCGACCTCGACCTGTTCGAGGGCGAGATCGTGGGCATGGCCGGCCTGCTCGGCTCGGGCCGCACGGAGCTGGCCCGCCTGCTGTTCGGCGCGGACAAGCCTTCCGAGGGCGCGCTCGCCGTACGGGGCGACACCCGCGCGCCCTCGCCGCTCGTCTCCCTGCGCCGGGGCGTCGTGTACTCCTCGGAGGATCGCAAGAAGGAGGGCATCATCGGGGACCTCACGGTCCGCGAGAACATCGCCCTCGCCATCCAGGCCGGCCGCGGGGCGCTGCGGAAGGTGCCGGCCAAGGAGCTCGACGCCGTCGTCGCCAAGTACATCGAGGCGCTGCAGATCCACCCCGCCAACCCGGACGCCCTCGTGCGCAACCTCTCGGGCGGCAACCAGCAGAAGGTCCTCCTGGCACGCTGGCTCGCCACGGGGCCGAAGGTGCTGATCCTGGACGAGCCGACCCGCGGCATCGACGTGGGTGCCAAGGCCGAGATCCAGCGTCTCGTCACCGAGCTCGCCGACCAGGGCCTGAGCGTCCTGTTCATCTCCTCCGAGCTCGAAGAGGTGCTCCGGCTCAGCGAGCGCGTCGTCGTGCTCCGCGACCGCCACGTGGCGGGCGTGATCCACAACGGACCGGACGTGACCGTGGAGACCGTCCTCGAGACCATCGCCGAGAGGGCCGCGTCGTGAACGCACCGAACAACGTCGTCGCCAACCTGAGGCGGCTGACCCGTCACCACCTGTTCTGGCCCGTCGCGGCGCTGGTCGCGCTCGTGCTCGCCTGTGGCGCGTACAGCCCGGGCTTCCTGGACGTGACCGTCGCGGACAGCCACCTGTTCGGCCAGCCGGTCGACATCCTGCGCCAGAGCGTGACGCCCCTCCTGCTGGGCCTCGGCATGTGCCTGGTCATCGCGACCGGCGGTATCGACCTGTCGGTCGGCGCGGTCATGGCGATCTCGCTGGCCGTGTCGCTGACGTTCATCGACGCCAACGGCCCGGGCACGGCCACCGCGCTGACGGCCCTCGTGATCGGACTGATCACCGCCCTGGTGATCGGCACCTTCAACGGCTTCCTCGTGACGGTGCTCGGGATCCAGCCGTTCATCGCGACGATGATCCTCATGGTCGCGGGCCGCGGTGTCGCGATGCTCGTGACGAAGGGCCAGATCACCACCACGGCCAGCCCTGCCTTCAAGTCGATCGGCTCCGGCTTCGTGCTGGGCGTCCCCACGCCCGTCGTGATCGGCGCGGTCGTCCTCGCGATCGTCGCGGTGCTGGTGCGCCGCACCGCCCTCGGCATGCTCGTCGAGTCGATCGGCATCAACCGCGAGGCAAGCCGGCTCGCCGGCGTCCGCGCCACCGGGCTCATCTGGACCGTGTACGCGATCTGCGGCCTGCTCGCGGGTCTCGCCGGCATCGTCTACGGCGCCCCCACGATGGCGGCCGACGCGAACAACATCGGCCTCATGAAGGAGCTGGACGCGATCATGGTCGTCGTCCTGGGCGGGACGAAGCTCGACGGCGGCAAGTTCTCGCTCGCCGGCGTCGTCGTCGGCTCGCTGCTCCTGACCACGATCGAGCGCGCAGTGATCATCTTCCACATCCCCTCGCAGGTGACGCCGCTGTTCAAGGCGCTCGTCCTCATCGTCGTGTGCCTCGCCGCCTCGGAGCGCCTGCGCCGTGCCGTCACGGGCCTGCTCCCCGTCCGCCGCCTTCAGGAGGCGTCATGAATGCCCTGCTGACCGCGGTGCCCCAGTGGGGTGCCCGCCTGCGCGACCCGCGCTACCTGCCTGTCACCGGCACGCTCGTCGCGCTCCTGCTGATCCTCGTCGTGGGCCAGCTCCGGTACACGGAGAAGCGCAGCTTCCTCAGCATGAAGCTGTTCTCGAACCTGCTCGTCGACAACTCGTACCTGCTGGTCCTGGCCGTTGGCATGACCTTCGTGATCATCACCGGCGGTATCGACCTGTCTGTCGGCGCCGTGGTGGCCCTCGTGGGCCTCACGACGGCGAAGCTCCTGATCGCCGGCGTCCCGCTGTGGGCGGTGCTCGCGATCGGGGTGCTCGTCGGCTCGGCGTTCGGCACGCTGATCGGCGTCATGGTGCAGTACTTCGACGTCCAGCCGTTCATCGCGTCGCTGGCTGCCATGTTCCTCGCGCGAGGACTGTGCAACGTGGTGAGCGTGGAGTCCCTCGGTATCAAGCACGAGGGCTTCGCGGAGCTCGCTTCGTGGAAGCTGAAGTTCGGCGAGGGCCGGGAGTCGTGGAGCATCAACCTGTCGATGCTCGTGGCGTTCGCGGTGCTGGCCGTCGCGTTCGTGATCCTGCACCACACCCGGTTCGGGCGCACGGTGTACGGCCTGGGCGCAGGTGACGGCGGCACCGCCGTCGCGCTCATGGGCCTGCGGGCGAAGTCGACGCGCGTGTGGGTGTACGTCATCAGCGGCACCTGCGCGGGCATCGCGGGCATCCTGTTCACGCTCTACACGAAGTCGGGCTTCAACCTCACCGGCATCGGCATGGAGCTCGACGCGATCGCCGCCGTGGTGATCGGCGGTGCCCTCCTGACGGGTGGCGGCGGCTTCGTCCTCGGCTCGGCTGCCGGCGTGCTGGTGTACGGCCTCCTCCAGGTGGTCATCGCCCGGGAGGGCCTGCAGTCGTGGTGGACCAAGGTGCTCATCGGCGTCGTGCTGCTGGCGTTCGTGCTGCTGCAGCGCGCGCTCGGCACGCGGCGGGCCCGGCGCCGGCCCGTGCCGGTCACGCCGACCCCGCAGGTGGCAGCGCCCGCCTGATGTGTCCGACGCCGGGTGGGTCGCCTCTGGAGGCGACCCACCCGGCGTCGGGCCGCGTCGCGCAGCACGAAGACAACCGAAGACAGAACGGGTGGAGCAACGATGCACATCTCACGTCAGTCCCGGGCAGTGGCCGCCCTCGTGGCCGCGACCCTGACGGCCGCGCTGGGCGTGGCCGTCGCCGTACCCGCGGCGCAGGCCGCGGCCCCCACCAACGGCCTGCGGGTCTACCTCCCCCTGGACGAGTCGAGCGGCACGGTCGCCGGCGACGACTCCGGCAACGGGCGCAACGCGACCCTCGTGAACGGGGCGGCGTTCTCCGGCGGGTACGTGACCCTCGACGGGACCAACGACTACGTCGACCTGCCGGACAACCTGCTGACCGGGCTCACGGACGTCACGGTGAGCGTCGACGTGTGGATCGACTCCACGCAGGCCGGCCAGTACTTCGTCTACGGGCTCGGCAACTCGAGCGGCACCGCCGGCAACGGGTACCTGTTCACCACCGGCAACGCGTACCGCAGCTCGATCGCGACCGGGAACTGGTCGACCGAGCAGACGGTGACGAAGGAGTCGAACCTGGCCCGCGGGGCCTGGAAGACCCTCACCTACACGCTGACCGGCACCACGGCCACACTCTACGAGGACGGGCTGCAGGTCGGCCGGGTCCAGGGCGTGACGACCGACCCGAGCGCGATCGGTGGCGGCACCACCACGGCGAACTACCTCGGCCGGTCCCTCTACTCCGGGGACGCCTACCTCAAGGGTCGCGTCCGCAACTTCCGCCTCTACGACCGCGCGCTGAGCACGTCGGAGGTGGGCGACCTCGCCGAGGTCTCGACCACGGCGAACGTGGGCTACCTCTTCTCGTACTTCGCGGGCGAGGCGACGTCCGACGGCGAGCAGATCTACTTCGGCCTGAGCCGCGGCAACGACCCGCTGCACTACCAGGACCTCAACGCCAACCAGCCGGTCCTCACGTCGAACGTGGGCACGGGCGGCGTGCGCGACCCGTTCATCGTCAAGCACCCCACGAACGGGAAGTACTACCAGATCGCGACCGACCTGAAGATCTACGGCAACGGGAACTGGGACGCGTCGCAGCGCACCGGCTCGCGGAACATCGTGGTGTGGGAGTCGACGGACCTGGTGAACTGGTCGGCGCCGCGGCTCGAGCTGGTCTCGCCCGCGACCGCGGGCAACACGTGGGCGCCCGAGGCGTACTGGGACTCGTCGCTGAACGCGTTCGTCGTGTTCTGGGCGTCGAAGATCTACGCGGAGTCGGACCCGAACCACACCGGGTCGACGCACAACCGGATGATGTACGCGACCACCACGGACTTCAACACGTTCACGCCCGCGCAGGTGTGGCTGGACCGCGGCTACTCCGTGATCGACTCGACGGTTGCCAAGGACGGGTCGACGTACTACCGGTTCACCAAGGACGAGCGGTCGAACACGACGTCGACGCCGTGCGGCAAGTTCGTGTTCTCGGAGCGGTCCACCTCGCTCACCGCTACCTCGTGGACGGGCATCACCGACTGCATCGGCAAGACCACGGCGACCAACCCCGGCCTGAGCGCCGGCGAGGGGCCGACGATCTTCCGGTCGAACTCGGGTGACAAGTGGTACCTGTTCATCGACGAGTTCGGCGGGCAGGGCTACGTCCCGTTCGAGGCCACGTCGCTGTCGGCGACCACCTGGGTCAAGTCCACGGACTTCGACATGCCGACCCGGCCGCGGCACGGCACCGTCCTGCCGATCACGTACGCGGCCTACACCGCGCTCCTCGCGGCGTACGGCACACCGTCCGACGGCGCCCAGGGCGTCACGAACGTCGCGACGGCGTCCGGTGCCACGGTGTCCGCCACGTACACCGAGCCCGGCTACTCGGCGGCGGCGCTGCGCAACGGGGTCACGGCCGAGAAGGCGTGGTCGAACTGGCGGTCCGGGACGAAGAACACGAGCGACACCATCACGGTCGAGCTCGGGACCTCCCGGGACGTCCGCTCCGTGCGCGTGTACTCGTGGCGCGACGGGTCGAACCAGTCGTGGCCGCAGACCGTGAAGGTCCAGGCCAGGAACGCCGCCGGCACCTGGGTGGACGTGAGCTCGGCCGTCACGGTGGACGGGTCCGGGTCGGCGCAACCGGTGACGGACGTGGCGATCACTGCCACCACCACGACCGCGGTCCGGGTCGTCCTGACGCCGTTCGCGAACTCGTACGTCACGCTCGGCGAGATCCAGGTCTACGCCGCCCCCTGACCCCCCACGACCCTTCGGTGGTGGGGGGGGGGGGGGGGCCGGGGGGGGGGGGGGGGGGGGGGGGGGCCCCGGGGGGGGGGGGCGCGGG
>NZ_JAKGSG010000003.1 GCF_021568775.1 Antribacter soli | reverse complement strand
CCCCCCCCCCCCCCCCCCCCCCCCCCCCCCCCCCCCCCCCCCCCCCCCCCCCCCCCCCCCCCCCCCCCCCCCCCCCCCCCCCCCCCCCCCCCCCCCCCCCCACGGGGAGGGACCCTCACCTACCGAGATCTACAACGTTGTAGGAAGGAGCACGATGCGTACCTCCTTGAGAGCCGGCCTGGCGGCCGCCCTCACGGTCGCCGTCACCGTCCCGCTGGCGGTCGCGGCGGGCGCGAGCCCGACGCCGGCCGAGATCACGACGGCGACGACGGCGACGACGACGTCGGCCGACGAGCTGGCCGGCTACGTCTTCCCGTACTTCACGGGCGAGTCGACGGCCGACGGCGAGACGATCCGCCTCGCGGTCAGCGAGGGCAACGACCCCCTGGACTGGCAGACGCTCAACGCGGGCGACCCGGTCCTGTCCTCGACCCTCGGCACCACCGGCCTGCGGGACCCGTTCCTCCTGCGCTCCGCCGCGGGCGACAAGTTCTTCCTCCTCGCCACGGACCTGAAGATCTACGGCGGCGGCAACTTCGGCGACGCCCAGGAGACGGGCAGCCGCTCGATCATGGTCTGGGAGTCGTCCGACCTGGTCACCTGGTCCGCGCAGCGCGAGATCGCGCTCGCCCCCGAGAACGCCGGCAACCTCTGGGCGCCGGAGGCGTACTACGACGCGGAGCGCGGCGAGTACGTCGTCTACTGGGCGTCGGCGCTGTACCCGGCAGACGTCCCGCCTGCCGAGCGCAACATCTCCACCAGCTACCAGCGGATGATGTACGCGACCACGCAGGACTTCGTCACGTTCTCCGAGCCGCAGCCGTGGATCGACGAGCCCCAGGGCAGCGGCCGCGGCATGATCGACTCCACGGTCGCCAAGGAGGGCGACACGTACTACCGGTTCACCAAGGACGAGTCCTACATGGGGATCCGGCAGGAGTCGTCCACGGACCTGCGCCGCACGCAGGGCGTGACCGAGGGTGACGGCTGGCAGATGATCGCCGAGCGCGTCGGCTTCGGCCAGCCGAACCCGTGGGGAGGCACGTTCACGGGCGGCGAGGGGCCGTCGGTGTTCAAGTCGAACACGGACGACACCTGGTACCTGCTGCAGGACCAGCCGTCCTACCACGGCGGTCAGGGCTACATGCTGTTCGAGACGAACGACCTGAGCAGCGGGCAGTGGACCGCCAACCTCGACGCCGAGCTCCCGCCGAGCCCGCGTCACGGCACGGTGCTGCCGATCACGGCCGCCGAGCGTGACCGCCTGCTCGCGGCGTACCCGCCGGCCGACCCGAGCGGGGCCCCGCCGGTGCCCGACGGCGCCTGGGTCGACGAGTTCGACGGCGCCGCCCTCGGTGACCGGTGGACCGTCGTCAATCCCGAGCCCTCCGCGCTGAGCGTGGCCGAAGGCGCCCTCACGCTGCGCTCGCAGCCGGGCGACACCTGGCAGACGGCCAACTCCGCCAAGAACGTCCTCATGGTCGACGTGCCCGTCGGCGACTTCACCGCGGTCACGCACCTCACGGCACCGGTCTCCCTCGACTTCCAGGGCGCGGGGATCATCGCGTGGAAGGACATGGACAACTACACGCGGTCCGGGCTCGCCCACGTGGGCTTCGCGGCCGGCGGCCCCGTCGTCATCGAGACCGGCGTGGAGAGCGGCGCGACGTTCTCGTCGAGCTTCACCGGCCGCCCGGGGTCGACGTCGGAGTACCTGCGGGTCAAGCGCACGGGCGACACCATCACGACGAGCTACTGGTCCGGGGGCGTCTGGGTCGCCGCCCAGTCGTACACCGTGGGCTGGGACACGACCCAGGTGGGCCTCTTCGCCCTGGCCGCGCAGAACGGCACGTCGCACACCGCGACGTTCGACTGGTTCGCGCTCGCCGCGAGCGCGGGCCAGGAGGTCGTCCCCGAGGGCACCTTCACGGTGCACGCGTCCACCGCTCGCCACCTCACCTCGGGTGGCGCCGGGCTCTCCCTCGTGGCCGAGCGCCCGAGCTCCACGACGGCGCTCGTCGTCGCGGGCGAAGGCTTCGCCGAGGAGGGCACCGGCCGCCCGGTCGTGGTGTCCGACAGCGGCCGGCTCGCCCTGGGCGCACCTGGCACGGCGCCGGCGGCGCTCGCCCTCACGGACGCCGGCGGCGGCCGGGTGATCTGGCATCCGCGCGGTGACGTCGACAGCGCGGTGACCCTCGGCGCGGACGGCGCGCTCGTGCTCGGGCTCCGCGACTCGGCGGTGCGGCTCACGCTCGACACGGTCGTGGTCGAGAACCACACGGTCACCGTCGACACGGACGGCGAGACCACCGAGATCAGCGACGACCTGTACGGCGTCTTCTACGAGGACATCAACTACGCGGCCGACGGCGGTCTCTACGCCGAGCTGGTCCGCAACCGGTCGTTCGAGTTCAACAGCTCCGACAACCGGTCCTTCACCGGGCTCACCGCCTGGGAGAAGGTCGAGCGGGGCGCGACCGGGTCGATCTCCGTCGGGACCGACGCGAACCGGCTCAACGACAACAACCGGTACTACCTCACGGTGAACGCGGCCGGGCCTGGCGTCGGCGTGCGCAACCTCGGCTACAACGAGGGTCTCGCGGTCGAGGCCGGTGCGTCGTACGACTTCTCCGTCTGGGCCCGCACGGCCACGGCGCAGACGCTGACGGTGACGATCGAGGACGGCGGCCAGGTCCTGGCGACCGGCACGGTCGCCGTCGCAGGTGACGACACCTGGGGGAAGCACGACCTGACGCTCACGGCGGGGGCGACCTCGGCGTCGGCCCGGCTCGTCGTGACCGGCGGTGCCGCCGGGACGCTGCGCCTCGACATGGTGAGCCTGTTCCCGCAGGACACGTGGGTGGGGCCGGTCAACGGCAAGTCCGTGCTGCGCAAGGACCTCGCGGAGATGACCGCCGCGCTGGAGCCGAAGTTCGTGCGCTTCCCCGGCGGCTGCGTGACCAACGTCGGCACGTTCAACACGTACCTCGAGTCCGGGGAGCGGCGCCGCACGTACCAGTGGAAGGAGACCATCGGCCCGGTCGAGGAGCGGCCGACGAACTGGAACTTCTGGGGCTACAACCAGTCGTACGGCATCGGGTACCTCGAGTACTTCGAGTTCGCCGAGGACCTGGGCGCCAGCCCGCTGCCCGTGCTCTCCGTGGGCGCCAACGGCTGCGGCTCGCGCATCCCGGAGATGACCGACGACGTGCGGATCGACCGCTGGGTGCAGGACACCGTTGACCTCATCGAGTTCGCCAACGGGTCCGTCGACACCGAGTGGGGCGCCGTGCGCGCGTCGCTGGGGCACCCGGAGCCGTTCGACCTGAAGTACATCGGTCTCGGCAACGAGGAGAACACCGACACGTTCCAGGCGAACTTCCCGCGGTTCCGCGACGCCGTCGAGGCCGCGTGGCCCGACGTCACGGTGATCTCGAACTCCGGCCCGGACGACGCCGGCGCTCGCTTCGACGAGCTCTGGGACTTCAACCGCGAGCAGGGCGTCGCGATGATCGACGAGCACTACTACAACGAGCCGTCGTGGTTCCTGGAGAACACGGAGCGGTACGACGCCTACGACCGCGAGGGGCCGCACGTGTTCCTCGGGGAGTACGCGTCGCGCGGCAACACGCTCGCCAACGCCCTGTCCGAGGCCGCGTACATGACCGGCATCGAGCGCAACTCCGACGTCGTCGAGCTCGCCTCGTACGCGCCGATGTTCGCCAACGAGGACTACGTGCAGTGGGCGCCGGACATGATGTGGTTCGACAACGACGAGTCGTGGGCCTCCGTCAACTACTACAACCAGAAGATGTTCATGACGAACACCGGCGACGAGGTGGTGCCCTCCACGCACGACGGGCCGGTCGCGACACCGGAGCTGTCGGGCGGCGTCTTCCTCTCCACGTGGAGCACCCAGGCGGCGTACGACGACGTCGTGGTGACCTCGAACTCGACCGGTGAGGTCCTGTTCTCGGACACGTTCGCGGACGCCTCGCAGTGGTCGCCCGCGACCGGGTCGTGGTCGGTGGTGGACGGCGAGTACGTGCAGTCCGCCGGGACCGTCAACGACGCCCGCTCCGTCGTGGTGGACGGCTACGACCGTGACTGGTCGAACTACACGCTCGAGCTCGACGCCCGGAAGGTCTCCGGCGCCGAGGGCTTCCTCGTCGGTTTCGCCGCAGGCGGGCCGAGCAACTACTACTGGTGGAACCTCGGTGGGTGGAACAACACGCGCCAGGCGCTGCAGCGGGCCGACGGCGGTGGCGCCGGCGAGGTCATGGCGGTCGAGGGCCACTCGATCGAGGCCGGCCGGGACTACCACGTCACGGTCGAGGTGTCCGGGCGAGTGATCAAGCTCTACCTGGACGGCCAGCTGCAGATGACGTACACGCAGCCCGCCCGCGAGTCGCTCTACCAGGTGGTCACGCGGGACGAGGACACCGGCGACGTCGTGCTCAAGGTCGTCAACCCGACGGCCTCGACGGCCCGCACGCAGGTGCTCGTCGACGGCGCCATGCCGGTCGGGGCGGTCGCCGAGATCACCGAGCTGTCCGGCCTGCCGGGCGACACCAACACCAAGGCCGACCCGGAGAGCGTCGTCCCGGTCACCCGGACCTGGGACGGGGCGTCGGAGGACTTCACCTACGACTTCGCGCCCTACTCGGTGACGTTCGTGCGGTTGCACGACGTGCCCGAGTGCTCCGTGGACTTCACGGTGCACTCCTCGTGGCCGGGCAAGCACCTCACGCAGGTGTGGCTGCAGAACACGGGGGACGAGGCGCTGAACGGCTGGGACCTCACGTGGGACCTCGGCGACCGTAAGGTGGTCAACCACTGGAGCGCCGACGTGAAGCAGTCCGGGACGTCGGTGTCGGCGACGAACCTGAAGTGGAACGGCAAGGTGGCGCCGGACGGCCGCGTGACGTTCGGCTACATCGCAACGGGCACGGCCATTGAACCGGACACGGTGACGCTGGCGGGCCGCCGCTGCACCGTGGAGTGACGCCGAGGTAGAACCTGCCGAGGTAGTCACCCCGTCGCGAGACCTCGCGACGGGGTGACTACCTCGGCAAGTTTGTGCCGGTGGTACCGAGAGAGAGGAACGAACCATGGGGCGACGTCCCAGCAGTGCGCCGCAGATGGGCTGGAACTCGTGGGACAGCTTCGGCACCACGGTTACCGAGGGCGAGGTCCTCGCCAACGCCCGGTTCCTGGCCGAGCGCCTGGCACCCGCGGGGTGGGACACGGTCGTGGTCGACATCCAGTGGTACGAGCCGACGGCGCGCGCCGGCGGCTACAACGACGACGCCCCCCTGCTGCTCGACGCCGACGGGGTGCAGGTCCCCGCGCCCGGCCGCTTCCCGTCGTCGGCGGGCGGCGCGGGCTTCGGGCCGTTGGCCGGGCAGGTGCACGACCTGGGCCTGCGCTTCGGGATCCACGTCATGCGCGGCATCCCGCGCCGTGCCGTCGACGCCGACCTGCCCGTGCCGGGCACGCCGTACCGCACCGGCGACATCGCCGACCGGGCGTCGACCTGCCCGTGGAACTCCGACAACTACGGCCTCGACCATGCCCACCCCGGCGCGCAGGCGTGGCTCGACCTCCAGATCGACCGGTTCGTCGGCTGGGGCGTCGACTTCCTCAAGGTCGACGACATGCTCGCGCCCTACCACGCGGACGCGATCGAGGCGCTGGCGCTCGCCGTCGCGCGGGCCGAGGAGCGGCACGGGCGCGAGGTCACGATCTCGCTCTCGCCGGGGACGCACCTGTCCCTCGCGCACCTCGACCACCTGCGCCGGCACGCCGACCTCTGGCGCATCTCGGACGATCTGTGGGACCGGTGGGACGACGTCGAGGCGCAGCTCACGCGCACGGCCCGGTGGGCGCCGCACCAGGGCGAGGAGGGCTGGGCCGACGCCGACATGCTGCCCCTCGGGCGCATCGGCGTGCGGGCCGAGCGGGGTGCGCCGCGCGACAGCCTGCTCACGGTCGACGAGCGCCGCACGATGCTGTCGCTGTGGTGCCTCGCCCGGTCACCGCTCTTCGTGGGCGGCGACCTACCGACGTCCGACGGCGGCACGATCGCGGACCTCGCGAACACCGACGTGCTCGACGTCGGGCGGCACTCCGCCGGCAGCCGCGAGCTGCTGCGCGAGGGCGACCTCGTGGTCTGGGGAGCGGAGGGCGCGGGCCCGTGCGCGGGCGTGCGCTGGGCCGGGCTGTTCAACACCGGGACGGAGACGCTGCACGCCCGGGTCCCGGCCGCGTCGGCGGGTCTTCCGGCGCCCTCACCCCACGACGTGTCCTCGCTGCGCTGCGGTACTTCGCGGGGGCCCCGAGAATCGGGCAGCGTGACGGACCTGTGGACGGGCGAGGAGGTCCGGCTGGTCCCGGGCTCGTCCGAGACGGGCGGCGACGCCGTGATCGACGTGGAGATCCCGCCCCACGGAGCCCGCCTGCTCCGCGTCCAGCCGAAGTAGAGCCAGACAACCCACATGCGTCGGGGCCGCTCACTGTGTGTTGGCATCGTCAGCACACAGCGAGCGGCCTCCGGCATGCCTGGGCAGTCCCGCGGCCGTTCTACTTCGCGGGGCTCCAGCTCGGCGTCAGGTCAGGCGCGCGTCAGCGTGCCGGTCAAAGCCGTCCAGGACTCCGGCGCCAGGCGCACCGTCGTCACGCCCTCGCCCGAGACCAGCCCGGCGACGTCGTACGTCCCCCAGTGCGCCGCCGCCACCTTCGCGGCGTGCTCGGGCCCGGCGACGGCCGGCTCGTGGTCGGCGGTCATGACCCAGCCCTCGGCGAGGGCCAGCGCGGCGCCGGCGTGCGCGAGCTCGACCTCGACGGGCTCGGCCGAGCGGTTGGTGAGGAAGAGCGCGACGCCGTCGTCGGACAGCGTGGCCGCGGCGGTGACGGCCGGGACGTCCCCGTGCGCGCTCGTCGTGATGACGGGCGCCGAGACCCGGACGTCCAGCGCCTCGCCCCGCGCGAGCCGCGCGGTCGTGGCGAACGGGTGGAACGTGGGCTGGCGCCACGCCTCGCCGCCCGGCTCGGTCATGATCGGCGCGATGACGTTGACGAGCTGGGCGAGGCACGCCACCGGGACCCGGTCGGCGTGGTTGAGGAGGGTGACGAGGAGGTCGCCCACCACGACGGCGTCCAGGCCCGAGTAGACGTCCTCGATGATCCGCGGGGCGTCCTTCTGGATCGGCAGGTTCTGCTCGCCGGGGAAGCGTGACTGCAGGTACCAGACGTTCCACTCGTCGAACGAGATGGTGATCTTCTTGTCGGAGCGGCGCTTGGCCCCGACCGCGTCGGCGGAGGCGACGACGCGGTCGATGAACCGGTCCATCGCGGTGCCGGACCCGAGGAAGGAGGCGCGGTCGCCGTCGAGCTCCTCGTAGTAGGCGTGCATCGAGATGTGGTCGACGAGGTCGTACGTGTAGGACAGGACGGTCTGCTCCCACTCGCCGAACGTCGGCATGCCCATGGACGACGAGCCGCACGCGACGAGCTCGATCGAGGGGTCCACGAGCTTCATGGCGTGGCCGGCGTTGCGCGCGAGCTTGCCGTACTCGTGGGCGTCCTTGTGCCCGATCTGCCACGGGCCGTCCATCTCGTTGCCCAGGCACCAGAGCTTGACCTTGTACGGCTCGGCGCGCCCGTTGGCGATGCGCAGGTCGGCCCAGCGGGTGCCCGCCTCGCCGTTGCAGTACTCGACCAGGGCGGCCGCGGCCTCGACGCCGCGGGTGCCGAGGTTGACGGCCATCATGGGCTCGATGCCCTCGCGCTCTGCCCACTGGAGGAACTCGTCGGTGCCGATGACGTTGGGCTCGACGGTGCGCCATGCCAGGTCGAGGAACGGCTTGCGGTCCTCGACCGGCCCGACGCCGTCCTCCCAGATGTAGTTGGACACGAAGTTACCGCCCGGGTAGCGGACGACGGAGACGCCGAGCTCACGGGTCAGGTCCGCGACGTCGCGGCGGAAGCCGTGCTCGTCGGCGGTCTCGTGGCCCGGCTCGTGGATGCCCGTGTATACGGCGCGGCCCAGGTGCTCCACGAAGGAGCCGAAGAGCCGGCGGTCGACGGGGCCGACACGGAAGTCGGGGTGCAGGACGATGCGGGGGCGCGACTGCGTCATCGGAATCCTCAGGTGTGCAGGTTGATCTCTACAACGTTGTACAGTAGCCGACGAGCGGCGGGCGAGAACAACCAGTACCACGCCCGCCCCCGGGTTGTCAGAAGCCCTCGCAGAGTCCTGCGAAGAGGTCCGGACAACCCGGCATACAGGCCGGTCTGCCCGGTCGCGGTCCCCTACGCTGTGGGGGAGCTCGCGGCGAGGGCCCGATGCGCGTGTGGAACCCGGAGGGCTGAGCAGACATGGCGGTCACGATGCACGACGTGGCGCAGCGGGCCGGCGTCTCGATCAAGACCGTCTCCAACGTGGTGAACGGCTATCCGTACATCCGGGCGGAGACGCGCGAACGGGTGGAGCAGGCTATCGCCCACCTCGGGTACCGGGTCAACGTCTCGGCGCGCAACCTGCGCACCCAGCGCACGGGCATGTTCACGCTCGCCGTGCCGGAGCTGTCGCTGCCCTACTTCGCCGAGCTCGCGGACTCCGTGATCCAGGCGGCCGACGAGAACGGCTGGACCGTGCTCATCGAGCAGACCGGCGCGAGCCGGGAGCGCGAGGCCGAGGTGCTGTCCGGGCGGCGGCGCCACCTGACCGACGGCCTGATCTTCTCGCCGCTCGCCCTCGGCCCGGACGACCTGCCCTTGTTCGACGTCGACTTCCCGCTCGTCGTTCTCGGCGAGCGGGTGTTCGGCGCGCCGGCCGACCACGTGACCATGAACAACGTCGCAGCGGCCCGGGCGGCCACGGCGCACCTCGTCGCGCTCGGGCGGCGGCGCATCGCCGTCGTGGGCGCGCACGAGGGCGAGCAGGTCGGCTCCGCCGCGCTGCGCACCGCCGGTTACCGGCAAGCGCTCGAGGAGGCCGGGATCCCGTTCGACCCGGCGCTCGTGGGGGAGGCCGGGCTCTGGCACCGGTCCACCGGCGCCGAGACGATGGGCCGGCTGCTCGACTCGGGCGTCGAGATCGACGCCGTCTTCGCGCTCAACGACGCGATGGCGCTCGGCGCCCTGCACGCGCTGCACGCCCGCCGCATCGACGTGCCGGGCGAGGTCGCCCTCATCGGCTTCGACGACATCGACGACGTGCGCTACTCCGTGCCCACCCTCTCCTCGGTGGACCCCGGGCGCGAGCAGATCGCGCGCACCGCCGTGGAGCTGCTGGTCGAGCGGATCACCGCGCGCGGCGAGCCCGCGCCGTTCCGGCGGGTCGTGCCCGACTCGCGCATCGTCGGCAGGGAGTCCACGGGCGACGTGCCCGCGGGCGCCGAGGGCCGCGTGGTCGGGATCCAGCCGGGCGGCGTCGAGCCGGTCGAGGTGGTCGGCCGCTGACCGGCGCGGGAGCTATCGCTCGGCGTCGATCTTCCGCAAGCGCTCCTCCACCAGGCGGCCCGTCGCCCACAGCGGGAACGACAGCCCGGCGAGCGCCCCGGCCACCGGCAGGCCCAGCACGACGGCGGCCGTGGCCGCCAGGACCACCAGCGCGCCGAGGGCGGTGCCCGGGCCGAGCGCGGGCGCCAGCAGCAGGAAGCGCCACACGGCGGGGGCCGGGTCGTCGTAGCGGAGGGCGACGCGCGGCCACCAGGCCAGCACGACGGCGCCCCACGCGCCCACCAGGGCGAGCCCCAGCTGGAACGCGGCGCGGGCCGGGCCGTCGGCCGCGGCGATGACGGCGGTGTCGAGCCAGAGGAGCAGGCCCACGACCCACAGCGGCGCGAACAGCAGGTTGGCGCGCCGCCAGCCCGTCCGCCACGTCTGCCAGAACCCGCGCCACGGGGCGTCCCCGTGCTCGGGTTCGAGCAGGACGGCGCTGCCGGCGCGCAGCGCCGGGCCGAGGCCCAGCACCACGCCGCCGGCCAGCGCGCCGAGGACGACGAGGACGTTGACCTCCACGAGGCGGGTCGCCCACCGCAGCGCCGTCATCACGCCGCCTGCCCAGCCGACGGCGCCGGCGTCGTCCGCCTGCGCCCCTGGCGTCGTGCCCATGTCAGCCCTTGCTTCCCGTGAGCGCGACCGACTCGACGATCTGGCGCTGGAACACGAGGAACACCACGAGGATCGGCAGGAGCGCCACGAACGACGCGCCCATGATGAGCGGGTAGTCGCGCTGCGTCGCGTACTGCACGTTCATGTTCGCGATGACCACCTGGAGGGTCTGCCGCTCGGGGGTGTTGAGGTACAGGATCGGCGCGAGGTAGTCGTTCCACACGGCCATGAACCACAGGATGAACTGGGCGGCGACGGCCGGGCGGATGATCGGCAGGATCAGCCGCCAGAAGATCTGCCAGTAGGACGCGCCGTCGATCTTCGCGGCCTCGACGATCGAGTTCGGCACGTTCTCGAGGTACTGCCGCAGGAAGAAGATCATCACGATGTTGCCGAAGATCGCCGGGACGATCAGGGGCAGCAGGGTGTCGACCCAGCCGATCTTCGAGAACATCACGAACTGCGGGATCATCAGCGTCGGGAACGGGATCATGATGCCCGACAGCAGCCCGATGAAGATGGCGTTGCGGAACGGCATGCGCATCTTCGCGAGCGCGAACGCCGCGAGTGCGCACGTGAACGTGCCGATGACCGTGACCGTGAGCGACACGATGATGCTGTTCTGGAAGCCCGAGAGGATGAGGGAGTCCTCCCACATCCGCACGTAGGTGTCCCACTGGGGCACCTCGGGGATCCACACCGGAGGCAGGGCGAAGACCTCGATCTTCGTCTTGAGGGATGTCGAGACCATCCACAGCAGCGGGGCGATCATGACGATCGCGCCCACGGCGAGGACGGCGAACGTGACGCCGTCGGCGATGCGGGTGGTGGCCTGGCGCCCGAGCTTCCGGCGGACGGGACGGGAAGCCGGCGGGAACCCGCCGTTCAGGGCGGAGGTCTGTTCCGTCTGGGTGGTAGTCATGGTCTCCTCCGGCTCAGTCCAGCACGAAGTTGTTGCGCCGGTTGAGGCGGAACTGGATCAGGGTGATGACGAGGATGAGGAGGCCGAGCACGATCGCCATCGCCGTGCCGTACCCCATCTGCTGGTACTTGAACGCCTGCCGCCAGATGTACCAGACGGCGGACGCGGTGCTGAGCTCGGGGCCACCCTGCGGCGTCATGATGTTGATCTCGGTGAAGATCTGCGCGCCGCCGATGACGTTCGTGACCACGAGGAAGAACGTCACGGGCTGCACCATGGGCAGCGTGATGGCCCGGAACTTCTGCCAGCCGTTGGCGCCGTCGAGCTCCGCCGCCTCGTAGAGCGACCTGGGCACCGACTGGATCGCGGCCAGGTACAGGATCATCGAGTAGCCGAGACCCTTCCAGACGGCCATGGCGATGATGGCCGGCTTGGCGAAGTCCTTGTCGGCGAGCCAGTTGGGGCCCTCGATCCCGAACCACGCGAGGACCTGGTTCACCAGGCCGAAGTCGCCGTTGTAGGCCCACTGCCAGAGGATCGCGATCGCGGCGAGGGACGAGATGACCGGCACGTAGTAGATGGTCCGCAGCGCGGAACGCAGGGGGATCGCGCGGTTCATCCCGATCGCCAGCGCGAGCGACAGGGCCAGCCCGATCGGGATGCCGATCATGTAGAAGAACGTGTTGAACAGCGACTGGAGGAAGTATCCGTCGCTCAGGACGCGCACGTAGTTGTCGAGGCCGACGAAGCGCGCGATGCCGAGGCCGTTCGAGTTCGTCAGCGACGTGTAGAACGCCATGCAGACCGGGTACAGCGTGAAGAGGAGGTAGCCGACCACAGGGGCGGCCACGAACAGCAGCGCCCACCGGTGCTCCGACCGGTGCATGCGCGAGGTCCCGGACGTCGACATCGCGGGCTCCTTCCGTCGAGTTCCGACGACCGGCGCGGCCGCCCCGGAGGAGGTGGGGCGGTCGCGCCGGTCGGTCCGTGGGTCAGCCCTTGGCGGCGTTGGCCTCGGCGGCCGCCGAGGCGGCGGCGTTCGCCTCGTCGAGCAGGGTCTGCATGCGCGGCTGGACCTCGGCGAGGTAGTCGGCGGCGGTCTGCTCGCCGTCGATCACCGGCTGGATGTTGGTCCACATCTCGTCGTACCAGGCGGCGCCGTACGTGACGGCGGCGGGCATCGGGCGGCCGTAGGTCTCGACGATGTCCAGGAACTCCTGGCGGTTGGCGGGCTCGGCGCCCTCCTCGGCGGCCCACTCCGCGGCCATGTCCTTGAGGTTCGGCACCTGGATGCCGGCGTCGACGAGCGTCTTCTGCGCCTCCTCGTCCGTTGACAGGTAGACGGCGAGCTTGGTCGCGTCGTCGGGCATCGCGGTCGTCGCCGAGACGCCGATGCCGAGCGAGCCGACCCAGGTGGCAGGTTCGCCGGTCTTGCCGGCCGGGAACGGGATGAGGTCGTAGTCGAACTCGAGATCGTTGTAGACGGAGACGTCCCACGGGCCGACGGGGAAGAACGCGAGCTCACCGGCCATCCAGCGCTGGTAGGTGTCCAGCGTGGCCGCCTGCTCCGCGTTGGGCGTGACCTTGTCGACGTTGGTCATGTCGGCGATGTACTGGAGCGCCTCGGCCATCTCGGGGGTGTCCACCGTGACCTCGGTGTGGTCGGCGTTGGTCCAGTCGGCGCCGTTGCTCCAGGCGAAGCCCTGCGAGTTCCAGACGACGTTCAGGCCGGTGCCCCACTGGTCCACCTCGCCGTCGCCGTCGGTGTCCTTGGTGACCGCCTTGAGGACCTCGAGCCACTCGTCCCAGGTGTAGGGCGTGTCGGTGCTGGGGAGCTCGATGCCCTCGGCCTCGAGCATCGTCTTGTTGTAGCCCATCGCGAACGGGCCGACGTCCTTCGGCAGGCCGTACAGCTGACCGTCCGGCGTGCCCTGGACCTTGCCGTCGTAGCGATAGGAGTCGACGCCGTACTCCCAGATGTTGTCGAGGTCGATGCCCTGCGCCTCGACCTTGTCGGTGATGTCGAGCAGGATGCCCGACGTCACGTAGGACTGCAGGCTGGCCTGCTCGATGTAGAAGACATCAGGCACGTTGTTGCCGGCGATGGCCGCCTGCAGCTTCGTGGAGTACTGGTCGGCATCCGTGACGACGATGTCGACGTCGACGCCGGTCTCCGCCTCGAACCGCTCGATGGCGGCGGTGTACGCCGCCTTCTCGTCCTCCCCGCCACGGAACATGAACGTGAGCTTGCCGTCGTCGTCGGTGCTCGAGCCGGCGCTGCACGCTGCAAGGGTGCTGGACAGGGCGAACACGGCGACCATGCCGGCTGCCAGGCGTGACTTCCTCATCACGGGTCCTCTCGGGTGTCAGAAGTGCGAGCGAGAGAGCGGTGCCATGCTGCGTGCGTCCTCGTCGACCCGCCATTTACATCGATGGAGAGCCATCGACGGTCACACGGTGGCACGTCGGTACGGTACCGGTCAAGTAGGCCTTGTCACGGAGTCACAACGATGCTCTACTCTTCCTCTACAACGATGTACAGCAACCGGCCCGCGATGCAGCGCCACCGGGCGCACGCCGAGAGGAACTATCTCCATGCATTCCGCAACCCTCACGCTCGACCCGGCCTTCGTCGTCGGACCCGTACGACGGCGGACCTTCGGGACGTTCGTCGAGCACCTGGGACGTTGCGTGTACACCGGCATCTACGAGCCGGGGCACCCCACCGCCGACGCCGACGGGTTCCGCGGCGACGTCCTCGAGCTCACCCGTGAGCTGGGCGTCTCCACGGTGCGCTACCCGGGCGGCAACTTCGTCTCGGGCTACCGGTGGGAGGACGGCGTCGGCCCGGTCGAGGACCGCCCGACCCGCCTTGACCTGGCCTGGCACTCCAGCGACCCCAACACCGTGGGCGTGGACGAGTTCCTGCGGTGGTCGAAGGCCTCCGGCACCGAGCCGATGATGGCCGTCAACCTCGGCACGCGCGGCGTCCAGGAGGCCCTGGACCTGCTGGAGTACTGCAACGTGCCGGGCGGCTCGTTCTGGTCGGACAAGCGGCGGGCGAACGGCGCGGCGGACCCGTACCGGGTCAAGATGTGGTGCCTCGGCAACGAGATGGACGGCCCGTGGCAGATCGGCCACAAGACGGCCGAGGAGTACGGGCGCCTCGCGGCCGAGACGGCGCGCGCCATGCGGATGATGGACCCGAACATCGAGCTCGTCGTGTGCGGCTCGTCGAGCTCGGCGATGCCCACGTTCGGCGAGTGGGAGCGCGTGGTGCTCAGCGAGGCGTACGAGCACGTGGACCACGTCTCGGCGCACGCCTACTACTGGGAGGAGGACGGCGACCTCGCCTCCTTCCTCGCCTCGGCCGTGGACATGGACCACTTCGTCGAGTCCGTCGCCGCCACCGCGGACGCCGTGCGTGCCGCGGGCAAGCACACCAAGCGGATCAACATCTCGTTCGACGAGTGGAACGTCTGGTACCAGCAGCGCGCCGAGTCGCGCCCGCCCACGGACGACGACTGGCCCGTGGCACCCGTCCTGCTGGAGGACCGCTACAACGTGGCCGACGCCGTGGTGGTCGGCAACCTGCTCATCTCGCTGCTGCGCAACACGCACCGCGTGCACGCGGCCTCGCTGGCCCAGCTCGTCAACGTGATCGCGCCGATCATGACCGAGCCCGGCGGGCGCGCCTGGCGGCAGACCACGTTCCACCCGTTCGCGCTCACGTCGAAGCACGCGGCGGGCGAGGTGCTGCGGGTAGCGGTCGAGTCGCCGGTGCAGGAGACCACGCGCTTCGGCGACGTCCCGGTGCTCGACGCCGTCGCGACGCACGACGCCGAGACCGGCGAGGTCGTGATCTTCGCCGTCAACCGGTCGGTGACCGAGGCCGTCACGCTCGACGTCGACCTGCGCGGCTTCCCGGGCCTGCAGGTGGTGGAGGCGCTCACGCTGGCCAACCCCGACCACACCTGGCAGGCCACGGCCGACGACGCCACGTCCGTGCTGCCCCAGGTCAACACCACCGCCAAGGTCGCCGACGACCGCGCCCGCGCGGAGCTGCCGCCCGTGTCGTGGTCGGTCGTCCGCCTGGGCCGGGCGTGAGGCGGCGCGCCGTGCTCGGTGCGGGGATCGCCGTGGTGGCCGTGGCCGGGCTCGCGGCGGGCGCTTTCGCCGCGCGCGGGAGTCTCGTGGGCGGGGCCGGGGCCGGGGCCGGGGCCGACGCCCTGCCGCTGACCGGCGACCTGCGCGCGCACGACCCCGCGCTCGTCGTCGGCGAGGAGGGCGAGCCGTGGTTCGTCTACTCGACGGGCGACGTCAAGGTGGGCTTCGGTGCGCCCCAGATCCGGCGGTCCGACGACGGCGGGCGCACCTGGGCCTTCGTCGGCACGGCGTGGGACGCCGACGACGACCCGGCGTGGGTGCGCGACGAGATCGACGGCGTCACGAACTTCTGGGCGCCCGAGCTCTACCAGCACGACGGCACCTGGTACCTGTACTACTCCGCCTCGACGTTCGGGTCGAACGACTCGGCGATCGGCCTCCGGACCGGCACCACGCTCGACCCGGACGACCCGGACTTCGGCTGGACCGACCAGGGCGTCGTCGTGCGGTCGAAGCCGGGCGACACGCACTGGAACGCCATCGACCCCGGCATCGTCGAGGACGCTGACGGCAACCCCTGGATGGTCTACGGGTCGTTCTGGGGCGGCGTGCAGCTCCTGCCGCTCGAGTGGCCGAGCGGGACGGTGGTCGCCGGCGCGGAGCCGGTGAAGATCGCGAGCCGTGTGGGCCTGCCGGACAACGCGATCGAGGCCCCGTACGTCTACGCCCGCGACGGCTGGTACTACCTCTTCGTCTCGTGGGACTTCTGCTGCAAGGGCACCGACTCGACGTACAAGATCGTCGTCGGCCGGTCGCGCGAGGTGACCGGTCCGTACCTCGACGCCGAGGGCAAGGACATGCTCCTGGGCGGCGGCACCGTGGTGCTCGCCACAGAGGGCTCGATGGTGGGTCCGGGCGGTCAGTCCGTCTCGCGCGACCACCTCGGATTCCACTTCTACGACGCCGACGACGGCGGTCTCGTCCGCCTGGCGATCCACGAGCTGGCCTGGACCGAGGACGGCTGGCCGGTGGCCGGCCGCGAGAGGAGCGGCCTCTAGCAGGGACGATGCCTGCCCAAGCGAGCACCACTGTTCGGCAGATACTTGATCGTGACGTGATTGTGACCGCCTCCGTTTTGACCTTGGGTCATGTGAGCGTTAACAATCAGGTGACTCAAGCCGGACGGTGGCGTTCGGCATGTTCTCGAAGAGGAGACCTCATGGCTAGGAAGCTCTGGTACACCCGCGGGCTCGCCGCTGTTGCGACGGGCGCTATGGCTCTTGCCCTCGCTGCATGCGGTGGCAGTGGCGCCGGTGGCGGCGACGCGACCGAAGGCGCCGGCGACGGCGAAGCGGGTGGCCTCGTCGGCGTGGCGATGCCGACCGAGACGTCGGAGCGCTGGATCGCCGACGGTGCGGCGGTGCAGGCGGGCCTCGAGGAGGCTGGATACGAGGTTGACCTGCAGTTCGCCGCGGACGACATCCCGACGCAGCAGCAGCAGATCGACCAGATGATCACCAAGGGCGCCGAGGCGCTGATCGTCGCGGCGATCGACGGCACCGCGCTCGCGGGCCAGCTCGAGGCTGCTGCGGCCGAGGGCATCCCGGTCATCTCGTACGACCGCCTGATCCGCGACTCGGAGAACGTCGACTTCTACGTCACGTTCGACAACTACAACGTGGGCGTTCAGCAGGCCACGTCCCTGCTCGTGGGCCTCGGCCTGCTCGACGCGGAGGGCAACGAGGTCGCCGACGCGCCCGCCGGCCCGTTCAACGTCGAGCTCTTCGCCGGCTCGCTGGACGACAACAACGCGCACTTCTTCTACGACGGCGCGATCGACACCCTGCAGCCGTACTTCGACGCAGGCACCCTCGTCGTGAAGTCGGGCCAGACCGACATCGAGCAGACCAACACGCTGCGCTGGCTCCAGGAGACCGCCCAGAAGCGCATGGAGGACCTGCTGACCTCCACGTACAACGACGGCTCCGTCGTCGCCGGCGTGCTCTCGCCGTACGACGGCCTCTCGCGCGGCATCATCACCGCCCTGCAGAACTCGGGCTACGGCTCGGGCGACCAGCCGATGCCGATCGTCACCGGCCAGGACGCGGAGATCGCCTCCGTCAAGCTCATCAACGACGGCGTTCAGTTCTCCACGATCTTCAAGGACACGCGCAAGCTCGCCGAGCAGGCCGTGGTCGCGACCGAGGCGTACCTCGCGGGCGAGGAGCCTGAGGCCAACGACACCGAGACGTACGACAATGGTGTGAAGGTCGTGCCGTCGTTCCTCCTCGAGTCGGACATCGTCTACAAGGACAACATCCAGTCCCTGCTCGTCGACTCCGGCTACTGGACGGCCGACGAGGTCGCGTCCGGCGTCTCCGAGTGACGACAGACTGACAACGGCGCCCGACGCCGGGCTGGTCGCCTCCCCCGGGAGGTGACCGTCCGGCGTCGGGCACTGCCGACGAACGCACGAGCAAGGACAAGGCATGGCCGACACCAGCTCCCCCAACATCCTCGAGATGCGGGACATCACCAAGACGTTCCCGGGCGTCAAGGCTCTCCAGAACGTCAACCTCGCCGTCCGCCGTGGCGAGATCCACGGGATCTGCGGCGAGAACGGCGCGGGCAAGTCAACCCTCATGAAGGTGCTGTCGGGCGTGTACCCGCACGGCACCTACGACGGCGACATCGTCCTCGACGCCGAGCCCGCCAGCTTTGGGTCCATCAACGACTCCGAGGCCCGCGGCGTCGTGATCATCCACCAGGAGCTGGCCCTCGTGCCGTACCTGTCGATCGCCGAGAACATCTTCCTCGGCAACGAGCGCCGTGGGCGCAACGGGATGATCGACTGGAACCAGACCAACCACGAGGCCGCGGCCCTGCTCGAGCGCGTCGGGCTCGCCGACTCGCCGACGACGGCCGTGTCCACGCTCGGTGTGGGCAAGCAGCAGCTCGTCGAGATCGCGAAGGCGCTGTCGAAGGAGGTGCGCCTGCTCATCCTCGACGAGCCCACGGCCGCCCTCAACGACACCGACTCCGAGCACCTGCTCGACCTCCTGCGCCGGCTCAAGCAGCACGGCGTCACGTCGATCATGATCTCGCACAAGCTCGGCGAGATCGCCGAGATCGCCGACCGCACCACGATCATCCGCGACGGCAAGACGATCGAGACGCTCGACATCGACCTGACCAAGCAGGACTCGGTCGCACTCCAGGACCGCATCATCCGCGGGATGGTCGGCCGCGACCTCGAGCACCGCTACCCGGCCCGCGAGTCGCACGTCGGCGAGGAGGTGCTGCGTGTCGAGGACTGGACGGTCTACCACCCGCACCAGGCCGGCCGCATCGTCGTCGACCGCGCGAACCTGACGGTGAACGCGGGCGAGGTCGTCGGCATCGCCGGCCTCATGGGCGCCGGGCGCACCGAGCTCGCCATGTCGATCTTCGGCCACTCGTACGGCCGCAACATCTCCGGCCGTGTCTTCGTGCACGGCGAGGAGGTCACGCTGCACAACGTGCCGGACGCCATCGACGCCGGCCTGGCCTACGCCACCGAGGACCGCAAGCAGCTCGGCCTCAACCTCATCGAGGACGTGAAGCGCAACATCTCGCTGGCGGGCCTCGAAAAGCTCGCGAAGCGCGGTTTCGTCAACTCGCACGAGGAGCTCAAGGTCGCGGAGGAGTTCCGCGCCGAGATGGGCATCCGCACGCCCACCGTGCTGGCGCAGGTCGGCAAGCTGTCCGGCGGAAACCAGCAGAAGGTCGTGCTGTCCAAGTGGCTGCACACCGCGCCCGAGGTGCTCATCCTCGACGAGCCGACGCGAGGCATCGACGTCGGCGCCAAGTACGAGATCTACACGATCATCAACCGCCTCGTCGCAGAGGGCAAGGCCGTGCTCGTCATCTCCTCGGAGCTGCCCGAGCTGCTGGGCATCTGCGACCGCATCTACACCCTGGCCTTTGGCCGCATCACCGGCGAGGTCGACGTGGCCTCAGCCACCCAGGAAGGACTGATGGCACTCATGACCCAGGAGACCACGGCTGGCGCCGCCGATCTGGCTGGCCCCACCGAGCCGATCGAGGAGGCCCTGGCATGACCGGCATCGCGAACCTCCGGGACCTGCTCACGAGGAACATGCGCCAGAGCGGCATCTACATCGCCTTCGTCCTCATCATCGCGCTGTTCTCGATCCTCACGGACGGGCTGCTGCTCGGACCGCGAAACGTCACGAGCCTCGTGCTGCAGTACTCGTACATCCTGATCCTCGCGATCGGCATGGTGATCGTCATCATCGGCGGGCACATCGACCTGTCGGTGGGATCGGTCGTGGCCCTCACCGGTGCCGTCTCCGCGGTCCTCGTGATCCGCGAGGGGCTGCCCTGGTACGTGGGCGTGCTCGCCGCGATCGCCACCGGCCTGCTGGTCGGGGCGTGGCAAGGGTTCTGGGTGGCGTACGTCGGGATTCCAGCGTTCATCGTGACGCTGGCGGGCATGCTTCTCTTCCGCGGGCTCACGCTCCAGGTGCTCGAGAACATCTCGCTGTCGCCGTTCCCTGCCGAGTACTCGACCATCGCGGCCGGCTTCCAGAACGGCCTGCTCGGCGGCTACGGGTTCGACACGTTCACGCTCGTCATCTTCGGCATCGCCGTGATCGGCTACGCGGTGTCCGCGTGGCGCACGCGCCAGGCGCGCATCGCCTACAAGCAGACCGTCGAGGCGCCCGCGCTGTTCGGGATCAAGCTCCTGCTCATCGCGGCCGTCGTCATGTGGTTCGCGTACCGCCTCGCGACGAGCCGTGGCCTGCCGAACGTCCTCATCGTGCTGGCCGTGCTCATCCTCGTGTACACGGTCGTGACGAAGCACAGCGTGTTCGGCCGGCACGTGTACGCGATCGGTGGCAACCTCGCGGCGGCCCAGCTGTCCGGCGTGCGGGTCAAGCGCGTCAACTTCTGGATCTTCGTGAACATGGGCTTCCTCGCGTCGGTGGCCGGCGTCGTGTTCTCGGCGCGGTCCAACGGCGCGCAGCCCGCGGCGGGCCAGATGTTCGAGCTCGATGCCATCGCCGCGTGCTTCATCGGCGGCGCGGCCGTGACCGGCGGCATCGGCACGGTGGCGGGCGCCATGGTGGGTGGCCTGATCATGGCCGTCATGTCGAACGGCATGCAGCTCATGGGCGTCGACCAGTCGACGCAGCAGGTCGTCAAGGGCCTCGTGCTCCTGGCAGCCGTCGCGTTCGACGTGTGGAACAAGAGGCGGGCAAGCGCGGCGCGCTCCTGATCCTCTCGCTGAGGTAGACCCTGCCGAAGTAGTGGCGGGGGGGGCCGCCCCCCCCCCCCCCCCCCCCGCCGGGGGGGGGGGGGGGGCGACCCAGGGGGG
>NZ_JAKGSG010000002.1 GCF_021568775.1 Antribacter soli | reverse complement strand
TCCCCCCCGCCCCCCCGCCGCCCCCCCCCCGCCCCCCCCCCCCCCCCGGGGCCCCCCCCCCCCCCCCCCCCCCACTACTTCGGCGTTTCTAGTCGAGCCCGAGGTGGAGCAGCAGCGCGTCGTCGAGCGCGGCCATGGTCTCGGCGCTCAGGGCACCCGCGCGGTTCCCGAACCGCTCCACGTCGACCGCGCGCACCTGCTCGGCCTGCGCCTTGGAGTCATGCGTCAGGCCGGTCCCGGCACTTGCTCGGACAAGGACCTGGAAGGGCAGGACTCGCGCCGTGCTCTTCGTCAACGGGACCACGGTCAGGACGCCGCGCCCGCTCTTGCTCGCACCGCGGTTGCGCGCATCGTTCGACACGATCACCACAGGCCGGACCTTGTTCGCCTCGGACCCGCGTGCGGGATCGAGGTCCACGAACCAGATGTCGCCTCGTCGCATCAGTCGGCGTCCAGCCCGTCTGCGACCACGGCGTCCCACGCCCCTGCCTCACCCGAGGCGTACCACTCCTCGTCCGCCTCGAGGTAGGCCGCCTCGAGGTAGGCATCGCGCAGGCTCCGCACCGCTTCATGAAGGGCGGCCGAACGCGACGACAAGCCGGAGCGGGCGGCATAGTCGTCCAGGAACTCCACATCGGTCTTCGGCAGGCTCACACCGAGTTTCACACTCGTGGTCATACCGTCGATCGTACGCGCTCGTCGTACCTTCGCTCAAGGGTCGCCGCCTTCCCGCGTCGTCTCGGCGACAATGGGTTGGTGCCCGACGACGTCCCGCCCGCCGACCTCCCCGGCCCGCCTTCCGCTCCGGTCGGTGAGGCTGCGCCGGCTGCGCGCCGCGGCAGGCGGCCCGCGGGCCAGGACGCGCGCGGCGAGATCCTGGACGCCGCCCGCGCCGAGTTCGTCGAGCGCGGCTACGAGGCCACGTCCCTGCGGTCCGTGGCCCGCCGCGCGGGCGTGGACCCCGGGACGGTCCGGCACTGGTTCGGCGACAAGCAGCATCTGCTGACGGCCACGATCGGCTTGGGCGACATCGAGCCGACGGCGATCGTGCGCGCGGTGCTCGACGGGCCGGTCGACCGCCTGGGAGAGCGGCTCGTGCAGGCGGTCACCGCGCTGTGGGACGCCGACTACGGCGACACGGTCCGGATCGTGCTGCCCGCGATTCTCGGCGACCCGGACCTGCGCACCCTCATGCCCCAGTTTCTCGGCGCGGAGCTGCTGGGGCCGATCGTGAGGCGGATCGGCGTCGACCACGCGCCGCTGCGGGCCGGGCTCGTCGCGTCGCAGATGGCGGGCGTGCTCCTGACCCGGTACGTGGTGCGGGTCGAGCCGCTGGCGTCGCTCCCGTCCGCCGAGGTCGCCGCGCTCGTGGGCCCCACGCTCCAGCGGTACCTGACGGGGGAGATCTCTGCCGCGGGACAGCTCGCGCCGGGCCTTGCGCCGCCGATGGCACAGGGGCAGAATTCATCGCATGGTGAATAACGTGCCCGGTGCGGAGCTGGCCATCCGCATCCGCGGGCTGAGCGTCGAGCGCGGCGGGCAGAACGTCGTCGCCGGGCTCGACATCGACGTCCCGGGCGGGTCCGTCGTGGGCCTGCTCGGCCCGTCCGGCTCCGGCAAGACCACGCTCATGCGCGCCATCGTCGGCGTGCAGGACCGGGTCACCGGCACCGTCGACGTGCTCGGCCTGCCTGCCGGGACGCCCTCGCTGCGCCGGCGCGTCGGGTACGTGACGCAGGAGGCCTCCGTCTACCGGGACCTCACCGTGGTGCAGAACCTCTCCTACTTCGCGGCCCTGGCGGGCGTCCCGGCCGCCAGGCGGCGGGAGACCGTCGGGCGGGTCGTCGCCGAGGTGGACCTGGGCGGGCACGAGAAGCAGGTGGTCAGGACGCTGTCCGGCGGCGAGGTGTCCCGCGTCTCGCTGGCCGCGGCGCTGGTCGGCGACCCGGAGCTGCTCGTGCTGGACGAGCCCACCGTCGGGCTCGACCCCGTCCTGCGGCGTGACCTGTGGTCGCTGTTCCGCGAGCTCTCGCGCGGCGGGCGCACCCTCCTCGTCTCCTCGCACGTCATGGACGAGGCCACGCAGTGCGACCGGCTGCTTCTCCTGCGCGCGGGCGGCCTCGTCGCCGACGTCACGCCCACCGACCTGCTCCGGCAGACCGGCGCGCCCGACGCGGAGCGCGCCTTCCTCGCCCTGATCGAAGGCTCCGCCGCCGAGGAGGCCGCACGATGAACCTCACCTTCGCCACCGCGGAGCGAGTCCTGGCCCAGCTCCGGGCCGACCGGCGCACCATCGCGCTCGTCCTGGTGCTGCCGTGCCTCCTGATCGGCCTCATCGCGTGGATGTTCGACGGGACGCCGGTGCTGGACCAGTTCGGCCCCATGCTCGTGGGCCTCTTCCCGCTCACCGTGATGTTCCTCGTCACGAGCGTGGCCACGCTGCGCGAGCGGCAGTCCGGCACGCTGGAGCGGCTGATGACGACCCCCGTCCGCAAGGGCGACTTCGTGGCGGGCTACGCGCTGGCGTTCGCGAACCTGGCGCTCGTGCAGGCGCTCGTCGTCGTCGGGTTCGCGACGCTCGTCGGTATGGACGTCGCCGGGCCGATCGGGCTCGTGATCGTCGTCGCGCTGCTCGACGCGATCCTCGGCTGCTGCCTCGGCCTCGCTGCGTCGGCGCTGGCCCGCAGCGAGTTCCAGGCGGTGCAGATGATGCCCGCGATCATCTTCCCGCAGCTCATCACGTGCGGCCTGATCATGCCGCGCGACCAGATGCCCATGCTCCTCGAGTGGCTGTCCCGCGTGTTCCCGCTGACGTACGCGATCGAGGCGATGCAGTCGCTCGCCCGCGGCGACGAGTGGGCGGACATCCAGGGTGCCGTGGGCGTGATCGCGCTGTTCATCGTGGGCGCGGTGGTCCTCGGGGTGCTCACGCTGCGCCGCCGCACGGCCTGAGGGTGCCCGACGGCGGACGGGTCGCACCCGAGCCACCCGAGGTATCCCGACGGCGGGCCGGAGGTTCCTTCCGCGAGGCGACCATCCGGCCGCTCGTTCCTCGCGGCCTCCCGCCAGGCCCATCCAGCCTCGCGGAAGGAACCTCCGGCCCGCCGTCGGGTGCCGTCAGAACTCGCCCGCCGTCAGAACCGCGGGTCGTTGCCCGCCGAGGTGTCGACGCGCAGGTGCAGGGCGTCGGCGACGGCGCCCCAGTCGACGTACGAGAAGCCCGTGGCGTCCCGCTCCGGGTCGGCGTCCGGGCCGGTCTCCGGCTCGTCGTGCGTGACGAGCAGGCCCTCGCGGTAGTCGCCGACGGGCCGGTTCGTCACGGCGAGGCCGTCGGAGCCGTCGACGTCGTCGATCCCGTCGCCCGCCACGCGGAAGGTGCCCAGCGAGCGGTTGCCGTCGGCGGTCGCGTAGACGGCATAGCGGTCGTCGCCCTGGCTGGAGACCACCACGTATCCGGTCTTTCCGGGGCCGTACCAGACGTCGACGCCCTCGGCGTCGGCGACGAGGTTCGGACCGCCGAAGCCGGGCGCCGCCGGGTCGAGGGGCTCGCACTCCCCCGACTCGGGGTCGTAGGCGTCGTGCACGCCGAAGTCGGCGACGCGGTCCAGCAGCAGCGGCGCGCCGGTGCCGAGCGGCAGCGGGATGCGCCAGAGGCCCACGTCCTCCTGCGTGGCGTAGAGCGTGCCCGTGCGCCGGTCCACGGCGACGCCCTCGAGCTGCGGCTCCGCGCCCGGCTCCTGGCACGGAACCCACGTGGTGCCGTCGGGCAGCGGGAAGGAGCCCGGCACCTCAAGGTGCTCCACGTCCGTGTAGCCGACGGCGCCGTCGGCGGCGGCGACGAGTCGGGCCGTCGCGATCGTGGTGTCGCCCTCCTGCGTCACGACGGCGTAGGACTCGCCGTCGCCGGGCTGCCAGACGGCCACGCCGTACGCGGTGTGCTCCTCGTCCACGGTGGCGCGGTCCGGGCTGAACAGGAAGCCCTGCTCGGGCGCCGTGACCTCGCGCAGCGGCGTGGCGGCCGCCGAACCGGCCGGGTCGATCACGAAGAAGCGGAGCTGGTCGTTGTAGCGGTCGGAGACCACGGCGACGTCCGCCGTCGTGCCGCCGAGCTGGAGCCCGTAGGCGATGTCCACGTTGTTGTAACGGCCGTCCACGCCGTCCGCGCGCGGCGCCGGCGTGGCGGCGAGGGACTGCAGCTCGGCCGCCTCGAGGTCGTAGACGCGCAGGCCGCCCTCCTTGGCGGTCGCGAGCACCAGCGACCGGTCCCGGTCGGACGGGTGCACCCAGATGGCGGGGTCGTCACCCGACGCGTTGCCGCCCTCGTCGTCGTCGTAGAGCACCGGCGTCTCGACGGACGTCGTGACCAGGGCGGGCTCGGAGGAGAAGGGCCGGGCGCCGGCCGGACCGGCGCCGGCCGCGGGCGCGAGGAGGACCGTGGGTAGGAGCAGGAGGGCCGCCGGCAGGGCGGCAAGGCGTCGTCGCATGTGCCGAGGCTCGCGGATCCCGGTGGCACCCCGGTGACGCGCGGATGAACGCCGGCCGTCCCCGAGGAAGCCGGCGTCCTCGTCCCTACGGCCTCGCCGCGAAGCGCTCCAGCAGGTCTGCGTGGCCCGAGCAGATCAGGAGGTCGTTCGCCGAGACGCGCGTCTCCGGCGTCGCGTACACGAAGTCCACACCGGGCGACTTCACGCCCACGATCGTCACCCCGTACCGCTGGCGCACGTTCGACTGCGCGAGCGTGAAGCCCTGCAGCTCCTTCGGCGGGCGCATCTTGACGATGGTGAAGCCGTCCTCGACCTCGATGTAGTCGAGCAGCTTGCCGGAGACGAGGTGCGCCACGCGCGCGCCGGCGTCGGCCTCCGGGAAGACGACGTGGTGGGCTCCGATGCGGGTGAGGATGCGCCCGTGCTCGGCGGAGATGGCCTTGGCCCAGATCTGCGGGGTACCGAGGTCCACGAGGTTGCCCGCGATCAGCACGGACGCCTCGATCGACGTGCCCACGCCCACGACGGCGACGCCGAACTCCTTCGCGCCGAGCTGCTCCAGCGCCTCCGGGTTCGACGCGTCCGCCTCGACGAGCGGCAGCCGCCCCGCCCACTGCGCGACGAGGCGCGCGTCCTGCTCGACGGCCAGCACGTCCTGGCCGAGTCGGTCGAGGGTCGACGCGATGGCCGACCCGAACCGGCCCAGGCCGATCACCAGCACGCCCGCGTCGCGGTCCGGGCCCTTGCGCTCAGCGGCATGCGCCGCGGGAGTTGTGCCCGACGCCGGGCGGTCGCCTCGATCCGACATGTCACCTTCTCGTCTGTGGGTGGCCTTCAGCTTCGGTCTCAGCCGATGCCTCAGCCGATGATCGGCCGTTCCTCCGGGTAGCGCACGATGCGCCTGCGGTCGCGCAGCGCGAGCGCGGCCGCGAACGTCATCGTGCCGGTGCGCCCCACGAACATGAGGGCGCAGAGCACGAACTTACCCGCATCAGGGAGCCCTGGTGTGATCCCTGTGGACAACCCCACCGTGGCGAACGCCGAGATCACCTCGAACAGCACCACGTCGAGCGACAGCCCGGTGATCTCCAGCAGCAGCAGGCTCGACACGAGCACCGCCGTCGCGCCGACGAACACCACGGCGACGGACAGGCGCAGCGTGTCGCGCGGGATGCGGCGGCCGTAGACCTCGATGTCGCGGTCGCCCCGGGCCTCGGCGAGGATCGCGAGCAGCATCACCGCCAGCGTGGTCACCTTGATGCCGCCGGCGGTGGATGCGGATCCGCCGCCGACGAACATCAGGGCGTCGGTGATCAGCCACGACGACTCGTGCATCTGCCCGATGTCGATCGTCGAGAAGCCGCCCGACCGGGGCATGACGCCCGCGAAGAGCGCGGCCAGGATCTTGTCGTCCGTGTCGAGGGCGCCCAGCGTGCGCGGGTTGGTCCACTCGAGGAGCGCGAAGAGCACCGTCCCGGCAGCCACGAGCCACAGGCTCATGACGAGCGTGAGCTTGGAGTGCAGCGACAAGGCCCGCCAGGTGCGCCGCGGCCGGGTGCGCCGGGTCCGCATGAGGTTGAGGATCACCGGGAAGCCGAGGGAGCCCAGGAACACGCCGATCGCGATGGGCAGGCACAGCCACCAGTCGCCCGCGTGCGGCACGAGGCCCTCTGGGGTGGGGATGAAGCCCGCGTTGTTGAAGGATGAGATCCCGTAGAAGACGGCCTGCCAGGTAGCCTCGCCGACGCTCTCCCCGAGCACCAGGAAGCGGGGGAAGAGCACCGCGGCGACCGTCAGCTCCAGCGCGGTCGTCGTGACGATGACGACGCGCAGCAGCGACCCGACCTCGCCCAGGCGCTCGGTCTTCACCTCCGTCGCCGTGAGCAGCTTCTGCGTGAGCCCGAGCCGGCGGGACACGGCCAGGCCCAGCAGCGAGGCGAGCGTCATGATGCCGAGCCCGCCGATCTTGATGCCGAGCAGGATGACGACCTGCCCCCAGATGGACCAGTAGGTCGCCGTGTCCGCGATGACCAGCCCGGTCACGCACACCGCCGAGACCGCGGTGAAGAGGGCGTCGACGAACCGGGCGGACTCGCCTGACGCCGTTGCCCAGGGTGCCAGGAGGAGCACCGTGAACACGGCGATGACGAGCGCGAACACCGAGACGGCGAGCCTTGCCGGCGACCGCCGCGCCACCCGGTCCAGGAGGTCGCGCAGGCCGAAGCCCCACTCCCGCACCTCGGACGCCATCGTGCCTCCTGTCTCACGGCTCACGGTGCCCCAGCCTGCCACGCCACGCGTCGGATACCGTGACGGCATGCGCGTCGCCCGGCTGGTGTGGAGCCCCGAGCTGCTCGAGTACGACTTCGGGCCCGGGCATCCCATGGCACCCGCCCGCCTCGACCTCACGATGCGGCTGGTCCGGGAGCTCGGCCTCCTGGACGCGCCGGGGATCGAGGTGACGGGCGCGCCCGTGGCGAGCGACGCCGTCGTGCAGACCGTCCACGACCCCGAGTACGTGGCCGCGGTCCGCGCCGCCGGCACGCGCCTCGTCCCGGACGAGTCCCGTGGCCTCGGCACCGAGGACAACCCGATCTTCCTGGGGATGCACGATGCGGCCGCGCGGCAGCTCGGGGGCTCCGTCGACCTCGCCGACGCCGTCTGGTCCGGGGACGTGCAGCACGGCGTCAACGTCGCGGGCGGCATGCACCACGCGCAGCGCGGCTCCGCGTCGGGCTTCTGCATCTACAACGACGCGGCGGCGGCGGTCCGCCGCCTGCTCGACCTCGGCGCCGAGCGCGTCGCCTACGTGGAC
Source organism: Antribacter soli (assembly GCF_021568775.1). Taxonomy (GTDB): domain Bacteria; phylum Actinomycetota; class Actinomycetes; order Actinomycetales; family Cellulomonadaceae; genus Antribacter; species Antribacter soli. The sequence continues at coordinate 54,360 of NZ_JAKGSG010000002.1, read as the reverse complement.
CTCGACGCGCACCACGGCGACGGCGTGGAGGCTCTGTTCTGGGACGACCCGCGCGTCCTCACGGTGTCCGTGCACGAGGAGGGCCGCACGCTGTTCCCGGGGACGGGGCACGCCTCGGACATCGGCGGCGCGGGGCTCGCAGAAGGCACCGCGGTGAACGTCGCGCTGCCCGCCCGGACCGACGGCGGGCAGTGGCTACGGGCGATCGACGCCGTCGTGCTGCCGGCGGTGCGTGCGTTCGAGCCGCAGGCCGTCGTGTCGCAGCACGGGTGCGACACGCACGGGCTGGACCCGCTGGCCCACCTCGACGTCGACGTCGACGCCCAGCGGACCGCCGCGGCCTGGGTGCACAGGCTCGCGCACGACGTCGCGCAGGGCCGCTGGGTGGCGCTGGGCGGAGGCGGCTACGCCGTGGTCGACGTCGTCCCGCTCGCCTGGGCCGCGCTCGTCGCCGAGGCGGCGCACGCTCCCCTCGAGCACGGCATGGCCCTGCCGGAGGCGTGGCGCGCGGTGGCCGAGGCGATGTCGGGCCTCGAGCCTGCCGCGACGCTCGGCGTCGCCGCGCCGGACTGGCGGCCCTGGCGGGACGGGTACGACCCGGCCGACCCGGTGGACCGCGCAGTCGCCGCAACCCGCCGGGCGGTGTTCCCGCTCCTGGGCCTGGACCCGTTGCACGACTGAGCCGGAGGCGCAGCGCAGGGTGGGGGCCGAGGAACGAGGCACCCGCCCGGAGCGGAGTCGCAGGCTCAGGCGACCGACCACACGACTGAGCCGGAGGCGCAGCGCAGGGTGGGGGCCGAGGAACGAGGCACCCGCCCGGAGCGGAGTCGCAGGCTCAGGCGACCGACCACACGACTGAGCCGCTCGATTACTGGCCCGACTGCCGGAGCGGGTATTCTGGCGGACGGACTCCCTCTCGTGTTGGTCGGCCGACGTCGTCTCGATGTCATCGTCCCGGACCAACCGCGGACCAATCTCGCCGAGCGGCCCGGAGCAGGGCCGCCGCCGACCGATCGAACAATGTGAGGACCTATGGGCTCCGTCATCAAGAAGCGCCGCAAGCGTATGGCCAAGAAGAAGCACCGCAAGCTGCTTCGCAAGACGCGTCACCAGCGCCGCAACAAGAAGTGACCCGCCGAGGGCCCGGACTCCGCAAGGAGCCGGGCCCTCGCGGTTCGTCCGGGCTCGTCGGGCTCAGCGCCCCCGGAGGCGACGGCGCAGAGCCCGCAGCACCAACCCCGCCACCCACGCCGCGCCCGCCCACGAGGCCGTGCGCAGGCCGCGCCCGGCGTTCCGCTGCCCTCGGCCCCGGAATTCGCGGATGGGCCAGCCCACCTCCTGTGCGTGCCGGCGCAGCCGGCCGTCCGGGTTGATGGGGCAGGGGTGCCCCACGGAGTGCATCATCGGCAGGTCGTTGAGCGAGTCGCCGTAGGCGTAGCTCCCGGTGAGGTCGAGGTCCTCCCTCTTGGCGAGCTCGCGCACCGCCTGCCCCTTCGCGGCCCCGTGCATGAGGTCGCCCATGAGCCGGCCGGTGTAGAAGCCGTCCCGGTGCTCGGGGATCGTGCCGAGGCAGCCGGTCGCGCCGAGGCGTCGCGCGATGAGGGCGCCGATCTCGACCGGCGTCGCGGTCACGAGCCACACCTGGTGGCCGGCGGCGAGGTGCTCCTCGAGCAGGCGGCGCGTGCCGGGGAAGATCCGCAGCGCGAGGACGGTGTCGTACACCTCCTCGCCGAGCGTGGTGACCTCGGCGACCGAGCGGCCCGCGATGAGGGACAGGGCGCGCTCGCGCACCACGTCGATCTGCTCCCTCGACTCCCCGAACAGCAGGTAGCGGGCCTGGATCACGGCGAACTTGAGGAGGTCCCGCGTGCCGAAGAACCGGCGCTGGTAGGCGGCGCGGGCCAGGTGGAAGGCGCTCGCGCCGCGGATGATCGTGTTGTCGACGTCGAAGAACGCCGCGGTGGCGGACGGAGTAGGCGTCGACATGCGGTACACGATATCCGCGCGGCGGACGCGCTTCGCGCGCCACGGTGACCGCCGGTCGGTCGCGCGCTCCGGGCTCCCGCCACCGTTACGTACGCTGGCCCGGTGGAGAGAGTGGTGCTGTACACGCGGGAGGGCTGCCACCTGTGCGAGGACGCGCGCGTGGTCGTGGCCTCGGTGTGCGCTGCGGCGGGGACCGCGTGGCGCGAGGTCGACGTCGACACCGACCCGGCGCTCGTGGAGAAGTACGGCGAGTACGTCCCCGTCGTCGAGGTCGACGGCGTCCAGCAGGGCTTCTGGCGCGTGGATGCAGCGCGGCTGGCACGCCGCCTGGCATGATCTGTCCACGAGTGTGTGTACGGGTCGCCCGGACGACGTCGTCATGGGGAGGGAGTGCGCATGGTGAGCGAGCCGAGTGATGCCGCAGTGCCGGGAGCAACGGTCGCGAGACTGCCCTACTACCTGCGCGCACTGCGCGACCTCGCGGCCCAGGGGGTGACGACGACGTCGTCGTCCGAGCTGGCCGAACGGTCGGGTGTCAGCTCCGCCCAGCTCCGCAAGGACCTGTCCTACCTGGGGTCCTTCGGCACGCGCGGCGTGGGGTACGACGTCGAGTCGCTCGCCTCCTACATCACGGTCGCCCTCGGCCTCGAGACCGAGCACCGGCTCGCGATCGTGGGCATCGGCAACCTCGGGCATGCCCTCGCGAACTACTCCGGGTACGAGGCGCGCGGCTTCCAGGTGGCGGCCCTGCTCGACGCCTCGCCCGAGGTCGTGGGGACGCGTGTCGCGGGGCACGTCGTCGAGCACGTGGACGACCTGGCCGCGGTGATCTCGCGCGACGATGTCTCGATGGTGGTGCTCGCGACCCCGGCACACGTGGCCCAGGACGTCGCGGACCGCGTGGTCGGGGCCGGGGTGCGGGAGATCCTCAACTTCGCGCCGCTGGCGCTCCAGGTGCCCGACGACGTCGTGGTCCGCTCGGTCGACGTCGGCGGCGAGCTGCAGATCCTCGCCTTCCACGCGGCGGCCCGCGCCGCGGCGCTGTAGCCGCCTAGGTCCCCGGCACGCCCGGCGGGAGCCGCGGCGGCCTCGCGTACTCGTCGCGCTTGCTCGTCCCGACCCCCATGCGGACCATCCCGGAGACCAGGCCGACGGCCGCGGCGACGCCGTCGATCACCGGCACCCCGGCGCGCTTCGTGAGGTCCGCGCACAGGTCGGTCATGCCGGCGCAGCCGAGCACCACGGTGTCGGCGCCGTCGTCGCGGACCGCGCGCTCGCAGAGCACGGCGATCGCCTCGTGGGCGTCCGAGCCGGCGTCCTCGAGGGCGAGCACGGGCACGTCGGCGGCGTAGGCCGCGACGCACGCGTCATCGAAGCCGTAGCGCCGCACCAGGTCGTGAGCGCGGCCCAGCGTCCGGGAGAGCGTCGTGACGACGGCGAACGTGCGGCCGGACAGCGTCGCGACGTGCATCGCCGCCTCGGCGATGCCCACGACGGGCGCCGGGGTGAGCTCGCGGGCCGCGTCCAGGCCCGGGTCGCCGAAGCAGGCGAGGACGAACCCGTCGGCGCGGGACGCCGCGACCTGGCGGGCCACGGCGAGCGCGGCCCACGCCTCGTCGGTGTGGCTCTCGACGGCGGCGGGGCCGTCGCCGGGGGCGGGGCACGTCGCCTCGATCTCGACGCCGGGCCCCGCCACCTCCCGGGCCGTGCGACCGATCTTGCCGGTCATCGCCCGGGAGGTGTTGGGGTTGATCACGCGGATCAGCACTGTCGCGCCCGCCTCACGCGCCGGTGCCCGTGGCGCCGTCGGCGACGCCCTCGGTGATTCCCTCGAGGTTCGGGACCTGCGGGCTCAGGCGCTCGAGCCACCAGAACAGGAGGAAGCCGAGGCCGCACCCGATGAACCAGGTGAAGTTGCCGATCCACGAGACGTCCGGGTACCCGAGGTCGGCGACGAGCTTGGGCACGATGGCGAGCAGCACCGTCGGCACGCCCGCCAGGACGATGGCGAGCACGCTGTTGCGGTTGTACCCCTTCGAGTACCAGTAGGCGCCGGACTCCGACATGGTGAACATGTCGTCCACGAGCACGCGCTGACGGGCCGCGACGTAGTAGCCGGCGATGAGGATGCCGAACAGCGGGCCGATGAGGGCGCCGAGCACGCCGAGCGTGTAGTGGATCGCGTCCGCGTTGTTGTACCAGTTCCACGGCAGCAGCACCACGGAGCCGACGGCGGCGATCATGCCTCCGGCCCGCCAGCTGATCTTCTGCGGCGCCACGTTGGAGAAGTCGAACGCGGGCGAGATGAAGTTGGCGACGATGTTGATGCCCACGGTGGCCGTGACGAAGGTCAGGCCCCCGAGGAGGATCGCGAACGGGGTGTCGATCCGCTCGACCGTGCTGATGGGGTCGGTGAGGAGCTCGCCGAACACGGGCACCGTCGCGGAGGCCGTGATCACGGTCAGCAGCGAGAAGAACAGGAAGTTGACCGGCAGCCCGAGCAGGTTGCCCTTCTTCACCGCGGAGAACGAGCGGCCGTACCGCGCGAAGTCGCCGAAGTTCAGCATGGGCCCGGAGAAGTACGAGACCACGATCGCGACGGCGGTGAAGAACACGCCCACCTGCTCCCACCCGCTGAGCGCCGGCCCCTCCGCGAGGCTCAGGCTGATGTTCGACCAGCCGGCCTCGGAGACCAGGTAGACGGCGAGCGCGATCATGACGACGTAGACCGCGGGGCCGGCCCAGTCGATGAACTTGCGGATGGTCTCCATCCCGTTCCAGAAGAGCGCGGCCTGGGCGAACCAGAGGATCGCGTACGAGATCCACCCGAGGGCGCTCAGCCCGAGGAAGGACGGCTCGATGAGGTTCTCGGCGCCCGGCACGAACTTGAGGAAGACGATGTTGAGCGACTCGGCCGCGAGGAAGGTCTGGACGCCGTACCAGGCGACGGCGATGAGACCGCGGATGATCGCCGGGATGTTGGCGCCCTTGATGCCGAACACGGCCCGGTTGATCACGGGGTAGGGCACGCCGGTGCTCTGGCTCGGCTTGGCGACCAGGTTGGTGAAGACCTGCACGATCACGATGCCGACGAGCAGGGCAAGGAGGACCTGCCAGCTCGCGATGCCGAGCGCGAAGAGGCTGCCCGCGGTGATGTAGCCGCCGACGCTGTGCACGTCGGACATCCAGAAGGCGAAGATGTTGTAGGAGGACCAGGTCTGCTTGCGCAGCGGAGCGAGGTCCTCGTTGGCGAGGCGCGGGTCGTAGCCGGGCTTGACGTTGCCGGATCCCACCGGATGCCCGGCGGCCTCGACGAGGTCGGCCTCGCGCGCGGAGAAGTCGTCGCCGGCCGTGCCGGACGGGGATGCGGGCGAGGCGGCCGCCGTGGCGGCCGCGACCTCGGTGTTCTCGGTCATGAGCGATGCCTTCCGGAAGAGGGGACCGTGGTAGCCATGAAGTTATGGGTTAACTCCTGGGCTCCGGTTTCTCCCGTGTAACCAGGCTGTAAGGCTCTTGTTCAGTGATGACTTCACGCGTGTAAACAGCCATGTCGCGCTCCGAAGGGCTCGTAGGATCGGCCCGTGACCACGGAGCAGTCCCTGGGTGCCCGCCTTCGCGCCCTGCGCGAGTCGCGCGGCATGTCCGCACGCAGCCTCGCCGAAGCGCTCGGCATCTCGGCGAGCGCCGTCTCGCAGATCGAGCGGGACGTGATGCGGCCGTCGGTCGCCCGCCTGATCGCCATCACCGACGCGCTCGGCGTGCCGCTGGCCGAGGTCTTCGAGGCGCCCGGCGCCACGTCCGAGCGGCGGACAGGGGCGTCCGAGCTGGAGCACGCCGGCATCGCGCTCACGCGGGCCTGGGAGTCGTCGCCCGTGACGCTCGACGGCGGGGTCACGTTCCGGAGGCTCTCCCCGCACCGCACGCAGGGCCTCGACTTCTTCGAGTCGGTGTACCCGCCCGGGGTGACGGCCACGATCGGCGACGTCGGCCTCTTCAAGCACGAGGGCTACGAGATCGGGAACGTCGTCTCGGGCGAGCTCACCGTCGAGCTGGACCAGGACGTCGTCGTGCTCGCGGCCGGCGACTCGATCAGCTACCCGTGCTCGGTGCCGCACCGGATCCGCAACGCGGGCCCGCGGCCGGCCGTCGCGACGTGGCTGATCGTGCACCCGTGACCGGCCGCACGACCCACGAACGCGGCTGATGGGGCCCCCGTGACCGCCCGCACCACCCCCGACCGCTGTGGGCGGAGTAAGTGCCGGGTCCGGAGCGCGGAACCCGGCACTTACTCCGCCCACAGCGTTTGCGGGTGGGGTGGGGCTGAGGTCAGCCCTTCTTGATCGCGGAGATGTCCAGCGCGATCTTGACCTTGTCGCCCACCAGGACGCCGCCGCCCTCGATGGCGGCGTTCCAGGTCAGGCCGAACTCCTTGCGGGAGATCTCGACCTCGGCCGAGAAGCCGGCGCGCGGGTTGCCGAACGGGTCCACCGCGGTGCCCTCGAACTCGGTCTCGAGCTCGACCGTCTTGGTGACGCCGTTGATCGTCAGGTCGCCGGTGATCGCGTAGTCGTCGCCGTCGGCGGTGATGGAGCTGGAGATGAACGACCAGACCGGGCGCTCCTCGGCGTGCCAGAAGTCGGCGCTCTTGAGGTGGCCGTCGCGGTTGGCGTCGCCCGTGTTGACGGACGCGGCGTCGAGCTCGGCGCTGACGGACGACGACTCGAGGTCGTCGCCGACGCTGATGCTGCCGGTCGTGAGGGCGATGGTGCCGCGGACCTTCGCGATGCCCGCGTGGCGCACCGTGAAGGAGGCCGTGCTGTGCGACGGGTCGATCTCGTAGGCGCCGGCGGTCAGGCCTGCGGGCAGAGGGGTGGCCATGAGTGATCTCCTTGGTGTCGGTCTGCCGGACCTGACGGTCCGTTCTGGGGCGAGGTAGTTGAGGAGTCAACTACCTTCCCCTCGCCCAACATGCGGGTCCCGTACGGTATTCCCAGGCGTCGGGAGAACGGGTCGCGGGAACGCAGCAGGTCGGCGGCTCGTTGTGAACGACCGTGACGAAGGCGGCTATGACGAAATCTGGTGCGACGAACTCCGGTGCGACGACGTCCCGCACGACGGGCGACGTGCCCTGGCTGGACGACGCCCAGCAACGGGCCTGGCGCAGCTACCTCGAGGGGACGAACCGGTTCGTCGAGGCGCTCGGTCACCTCCACGCCACGGAGCTCCCGCTCTCGCTCGGGGACTACACCGTGCTCGTGATCCTCTCCGAGGCGCCTGGCCGCACGCTGCGCATGTCGACGCTCGCCGAGAGGCTCGCCCTCTCCCGCAGCCGGCTCAGCCACACGGTCGAGCGCATGGAGGCCCGCGGGCTCGTGACGCGCTGTGCGGCCGAGCGAGACCGCCGGGGTGTCAACTGCACCATGACCGAGGCCGGCTGGGCCGCGATCGTCGATGCTGCTCCCGGGCACGTGATGGCCGTGCGCCGGCTCATGGTGGACGTTCTCGACCCGGAGGAGTTCGCGGTCCTCGGCCGCGCCATGGCGAAGGTGGCCGCAGCCTCGAAGGCCGCGACGACCCCGGTGGACACCACCCCGACGTCCGGTGCCGTCACCAGCTCAGGGCCGGACGGTGACGACGAGCCCGCGTGCCCGGAGGTCGTGTTCGACCGGGACCTCGGCGCGATGTGACGTGATGCGGAGCTGCCGCTGACCGCGCCTGGACGGACGCGAGCACCCAGGCTCTGATGGGACACTGGGCGGCATGGTCTCCACCACGGTCCACCTGCTCCGTCACGGCGAGGTCTTCAACCCGGAAGGCGTCCTCTACGGCCGCATTCCCGGCTACCGGCTCTCAGACCGCGGCCAAGAGATGGCGCAGCGTGTGGCGAAGCACCTCGTCGAGCAGGGACGGGACGTGGTCCGCGTCGTCGCCTCGCCCCTGCAGCGCGCCCAGGAGACGGCCGAGCCGATCGCCGCCGGCTTCGGGCTCGACCTCGCCACGGACGACCGGCTGATCGAGGCGGAGAACCACTTCCAGGGTCTGACCTTCGGCGTGGGTGACGGCTCGCTGGGCCACCCCGAGCACTGGAAGTACCTGTGGAACCCGTTCCGGCCGTCGTGGGGCGAGCCCTACGTCGAGCAGGTCGCGCGCATGCGCGCCGCCGTCGAGGACGCGCGTGCCGCCGCCGAGGGGCACGAGACCGTGCTGGTCAGCCACCAGCTCCCGGTCTGGCTGACCCGCAGCAGCTTCGAGGGGCGCCGGCTCTGGCACGACCCGCGCAAGCGCCAGTGCAGCCTCGCCTCGCTGACGTCGCTGCGCTTCGAGGACGGCCGCTTCGTCGGCCTGCACTACACCGAGCCCGCCGCCGAGCTCCTCCCGGGCGCGAGCCAGGTCGCCGGAGCGTGACCGTGGGCACGACCTTCACCCGACGGGCGCTCGCGCTCGGCGCCGGGCTCGGCGTGGGCCTCGTGGCGCTCGCGGGCTGCGCGGCCGACTCCGGCGCGGACACCGACGCCGTCGACCAGGGCTTCGTCTCCGGTGACGGGTCCGTGCGGACGTGGGACGCGGGCGACCGCGAGGGTCCCGTGACGATCGCGGGCACCGACTTCGAGGGCTCCGCCGTCGACACGGCCGACTGGGCGGGCGACGTCGTCGTCGTCAACACCTGGTACGCCGGGTGCGCGCCGTGCCGGGCCGAGGCGCCGGGCCTCGTCGAGCTCTCCGGAGCCTTCGCCGACGACGGCGTCCGCTTCCTCGGCATCAACACCGAGGACGAGGCGCCGACGGCACAGGCGTTCCAGCGCACCTACTCCGTGCCGTATCCCTCGGTGCAGGACACGACGGGCAGCATCATCGCGAGCCTGTCGGGGATCGTGCCGCTGCAGGCCGTCCCGTCGACCGTCGTGCTCGACGGCGAGGGCATGGTCGCCGCGCGCGTCGTCGGCGAGGTCGAGTCGTCCACCCTCGAGGCGCTGATCGAGGACGTCCTCGCGGGGGAGGCCTGATGGCCCCGTCCCTCGTGACGTCCGTCGGCGACGGCTTCGCCGCCACGGCGTTCAGCGGCTCGATGGTCCTGGCGATCCCGGTCGCGCTCCTCGCCGGGCTCGTGTCGTTCGCCTCCCCGTGCGTCCTGCCCCTCGTCCCGGGCTATGTCGGCTACGTGAGCGGCATGGCGGCCGCCACGGCCGGGCGGGACCGCGGCTCGGTCGCAGGGAGTGACCCGGGCCGCGGGACGATCGTCGCGGGCGTCGCACTCTTCGTGCTCGGCTTCACCGTCGTGTTCGTCGGCCTCATGACCGTCGCCGGGGCCGTGGGCGTCCACCTCGTGCAGTGGGCGGACGTCATCAGCCGCGTGCTGGGCGTGGTCGTGATCCTGCTGGGCCTCGGGTTCCTCGGCCTGCTGCCGTTCCTGCAGCGCGAGGCCCGGTTCCATGCGACCCCGCGCGCCGGGCTCTGGGGCGCGCCGTTGCTCGGTGTCGTGTTCGGCCTCGGCTGGACGCCCTGCATCGGCCCGACCCTGGGCGCCGTCCAGGTGCTCGCCCTCGACGAGGCGTCCGCCGGCCGTGGTGCCGTGCTCGGCGTCGCGTACTGCCTGGGCCTCGGCGTGCCGTTCCTCCTCGTGGCTCTGGGCCTCGGGGCGTCCGACCGGATGATGGGCTTCCTGCGCCGGCACCGGCTCGCGATGCTGCGGGTCGGCGGCGGGCTGCTCGTCCTGGTCGGCCTCGCGCTCGTGACCGGCCTGTGGGGCCAGGTGACCGGGCTGATGCAGGGCTGGATCGCCGGCTTCGAGACGGTGCTCTGATGCGCGAGGCAGAACGTGCCGAGGCAGAAGGTGCCGAGGTGGAACGCGAACCGCGTGAGGCCGGGCGCGCCGCCGGCGGCTACGTGCCGGAGGGCATCTCCGACGCCTTCGCCGAGGGCGCCCGTGGTGTCCGCGAGCCGGCGGCCGGAGGCGGGCGACCGCCGTCGGGCGGCCCGAGCCTGCCCTCCCTCGGCTGGGTGGGGGCGCTGCGCTGGATCTGGCGGCAGCTCACCTCGATGCGCGTCGCGCTCATGCTGCTCATGCTGCTGGCGGTCGCTGCGGTGCCCGGGTCGGTGCTCCCGCAGCGCAACCAGGACCAGGCCAAGGTGCTCGAGTACCTCGCCGACAATCCGACGGCGGGCGAGTGGCTCGACCGGTTCGGCTTCTTCGACGTGTACTCGTCGGCCTGGTTCTCGGCGATCTACCTGCTGCTGTTCGTGTCGCTCGTCGGGTGCATCCTGCCGCGGTCGGCGGCGCACTGGCGCGCGCTGCGCGGCCGGCCGCCCCGCGTGCCCTCGCGCTTCGGGCGATTCCCCGCCACGGGGACGGTGACGAGCTCCGCGACGCCGGACGAGGTGGTCGCCGCCGTGGCGGATCACCTGCGCGGGCGGCCGTGGCTGCCCACGTTCCGGGTGGACGTCGCCGCCGAGCAGGCGACGGACACGCGTCCCGCCGCGGCGACCGTCAGCGCCGAGCGCGGCTACCTGCGCGAGAGCGGGAACCTCGTGTTCCACCTGGCGCTCGTCGGGCTCCTCGTGTCCGTCGCGACCGGGCAGCTGCTGCACTACCGCGGCCAGGCGATCGTGACGGAGGGGCGCGGGTTCGCGAACGCCGTCGTCGACTACGACACCTTCGAGAAGGGCGCCTGGTTCCAGGCGTCGTCGCTGTCGCCGTTCTCGATGACGCTCGACGCGTTCGAGTCGGACTTTGCCAGTGACACGGTCGCGTTCGGGCAGGCCAGGGACTTCACGGCGTACGTCACCGTCACCGAGCCCGCCGGCGACTCGCACGCGGAGACCGTCAAGGTCAACCACCCGCTCGTGGTCGACGGCGCAAAGATCTACCTGCAGGGCAACGGGTTCGCGCCCGACATCACCGTGACCGACGCCGACGGCGAGGTGGCGTTCAGCGGGCGCGTGCCGTTCCTGCCCGAGGACACGATGTACACCTCGCGCGGCGTCGTGAAGGTGCCGGACGTGTCGGCCGGGCTCGAGCAGATCGGGCTCGTCGGGTACTTCCTGCCGACCGCCGTGTTCGAGGAGGACGGCACCGTCCGGTCAGGGTTCCCGCAGCCCACCGACCCGCTGCTCGTGCTCGAGGTCTACCGCGGCGACCTCGGCCTCGACGAGGGCGTGCCGCAGAACGTCTACCGCCTCGACACCGCCTCCCTCACGACGTCCGTGGACGAGACCGGCGAGCGGGTGCGGCTCCTCGTGCGACCCGGCGAGACCGTCGAGCTGCCCGACGGCCTCGGGACCGTCTCGCTCGGCGCGGAGATCCCCCGGTACGTCGCGCTCGACCTGCGTCACGACCCCTCGCTGGCGTACGTGCTGGTCTTCGCGCTGCTCGCGCTCGGCGGGCTCACGGTGTCGCTGTTCACGCCGCGGCGGCGCGTCTGGGTGCGCGCCACCGTGTCGGACGGCGGGAGTACGGTGGTGCGCGTCGCGGGCCTCGCACGCGGGGACGACGCCGGGCTGCAGCCCGAGGTGGACCGGGTGCTCGCCGCGGTCCCTGGAACACATCAGGAAGGCTGACCATGCAGATCGCCGAGCTGAGCGTGCTGCTCGTCTGGGCTGCCGCGACGGCGCTCGCCATCGCGCTCGTCGCGTTCGCGACGGACCTCGCGCGCCTGTCGGGCACGCGGTCCGAAGCGCGCGCTGTCGCGCGCGCGGCGCGGGAGGCCGTGGCCGTCGGGGCGGGACCGACCTCCGCCGGGGCCGCGTACGGGCCGGGCACGTCCGACGCCGGTCCGACGCCGGTCCGACGCCGGGCCGCCGGGATCGGGATGTCGACGACGTGGCTCGGCGCCCTGCTGCTGCTCGCAGCGATCGTGCTGCGCGGTATCGCCGCGGGCCGCACGCCCTGGGCCAACATGTACGAGTTCACGCTGGTCGGCACGTTCGTGGCCCTCGCGGTGTTCCTCGGCGTCAACCTGCGCCGCGACGCCAGGTTCCTCGGCGCGTTCGTCGCCGGCCTCGGCACGCTGTTCCTCGTGCTCGGGGTCAACGTGTTCTACATCGAGGCCATGGGCGTCCAGCCCGCGCTGCAGAAGTACTGGCTCGTCATCCACGTCGGCGTGGCCATCTCCGCCACCGGCATCTTCACGGTGTCGTTCGTGGCCTCCGCGCTGCAGCTCCTGCGTGACGGGCGCGACTCCGGCTCGCCCTACCTCGCGTCGTGGCGCTGGCTCGACTCGCTGCCCACGCCCACCGCGCTCGAAGCGCAGTCGTTCCGGCTCAACGCCGTCGGATTCGTGCTGTGGACCTTCACGATCATCGGCGGCGCCATCTGGGCCGAGGACGCCTGGGGCCGCTACTGGGGCTGGGACCCCAAGGAGGTCTGGAGCTTCGTGATCTGGGTCGTGTACGCCGCCTACCTGCACGCGCGCACGACGCGCGGGTGGTCCGGGCGCCCGGCGGCGTGGTTCGTCGTCGTCGGGTACGCGTGCGTCCTGTTCAACTTCACGGGCGTGAACCTGATCTTCAACGGGAAGCACTCGTACTCGGGGCTGTGACGGGGCCTGCGAGCCGACGCGGCGCTGCCCTGTTCGCGCGTCAGCGGGGTGTGGTCAGCGGGTCGTGCCGTCGTCGGGCGGCGTCGCGTCGTCGGGGCGATCGCTGACGTCGTCCGAGGTGTCGTCCTGGGTGCCGCCGCGCTGCTTCGCCTCGCGCTCACGCTTGCGGCGGGCCTGCTCCAGGAGCCAGAGAAACTCCGGGTCGTCGTCCGGCGCGACCGGACCCTCCGCGGGGCGGCTCGGGCCCGGTGCCGAGGGCGCTGCCGGCCCGGCCGGCCGGTGGCCGGTGGTGCGCCCACCGGCGTAGCGGCGGCGCGACGAGGTCCGGACCAGGATCCACGCGACCGAGCCGGCCAGCGGCAGGAAGATGATGAGAATCACCCAGAGCCACTTCGGCAGACCGCCCAGCTCGTCCTCGTCCGCACCGGCGACGTCGACCAGCGCGTACACGAGCAGGCCGATGAGCAGGAGGGGCAGGATCACGCGAACGAACATGCCTCCAGCGTAGGGCGTCCGCGCCACGGTGTTCGAGAGAGGGCGGGCGAACCGACCCAGCGGGACGGCGGCAACCATCCCTGCGCGGCACCTACCCTGGAGGGGTGCCTCTCGTGACCTACACCCTCCTGCGGCTCGCGCTCCTCGCGGGCGCCCTCGGCGCGCTCTACGTGATGGGCATGCGCGGCTGGCTCCTCGTCCTGGTCGCCGCCGTGGTCGCGTTCACGCTGTCGTATCTGCTGCTGCGTGGCCCGCGTGACGCCGCCGCGAAGTGGCTTGCCGAACGCGGCGCACGCGCGCGTGCCGGCGACCCGGAGGCGCGGGGTTTCAGCCGCGATGCCGTGGCCGACGCCGACGTCGAGGACGCGGCGGTCGACGCCACCCTGGACACCCCGAAGTAGGGCCTCGACGTAGGGCTCAGAGCGCCAGCGTGCCACCCAGCAGGATCCCGTAGCCGAGCTCGAAGAGCCCCGTCCCGGCGAGCACCGGCACGAGGAGCCGCCCGCGCGCACCGGCCACGACGGGCAGCGACAGCAACGCCGCCGGGCCGAGGAGCAGGAGCACGGCCAGCGTCCACGGCGCCCAGAACACGCACGCCGCGCCGAGCAGGACCGGCACCCAGACCATGGCGACGTACCAGCGCCGCGCGCGGTGGTCGCCGAGCCGGACGGCGAGCGTCCGCTTCCCGGCGAGCACGTCGGTGGGGATGTCGCGCAGGTTGTTCACCATGAGCAGCGCGCAGGCGATCAGCCCGACGCCGACGGCGCCCAGGACGGACGGCCACGTCACCCGGTCGGCCTGTGTGTACGTGGTGCCGAGCACCGCCACGAGCCCGAAGAACACGAACACGCCGACCTCGCCCAGCCCCAGGTACCCGTAGGGCCGCCGCCCGCCGGTGTAGAACCAGGCCGCGAGCACGCACAGCGCCCCGACGGCCAGCAGCCACCAGTGCCCGCTCACGGCGCAGAGCGCGAGCCCGAGCACGCCGGCGACGCCGAACGCCCCGAAGGCCGCGTTCCTGACGAGGCCCGGCCGCGCCGCGCCGGAGGCCGTGAGCCGCATCGGGCCGACACGGTCGAGGTCCGTGCCGCGCACGCCGTCCGAGTAGTCGTTCGCGTAGTTGACGCCCACCTGCAGCGCGAGCGCGACGCCGAGCGCGAGCAGGGCGGGCAGCCACGCCGCCGAACCGACCTGTGCCGCGGCGCCTGTACCGACCAGCACCGGCGCGGCGGCCGCCGGCAGCGTGCGGGGGCGCGCCCCGGAGATCCACTCGGCGCCTGTCGCCATCTGCTCGCTCCTCGATCCTCGTGCCCGACGCCGGATCCTCGCCCCGGCACCGACGTCACCGTACGCGGGACCCGCCCCCGGCGCCGAATGCGGCCCCAACCCCAACGGCCTCCGGCAGACATGAGCAGTTCCCCGAGAGCTTTGAAAGCCCGGGGACAGCGGGGGCGATCGCTACCCGACGGCGGCACGGGCGGCGTCCGCCACCGCCCTGCGGTCCGTCTTGCCCGGTCCGCGGGTCGGCAGTGCGCCCGTGACGTACAGGCGACGGGGGGCAGCCGCAGTGCCCAGCCGTTCCGCGACGGCCGTCCGGACGCGCACAAGGACGTCGTCGTCCACCGACGTCAGGCCGGGGCCCTCGCCCGCGAGTGCGATGACCGCCACGACCGCCTGACCCCACTCCGGGTCCGGAACGCCCACCACGCACGCCTCGGCGGGCAGGCCGAGGACGCCCGGCAGCACCTCGGCCAGGACGGCCTCGACGGCGGCCGGGGCCACGTTGACCCCGCCGGTCACGACGACGTCGTCGGCGCGACCCAGGACGGTGAGCCGGCCCTCGTCGAGCCGTCCGAGGTCGGACGTGCGGAACCACCTCGTGCCGTCGGGGTCCGTCCGGAAGGCGGCGCGGGTCGCGGCGGGGTCGCCCGCGTACCCGAGCGCCAGCACCGGCCCGGACAGCTCGATCACCCCGACGGCGCCCGCCCCGGCGCCGGACGCGCCCGCGGGTTCCGCACCCGTCCCGTCACCCCGCACCAGGCGCACGCGGACACCGGGCAGCGGCACGCCGTCGTACACGCAGCCGCCGCTCGTCTCGGACATCCCGTAGGTCGTGACGACCCGGACCCGCGCCCCCCGGGCCTCCGCGAGCAGCGGCGCCGGAGTCGCCGCGCCGCCGACGAGCACGGCGTCGAACCGGGCGAGGGCGGCCAGACCGGCGGGCGACCCGGCGGCGGCCGCGTCGACCAGGCGGTGGAGCTGCGTCGGCACGAGGGACACGTACGCCCGGGCGACGCGACCGCCCGGGCCGCCGTCGGGCAGCGCGGGCTGCGCGTCGAGGAAGTCCGAGGCGAGGCGGGCGAAGCCCTCGGCCGTGAACGGGCCGTCGGGTGCCGCGGTGAGCGGCGTCCGCGCGACGACCGACCGCGTCACCACCTGGACCCCGGCCACGTGCGTGGGCGGCAGCACGAGGAGCCAGCGCCCCGGGCCGCCGAGGCGCGCGTGCGTCGCGTCTGCGGAGGCACGCAGCGCCGCCGCGCCGAGGGCCACCTCGCGCGGCACCCCCGTTGAGCCAGAGGTACGAAGGACCAGCGCGGTACCGTCAGGGAGGGGGCGGTCGCCGAGGCGACTCCGTGGTGCGAACGCCCGCCCGCCGTCGAGCGCGTCGCGCACGGCGGCGATGATCGCGAGGAGGTCCGTGCTCACCTCGCCAGGGTAGACGCGGTGAGGGCGCCGCCCCGCGGGGCTCGGTAAGGTGTGCGCGGTCACAGGTGTCGGAAACCGGAGGAAACGATGTCCAGCACTGCCGGCCGCAGCTCGCGGTGGACGACGGCGGCACGCGCCTCGGGCGTAGCCCTCGCCCTCGTGCTCGGTCTGAGCGCGTGCGCGAGCGCCGAGCCGCCGGGCCCCGCCCCCACCACGACGGCAGAGTCCGAGGTCACCGCGGCGAAGGCCGCCCCGCCGGCGCCCGTCGTGCCGTTGACCTGGCCGCTCACCGGCGTCGAGACCGCAGAGGTCGCGGCCCGGCCCGCGCTCGCCGTCAAGATCGAGAACTCCACCGTCTCCCGTCCGCAGACCGGCCTGGAGCAGGCCGACATGGTGTGGGAGGAAGTCGTCGAGGGCGGCATCACGCGCTTCGTCGCGGTGTACCACTCGCAGGCGCCGGAGGTCGTGGAGCCGGTGCGGTCGGTGCGGCCGATGGACCCGGCGATCGTGGCGCCGCTGCGCGGGCTCCTCGCGTACTCCGGGGCGCAGCAGCCCTTCATCGACGCGGTGAACGCGGCGGGCATCCAGTCGATCATCATGGACAAGGGCCACGCCGGCTTCAGCCGCGACCGCCGTCGTGCCGCTCCGCACAACGTCATCGGCAACATGGCCGCGTTCTGGGGGCAGGCCGACGGGAACCGCGCTGTCCCGCCGCCGGCTCAGCTCCGGTACGCGCGGGAGGTCGGCAAGGGGAGCGCCGCGACGGCCGGGACGCCCGCGAACCGGCTCGACATCACCCTCTCCCGGACGCAGCGCACGGTGTGGGACTGGGACGCCGGTTCCGGCACCTACCTGCGCAGCGACGGCGGCACACCGGCCGTGTCGACCGCCGGCACGCGGCTGTCCGCCAGGAACGTGCTGCTCCTCTCGGTCGAGGTGGTGAACACGCCGTTCCTCGACCCGTCGGGGGCGCCGGTGCCGGAGACGAAGCTCGTCGCCGCCGGCACGGGCGTGCTCGCGACCGGGGGGAAGTCGGTGCCGGTGAACTGGTCGAAGGCATCGGTCGGGGACCTGCTCGTGGTCACCCTGGGTGACGGGAAGCCGGCGCTGCTCGACCCGGGCAATACGTGGATCGAGCTGGTGCCGGCGGGGTCGGGGAGCTGGGCGATCGGCTGAGCTGCGCGCCGGGCCGCCGTCCGGGCAGCGCGTGCGTCAGTAGTAGTACGGGAAGCCCGACCAGTCCGGGTCGCGGCGCTGGAGGAACGCGTCGCGGCCCTCGACGGCCTCGTCCGTCATGTACGCCAGACGGGTGGCCTCGCCGGCGAAGACCTGCTGGCCGGCGATGCCGTCGTCGGCGAGGTTGAACGCGAACTTGAGCATGCGGATCGCCTGCGGGGACTTCGTCGCGATCGTCCGTGCGTACTCCAGCGCGAGGGACTCGACGTCCTCGTGGGACGCGACCTCGTTCACGGCACCCCAGCTCTCCGCGTCGTCCGCGGAGTACTCGCGGGCCAGGAAGAACACCTCGCGGGCGCGCTTCTGGCCCACCTGGCGGGCGAAGTAGGCGCTGCCGTAGCCGGCGTCGAACGACCCGACGTTCGCGTCCGTCTGCTTGAACCTCCCGTGCTCGCGGCAGGCGATCGACAGGTCCGCGACGACGTGCAGGGAGTGCCCGCCGCCCGCAGCCCAGCCGTCCACCACCGCGACGACGACCTTCGGCATGGTCCGGATCAGGCGCTGCACCTCGAGGATGTGCAGCCGTCCGGCGCGCGCCGGGTCGATCGCGTCGGCGGTCTCGGCGTCGGTGTCCGTGGTGTAGCGGTAGCCGTCGCGGCCGCGGATGCGCTGGTCGCCGCCGCTGCAGAACGCCCAGCCGCCGTCCTTCGACGACGGGCCGTTGCCCGTGAGCAGGACCGTGCCGACGTCACTCGTCATGCGCGCGTGGTCCAGCACCCGGTACAGCTCGTCCACCGTGTGCGGGCGGAAGGCGTTGCGCACGTCGGCGCGGTCGAAGGCAACGCGGACGACGGGCAGGTCGCGAGAGCCCTCGGGCCCGCGCTCCACCCCGCGGTGGTACGTCATGTCCGTGAGGTCGCCAAAGCCCGCGACGTCGCGCCACTGCGTCGGGTCGAACGTCTCGGAGACCTTGCGGGGGAGTTCAGCGTTCACGGGCGCCAGCCTAGTTGGGCCCTTGGATGCCGCTGCCCGACGACGGAGAGGCTCGCCTGGGTGCACCTCGTCACGCTCTCCACGGACCCACGCTTGGCAGGAAGCGCTGCATCGCGTCGACGATCCCCTGGGAGTCCTCGAGCGCCAGACCCGCCTCGTCGGTCGTAACCGGCGGCGTCTGAACGCCCGGGTACTCGGAGTCATGACGGCGTAGCCGCAGCGTCCTGAACGGTCGGACGACCTTGCGCGCGTTCGGCCCGAGCTGAGCCTCAAGGGCTTCCTGGACCGCGCGGTAGCCGTTCTTGTTCGTCGGGCGGAGACCTTGCTGCGCCAGCACAGAGGTCATCGCCCTTCCGTGCGCCGTCGTACAGGAGGGCAAGGGCTCCGTACGGGTCCTCGTCGAGGAGCTTCGAGGCCGACCGCAGATGGGCCTCGGCCTGGGACAGGAGGAGTTGCGCGTGATCGGTGGAGGGGGCGATCTCCTGGAGCTCGCCCTCGTCGATGAGGTTCTGCACCTCCGCCTCACCGACCGGCCAGCGGGTCCTCCTTGGCGTGCTCCCGTCCATCTGTCTCTCCTCTGTCGTCGACGAGCTCCACGATCGGCGAACTCATGACCGTCCGCTTGAAGGGGCCGTTGTCATCGGCCCATGCCTGGGACGAGACGCCTCGTACGTTGACCTCACGGTGCAAGGTGTGCTCGGCCGACTCGATGGCGTCGGCGAGCGTGTCGCGATCCGGTGCGCCGATGACGAGAACATCGATGTCGCCGGGGACAGCGCCCGGCACCTCGTGGTATCGGGCTGCCCATGAGCCATAGATGAAGGCGCGCTCGACACCGCCGACCTCGGTCAGGAGGTCCCTGAGCACGGCAAGGGGTCCGAATGTGACGGCCAGTAGTTGTACTAGAGGACCGTAGACCGGACCGTCCGTGACTGCACGTGCAAGGCGGGTGTTCCCGCGCTTCCTCGTGACCACGAGGCCTGCGGCTTCGAGGCGTTCGACCTCACGGAGCGCGGTGGGGCTCGACGCCCCGACGCGTGCGGCGATCGCGCTGATGCTGTGCTCGCGGTCTGGATTGAGCAGCACCTCGGCCATCACGTCGCCCTGCGTCCGGGACCTCAGCAGAGGAAGCAGTGTGGGTGAAGCTACTTTCATAAACTGAACGCTAGCATTCACTTTATGAAAGTAGGTAGATAGCAGTAGCGTCGGAGAGGCGCGTCGGCGTCCCGACCGACGGCGGGGCGTCGCCCCCGGCGCACCCTCGCCGGGCGGGGTCACGCCGGGGTCGCGTCGGGCGAGGTTCCGGCGCGCGGTTAGCCTGGAGGGGTGCTGCGCGATCCCGTCGTCTGGTCCTCGCCCCTGCGCACCCGGTTCCGCGGGATCGACGTCCGCGACGGGCTGCTCGTCCGCGGCGACGCCGGCTGGGGCGAGCTGTCGCCGTTCTGGGACTACGACGATGCCGAGTCCGCGACGTGGCTGCGCGCCACCCGCGAGGCGGCCGAGCTCGGCTTTCCCGATCCGGTCCGCGACGAGGTGCCCGTCAACGTGACCGTCCCGGCCGTCGCGCCCGCGCGTGCCCGGGAGATCGTGCTCGCGTCCGGCGGGTGCCGCACCGCCAAGGTGAAGGTGGCTCAGCGGTCGTCGTCCGGCGAGCTGGAGCCGCTCGTGGCCGAGGCGGCGCGCCTGGAGGCCGTGCGTGAGGCGCTCGACGCCGGCGGCCCCGGCGGCCGCATCCGCGTCGACGCGAACGGCGGCTGGACCCTGGAGGAGGCGCTCGACCGGCTGCCGGTCCTCGACCGAGCCGCCGGCGGGCTGGAGTACGCCGAGCAGCCGTGCGCCGCCGTCGAGGACCTCGCGTTCCTGCGCCGCAAGCAGGACGTCCTCGTCGCCGCCGACGAGTCGATCCGGCGGGCGGGTGACCCGATGCGCGTGGTCCGCGAGGAGGCCGCCGACATCGTCGTCCTCAAGGTCCAGCCCCTCGGCGGGGTGCGGGCGTGCCTCGACCTCGCGGAGCAGGTGGGGCTGCCGGTCGTGGTGTCGTCCGCGCTCGAGTCGTCCGTGGGGCTCGCCGCGGGCGTGGCGCTCGCGGCCGCACTGCCGTCGCTCCCGTACGCGTGCGGCCTCGCGACGTCGCAGCTCCTCGTGCACGACGTCGTCGCCGAGCCGCTCCTGCCCGTCGCCGGGGCCCTGCCCGTGCGCCGGCCGGTGCCCGACCCGGCGGCGCTCGCGTCCGCTGCCCCGCCCGACGCGACGCGGGACGCCTGGCTCGCGCGGTACGACCGGCTCGCGGCGATCCTGGACGGTACGAAGTGACGGCGGCGGAGGGTTCCGCGACGGGCCCGGGGTCCGGTTCCGCGACGGGCCCGGGGTCCGGTTCCGCGACGGGCCCGGGGTCCGGTTCCGCGACGGGTCGCACGACGGCCTCCGGGAACCCGAGAGACCGCGGCCTGCCCCCCGCCATCGCGGCCGCCCGCGTGCTCGTCCGGGACCTCGCCGCCCGCGGGGTGCGCGACGTCGTCCTCGCACCCGGCTCCCGCTCCGCGCCGCTCGCCTATGCGCTCGCCGAGGCCGACGCAGCCGGAGAGCTCACGCTCCATGTCCGGGTCGACGAGCGGACCGCCGGCTTCCTCGCCCTCGGGCTCGCCCGGGGGTCGGAGCTGGTCCGCCTCGAGAACACCATCAGTCACGGTCAGAGGGCCGTCGGGACGGATGGTGTTCTCGAGGCCGCCCCGGCGCGGGGGACCGACGCCGTCCCCGGCCCCGGGGGAACCGTCGTCCCCGTGGCCGTGGTGACCACGTCCGGGACGGCCGTGGCCAACCTGCACCCCGCGGTGCTGGAAGCGCACCACACGGGCGTGCCGCTGCTCGTCCTCACGGCGGACCGGCCCCACGAGCTGCGCGGCACCGGCGCGTCGCAGACCACCGACCAGGTCGGCATCTTCGCCGGAGCCCTCCGGTTCGCCGCCGACGTCCCCGCACCCGACGGCCGCGCCGGCGAGCACCGCGACCTGGTCGCCGTCGCCGCGCGCGCGGTCGCGGCGGCCGTCGGCGCGCGCACGGGTCACCCCGGCCCGGTGCACCTCAACATCTCGTTTCGCGAGCCGCTGCAGCCCTCCTCGCCCCTCGTGCCCGACGCCGGTCGCTCGCCCCGGGCGGCCGACCGCGCCTCGGCCGGGACTCACCAGGGCGGTACATCCGCTGCTCCCGGGGGCGAACGCGCGGCATCGCCGGCGTCAGGTGCGTGGTCGCAGCCCGTCGTCGGCCGTGCGGTCCCCCGGTACACCGACGCGCCCGCGCTCCCGGGCGACCCGCCGCGCACCGTCGTCGTCGCGGGTGACGGCGCTGGACCCCAGGCACGCCGGCTCGCCGAGGCGCACGGCTGGCCACTGTTCGCGGAGCCGTCGTCGGGCGCGTGCGGCGGCCCGAACGCCGTCGCCGGGTACCGGCTCGTGCTCGGCGCGCACGAGCTGGCGGCGACGATCGAGCAGGTTGTCGTCCTCGGCCGGCCGACGCTGTCCCGGCCGGTGCAGCGCCTGCTCGGCCGCGAGGACGTGGCGGTGACGGTGGTGACGCCCGGAGGCGGGCCGTGGCCGGACCCCGCCCGTAACGCCGCGCTCGTCGTCCCGGGGCTGGCGCCGTCGTGGTTCGAGGGACCGGCGACCGCAGAGACCGGCGGGGTCACTCCTGATCCGCCGGGGTTCCTGGCCGCCTGGCGGGAGGCGGGCCGCGCTGCCGCCGGGGTCCTCGGCTCCGTGACGGCCGACGAGGCGGTCGCTGCTGGTCTGCTCAGCGCCCCGTATGCGGCGCTCGCGGTCGCCCGGGCGGTCGCTGCGACGCTCGGGGAGGGCGACCTGCTCGTCGTCGGCTCGTCCAACCCCGTACGGGACCTGGACCTCGTGCTCGGGCTCGACGGCGCCGCCCCCACGATCCTCGCCAACCGCGGGCTCGCCGGGATCGACGGGATGGTGTCCACCGCGACGGGGGTCGCGCTCGCCGCGGCCCGCGACGGGCGCCGCACCCGCGCCCTGCTCGGGGACCTCACGTTCTTGCACGACGCCGGCGGCCTCCTGTGCGGCCCCGACGAGCCGCACGCGAACCTCCAGGTCATCGTGGTCAACGACGACGGCGGCTCCATCTTCGCGACCCTCGAGCACGGGGCGCTGGCGGCGGCCTCACCGGCGGGAGCCGCCGCGTTCGAGCGGGTCTTCGGCACGCCGCACGGTGCGAACCTCGGTCAGCTCTGCGCGGGCTACGGGGTGGATCACCAGCTCGTGCTGGACGTCCCGAGCCTGCGGCACGCCCTGCAGGCACCGAGCCACGGCATCCAGGTGATCGAGGTGCACGTCCCGCGCGCGGCCCGCCTGGCCGAGTCGCGCGACCTGGCGGCGCGCGTGGTGGCTGCGGTCCGCGCGGTGGGGATCTCGTCGGATCGGTAGTGCCGGTCGGTCGCAGCGAACTCACAGCAACACTCAAGGGGTCCGCAAGTCTGGGGGTGTCCACTGGTCTCAGTCACCGAGGAGGACACCAATGACTACAGAGCAGAACCCCGAGCCCCGGCCCGCCGACGAACCGGCCACCCCGGCCCCCGCCGAGGCCACGCAGCAGCTCCCGGCCCAGGTGCCGGCGCCCGCTGCGGCCGCCCCTGCCGTCGCCCCGGTCTACTCCGCCGCGGCCCCGGCGCCCGCAGCCCCGGCCCCCGCCGCCGCGGCCTCGGCGCCCGCAGCCCCGGCCCACGCCGCTGCCCCGGCGCACGCTGAGGCCGCGCAGCCGGCGCACGTCCTGCAGACGGTCGGCGCGCCCGGCGCGCCCGCCGCCGAGGTGCCTGCCGGGACCGGCCCGGCCGGGACGTCGTCGTACACGAACCCCTACGGGCTCCCCGTATCCCCGCCGCAGCAGCCGAAGCGCCAGAACCGGACCTGGGTTCCGGTCGTGAGCGCCGCCGCCATCGCCGCGGTCCTGGCGAGCGCGGGCACCGCGGGCGTGCTCGTCGCGACCGGCGACGACCCGAGCAGCGTGAGCCTCGCGGACGTCGACACCACGCAGCAGGAGAGCGCGCCGGTCAAGAGCTCGACGGTCACGAACCCGGACTGGCCGGCCGTGACGGCGGCGGTCGCGCCGTCGGTCGTCGCGATCCAGGTGGCCAGTTCCTCGGGCGGCGCCGAGGGTTCGGGCGTCATCCTCGACGCCGAGGGCCATGTGCTCACCAACAACCACGTCGTTTCGGGCGCGACGGACGGCAAGGTCCAGGTCACCCTCAGCGACGGCCGCCTGTTCGACGCGACGATCGTCGGGACGGACGCCACCAGCGACCTCGCCGTCGTGCAGCTCGACGAAGCACCCGACGACCTGCAGCCCGCCACGTTCGGCGACTCCGACGCGGTCGAGGTCGGCGAGGCGGTCCTGGCGGTCGGCAACCCCCTCGGCCTGGCCAACACCGCCACGACGGGCATCGTCTCCGCCCTCGACCGCCCCGTCACGGCGAGCGGAGAGGACGGCTCGGACCAGGTGGTGACGAACGCGATCCAGATCGACGCGGCCATCAACCCGGGCAACTCCGGCGGTCCGCTGTTCAACGCGTCAGGTGAGGTCATCGGCATCACGTCGTCCATCGCGACGCTCTCGAGCGGGCTGTCGAGCCAGTCCGGCTCGATCGGCCTGGGCTTCGCGATCCCCGCCGCCCTGGCGACGTCGGTCAGCGACCAGCTCATCGCCGACGGCACCGCCGAGCACGCCTTCCTGGGCGTCGCGCTCTCCGACGGCACCGCGACCGCCGACGGCGTCACGCGCCGCGGCGCGAAGGTCGAGGAGGTCACGGACGGCTCCCCGGCCGCCGACGCGGGCATCCAGGCGGGCGACGTCATCGTCGCGATCGACGGCGACGCCGTGAACGGCGCCGAGTCGCTCACGGCCTTCGTCCGCGAGCGCGCCGCCGGCGACGACGCGACGATCACCCTCGTGCGGGACGGCAAGGCCACCCAGGTGGACGTGACCCTGGCGGTGCGCGAGGAGACCCCGACCACCCAGCAGCCCGAGGACCAGGGGAGCGGCAGAGACCAGGGCGACAGCCAGGACGGCTCGAGCGACCCGACGCAGCCGAACAACATCCCCGAGTGGCTCCAGGACCTCCTCGGCCAGGGCTGACAGACCTCTCGCCGGGCGCTCACCCCTCCCTCACGGGCCCCGTCACGGGCCCGGTGCGTCCGGCGGGACACCCCGCGCGTCCCTCCCCTTGTCGCGCGGGGTCCCGACGGCCCGCGCGTGCTCGCCTCCAGGCACGCGCGGGCCGTCCTCATGTCCCGGGGCCGTTGCCCCCGGGGCCTCGGCGCCGACACGCCCGGCGACCCGCCGTAAAGCCCCTCCCGCGCGGACCGCAGGGCTCTGACCTGCGGAAAGGTGCATTCCTGCCGAAAGCCACTTCCGCCGGGTGAGGTCCGTGAACGGGGGTTACGGTTGCGCGGTGACTGCGTCCCTCACCGTCGTCCGGACGCTCGGCCGGTCGGACGTCGCCCACGACATCCTCGCTGAGCTGCCCGAGTGGTTCGGCCTCGAGAAGTACACGTCCGAGTACGTCGAGGCCGCGGACTCGTATGCCAACTACGTCGCCGCGAGCGCCGACAAGGTCCTCGCGGGCTTCCGTCCGCCGTCGGTCGGTGAGCCGGAGCTGAAGCTGCCCGACGCCCTCGGGATCCTGCTGCTGCGCCAGCGTTTCCCCACGTCGGCGGAGGTGCACCTGCTGGCGGTGCGCCGGGCGCACCACCGCGCGGGCATCGGGCGGGCGCTGCTCGGCCAGGTCGAGGCGGACCTGCGGGCGCGGGGCGTCCGCCTGCTCAGCGTCAAGACCCTCGGCCCGTCGCGGCCGGACCCGGACGGCTACGACCAGACGCGCGCGTTCTACGAGGCGTGCGGCTTCCTGCCGGTCGAGGAGTTCCCGGACCTGTGGCCGAACGACCCCTGCCTGCTCATGGTCAAGGTGCTCTGACCGAGGGCGGCGCGGCCGTCGCGGCCGGGGCCTTGAGCCACGCGGGGGGACGGCGCGGGGGCCGACGCCGGGGTCAGGCCCCGGTCACCGCCGGTTCCGGCGTACCGGCCGGCGTCGCGGACGCCGCGGCGACGGCGCCGAGGAGGCTGCGCTCGAGGAAGGCCACGAGCTCGCCGGCCGGCAGGTCCGTACCCAGGGCGCCGTCGACGAGCGTCTGCTCCGCGAACGCGACCCAGGACCGCACGGCGATCCGCACGAGCGGCGTGTCGGGCGTGCCGAGCTCGACCATGCCGGCGAGGGCGCGCTCCGTCTGCTCGCGCCGCGCACCCTCGATGACGCCGCGGACCTCCTCGTCGCCGCTGGCCGCGCCGCGCACGAGCGAGTAGAACGTGGGGCCGTGCTCGCGCACGTACTGGACGAGCCGGGCCAGCGTGTCGCGTAGGCGCTCGATCGGCGGCAGCTCCGGCCGGGGCTCGGAGGCGTGCAGCATCGAGTCGCGCGCCCGGCGCACGATCTCGTGGTGCAGCCCGTTCTTGGAGCCGAAGTAGTAGTACACGAGGCCCGTCGACACGCCTGCCTCGGCGGCGATCTCCTCGACGGTCACCTCGGCCAGGGGGCGGTCCGCGAGGGTTGCCACTCCGAGCGCGACGAGCTGGTTGCGGCGCTCCTCGGGACGGAGCCGTGTGCGGCGACCAGTAGCCATGACGTGAGCATATCGGGCGGCTGCTGAAGCCCGGACGGCCCGGACGGTCGGTGAGCACCACGCGCGCCCAATTGACCGCAGGTCAGTAATTGTCCTAGGGTCTCCGGTGACGACATCGAGGTCGTCTCGTGCGCCTTTGAGGGGGAACACCATGAAGCTCAGTCAGCTCACGGCGTCGCGCAAGGGTCGCGTGGCGCTAGCCGTCATCCCGGTCACGGTGGCGATCAGCGTGCTCCTGGGCGGTGTCGCTCAGGGTGCCGTGCCCGTGTCGTTCGCGATCTCGGGCAGCCAGTTCAAGATCTCCGCCGACCTCCTGGAGGGCACCGGCTTCTCGCAGTACGCCGGGCTCGCCACCGCGGAGGACGGCAGCCAGCACCCCACCGCCATCGCGAACATCGGCCAGGCGAACCTCTACAACCTGTGCCAGTCGGTCGTGCAGGACACCCCGCTCGGCAAGGTCGGCCTGCTCATCTCCGCCGGCACCGCCGAGGGCGCCCCGGCCACCGCGACCGACCTGCAGATCGGCATGAACGACCTGCAGGGCACCGCCGTGTTCAGCAACATCCGCATCGGCGTGGACGCCTCGACGGTCAGCACCGGCGCCAAGGGCGACGCCGGCGACTTCGCCATGGACTCCGACTCCATCACGATCGACAACCTCAAGCAGGTCTCGTGGTCGACGCAGGCGTCCGTCTTCCAGCTGACGGACCTCAGCCTCAAGGTCACGGACGGTCAGGAGTGCTTCTGAGCGGGGACGGCCCGAGCGCCGGCCTCCCCGGTCGGGTCCGCACGCTCTGGGCCGCCGCACGAGCCCGGTCCGACGCCGCGCTGCGGGGCTTCGGCCCGTGGCGGCGCCGGAGGCCGTTCCTCGGGGGAGTGCTGACGATCCTCGCGGGGGTCGAGATGCTGTTCTCCGGGCCCATCGACCTGGAGCACATCCAGCTCCAGGTCGGCTTCGCCGGGTCACAGGCCACCGTGCTGCCGACGGTGCTGATCGTGCTCGGCGCGCTGGCGATCGCGCACCCCGTCCAGCACCTGTTCTACGGGATCGTCTCGCTCGTCGTGGCCGTGTCGTCGCTGGTCTTCGTGAACCTCGGCGGGTTCGTGGTCGGCATGCTCCTCGGTATCGTCGGAGGGGTGATCGTCGTCTCCTGGATGGGGCGCCCGACGGCGCCGCGACGACCCCGAGCAAGCCGCTCGGCAACCCGAGCAAGAGCGCCGCCGTGGTCCTCGCCGCCGCGCTGATCGCACCCGCCGCGGCGCCCACGGTCGGCTCCGGGGTGACCAGCGAGCCGATCCTGTGCTGGATGTTCGGCGTCACCTGCAGCGAGCCCGGCGCGACGCCCGGTCCGTCGTCGTCCCCGAGCCCCTTCCCGAGCGACCTGATCGGGGGCGTCGTCGACGGTCTCGGCGAGGGCCCCGTCGAGGACCCTGGCGCGGCCCCCGGCACCGACGACAACTCGTCCACCGGCGGCGTCGCCGACCCCGACGTGACCGTGCCGGTCCCGGGCGACGGCGCGCCCGGCGAGGAGGAGCTGCCGGTGTTCCTGGGCGGGACCGAGAACGTCTCGGTGTTCTCGGTCCCCGCCGAGCTGCGCAGCGACGACCTCACGCTCAGCGGGCTGCGGTCGATCTCGATCGTCTCCGTGCCGGCGGCCACCCCGTCGGGGCGGCGCAACGCGCTCAAGATCGTGTGCGACCGCGCCGAGCTGCCCGGCTTCTGGCTCAAGACGTACGTCTACCAGGAGGGGCTGATCGGCGGCGGGACCGAGACGCACGCCCAGCGGGTCACGCTCGACGGGAACGTGCAGATGTACATCTCGTCGATCTCCGCGGACCTGCCGGGCGAGGACGACCTGCAGCTCGACGCCGAGAGCCCGCCGCAGTCGATCACGGCGGCGCTGCTCGCCCTCGTGGACCCGACGATCGGCCTCCTCGGGGCGACGTCCGACCAGCAGGTGTGGACCGGCTTCCGCGAGCAGGTCTGGGGCGACCCGGCCTCCCCGCCGAGGTAGAACCTGCCGGAGCAGGACGTGCCGCGGCCCGGCGGCCCGGCCGTGCTGCTCCGGCAGGTACCTCGCGTCAGGCGCCGAGGGCGTGGCGCATCGGTTCGAGCTTTGCCTCGGACTCTGCGAGCTCGGCGAGCGGGTCCGACGCCGCGACGATCCCGCACCCCGCGAACAGCCGCACGTGGCGAGGGTCGCGCTCCGACAGCTCCGCCGAGCGCAGGGCGATGCCCCACTCGCCGTCGCCGTCGGCGCCGAGCCAGCCCACGGGGCCGGCGTACCGGGACCGGTCGAGGCCCTCGATCTCGCGGATGAGCGCCCGGGCCGCCACGGTCGGGGTGCCGCACACCGCGGCCGAGGGGTGCAGCGCGGCCGCCAGGGACAGCGACGACGGCGGCGCGTCGCGCGACGTGTCGAGCACGCCGGTGACGTCGGTCGCCAGGTGCATCACGTTCGGCAGGTGCAGGACGAAGGGCGACTCGGGCACGTTCGTCGACGAGCAGAACGGCTCGAGGGCCGCGGCGACGGACGCCACGGCGTACTCGTGCTCCTCGAGGTCCTTCGAGGACCGCGCGAGCTGGGCGGCGCGCAGCAGGTCGGCGTCGTCGCGGCTTTCCGAAGGCGCTGTGGGCGGAGTAGGTGCCGGGTTCGCGCGCCGCGACCCGGCACCTGCTCCGCCCACAAGAGCCTCTGGCGACCCGGCGTGCGGGGAGTTGGACCGGCGGATGGTCCCGGCGAGCACCCGCGACGTCACGAGCCCCTTCTCGCTGCGGACCAGCAGCTCGGGGGTGGCCCCGACCATGCCGTCGACGCTGAAGGTCCAGCAGGCCTCGTACCCGGTCGACAGCCGCCCGAGCAGGTACCGCGGGTCCACGGGCCGCTCCGTCGAGGCGACGACGTCCCGCGCGAGGACGACCTTCTCCAGCTCGCCGGCCCGGATCCGGGCCACCCCTTCCGCGACCACCGCCGGCCAGTCCGTGGCGGCCACGGCGCCGTCGTGCAGCGTGACCGCACCGGGCGACGCCACGGGGGTGCGGCGGGTGGCGCCGAGCAGCGCCGCCCCCGGCGGCGCGGACAGGTCGCCGGACAGCGAGATCGTGGTCATCCAGGTGGCACCGCCGCGGCGCCCGACGACGACGCGCGGCACCACGAGCACGCCACCCGCGCGCGCGGGGTCCTCGGCCTCGTCGCCCGGCTCGACGTCGTCGAACGCGAAGGAGCCGAACGCGACCGGGCCGCTGCCGGGCAGGCCCACCTCGTCGCGCACGACGGCCTGGGCGAGGACGGAGCGCCACGCCTCGTCGGCGTCGGCGAACCGGCCGGGACCGTACGTCTCGAACCGCAGCGCCTCACCCCAGCCGACGAGCCCGTCGCCGCGCCGCACCCAGGCGAGCGGCCGGGTGTCGGGCAGGAGGTCCACGAGCGGGCCCTCGAGGGCGAGGGGCACCGTGCGGACCACGAGGGCGGCGCTCGGGGCGGGCACGTCGTGACGCAGTGCGGCGCCCGTGGGTAGTGCGGTCATCAGCCTCAGGATATGCGCGCGCCGCCCCGTGATCGGACGCCCGTGGCTCACCTCACACGGCACGGATCCGCCCGTCACCCATCCGGGTCACACGTGGAAAGATCGAGCCATGTCTCGCGCAAGCCTGGAGAAGAACCCCGCAGAGGTCGCGTCGATGTTCGACGGCATCGCCCGACACTACGACCTGACGAACGACCTGATCTCCCTGGGCCAGGACCGCCGCTGGCGCCGTCTCACGGTCGACGCGGTCGCGGCGATGCCGGGCGAGCGTGTCCTCGACCTGGCGGCCGGGACAGGCACGAGCAGCGAACCGTTCGCCGACGGCGGCGCCTACGTGGTCCCGTCGGACTTCTCGTTCGGCATGCTCCAGGTGGGCAAGCGGCGCCGCCCCGACCTCCCGTTCGTGGCGGGCGACGCCACGCGGCTGCCCTTCGCCGACGAGAGCTTCGACGCGGTGACGATCAGCTTCGGCCTGCGGAACGTGGTCGACACGAGCGCGGCGCTGCGGGAGATGCTGCGCGTGGTCCGCCCGGGCGGCCGCGTCGTCATCTGCGAGTTCTCCACGCCGACGTGGGGCCCGTTCCGCACCCTGTACCAGGAGTACCTCATGCGGGCGCTGCCCCCGGTCGCGGGCGCCATCACGAAGGACCGCGGCTCCTACGACTACCTCGCCGAGTCGATCCGCGCGTGGCCCACCCAGGTGGAGCTGGCCCGCCTCATGCTCGGCGCCGGGTGGTCGCACGTCGCCTACCGCAACGTCACGGGCGGCGTCGTCGCCCTGCACCGCGCGGTCCGCCCGGCCTGAGCGGGCCGGGTCGGCTGCGACCTGCGTAAAGACCGTCCCGAGGCACCCCCGGGGTTAGGTATGCCTTGCTAGTCGGATCACCGCATGTGTGGCTAGGGTGACGGTGTTGTGACAGGGTTCACAAGGCCCTGTGACAATGCAGCGAGTTCACGACCTGGGGGTGAGCACGTGCACAACGACGTACGCGACGACGCAGACGTCATCGTGGTGGGAGCCGGCCCTGCCGGCGCGTCCGCCGCGCACTGGTGCGCGTCCGCGGGGCTCGACGTGCTGCTGCTCGAGAAGGGCGAGTTCCCGCGGGACAAGGTGTGCGGCGACGGCCTGACGCCGCGCGCGGTCGCCGAGCTGGTCCGCATGGGCGTGAGCACCCGCGAGGACGACGGCTGGATCCGCAACCGCGGTCTGCGCGTCCACGGCGGCGGTCGCGCCTACGAGCTGGACTGGCCGAACCTGACGAGCTACCCCGGCTACGGCATGGCCCGCGCCCGGACGTCCCTCGACCAGACGCTGGCACAGCACGCGCAGGCCAACGGAGCCAAGCTGCTCGAGCGCACCAAGGTGACGGGCGCGGTCCGGGACGAGCGCACCGGGCGCGTCCTGGGCGTGACAGCCCAGCCGCTGGACGGCCGCGGCCGGGCCGAGGGCCCGGAGCGCACGTTCCGCGCCCCGGTCGTCGTCGCCGCGGACGGCGTGAGCTCCCGCTTCGGGCTCGGGGTCGGGCGCGAGCGCCGGGACGACCGCCCGATGGGCACCGCGGTGCGCGCCTACTACCGCACGCCGCGGCACGAGGACCCGTTCATGGAGTCCCACCTGGAGCTGTGGTCCGGCGCCCCGGGCAAGAGCGACCTGCTCCCCGGCTACGGCTGGGTTTTCCCGCTGGGCGACGGCACGGCGAACGTGGGCCTCGGGTCGGTGCACAGCACGCCCGCCCGCCAGTCCGCCGCCGGCATCGACTACCGCCGCCTGCAGGAGACCTGGCTGGCCAACAGCGCCCCGGAGGGCTGGGACCTCGTCCCCGACGAGGAGCGCGCGACCATCCGCGGCGCCGCCCTCCCGATGGGCTTCAACCGTGGTCCGCTGTACGCCGACGGCGTGATCCTCGCCGGCGACGCGGCAGGCATGGTCAGCCCCTTCAACGGCGAGGGCATCGCGTACGCGCTGCAGGCCGGCCGGGTCGCGGCGGACGCGATCAGCCAGGCCCGTGCGCGCCGTACCGACACGGCCCGCGAGGCCACGCTCGCCACGTACGGCGCGCGCATGCGCGACGACCTGGGCGGCTACTACACCTTGGGCCGCTGGTTCGTGCGGCTCATCGAGCACCCCGAGGTGATGCGGGTGTGCGTCCGGTACGGCCTTCCCCGGAAGGTCGTCATGCAGTTCACTCTCAAGCTCCTGTCCGACTGCTACGAGCCCCGCGGAGGCGACTGGGTGGACCGCGTCATCGCGGGGCTCACCAGGGTGGTGCCTCGTTCATGAGGGAGATCCGAGCATGACCAACCCGTACCTGCCCGTCCTGGTCCTGATGGCCGTGGCGGCAGTCCTCGCGCTGGGCGGCGTCGCGGCGAGCGCCGTGATCGGCCCGAAGCGCTACAACCGGGCGAAGCTCGATGCCTACGAGTGCGGCATCGAGCCGACGCCGCACGCGTCGGGCGGCGGCCGCCTGCCGATCAAGTACTACCTGGTCGCGATGACGTTCATCGTGTTCGACATCGAGATCGTGTTCCTCTACCCGTGGGCCGTCGACTTCACGACTCTGGCCACGTTCGGCCTGGTGGCGTCGCTGACGTTCCTGGCGCTGATCACGGTGCCGTTCGTCTACGAGTGGCGGCGGGGCGGGTTCGACTGGGTGTGACTCTCGTGCCCGGGCCCCGGCCCGGGCGGTAGCGCCCGGGTGACCGGGCGGAAGGAGGAGGCATGGGGCTCGAGGAGGCGCCGTCAGGTTTCCTGCTGACGACGATCGAGGACCTTGCGGGGTATCTGCGCAAGGCGTCGTTGTGGCCGGTGACGTTCGGCCTGGCGTGCTGCGCCATCGAGATGATGGCGGCGGGCGCGTCGCGGTTCGACCTGTCGCGGTTCGGCATGGAGGTGTTCCGGGCCTCGCCGCGCCAGGCGGACCTCATGATCGTGGCGGGGCGCGTCAGCCAGAAGATGGCGCCCGTGGTGCGCCAGGTCTACGACCAGATGAGCGAGCCCAAGTGGGTGCTCTCCATGGGGGTCTGCGCCAGCAGCGGCGGCATGTTCAACAACTACGCGATCGTGCAGGGCGTGGACCACATCGTCCCGGTCGACATCTACCTGCCCGGCTGCCCGCCGCGCCCGGAGATGCTGATCAACGCGATCCTGGCGCTGCACGACCAGATCCAGCAGGCGCCGCTCGGCGCCAACCGCCGTGAGGCGGCCACCGCCGCCGAGGCCGCCGCCCTGGAGGCGACCCCCACCTTCGAGATGAAGGGTCTGCTGCGATGAGCGAGGTCTCGAAGGGCCCCGCCGCCCCCGCCTCGGCGACGCAGCTCGAGGTGACCGAGGTGCGCCGCGGCATGTTCGGCGCGGGCGACTCCGGCGACACGTCCGGCTACGGCGGCCTCGTCCGCCCCGTGGTGATGCCCGGCCCGTCGGCCCGCCCGTACGGGAGCTGGTTCGACGACGTCGTGGACATCCTCGGGGAGGTGCTCGCCGACGGCGGGCTCGCGTTCGACGACGCGGTCGAGAAGGTCGTGGTGGACCTGCACGGCGCCGCCACCGCCGACGCGCCGCAGGCGGAGCTGACCCTGTACGTGCGGCGCGAGCACCTGGTGCCGGTGTGCCAGGCGCTGCGCGACGACCAGGACCTGCGCTTCGAGCTGTCCCTCGGGGTCTCCGGCGTGCACTTCCCGTACGAGACGGGCCGCGAGCTGCACGCCGTCTACCACCTGGTCTCGGTGACGCACGGCCGCCGGCTGCGCCTGGAGACCGTGGCGCCCGACGAGGACCCGCACCTGCCGTCCACGGTGAGCGTGTACCCGACGAACGACTGGCACGAGCGCGAGACGTACGACTTCTTCGGGATCGTCTTCGACGGTCACCCCGCTCTGACGCGCATCGAGATGCCCGACGACTGGGTGGGGCACCCGCAGCGCAAGGACTACCCCCTCGGCGGCATCCCCGTCGAGTACAAGGGGGCCACCATTCCCCCGCCGGACACGAGGAGGTCGTACTCGTGAGCGCCACTGCTTCCGTGCCGCACGCCACCCTGCCCGCCGACGACGGCCTCGCCGCCACCGTCCGCGCCTTCGAGGCCTACGGCGACGGCGACTGGGACGACATCGCCCGCGAGGCCGTGGGCGAGGAGCGGATCGTCGTCAACATGGGCCCGCAGCACCCGTCCACCCACGGGGTGCTGCGCCTGATGCTGGAGATCGACGGCGAGACCGTCACCGAGGCCCGCGCCGGCATCGGCTACCTGCACACGGGCATCGAGAAGAACATGGAGTTCCGGACGTGGACGCAGGGCACCACGTTCTGCACCCGCATGGACTACGTGGCGCCCTTCTTCCAGGAGGCCGGGTTCTGCCTGGCGACCGAGCGCCTGCTCGGCATCACGGACGACGTGCC
Source organism: Antribacter soli (assembly GCF_021568775.1). Taxonomy (GTDB): domain Bacteria; phylum Actinomycetota; class Actinomycetes; order Actinomycetales; family Cellulomonadaceae; genus Antribacter; species Antribacter soli. Next base: position 20,863 of record NZ_JAKGSG010000002.1, on the reverse strand, counting down.
GGAGCGCGCGTCCGTGATCCGCGTCCTGATGATGGAGCTCAACCGGATCACCTCCCACCTCGTGTGCCTCGGCACCGGCGGCAACGAGATGGGCGCCACCACGGTGATGACCGTCGGGTTCACCGCCCGCGAGGAGATCCTGCGGCTCTTCGAGGCCGTCACCGGCCTGCGCATGAACCACGCGTACATCCGCCCGGGCGGCGTGGCGGTGGACGTCCCCGAGGGCTTCACCGCCCAGGCGCGCGACGCGCTCGAGAACGTGCGGCACTACCTGGGCCAGCTGGGCGACCTCATGCTCGCCAACCCGATCTTCAAGGCGCGGCTGACCGACGTCGGCGCGCTGAACCTCGCGGGCTGCATGGCCCTCGGGATCACGGGCCCGGTGCTGCGCTCGACCGGCCTGCCGTACGACGTGCGCAAGGCCGCGCCCTACTGCGGCTACGAGACGTACGAGTTCGACGTGCCGACCGGCACGGGTGCCGACTGCTACACCCGCGCCGTGCTCCGCCTCGAGGAGTGCTACCAGTCGCTGCGGATCGTGGAGCAGGCGCTCGCCCGCCTCGACGCGACGGCCGGGGCGCCGGTCATGGTGGCCGACCGGAAGATCGCCTGGCCGGCTCAGCTGGCCGTCGGCGCCGACGGCCAGGGCAACTCCCTGGAGCACATCAAGAAGATCATGGGCACCTCCATGGAGGCCCTGATCCACCACTTCAAGCTGGTCACGGAGGGCTTCCGCGTCCCCGCCGGCCAGGCGTGGCAGACCGTGGAGCACCCGCGCGGCGAGCTCGGCGTGCACGTCGTGTCCGACGGCGGCACGCGCCCCTACCGCGCGCACTTCCGCGACCCCTCGTTCAACAACCTCCAGGCCGTGTCGGTGATGTGCGAGGGCGGCCAGGTGGCCGACGTCGTCGTCGCCGTCGCGTCCCTGGACCCCGTCCTCGGAGGTGTGGACCGATGACCGCCGAACCCATGGGCGCCCCGGTGCCGACGATGCCCATCCCGGCCCCGCCGACCCGGACCAGGTACGACGCCGCGACGCTCGCGTCCCTGACGGCCGACGCCGCTGCGATCGTGGCGCGTTACCCCGACCCGCGCTCCGGCCTCCTGCCGATGCTGCACCTCGTGCAGTCCGTCGACGGGTACGTCAGCCGCGACGGCATCCTGTTCTGCGCCGAGCAGCTCGGGATCACGGCCGCCGAGGTCTCTGCCGTCGCGACCTTCTACACCCAGTACAAGCGCCACCCCAACGGCACCTACACGGTCGGGGTGTGCACGAACACGCTGTGCGCCGTCATGGGCGGCGACGCGATCTTCGACGAGCTGTCGGAGCACCTCGGCGTCGGCCACGACGAGACGACGGAGGACGGCGCGATCACGCTCGAGCACATCGAGTGCAACGCGGCCTGCGACTACGCGCCCGTCGTGATGGTCAACTGGGAGTTCTTCGACAACCAGACGCCGGAGTCGGCCACGGCGCTCGCGGACCGGCTGCGCGCCGGCGAGGCGGTCGCGCCGACGCGCGGCGCGGCGTCGGTGTGCACGTTCAAGCAGATGAGCCGGGTCCTGGCCGGGTTCTCCGACGGCCGGGCCGACGAGGGGACGGGCGCGGGCGACCCGACGCTGATCGGGCTGCGGATCGCGCGCGAGAACATGTGGACCGCTCCGTCTCCCGCCGAGAAGGAACCTGCCGAAGGAGCACCTGCGGGTGCGGCTTCCGGCGGTCCGGCAGGTGCCACCGCGCCGAAGCCCGGCGAGCCCGGGTCGAGCGCGGCCCGTACGCCCACCACGCCGTCCGACGCGTTGCCCGGGGGCAAGCCGGGCACGCCCGGCGCGGCCCCGGGCGCCTCGAAGGGAGCCGAGAAGTGACGCTCACCCCGGTCCTCACCGACACCTGGGACGCCGAGCGGTCCTGGACGCTCGAGGCCTACGAGTCCCGCGGCGGCTACGACGGCCTGCGCGCCGCCCTGGGCATGGACCCCGGCGCGGTCGTCCAGGCCGTGAAGGACTCCGGCCTGCGCGGCCGCGGCGGCGCAGGCTTCCCCACGGGCATGAAGTGGGGCTTCCTGCCGCCGCCCGACGGCGGTCCCCGCTACCTCGTCGTCAACGCGGACGAGTCCGAGCCGGGCACCTGCAAGGACATCCCGCTCATGCTCGCGAGCCCGCAGCACCTGATCGAGGGCATCGTGATCACGAGCTACGCGATCGGCTGCCACCACGCGTTCATCTACGTGCGCGGCGAGGTGCTGCACGTGTACCGGCGCCTGATCAAGGCCGTCGAGGAAGCGTATGCGGCGGGCTACCTGGGCAAGGACGTCCAGGGCTCCGGGTTCGACCTCGAGGTCACCGTGCACGCCGGCGCCGGGGCGTACATCTGCGGCGAGGAGACGGCGCTGCTCGACTCGCTCGAGGGCTTGCGCGGGCAGCCGCGTCTCAAGCCGCCGTTCCCCGCCGTCGCAGGCCTGTACGCGCGGCCCACGGTGGTCAACAACGTCGAGTCGATCGCGTCGGTGCCGGGCATCCTTGCGCGCGGGGCGGACTGGTTCGCGTCCATGGGCACCGAGCGTTCGCAGGGCCACGGCCTGTTCTCGCTGTCCGGGCACGTCAAGCGGCCCGGGCAGTACGAGGCGCCGCTGGGCATCACGCTCCGTACCCTCCTCGACCTGGCGGGCGGCGTCCGCAGGGGCCACGAGCTGAAGTTCTGGACGCCCGGTGGCTCCTCGACGCCGCTGTTCACGGCGGACCATCTCGACACCCCCCTCGACTACGAGTCCGTGGGCGCGGCGGGGTCGATGCTCGGCACGCGCGCGCTGCAGATCTTCGACGAGACGGTGTGCGTGGTCCGGGCGGTCAGCCGGTGGACCGACTTCTACGCGCACGAGTCGTGCGGCAAGTGCACCCCGTGCCGGGAGGGCACGTACTGGCTCAAGCAGGTGCTGCACCGCATCGAGGCGGGGCAGGGCCAGGACGGAGACCTGGAGCTCCTCCTCGACCTGTGCGACAACATCCTGGGCCGGGCGTTCTGTGCGCTCGGCGACGGAGCCACCTCGCCGATCACGTCCTCCGTGAAGCTGTTCCGCGAGGAGTACCAGGCGCACATCGACTCCCGCGGGTGCCCGTTCGACCCGGTGGCGTCGGCGCTGTTCCCCTACACCCCGAAGACGCGCCCGGCGGCCGCCCTGGCCGGAGCCGGCGCGGGAGGTCACCGATGACCGTCACCACCCCCAAGACCGGGTCCGGACCGGTCGAGAAGCCCGTCGACCTGGTGACCTTCACCGTCGACGGCATCGAGATGTCGGTCCCCAAGGGCACCCTCGTGATCCGGGCCGCCGAGCAGGCCGGCATCCAGATCCCGCGGTTCTGCGACCACCCACTGCTGGCGCCCGCGGGCGCGTGCCGGCAGTGCCTCGTCGAGGTGGCCACCCCGGACCGGGAGGGCAACGTCCGGCCGATGCCGAAGCCGCAGGCCTCGTGCACGCTGGAGGCCACGCCCGGCATGGTCGTGAAGACGCAGCTGACCTCGCCCGTCGCCGACAAGGCGCAGCAGGGGGTGATGGAGCTGCTGCTCATGAACCACCCGCTCGACTGCCCGGTGTGCGACAAGGGCGGCGAGTGCCCCCTGCAGAACCAGGCGATGACGAACGGGCGCGCGGACACGCGGTTCATCGACGTCAAGCGCACGTTCCCCAAGCCCATCGCCCTGTCCACGCAGATCCTGCTCGACCGCGAGCGCTGCGTCCTGTGCCAGCGCTGCACGCGGTTCAGCGAGGAGATCGCGGGCGACGCGTTCATCGCGTTGCAGGATCGCGGGGCCGGGCAGCAGATCGGCCGCTTCGACCAGTCTGTTCTCGGCTTCGCCGAGCCGGCGGACGAGCCGGCGACGCCGGGGCCCGTGGACCGCCCGGTCGGTGAGGCCTACCCCGACACGTCGGGGCAGCCCTTCGCCTCGTACTTCTCCGGCAACACGGTTCAGATCTGCCCGGTCGGCGCCCTGACGGGGGCCGGCTACCGGTTCCGGTCGCGGCCGTTCGACCTGGTGAGCACGCCGGCGGTCGGGGAGCACGACGCGTGCGGGTCCGCCATCCGGATCGACCACCGCCGCGGCGTCGTGCTGCGCCGCCTGTCCGGCGACGACCCGCTGGTCAACGAGGAGTGGATCACCGACAAGGACCGGTTCGCGTTCACGTGGCAGACCGCGCCGGACCGCGTCACGACCCCGCTGGTGCGGGACGTGGCCGAGGACGGCACGAAGGGCGAGCTCCGGCCCGCCTCCTGGGCGGAGGCCCTCGGGGTGGCGGCGGCAGGCCTGGCCGCAGCGACGGCCGACGGCGGCGTCGGCGTGCTTCCGGGCGGCCGGCTCACCGTCGAGGACGCGTTCGCGTGGTCGCGGTTCGCGCGGGCGGTGCTCGGCACGAACGACGTCGACCAGCGTGTGCGCGTGCACTCCCTGGAGGAGGAGGCGTTCCTCGGGCACGCTGTCGCCGGTAGCGGAGTGGGCGTCACGTTCTCCGACCTGGAGAGCGCGCCCGCCGTGCTGCTCGTCGGCCTGGAGGCCGAGGAGGAGGCCGGTGTCACGTTCCTGCGGCTGCGCAAGGGCGTCGCGAAGGGCCGCGTCAGGGTGTTCGCCGTCGCGCCGTACGCCTCGCGTGGGCTCGAGCGCCTGTCCGGGACGCTGCTCCCGGCCGCGCCCGGCACGGAGGCCGAGTGGCTCGACGGCCTGCGCACCCGCCTCACCGGCGGGCTGCTCCCCGCGGACGCCGCCCCGGCGGTGCTCGACGAGGGCATCGACGCACTCGCGCAGGCCGGCTCGGTGATCCTCGTCGGCGAGCGCCTGGCGACCTCGCCCGGTGCCTACGCCGCGGCGCTCGCCCTCGCGCAGGCCACCGGCGCACGGCTCGCGTGGATCCCGCGCCGCGCCGGTGAGCGCGGCGGCGTCGAGGCCGGGCTGCTGCCCGGACTGCTCCCGGGTGGCCGCCCGGTCGTGGACCCCGCGGCCCGCGCCGAGGTCGCCGCCGCCTGGGGCTCCGTCCCCGAGGCCCCCGGCCGGGACACGGGCGAGATCCTCGACGCCCTCTCGGTGGGTCAGCTCGGCGCCGCGCTGGTCGGCGGGGTCGAGCTCGCCGACCTGCCCGACCCCGCGCACGCCCGCCGCGCCCTGTCGGGTGCCGGCTTCGTCGTGAGCCTCGAGGTCCGGCTGTCCGAGGCCGCTCAGCTCGCCGACGTCGTGCTGCCGGTCGCGCCCCCGCAGGAGCGGGCCGGCTCGTACTGGAACTGGGAGGGCCGCGTGCGGGCCTTCGGCCAGGCGATCGAGTCGACCGCGCTCCCGGACCACCGTGTGCTGCACGCCCTCGCCGCGGAGCTCGGGGCCGACCTCTCCGCCGCCACCCCGCAGCAGGCGCACCTCGCGATCGCGGCGCTCGGCCGCTGGGCCGGCAACCGTGTGCCCGCCCCCGACGGTGCTCCCGCGGGACCGCCCGTCGTCGGGCCGGGACTGGCCGTGCTGGCGGGCTGGCGCCTGCTGCTGGACGACGCCCGCGGCCAGGACGGCGAGCGGTTCCTCGCCGGGACGGCGAAGCGGGCCCTGGCACGGATGTCCGCCGCCACGGCGGCGTCCTTCGACGCGTACGACGGCGACGCCGTGACCGTCTCGACCGACCGCGGCTCGGTGACGGTGCCCGTCGCCGTGACCGACATGGTGGACGGCGTCGTGTGGCTCCCGCTGAAGTCGGCGGGCTGCCGGGTCCACGACACCCTGGGCGCGGCACCCGGCGACCTGGTGCGGGTCGTGCCCGCGGTGCCGGGCGGGCCTGCTGGCCAGGACGGCGAGGCCGCCGCCGGAAGGAGCGACGCATGATCCCCGGGATCGCTGCGGACTTCTCGCAGGACACGATCTGGACGACGGTGGTCAAGGCCGTCCTCATCGTCGTGTTCCTCCTGACCAGCGTGCTGTTCGCGATCTGGTTCGAGCGCAAGGTCGTGGCGCGCATGCAGGTGCGCCCCGGCCCCAACTGGCACGGTCCCTTCGGCCTGCTCCAGTCGCTCGCCGACGCGATGAAGCTGCTGCTCAAGGAGGACCTGACCGTCACCGCGGCGGACAAGTTCACCTACCTGCTGGCGCCGATGATCTCGGTGTTCTGCTCGCTGCTCGTGTTCGCGGTGGTGCCGTTCGGGCCCGAGGTGACGATCCCGTTCACCGACTACTCGACCCCGGCGCAGCTCACCGACTTCCCGGTCGCGGTGCTGTACGTCCTGGCGTGCGCGTCGCTCGGCGTGTACGGGATCGTGCTCGGCGGCTGGTCGTCCGGCTCGACGTACCCGCTGCTCGGCGCGGTGCGGTCCACCGCCCAGGTGATCTCGTACGAGCTCGCCATGGGCCTGTCGCTCGTCAGCGTGTTCCTCATGGCGGGCTCGATGTCGACGTCGCAGATCGTGGACTCGCAGACGCGGCTGTGGTGGTTCATCCCGCTGCTGCCGGCGTTCGTCGTCTACGTGATCTCGATGGTCGGCGAGACGAACCGCCTCCCGTTCGACCTGCCCGAGGCCGAGGGCGAGCTCGTCTCCGGCTACATGACCGAGTACTCCTCGATGAAGTTCGCCTGGTTCTTCCTCGCCGAGTACATCAACATGCTCAACGTCTCCGCGGTGGCCGTCACGCTCTTCCTCGGCGGGTGGCGCGCACCCTGGCCGCTGTCCGCCGTCGGCGCCGGGATGCTCAACGAGGGCTGGTGGGCGGTCCTCTGGTTCCTCGTGAAGCTCTGGGCCGTCATGTTCGTGTTCGTGTGGGTCCGCGGCACGCTGCTGCGCCTGCGCTACGACCAGTTCATGGTGTTCGGCTGGAAGGTCCTCATCCCGGTGGCTCTCTCGTTCGCCGTCGTGGTCGCCCTCATCCAGTGGGCGAACCGCGTCGTCGAGCTGCCGTTCACGGCGACCCTGTGGGTGATCGGCGGCGTCTTCGCGGTGCTGCTCGCTCTGGTGTGGTTCTGGCCGGAGAAGCCGAGGCCCATCGGCCGGAAGGGCGGCGAGGAGGCCGTGCTGGACGCCTTCGCGGACGGCTACCCCGTCCCGCCGCTGCCCGGCCAGACCCTGCCGCCGTCGCCGCGCGGCCGCCGTACGCCGATCGAGCATGACGCCGCCGGAGCCGTTGCGGACGCCGCCGGAGCCGGACCAGGCTCCGCGGCGACCGAGACCGGCGGCGTCCTCCAGAAGAAGGGACGGGTCACCGGTGAGTGACGAGTACAAGCCCCTGCGCCCGCAGGCGGGGCCGATCAAGGAGCTGTTCGCGCCCGTCGCGGGCTTCGGGGTGACGCTGTCGTCGATGTTCCGGCCGACCGTCACGGAGCAGTACCCGCGCCAGAAGGTGCCGCCGCAGAAGCGGTACCACGGCCGCCACCAGCTCAACCGCTACGCGGACGGGCTCGAGAAGTGCATCGGCTGCGAGCTGTGTGCCTGGGCGTGCCCGGCGGACGCGATCTACGTCGAGGGCGCGGACAACTCGGCCCTGCCGGAGAACGCGGACCGCGTCGTGACGGCGGACGACTCCGGCGGTGCGCACATGAGCCCCGGCGAGCGGTACGGCGCCGTCTACCAGATCAACTACCTGCGGTGCATCTTCTGCGGGCTGTGCATCGAGGCCTGCCCCACGCGCGCTCTGACCATGACCAACGAGTACGAGCTGGCCGGGCCTACGCGGGCCGGGCTGATCTACGAGAAGCAGGACCTGCTCGCGCCGCTGGGGGAGGGCATGCTCGCCGCGCCGCACCCCATGGTCGAGGGCACCACCGACACGGACTACTACCGCGGAGACGTCACGGGCCCCACGCCCGTGCAGGTCTCCTGGGTGGCGGAGCACCGGCCGGACGACCCGACCCTGCCGGCCGCGGAGAAGGTCGCGACGACCGGGCGGCCGCGGTCGGCGGGCCGCGGCACCGCGACGAGGCCGGCGGGGGTGAGGGCATGACCGCGACCGGTGGCGAGGCCGCCCTGTTCTGGGTGCTGGCACCGCTCATGGTGCTCGCCGCGCTGGGCCTGCTGTTCGTGCGGCGGGCGGTGCACGCGGCGATGTGCCTCGTGTTCGTCATGGTCAGCCTGGCGATCATGTACATCGCGCAGGAGGCGGCGTTCCTCGGCGTCGTCCAGGTCGTTGTCTACACGGGCGCCGTGATGATGCTGTTCCTCTTCGTGCTCATGCTCGTCGGCGTGGACGCGTCGGACTCGCTGACCGAGACCATCAAGGGTCAGCGCGGGATCGGCCTGCTGCTCGGCCTGGGCCTCGGGATCGTGCTGGCGGGCGTCGTCGCGCAGGCGGCGTTCCCGCCCGCGGCGGGCCTCGGGCTCGCGAACGAGGTCACCAACCCGGTGGGGCTGGCGCGCATCCTGTTCGGCGACTACGTCCTGGCCATGGAGGCCGTCGGCGTCCTGCTCGTCACGGCCGCGATGGGGGCGCTCGTGCTGACGCACCGGCGCCGTCTGGAGCCGCGGCGCACGCAGCGGACCATGGCCGAGTCTCGGGTCCGCGCCCTCCCGCGGGGCGTGTCGCTCACGCCGCAGCCCACGCCCGGCGTCTACGCCCTGAACAACGCGATGGACACGCCCGCGCTCGACCCGGCGGGCGAGCCCGTCGAGGCGTCGGTGCCGCGCGTCCTGCGCATCCGCGGGCAGCAGCGCTCGGTGGGCGCCCTGCTCGAGTCGGAGCGCGCAACGGTCGAGGGGGAGTGACATGGAGGTCACCAACTACGCCGTCCTGGCGTCCGTCCTGTTCGCGATCGGCGCCACGACGGTGCTGCTGCGCCGCAACGCGATCGTCGTCTTCATGGGCGTGGAGCTGATGCTCAACGCCACCAACCTGGCCTTCGTGACGTTCGCCCGCCTCCACGGCGACCTCACGGGGCAGGTGCTCGCGTTCTTCGTCATGGTCGTGGCCGCCGCCGAGGTCGTCGTCGGGCTCGCGATCATCGTGACGATCTTCCGTACCCGCCGCTCGGCCTCGGTCGACGACGTCAATCTCCTCAAGGGCTGAGGCACATGGACAACGTGATAGGGCTGGCGCCCTGGCTCGTGGGGTTCCCCCTGCTCGGCGCGGCGATCCTGCTCCTCGGCGGCAAGGCCGCCGACCGGTGGGGGCACTGGCTCGGCGTCGCGGCCTCGGCGGCCTCAGGAGTGGTCGGCTTCATCCTCCTGGCCGCCATGCTCGGGCTGCCCGACGACGGACGCGTCCTGGACCACCACCTGTGGACGTGGCTGTCCGCCGGCGGCCTGGACGTTGACCTCGGGATCCGCCTGGACCCGCTGTCGGTGACGTTCGTGATGCTCGTGACGTTCGTCGGCACGCTCATCCACGTGTACTCGGTGGCGTACATGGCGCACGACCCGCACCGCCGCCGGTTCTTCGCCTACCTCAACCTGTTCGTCGCGGCGATGCTCACGCTGGTGCTGGCGAACTCCTACCTGCTGCTGTTCGTCGGCTGGGAGGGCGTGGGCCTGGCGTCCTACCTGCTCATCGGGTTCTGGGACCACGAGCGGACCAACGCGGTGGCGGCGAAGAAGGCGTTCGTCATGAACCGCGTGGGCGACATGGGACTCATCGCGGCGATGGCGCTGATGTTCGCGACGGTCGGCTCGGTGAGCTTCGCGGACGTGCTGCCCGCGGCGGCCGGCGAGGCCGGGCCGGCGGGCCGGCTCGAACCGTCCACGGGCACGTGGACGGCGATCGCCCTCCTCCTGCTCCTGGCGGCCTGCGGCAAGTCGGCCCAGTTCCCGCTGCAGGCGTGGCTCGGCGACGCCATGGCGGGCCCCACCCCGGTCAGCGCCCTCATCCACGCGGCCACGATGGTCACCGCGGGCGTGTACCTCATGGTGCGCAGCGCGACGATCCTCGAGGCCGCGCCGACGGCGCAGCTCGTCGTGGTGCTCGTCGGTGGGATCACGCTCCTGTTCGGGGCGATCGTCGGCTGCGCGAAGGACGACATCAAGAAGGCGCTGGCCGCCTCCACGATGTCGCAGATCGGCTACATGATGCTCGCGGCGGGCCTCGGCCCGGTCGGCTACGCGTTCGCGATCTTCCACCTGCTGACGCACGGCTTCTTCAAGGCGGGCCTGTTCCTCGGTGCGGGCTCGGTGATGCACGGGATGGACGACAACGTCGACATGCGCGGCTACGGCGGCCTCTCGCGCTTCCTGCCCGTCACGGCCGTGACGATGGGCCTGGGCTGGCTCGCGATCCTCGGCGTCCCGCCGTTCTCGGGCTTCTGGTCGAAGGACCGGATCATCGAGGCGGCGTTCGTGGGCGAGGGCTGGCAGCCGTGGGTCTTCGGCACCGTCACGCTGGTGGGCGCCGGCATCACGGCCTTCTACATGTCCCGCCTGTTCTTCATGACCTTCGCGGGCACGCGCCGGTGGGACGACGACCACCACCCGCACGAGTCGCCCTTCCTCATGACGGCGCCGATGATCGTGCTCGCCGTCGGCTCCGTCGCCCTCGGCGGGCTGCTCGCGATCGGCGGCACCTTCACGACGTGGCTCGAGCCCGTCACCGGGCACGTGGAGCACCACGAGCCCGTGCTGCCGGTCTGGGTCATCACGACCCTCACGCTCGTCCTCGTCCTGGGCGGCGCCGCGCTGGCGTTCCTGCAGTACGCGGCGCGCCGTGTGCCCGCGCGGGCGCCGCACGGCTCCGCGCTCACCCGCGCCGCCCGCCGCGACCTCTACCAGGACCCGGCGAACGAGGCGCTCGTGATGCTCCCCGGCCAGGTCCTGACCCGCACCGCGGTCTACGCCGACAAGGCGGTGGTCGACGGCGGCTGGCTGGGCCTCGCGGGCTCCGTCACCCGCGCGGGTGACCAGATCCGCAAGGCGCAGAACGGGTACGCCCGGTCCTACGCGGCCATGACCCTGGCCGGCGTGCTCGTCATCGCGGGTGTCGCCGGCATCGCCGCGGCGGTGACCCAGTGAACGGAGGAGAGATGTTCCCCTGGCTGACCGCCCTCATCGCGTGGCCGCTCGTCGCGGCGGCCGCCGTGGCGGCGAGCGGGCGATCCCGCTCCGGCATCCCCGGGCCGCGGGCGACCGCCCTGACGGGCGCGCTCGTCGAGGTCGCGCTCCTCGTGGGCGCGTTCGCCCAGTTCGAGACCGGCGCCGCCGCCGAGCACCAGCTCGCCGAGACGTACTCGTGGATCCCGCAGATCGGGGCGTCGTACGCCGTCGGCGTGGACGGCGTCGGCCTGCTGCTCGTGGCGCTGTCGGTGGTGCTGGTGCCGCTCGTGATCGCGGCGGCGTGGCGCGAGCAGGGCGGCGACATGACGCGCCTGCGCCGTTACCTCGTCCTCGTGCTGATCCTCGAGGCGTTCATGGTGGCCGTGTTCTCCGCCCGGGACGTGTTCCTCTTCTACGTCCTGTTCGAGGCCATGCTGATCCCGGCGTACTTCATGATCGGCGCGTTCGGCCACGGGCCGCAGCGCCGGTACGCCGCGGTGAAGTTCCTGATCTTCTCCCTCGCGGGCGGCCTGATCATGCTCGCGGCGGTGCTCGCGCTCTACTTCCAGGCACCGGCGGACCCGACGACGGGCCTGCGTGCCGGCGACGCGTTCCTCACCGACAACCTGACCGGCCTGGCGATCGACCCGGTGACGGAGCGGCTGATCTTCTGCGGCTTCTTCCTCGCGTTCGCGATCAAGGCGCCGCTCTTCCCCGTGCACACCTGGCTGCCCGACGTCGCGGAGAACGCGCCCGTCGGCACCTCCACGCTGCTGATCTGCGTGCTCGACAAGGTCGGCACCTTCGGCATGCTCACGCTGTGCCTGCCGCTGTTCCCGGAGGCGTCCCGCTGGGCAGCCCCCGTGATCGTGGCGCTCGCGGTGGTCAGCGTGCTGTACGGCGCGATCATGGCGATCGGGCAGGACGACCTGCTGCGCCTGATCGGATACACGTCGGTGTCGCACTTCGGGTTCATCATCCTGGGCATCTTCACGTTCAGCCCGCTCGGGACCGCCGGGTCGAGCTTCATGATGCTCAACCACGGCCTCGCGACCGGGGCGCTGTTCCTGGTGGCCGGCTTCCTCATCGCGCGGCACCCCGCGCGCTCGCAGCTCATCAGCGAGTACTCGGGGCTGCGCACGGTCACGCCCGTGCTCGCCGGGATGTTCCTCGTCGCGGGCCTCGCGACGCTGTCCCTGCCGGGCCTGGCGACGTTCGCCAGCGAGATCATGGTGCTCGTCGGCTCCTTCGAGGGCTCCCCCGCCGCGGCGCTCGTCGCGATCCTGGGCGTGGTCCTCGCCGCGGTGTACGTGCTCCTCACGTACCAGCGGATCTTCACCGGGAAGCCTGCTGAGGGGCTCGGCGCACTGCCCGACGTCGGTGGCCGCGAGCGCGCCGTGGCCGGCGTCCTGGTCGCGGCCCTGCTCGTGCTGGGCCTCGTACCGCAGCTCGCCCTCACCTACGTGGACTCGCCCGCCGACCGGACGGTCGCGGCGGTCGAAGGGAGCAACCAGTGACCGGGTTCGTCGTGCCGCTGATCGACTGGGCGGCGCTCGCGCCGCTCCTCGTGGTGCTCGGGGCCGGCGTGGCCGGCGTCCTCGTCGAGGCCTTCGTGCCTGACGCCGTCCGGCGCGCCGTCCAGGTCGTGCTCACGCTCGTGGCGCTCGCCGGGGCGCTGGCGCTCGTGGTCCTGCGCTGGCCCGTCGTCGTCGGCACGCCCGAGACCGCGGGCGTGTCCGACGTGCTGGTGGGCGGCACGGTCATGGTGACGCCCTTCGCGCTCGCGCTGCAGGGCACGATCGCGGCGCTGGCGTTCCTGGGCGTCCTCGTCGTGGCCGACCGCACGTCGACCGGGCAGGACGCGTTCGCGCCCACTGCCGCCGCCGTGCCCGGCACCTCCTACGAGGACCTGGCCCGGCGGGCCGGGCTGCAGCAGACGGAGATCTACCCGCTCCTGCTGTTCGCGACGGGCGGCATGATGCTGTTCGTCGGGACGGACGACCTGCTCATGCTGTTCGTGGCCCTCGAGGTGCTGTCCCTGCCGCTGTACGTCCTCTGCGCGACGGCGCGGCGGCGCCGGCTCCTGTCGCAGGAGGCCGCCGCGAAGTACTTCCTGCTCGGCGCGTTCGCGTCCGCCCTGTTCATCTTCGGCGTGGCCCTGATCTACGGGTTCGCTGGGACCGTGCGCCTCGACGTGCTGCGGCAGAACATCGCGTCGGGAGCCGCCCCGCTCGAGGGCATGACGGTGCTGCTCGTGGGCGGCGTGCTGCTCGTCCTCGTGGGCCTCCTGTTCAAGCTGGGCGCCGTGCCGTTCCACGCGTGGACGCCCGACGTCTACACCGGTGCGCCCACGCCGGTCACCGGCTTCATGGCGGCGTGCACCAAGGTCGCGGCCGCGGGGGCGATGGTGAAGGTGCTGTACACCGTGGTGGTGAGCGTCCCGGCGGACGTTGCGAACGACCTGCGCGTCGTGGTGGTGACGGTGGCCGTGGCGACCATGGTGGTCGGCACCGTCGCGGGTGCCGTGCAGACCGACGTGAAGCGGCTGCTCGCCTACTCGTCGATCGCGCACGCGGGCTTCCTGCTCGTCGCCGTCGCCGGGTACACCGGGTTCTCGGTGCGGGCCGTGGTCTTCTACCTGGTCGCCTACGGCGTCGCGACGATCGGCGCCTTCGGTGTCGTGACGCTGGTGCGGGAGACCCGGCTGACGGGGTCCGCCGACGGGTCCGCCGAGCCGGCCGGGGCGGACGGCGAGGTTGCCGACGACGGCGTCGTGCTGGGTGAGGCGACCCACCTGTCGCAGTGGGCCGGTCTCGGACGAAAGGCCCCGTGGCTCACCGCCGCCTTCGCCCTGTTCCTCCTGTCGATGGCAGGCATCCCGCTCACCGCCGGGTTCGTCGCGAAGTTCACGGCGTTCTCCGCGGCCGTCTCCGGCGACCTCACGTGGCTCGCCGTGGTCGGCGTGCTCGCGTCCGTCGTCGCCGTCTTCTTCTACGTCCGCGTGATCGTGCTCATGGTCTTCACACCGGCGCCCGACGCCGAGGTGACCCGCCGCCTGTCGGGTGAAGGTGCGCCCGGGGCCGCCCCGGCGTCGGGCACCGCTGTGGAGGTCGCCGGCGAGGGGGCCGAAACTACTGGTGGCGGCGTTGCGACGGCGACCCGGACGGAAGCAGCCCGCACCGTCGTCACCGTCGTGGGGTCCCGTGGGCCGGCGGCTGTCGCCGTCGCGATCTGCGCTGCGGCGACGATCCTGCTGGGCCTCCTTCCTGGTCCGGTTCTCGAACTTGCGGGTCAGGCTATTAAGTTCGTGCCGTGACCTCTGCGCACCTGCCGACCGAGCCTTCGACGACGCCGCCGGTCGCGTCCGTCCCCGACCCGGCCGCGACCGCCTCTGCCCTCGGGATCCCCGTCCCGGACCCGGAGCTGGCCGCCCGGCTGGTGCGCAGGCTGGAGGCGGTCGACGAGGCGCTGTCGGACGCCGTGGCCAGCGCGGACGCACTCGCGGACGACGCGTCGCGGCACCTCGTCTCGGCCGGCGGCAAGCGGTTCCGGCCGCTGCTGACCCTGCTCACGGGCGAGCTCGGCGACGGCTCGCGGCCCGAGCTCGTGGACGCCGCCGTCGTGGTGGAGCTGACGCAGGTCGCGTCGCTCTACCACGACGACGTCATGGACTCCGCGCCGCTGCGCCGCGGCGCTCCGTCCGTGCACTCGGTGTGGGGCAACTCGGTCGCGATCCTCGTGGGCGACATGCTGTTCGCGCGGGCGTCGTCCCGCGTGGCCCGGCTCGGGCCCGAAGCAGTCGTGCTGCAGTCCGGCACGTTCGAGCGCATGTGCCTCGGCCAGCTCCACGAGACGCTCGGCCCGCGGGAGGGCGAGGACGCGGTGGAGCACTACCTGCAGGTGCTCTCCGACAAGACGGCGTCGCTGCTGGCCACGTCGGCGCGGTTCGGCGCGATGTTCGGCGGGTGCCCGGAGCCCGTGGTCGAGGCCGTGACGCAGTACGGCGAGAAGCTCGGCGTGGCGTTCCAGCTCGCCGACGACGTGCTCGACGTCGCCTCGCCGTCCGAGTCCTCCGGCAAGACGCCGGGAACGGACCTGCGCGAGCACGTGCCCACCATGCCCGTGCTGTTGCTCCGGGCTCGCGTCGCGTCGCCCGAGGCGACCGACGCGGACCGGGAGCTGCTGGCACAGCTGGACGGGGACCTGTCGTCCGATGACGCGCTGACCGCGGCCCTGGCCGCGCTGCGCGCCCACCCGGTGCTGGACGAGACGCGCGCGCTCGCGACGCGGTGGGCGGCCCAGTCCGCCGCCGAGCTCGACCCCGTGCCCGACGGGCCGGTGAAGGAGGCCCTGGCGGCGTTCGCCACGGCCCTGGCGGACCGGACGGTCTGACGGGTCCGGGTTCGTCGCGGGCAGACGGCCGCGGGTGACGGACAGTTCCCCCGTGTCGCTGACGGTTCGTGTCGGGCCTGGTGAGTAGGGTTCACGCGCGGGCCGTCGACCACCGGGGGAGTGGCCGCGCGTGTCGGGGGGACTGGTCGACGTGCCGGGATGGCTGCGGGATGAGTGGCGCTCCATGGTGTCCGGGTGCGTGGTCGTCCTCTTCGCGGGCGCGCTCGCCGTCCTGGCCGTCACGTACGAGGGCGAGCCCACGGCCGACGTCGACCTGAACGACTCGGGCGTGTGGGTCACCAAGACCTCCGCAGGCCTGCTCGGGCGCTTCAACTACGAGGCACAGGCGCTCGACGGCACGCTCCTCGCGGGCTCGGCGGACTTCGACGTGCAACAGACGGCCCAGCGCGTCCTGCTCGCTGACGGCGGTGGCTGGACCGCGAGCCCCGTGAACCCGGCGCACCTGGCACTCGACGGCACCCTGCGCCTCCCCGTCGGCGCGCAGGTCGCCTCGGGCGCCGCGACCACGGCGGTGCTCGACCCGGCCACGGGCCGTCTCTGGGTCCTGCCCTTCGACGGCGCGACGTCGTTCGACCCGGCGGAGTCGGAGCCGACGGCGGAGCTCGCCCCTGGCGGGGCCCTCGCCGTCACCCAGGGCGGCACGGTGCTGGTCGGCGTGCCCGCCGACGGGACCCTGTACACGGTGCCCACGACGTCGCAGGGCGTTCCGGGCGCGGTCGAGACGCTGGACCTGCCCGTGTCGGAGCGGGCCGAGATCGAGGTCAGCGCGGTGGGCGAGGTGCCCGTGGTGCTGGACCGGACCGCGTCGGTGCTGGTGCTGCCGGGCGGCCGGACCGTCGAGGTGCCGGACGGCGCGGACGCGCGGCTGCAGCAGCCTTCCGCCGAGTACGGGTCCGTCGTCGTCGCCACGCCCGACGGCCTGGTGACGCAGCCGCTGGGCGGCGGGACCGCCGTCGTGCGCCGCGCCGAGGGCTCGCCGGCCGCGCCCGTCCAGCTCGGTGACTGCACGTACGGCGCATGGTCCAGCACGGGCCAGGTGCTGCGTGACTGCCCGGGCACCGACCGGGACGTCGACACGCGGCTCGACGGGGTCGACCCGAGCACGGTGCTCGCCTACCGGGTGAACCGGAAGGTCATCGTGCTGAACGACCTGTCGGCCGGGACCCTGTGGCTCGCCGCGGACGAGTACGAGAAGGTCGACGACTGGGACCTGAAGCTGCCCGAGGACGCCGAGGGCGAACGACAGGATTCGGAGACCACGACGCCGGAGCAGGTGGACCAGCTCGTCGTGGACCGGCAGCAGCCCAACCGGCCGCCGCAGCCCTCCGACGACGCGCTCGGCGTGCGTCCCGGGCGCACCACGGTGCTCGATGTCCTGTCGAACGACGTCGACCCGGACGGCGACGTCATGACGGCCGCGGTGTCGCAGGCGCCGGACGGGCCGGTCACGGTCGACCGCGTGCTCGGCGGGAAGGCCCTGCAGGCCGCGGTCCCGCCCGAGGCCGCCGGCCTGCTGTCCTTCACCTACACCGTCTCGGACGGCCGCGGCGGCGAGGCGCCCGCCCAGGTCGACCTGCGCGTGGTGCCGTTGACGGAGAACGACGCGCCCGCACAGGTCGGCGAGCCCGTGCTGCGCGTGGCCCAGGGCGGCGTGGCCACGACGCGGGTGCTCCCGTCGTTCCGCGACCCTGACGGGGACGACCTCGTCCTGTCCTCGGCAACCTCCTCGGTCGCGGGGGACGAGGTGCGGTCCCGGCCGGACGGCACGGTCGAGTTCCGGGACGGCGGCACCACGACCGGTCGCAAGGTCGTGAGCCTGACGGTGACCGACGCCCTGGGGCTGACCGTCGAGGGCCGCCTGCTCGTCGACGTCGTGGCCGCCCAGGAGCCGCCGGTCGCGGTGGGCGATCACGTCGTGGTCCTCGCCGGCCAGCCGGTCACGGTGAGCCCGCTGCAGAACGACACGGACCCGAACGGCGACCCGCTGCGGCTCGTGAACGTGGCCGAGCAGTCTCCCGCCGAGATCACGCCCAACTACGCGGCGGGCACGTTCCGCTTCATGAGCCCGCAGCCCGGCAGCTACGACCTCACCTACCAGGTCAGTGACGGCCCGGACGCGACGACGGGCCTGGTGCGGATCGACGTCGTGGTCCCGCCTGAGGTGGACGGCCCGCCGGTCGCCGTGCCCGACCTGGTGCTGCTCCCGGCCGGCGGTTCGGCGCTGGTGGACGTGCTCGCCAACGACACCGATCTCGCGGGCGGCGTGCTCGTGGTGCAGGGCGTACGAGCGCCGGCTGGCGCGCCGGTGACGGTCGCGGTCCTCGCCCACCACGTGCTGAGGGTGACCGAGGTGCGGCGGCTCGACGGCCCGGTCACGGTGGAGTACACGGTGTCGAACGGGCGGGCGACCGCCGTCGGGCAGGTGCGGGTGGTGCCCGTCCCGGCGCCCGACCGACTGCGCCCGCCGGACGCGGCGCCCGACGAGGCCACGGTCCGGGCCGGGGACGTCGTGACGGTCCCCGTCCTGCGCAACGACACGCATCCCGACGGGCTCGAGCTGGCCGTCGCGGGGGAGCTCGTGGAGCAGCCGGAGGCGGGGGAGGCCTTCGTCTCGGAGGAGACCGTCCGGTTCCGCGCGCCGTCCGTCGCGGGCACCTACCACGCCGTCTACGAGGTGCGGGACCCGAACGGCCAGAAGGACTCGGCTCAGCTCACGATCACTGTCGTCGACGGCGAGGAGAACGGCGCCCCGCAACCACCGGACGTCGAGGCGCGCGTCCTGAGCGGCTCGAGCGTGCGCATCGCGCTGCCGCTCGACGGCGTCGACCCGGACGGCGACCACGTCACGCTGTCCGCCGTCGGCTCGGCGCCGGTCCAGGGCACCGCCGAGGTGGTCGACGGCTACCTCGACTACCACGCGGCGCCCGGCTCGCTGGGCGCGGACACGTTCACGTACCGGGTGGTGGACACGCGCGGCGCGGTAGCGGAGGGTGTCGTGCGCGTCGGCATCGCGCCCCCGCCGCAGGAGAACCAGCCGCCGCTCGCCGCGGCGGACGAGACGGTCGTGCGCCCGGACCGCACGGTGGCCGTCGACGTCCTGGCCAACGACTCCGATCCGGACGGCGACGAGATCGCGCTGGTCGGCTCCGCGTTCCAGGGCGCGGAGGAGCTCGGCCCGGAGGCCGTCGACTCCCTCGTCGTGGTCACCACGCCGCGCGAGGACGGGACGTACGCGTTCTACTACGGGATCCAGGACGCGCTCGCCGCACAGGCGACCGGTGCCGTGACCGTCACGGTGGCCGCCGACGCGCCGCTGCGCCCGCCGGTGGCGCGCGACGACGTGGTCGCGGCCGGGGACGTCACCCGGAGCGCGGTCACGGTGGACGTGCTGCGCAACGACTCCGACCCGGACGGCCTGGCCTCGGACCTCGAGGTGAGCGTCGACGGCGACACCGCGGTCGTGGGCAAGGACGGCCAGGTGACGGTCACGCTGGGCGCCGAGCCGCAGCTGATCACCTACGCCGTCACGGACATGGACGGGCTGGTGGCGCGCGCCTTCCTGCGTGTGCCGCCGGACGGCACGGCGCCGCACCTGCGCGCGGGCCTCGACCCGCTCGAGGTCGTCAGCGGCGAGCCGCTCGCGATCGACATCACCGAGCTCGTCGTGGTCGCCGAGGGGCGCGCGCCGCGCCTGACCGAGGAGTCGCGCGTCACCGCCCTGCACGGCACGCGGGAGGTCACGGGGCCCACCACGATGGTCTACACCTCGGCCGCCGGCTACGTGGGCCAGGCCGCGGTCACCTTCGAGGTCACCGACGCCTCCGGCCCGGACGACCCGAAGGCGCAGGTGGCGCTGCTGACGGCGCAGGTGTCGGTGGTCGCCCGGGAGAACCTGCCGCCGGTGCTCGAGGGCACGCCCGTGCTGCGCGTCGCGGCCGGCGAGGAGGCAGCCCTCGAGCTGGGCGCCTACGCGACCGACCCCGACGGCGACCCGCTCACGGCCGAGGTCACTGGCGGCGCCGACGGTCTCAGCGCCGCGACGGAAGGCACGCTCCTCATGGTCCGCGCCGAGCCGGGCCTGTCCAAGGGCTCGCGCCTCACCCTCCCAGTCGCGGTGTCCGACGCCGGGCACCCGCCCGTGCCCGGCACCGTCGTCGTCGAGGTGGTCGCCTCGACGCGGCCGCTCGCCCGGGCGAACGACGACGTCGTGCCCGACGCCCACCAGGGCGAGGGCACGCGGGTACCCGTGCTCGCCAACGACGCCAACCCGTTCCCCGAGGACCCGCTCACCGTCGTGAGCGCGAGCGTCGAGACCGGGGACGGGACCGTGGCGGCGTCGCCGGACGGCGTCACCCTGACGCCGTCGGACACCTTCCACGGCGTGATGGTGGTGCGGTACCGCGTGCAGGACGCGACGAGGGACCCGGACCGGGAGGTCGAGGGCCGCGTCCAGGTCACCGTCCTGGGGCGGCCGGAGGCGCCCGGCGTTCCGCGAGTGGAGGAGGTGCGCTCCGGGACCGTGGTGCTCTCGTGGGACCCGCCGGTGGACAACGGGGCGGAGATCACCGGCTACACGGTGCGCTCGGACCGCGGCGGGCCGACCTCCTGCCCGACGACGACCTGCACGGTCACCGGCCTGACCAACGACGTGTTCTACACCTTCACGGTCACCGCGACGAACGAGGTGGGGGAGTCGGGCGCCTCGCCGGCGTCGGCCGCCGCCCGTCCCGATGCGAAGCCGGACGCGCCGGCCCCGGCGACGCTCACGTTCGGCGACTCGAGCCTGACCGTGACGTGGGTGAACCGGGCCTACACGGACCGGTCGCCGATCGAGTGCGTGAACCTGGAGATCTCGCCCGCCCCGGCGGACGGGCGCATCCAGAAGACGTGCGTCCCCGGGAACCAGGTCGTGTGGCGGGGCCTGCGCAACGGCACCGCCTACACGGTGCGGGTGCAGGCCGAGAACGCGGCCCCGGACCCCTCGGACTGGTCCGACCCGTCCGCGGCCGAGACGCCGGCGGCACCTCCGGCGCAGCCCGCCGCCCCGACAGCCACGCGCGCGCCGGACGCGGCCGCCGACGGTGGCGTGGTCGTCGTGAGCTGGACCGCGCCCGCCAACAACGGCGACCCGGTGTCCGCCTACCAGGTGGACGTCTACCGAGGGGGCAGCCGAACGGAGTCGCGCACCGGGATCACGGGGACGTCCGCCCGGTTCGCCGGCCTGGACCCGACGGCGAGCTACACGTTCACCGTGACGGCGGCGAACAAGGCGGGCAGCTCCCCTGCCAGCCCGGAGTCCGCCGCGGTGGTCCCCTATGGCAGGCCCGACGCGCCCAGCTCTCCGTCGGCGGGCCTCATCAGCGGGGACACGAACGGCAAGGCCCGCGTGACGTGGGGTGGGGGCGCGGGCGTGCGCCGCCCCCCCCCCCCGGTCCAGGTGGCGGGGGACAACCCGGGGCCCCAGAAACCCCGGGTCGCCCCAGGG